>NC_014150.1:2400000-3000000 GCF_000092845.1 Brachyspira murdochii DSM 12563 | reverse complement strand
AGGAAAACCTACTGAAGATGATATAAGAAAAGGTTTATCAGGTAATCTATGCAGATGCACTGGGTATGACCATATAGTTAATGCTGTATTAAGAGCTTCTGATATAGCTTCTAAGGAGGGTAAAAACCTATGGCAGTAGAGAAAACTTTAAAAGCAAAAAATATAAATGAAGCTTTAGAATTAAAAGCTAAATATAATCCTATAATATTTGCAGGCGGTACTGATTTGATGGTTGAGCATTTGAGAGGAAGTAATTTAATAGCTAAATTTGACAGACCTGTATTATTTATAAATTATTTAGATGAATTAAAAGGTATAAAAGAAGATGAAAATAATATAATCATAGGAGCATTAACCACTTTTGATGAAATTATTAAATCTCCTTTAATTCCTCAAGTATTAAAAGAAAGTGCATCCGGTATAGCAGGTCCTCCTATTAGAAATATAGCCACTATCGGCGGAAATATCTGCAATGCTTCGCCTTCAGCTGACAGCCTTCCAGCATTGTATGCAATGGACAGTATTTTAAGATTAAAAACTAAAGGTTCAGAGAGGGATATAAAAATTAAAGATTTTATTACCGGAATAGGAAAAACTACTATTAAAGATGATGAAATACTCACCCATATAATAATACCAAAAAAAGATTATAAATATTCTTTCTACAAAAAAATAGGTACTAGAAAAGCTAATGCATTATCAAAACTAGCAATATGTGCTTTAGCTCTTAAAGAAAATAATAAATACAGATTTAAAATAAGTTTCTGTACATTAGGAACTACTATAACAAGAGATGAAGCTATAGAAGAAAAATTTATAACTTCAAATACTCTTGAATGGCAAAACAGCATTAATCTTATACAGGAAGCATATTCTAATATTATGAAACCTAGAGACAGTGCAAGGTCAACCACTCTGTATAGGAAAAAATGTGCTTTAAATTTAATAAAATATTTTATAGAGCATATCTGTACAAAATAGTTTATTAATTTAAATAAAACAATTTAATGAATGGAGAAGAAATATGAGTACAAATGAAAAAACTCAAAACGCTTTGTTTGAATACGAAGCCGTTCCAAAGATGTCGCAGGCTTTTCCGCTAGCTATTCAGCATGTAGTTGCTATGATTGTAGGCTGTGTAACACCTGCACTTATAGTATCATCTGCAGCAGGTCTTAAAAGCGGAAGTCCGGAACAAATACTCTTAGTTCAGTCATCTTTAGTATTTGCTGCTATTTCTACAATAATAATGGTTTTCCCAATACCTATCACTAAAAATTATCATATAGGGGCAAGACTTCCAATGATTATTGGTGTTAGTTTTGCATATGTATCTACTATGCAGTCTATAGCAAGAGGTCCTGAAGGTACAGGTCTTGGAGCTCAAGGCCTTGCTATTATATTTGGTGCTCAGGTAATAGGCGGTATAGTAGCCATTATATTCGGGTTTGCTGTTGAAAAAATAAGAAAGTTATTTCCTCCTCTAATAGCTGGTACTGTTGTATTTACCGTTGGTCTTTCTTTATATCCTACTGCTGTAAGATATATGGCTGGAGGAAGCACATTATATAGTATAAATGGAGAGGTTGTTCCTTTTGGTTCTTGGCAGTATTGGGCTGTTGCTTTTATCACTCTTATTGCTGTTATTATATTCAATCAGTTTACTAAAGGGTTTTTAAAACTAGCTTCTATACTTATGGGATTAATAGTAGGATATATAGCTGCTTTTTTCTTTGGAATGATTAATTTTACTAGTGTTGCTAATGCCGGTATTTTCCAAGCTCCGAAACTACTTCCTTTCGGTATAGAGTTTGATCCTTCTGCTTGTATTGCTATAGCTCTTTTATTTGCTGTAAACTCTGTTCAGGCTATAGGAGATTTCTCAGCTACTACTTCAGGAGGTATGGGAAGAATGCCTAGCGATAAAGAATTAAAATGCGGCATCACAGCTTACGGTCTTACTAATATATTATCTTCTATGTTCGGATGTCTGCCTACTGCTACTTACAGTCAGAACGTTGGTATAGTTGCTACTACTAAAGTTATCAATAGAATAGTATTTTTAATTGCTGCTATTATCATATTAGTTGCAGGATTATTCCCTAAATTTTCTGCTTTACTTACTACTATACCTTCATGTGTGCTTGGAGGGGCTACTATTATGGTATTTGCTTCTATTGCTATGACTGGTATAAAATTGGTATTCACTGAAAATATGGGACCTAGAAATACTTTAATAGTTGGTCTTGCTGTTGCTTTAGGTATGGGTACTGTTCAAGTTGGCGGTGCTTTAGATACTTTCCCTGCTTGGGCTAAAACTGTATTTGGAAGCAGCCCTGTTGTTATAGCTACTTGTGTTGCTATTATACTTAATGTTGTTCTTCCTAAAGAAGAAGCTAAAAAATAAAATTATAAAGATATAATCATAATAAAAATAAAGCATAAGTTATTATTAATTTAATACTTATGCTTTTTATTTTAATATAAAATAACAAACAAAAAGGACTTTATATGAAAATATAAAGCCCCAGATAACATTATGATAAATATTTATTTTTATTTATTGCCAAAATAATTTTGTTCTCTCATAGCTTTATATAAAGAATCATATCCTCTAAGCTCTTTTTCACCTACAGCAATCCATTTATTTAATCCTTCCATAGACATCATCTTTTTAATTATAGGATCATCTTTGCTTTGGGAAGTAAGCATTTTAACAAATGCATCTCCTGCCTCTTTATCAAAATCAGGCATAACTGAGAAATTACAATGACAAAATTCAGGACCAGTATAAAAAGATATTAGTTCTCCATCTGGATATAATCCTTCTTCAAGTATACGTATCCAAGTAGTAGAACCTATACTTCCAGCATCTAATGCTCCGCTTTTTATATCATCTAATACATGCCATTCACTTTTACCTGTATCGCCATGTTTTCCCAAATCTGTATTGTATCGTACTATATTAACACAATTCGGATCTGTATCAGCATTAAGATCTATTTCTTTTATTTGCAAACCAGCTTCTTTTATATATTGTATAGGTAATATAGCTGCCTGAGAAGAGTCATAACTTCCAACTCCGAATTTTTTACCTTTTAAATCTTCCAATTTTTTTATTGTACTGTCTTTTTTCACAATAAATTTACTTGTAAAATTAGTATCTGTATCTCTCATAGCTAAAGCTCTGGCTTTATCATTAGTAGCATATAAAGTTTGAATCCAAGCTACATTTGTATTCCAAGCTATATCTATATGACCTTTTAATAAAGAATCAACTTGTCTCTCATAATTTGAAAATAAAACATAATCAAGTTTTAATCCGTATTCATTACTATAATCTCTTATTATATCCCATACTCCTACAACCTTAGGATCATAAGCAACAGCACCAAGTAATAATGTTTTCATTTTATCTCCTTAAATACAAATAATATTTTCTTAATTTTATTTTATAATACTATAGCATCACCTAGCCAAGTTTTTAATACATCAATACCAGGTGCCATAACAGGAGCAGCCAAAGCATCTCTCATATATCTTTCTAGAGGAAGTCTTTTAGCATAGGCATTTCCGCCGCCTAATTTCATAGCTTTTTGACAGCAGTAAGCAGCAGCCTCAATAGAATTAATTCGGCATCCAAATACTTTTAAAGTAGCATCAGCTTCTTTATTTTCAACTGCATTAGCAGCAGCAAATGTAAAGTCAACAGCTGACTGCATTCTAGTATATATTTCAGCTAAATTAACTCTAACCATTTCTATATCAGATAAAGATTTTCCATCAGTATATTTTCTATTCTTTGTATAATCCAATATACAATTATAAGCATTCCTAGCAAGTCCGCTATAAACAGCACCAAGACCAAATACAAAATATGCAGTAATACTCATAGCTTGATTTCCGCCGTCCCCTTCTTTTCCAACTCTGTAGAATGTATCAAGTTCTACATCATTATAACAAACAGGCATAGAAGCATTTCCTCTCATACCTAAACCATCCCATTTATTTTCCTCATGAACCATTCCATTTAATTTGTGATTAACTAACCAGTTATTTAAAGTACCTTTATTTTCACAGGAGTTTGTGAGAGTTAAATAATAATCAGCAAATAAAGCACTAGTTACAAAACTTTTTCTTCCTTTAAGTATGATTTTATCGCCTGATTTAGTTTCTGTCATATCAGGACTTCCAAAATGCGTACCGCTTCCGCTTTCACTATAAGCCAAAGCAAGTGCTATTTCACCTTTAGCTATTTTTGGTAAAAACTCTTTTTTTTGCTCATCACTTCCAAAAAACACTATAGATAAAGTTGCAACATTATGCATCATATAACACAAAGCTGTAGTAGCACAATAATTAGCTAAAGCATGAACAACTTCTGCATGTTCTCTGGCTCCACCTCCCATTCCACCATATTCTTTAGGAACGACTAGCCCCATATAACCTTGTTTTCTAAGCTCATTATAAGCTTCTTTTGGAAATCTTGCATTTTTGTCTACATCTTCCGTATAAGGTGCAACATATTTTTTTGCAAATTCAATTGCATCATCAAAAATTTTACTCATTTTCTAATTCTCCTTTTTTAAATATTTGTAATTTATATAAAAATAATATTGATAATCACATGAAATTAGGGGTATGTTTCTTAGATATATCAACAGCCAAATCTTCATCTATCCCTATATCAACAAGCCTTTGAACTCTATTAATATGCATTTTTTCTTTAAGCTCTCCGACTAAATCCATACCTGTTTTATATTGACTATATGATGTACCCCCACCTGCTAAAAATGCCATAGACTCTATAAGTAAAGTAGATTCTCCGTTTAACTCATCTAAATATTCTTTTCTTTTAAAAACTGCTTCTTTTAAAATATTAACTTTTTTAGGATTGTATTTTAAAACTTGTTTTATATGATTCATGCCATAAGCTACATGTCTTAATTCATCTATTCTAACTAATCTTAAAAGTTTTTTAGTTGCCTCATCTTGTGTATATTTTTCTAAAAAACTTAATAAATCTACAAAAGTACCTTCACCCATTATATGAAGCAAAAAACTAGATTTTAAATAATTATTTTCTTTATACAATGTATATAAGGAATTTTGAGTTATTATTGAAGAATATTGAACCCCCATACCATTTATATTAGCTCTTCTAATAAAAGCATCTATATGCCTCGCTTCATCATTCATAAGTGATGACAAAAATAAAGGTACTTCATAAAAATAAGGACTTATTTTTGATATGAATTTACTAGGAACATATAAAGCAGAAAATTCATTCTCTGTTAAATATGTCATAATTTGTGCTATAGCAAATTCCATATCCTTATCATAATTAGGTATTTCTTTCCATTCTATATCTGAAGAACTATTCCACTGACTCTTTTTTGTATCTTCGTAAAGCTTTGTTATATTATTATTCCATATATCTTCTTTATAATCCAAATCAAAACCATAATCAGGTGAACCATTTTCAGCAACACTGTTTCTTGGAGCAAGACCTATATTTGATTCTGGGTAACTTCTTAATTCTGATTTATCAGTGTCAAATTTAGGAAAATTAGTACTAGATTTTTTCTTAATATAATAACTATACAATTCTTTATTTTTTATTTTATCAAGAAATGTTTCTCCTTTAAATACACAGTACGATTTTAAATCACTTTCCAAATTATCAGAAAATGAAACGATTTCTATAATATCATCTTTATTAGATATCAAAAGAGAATTTTCTATTCTAAAGAAAAAAGATTTTCCTATAGGCAAATCACCTAAAAATATACTTTTATTAACATTATAACTCATAAAGCTTCCTTAAAAGATAAGTGTAATATAATAATATTGTTATTTAGAATAAATTAGAATAAACGCACGGCTTATTATAGAGAGATTGTCTCGGGAAAATAAAAATTATTATAGAAATAAATAGACATATAAACATTTTCTAATAAATACATTTTTTAATCCCGATCAATTTATTACTAGGTATAATAACATGAAAAACATTAAAGTCAATATATTGAAAACAAAAATTATATTAAATAAATATAAAATCCGTTATAAAAAACATAAATACATATAAAAAAATGAATTATTAAAGTTAATAAACATTTTAATATCATCATTTTAAATCTTCTCTTGTATCTATATCTTTTAATTTATTTTCATCTATTGTATAAAAAAAACAGTCATCTATATTTTTTTTAATAATCTTTAATGCTCCGCTGTCATACTCTAAACTTAAAATTTCATCAATATATCTTGATGAAAATACCGCAGGATTAGAAGGTCTATCTCCTGTAAACATAGCTCCTATATTTTTATGACTATAATAAAAATATTTAAGCATATTAAAAATATCATTACTTTCTAAAACATGCATATCGCATACAAAAAAAGCAAAAGAGTCAGAATTTATTTTTAAAGCCTCATTAATACCAAGTTTTATAGAAGAGCTTATACCTTCATTATGATTATCATTATATACTGAAATATAATCTTTATTTTCAAATGTTTTATTTATTATCTCATCATATATACTTACTGCTATTACAGAAGTTTCTATATTTTTTAGCTTTTCATCTTCTTTAAATAATTTTCTTACATATGATATTTTATTAATGGTGTTTTCAAATAATGTTTTATTATTTAGATTTTTAAACTTATGAATTAATTTATTACCATTAAAACGCTTACTGCTGCCAGAAGCTAATATAATAAATGCTGTTTTTTTATATGTAATATTATTATTCTTTGTAAAATCATTTAAATATAAACTTATATTACTGCATTTATTTTTTAGTTTATTTATATAATATTTATCTGCAATATATTTAATAGTTTTAAAATCTACTATCTTTTCACTATCTATTTCACTGCATAAATTATATCTAAAACAAACCTCTCTAAATTTTCTTCCTAAACCATGAAGCCCCATAACCACAACTATTTTCTCTATTTTTCCGTATAAAAACTCTGGTATAATAGGCTCTTCATCATTAGGTATTTTTATAGGATAATACTTCGCTCCGTCTGCCTCTATCAAAACAATATCCGCCAAGTTAATAGCTTTTTTTAATTCATCATCTCCTCTATACATTAGTTTTTTATCATCATAATATCTGCCTAACACAATAATATTATCATTATCAAAAGAATGTGAATCTATTGTTTCTGTGTATTTTTTAGGTTTAAAAATTTTTGCTGTTGTTGTTATAACTACCCTTTTATCTTTATAACTTTCTGATAACTTTTTTATATAAGAAGTTTTTCCTCCTGCACCGCATACAACAATAACTTTAGACATAATATTTTAACCAATAGTTACATCACTTGTAGGCAAATCTATTATTCCATATTTTCCCTGATTAATAGAACCTATGCTCATAAATAAAGTAAGATACCCTACTCTTCCTATAAACATCAATAGTATAAGTATTAATTTGCTCCATACTGTAACTGTAGGAGTAATACCCAAAGAAAGCCCTACTGTACTTATAGCTGATACTGCCTCAAAAAGTATAGGCATCATATTTTTTGATTTTTCTATATAAAACATAATAAATGAAGCAAGTACAGAAATGCTTATAGCAAGTGTAACTATAGCAACAGATTTATTAACAGTATCACTTTTTATTTTTCTGCCATTAACCACAATATAAGGTCTGTTAAAAATTGCTGTAATTACTGAAAACATAAAAACAAATAATGTAGTAGTTTTTACACCTCCGCCAGTACTGTTGGGAGAAGCACCTACAAACATTAAAAATATTACTACTCCTATAGTAACAGTACTCATAGAATTATATGCTATAGTTTCAAAGCCTGCTGTTCTAGGACTTACACTTTGAAATAATGAAACTAATATTTTTTCTTTTAAAGGCAAATCTTTTAAAGAATTTGAATATTCATTAAAAAATATGAAAACACTTCCTACTATTATCAACATAACACTTGTATATATAACTATTCTAGCCTGAACATCAAATACGTATCTTTGTCCCTTTATCTTATTAATTACAGCCCTTGACACTGTAAGCATTACTGGATATCCTATACCTCCCAAAGTGATAAGAAGCATAATAGTAACATTAACTGTAATATTTGCTGAATACTGATGAAGATTATCTGTATAAAGAGAAAATCCTGCATTACAAAAAGCACTTACAGAGTGAAACACAGACGAAAATATACGCATTCCTAATTTACTGTCAGTTTCCATAACAGTAAATAAAGAAACAGCTCCTAATAGTTCTATGAAAAATGTTGATAAAAAGATTACTTTTACTGTTGATTGTATAATATCTTTATTTTGAGTATTAAACATCTCTAAAGTTCTAACCCTATCCTGAACACTTCCTTTATTTACCGAAAACAAAAGCACTATCGCCGATATAGACATAATACCAAGTCCGCCTATTTGTATAAGAATTATTAATACAACTTGCCCAAATAATGTAAACTCTTTGGATATATCTATAACACTAAGCCCTGTAACACATACTGCACTTGTTGCTGTAAATAAAGCATCAACGAATGATAATTTACCGCTTACTGTACTTAAAGGAAGATATAATAATAAGCTTCCTAATGTTATAACAAATACAAAAGAAGCTATAATCATTTGATATAATGTAAACTTAGAATACGATAATCTTAGCCAATTTATAACTATAACCAAAAAGAAAAGTATTGACCCTGCTATAGTCCATATTATTCTATTTGCATATATATCATAATATTTTTTGCTGAAAAAATTAAGAAGTAAAAGCCCTATAAGCTGAATAATTGGCACTACTATATAAAGTTTCCTAGGTGCTATTCTTATTTGATCTATAAGTATAAAAACAAAACAAACTGTAATAATATTAATTATTTTATCATAATTGGCTATATAAAAATTACTGGCATTAATCTGTCTTACCTGCATAAGAAGAACAAATATTGCAAATATAGAACCTGCTATTGCTACTAAATTTGATACTCTTCTAAAAAGCTCATCTATAGTCTGTATTATATTTTTATTATTTATATTATTACCTGTTCTGTTATTAAATATATTTTTCATAAACTAATCTTTATTTTTATAGTATAAGTATTTTAATATATATTTAACTATATGTAAATATATAATTTTATTTTTTGCCTCTGCTTATATCATAATCGCCTCTCATTCCAGTAAGAATATACCCGATATTTTTCATATTATTTTTTAAACTTTCAACGCCCTCAGCAGATTCAGTTCCTGTAGCTATTTTATCATTATACAATAAATATTTTTTTCTAACGTCCATAGGAGATAAATTAGGCATAACAACATTAGAACCATGAAGTATACCCATTTCTCGTCCTCCCTCTTTTATAGTGCCTAAAGCTGTAGTAGCGGGTATTAATGCTAAAGGAAAAATTAAACGAAGTATGCTTATGAGTATTAAAGTAAGTTCCAACTCTCCTTTTTTCTCATTAGAAAAAGGTGTATCTTTATGCGGCAAAAATGGTCCTATACCTATCATCTCTGGTTTTATTTCCTGCATAAATACCAAATCACAAGCAATATTTTCTAAAGTTTGATACGGACTTCCTACCATAATTCCTGTACCTGTTTGAAAGCCTAACTTTTTTAAACTCCTTAAACATTCTTTTCTGTTATACAAACTCATGTCTATTGGGTGAAGTTTTGAATAATGAGTATTATCTGAAGTTTCATGCCTTAATAAAAATCTGTCAGCTCCTTTTTCTTTTAATACTCTGTAATACTCTTCTTCTTTTTCCCCTATTGATAATGTTAATGCACAGTCTGGGAATTTAGTTTTAATAGCATCCACTATATCAGACATTATACTTATATTGTAATAAGGATCTTCTCCGCCTTGCAAAACAAAAGTTCTAAATCCTATTTCATAACCAAGTTCGCAGCATGATAAAATATCTTCTTTATTTAATCTATACCTTTCAGCATTTTTATTGCTCTTTCTTATACCGCAGTATATACAGTCATTTTTGCAGTAATTGGTAAACTCTATAAGCCCTCGCATAAAAACATACTTTCCAAATATTTTATCTGCCTTTTCCCTAGCCTTCACTCTAAGATATTCTTTTAATTCTTTTATGCTCTCTTCTTCTTTCTGAGTTAATTGTTTTTTATTAATATTATTATCGTACTCAAAAGATGATAATAACACTAAAGCATCATCATAGGATATGCTCTCTTCTTTATCTATTTTTTTAATAATTTCTTTTGCTTTATTTATATTAATCAAGTTTATATTCCTTTATTTTTAATTTTTAGTAAAAATACTTACTAAATTGCTGTTATTTTCATAACTAATTTATGTTTTATTTTAAAAAATTTAATAAATTATCTAAAATATAAAACACAACTAATATTATTTTTTATTTGCACTTTTGCCTGCAGTAGGCACACTTCGTATGGTTCTTTGACGAAGTCCACACCGTGTAGATACAGGAAAAAGAACAACAAAAAATTGACAAACTTAATTTTCTAATTTAAAATATTTGCGGGGCTTTGCCCCGCACACCAGTTCTTTTATTGGTATAAAAGAACCAAAAAAACTGCATTTTTAACCCAAATTTTAGATATTACCACACATTTAATACATATTATAATAATGTAAGGCTGTAGCAATTGCGTTTTCGCGTAGCGTGCCTGCGGCAGCAACTTTTTTGTACGTCAAAAAAGTTGATAATACATTTACAAAATATAAAAATTGACAAAATGTAGTTGTTTAGGTATATATTGTTAATAATTTATTTTATTTGTAATACTAAAAAATACTTTTTTATATATATTGCACTCCATTAATCTTTGCTATAGTCATGCCATAATTAGTTATTGGAACATTCTGCTCTTCGCATATTCTTATTCTATTTAAAATATGCTTTCTAGTACCCATACACCCGCCGCAATGTATTACCAAATCATATTTAGACAAATCATCTGGAAAATCATTTCCTACAGCATAGTCTATATCAAAGTCAAAACCAAATTTCTTTTTTAAAAGATTAGGTATTTTTACTCTTCCAATATCACCCTCCAAAGGAACATGAGTACAGCTTTCTGCAATTAATAATTTGCTCTCTTTTGTAAGATTGTCTATAAAGTCAGCACCTCTTTTATATACTTCTTCATTTCCTTTGTATCTTGCAAAAAGCACAGAAAATGAAGTTAAAAGGCTTTCTTTAGGTTTTAACTTTTCTACTTCTTTGAAAACTTGCGAATCTGTTATTATCACTTTAGGAGGCTTACTTAATGCTTTAATAGCTTTTTCAAACTTATCAAAAGTAGAAGCAATAATAACAGCCTTATTGTCTAAAATATCTCTTATAGTCTGTACTTGCGGAAGTATAAGACGCCCCTTTGGTGCCTGAATATCTTGAGGCATAACAAGCATTACAATATCATCTTCTTTAATTATATGCCCTGTTATACTAATTTCTTCTGTTTTTGGAATTGACGATTTTATAGATTCTATTAGATTATCAATATTAACTCTGCTATTGGCACTAATTGAAACAACTTCTAAATCGAACATTTCTTTTATATTCTGTTCTATATTTTTATAATTATCATTTAAATCTATTTTGTTTAATACGGCTATAACAGGTATTTCCAAACTTACAAGCTCATTTTTCCATTTTAATTCAAGCAAATAATCATTATTAATAAAAGAAGAATCAAATACAAGTAAAGCAATATCAGCAGATTCCATAATCTTTCTAGTTTTATGTATTCTCAAAGCTCCAAGCTCACCCTCATCATCAAAACCAGCAGTATCAACTATGACACATGCTCCTATTGCATTTATCTCTATAGCTTTTTTTACAGGGTCTGTTGTAGTTCCTGCAGTATCAGATACTATTGCTACGTCTTGATTTGCAATTGCATTTATGATGCTAGATTTACCTGCATTTCTTCTTCCAAATATTGCAATATGCGTTCTATTTGAATTTGGTGTAGTATTCATATTTCATTCCATTTTATTTATATTATAATTAATAATATTCAAAAAATTTATTTAATTCTTATTTCTAAATATAACAAATAAAATACACCGAGCAAATAAAAGTTATATTTTTCTGCTCGGTGAAATAAATATCCCATAAAATTAAATCAACAATTTATACCTAAATATATAAAATAGATTATATACAAATTAAAATTTAAAATCTCTTCTTCCTTCATCTATACCTTTTAAAGCATCAACCAATCTTGATTTTACTTTTTCATTAGGTACTCTCTCTATTTCATTTGCCATAACTTTATCTATAGATTTTCTAGTTTCTTCTTTGGCATAATCATTTTTATATTCTTTTAATGTTATTATAGCATTGGCCTGACAGAAATTTTTTATTTGTCCGCTCTTAGCAAAAGCCATAAATCTGTCTCCTGTTCTACCTTCTCTATAGCAGGCAGTACAGAAGCTAGGTAAATAACCTATATCAGAAAGCCATTTAATAATATCATCAAGCGAACGGTTATC
Organism: Brachyspira murdochii DSM 12563; assembly: GCF_000092845.1. Taxonomy (NCBI): domain Bacteria; kingdom Pseudomonadati; phylum Spirochaetota; class Spirochaetia; order Brachyspirales; family Brachyspiraceae; genus Brachyspira; species Brachyspira murdochii. The sequence goes on along the minus strand of NC_014150.1, from coordinate 2,987,491 downwards.
AGATATCTCAAACTGTTTTGAATTTTCTTCTTCCTCTTCAACATATCCTCCGACACTAGTTCTTGAACCTCCGCTTATTTGAGAAACTCCTACTTCTAATGCCTCCTCTCTTGATTTTTGGCTCTCTCTTGTAGAAACTATTATACCAGTATAAGGAACAGCAATTCTTAAAACAGCAACTATCTTTTTAAATAAACTATCAACTATGGCATTAGGAAAACTTTTAACATCAACATCATCAGCAGGTCTTATTCTAGGAACACTTATAGTATGAGGTCCGCAGCCAAAAGTATCTTCCAAATGTTTAGCATGATAGAGCATAGCAGTAAAATCATACTTATAATCATAAAGCCCGAATAATACACCTATACCTACATCATCGATACCGCCTTCCATCGCTCTGTCCATTGCCTCTGTATGATATTCATAGTTGCTTTTAGGTCCGCTTGGGTGAACTTTCTCATAAGTATGTTTATGATAAGTTTCTTGGAATAACACATAAGTACCGATTCCAGCATCTTTTAACTTTCTATAATTTTCAACTGTAGTAGCGGCAATATTTACATTAACTCTTCTGATGGCTCCGTTTTTATGTTTAATACTGTATATTGTTTTTATAGATTCAAGTAAATACTCCATGCTAGCATAATCTGGGTCTTCTCCAGTTTCTAAAGCAAGTCTTTTATGTCCCATATTCTGCAATGCTGTAACTTCTGCTCTAATTTCATCTTGAGTTAATTGTTTTCTTGCTATATGACCATTTTTGGCATGATAAGGACAGTAAACACAGCCGTTTATACAATAGTTAGATAAATAAAGCGGAGCAAATAAAACTATTCTTTTACCATATATTTCTAATTTGATTTTCTTTGCTATTTCAAACATCTCATTTTCAGCATCTTTGTCATTGCAAAGAAGTAAAGCTAATGCCTCTTTAGGCTCTAAGCCTTTCATTTCATTAGCTTTATCTAATATTTCTCTTATATTATAGTTGCCATTTTCTACTTCGGATATTGTTTTTAGAATTTCCTCATCATTGATAAACTCATTTGCATTTCTTGATTTAGAATCGTATTTGAATAAAGTTTTTAAAGACATAAAATATACTCCTATTTTATAATTAAACTGTTTAGGTATTATTTTTTACTGGCATAAAGTGCTTTTGCAGAAACATTTTCAATCATGCCAAGTTTACCTGTTAAACTATTAATTTTATCTATAGGAGCATTTAATACTATGCTTATTATATTTATATTTTCTTCTCTGTAAGGTATACCCATTCTTCCTATAACAAAATCACTGTAGCTATGAAGAATTTCATTCACCTTTGCCGCAGCATTGGTGTCTTCAATTATTATACCTATAACAGCAATTCTATTATTTTCCATAAACTAACAAAAAATATAAATATTATTTTAAAATAAATTCCTTTATGATAAACATTAACAGTTATTCACTTAGGTTATTTTATTATAAAACTATAAATTATTTTGTAAATAGCTTTTATTAATTTTTTATAATTATTTTTCTATATGGAAAAAGCTAACAACATTTTGAAGTTCTTTAGCATCATTATAAAGCGATATAGAAGAAGCAGTAGACTCTTCTACCAAAGCAGCATTTTCCTGAGTAATAGTATCCATTTCCATAACAGCTTTATTAACCTGAGCTACTCCAGACTGCTGTTCTACGGCAGCAGCACTTATATCTTTTATAATATTTGCCGTATTTTCTATTTGCTCTTTTATTCCTATAAATAATTGTTCCTGACTTTCTACAATCTCATTAGCTTTATTTATCTTTTCATATACCTGATTAATCAATTCTGTAATATCTTTAGCAGAAGTCTGACTATTTTGTGCCAAACTTCTAACCTCGCTTGCTACAACAGCAAAACCTTTACCCTGATCTCCTGCACGTGCCGCCTCTACAGCCGCATTAAGTGCTAAAATATTAGTCTGAAAAGCAATGCCTTCTATAACTTTTATTATATCTTTAATTTTCTCACTGTCATTATTAACTTCATTCATACTTTTTACTGTTTCTGATACCACTGAAGCAGCATTTTCTATAGCTTCCTTACAGCTATTCATCATATTATTCCCTTTTACAGAATTATTAGTAGCCATTGATATTGCTGAAGATATTTCTTCCATAGAAGATGCAGTCTCTTCAAGGTTGGCTGCTGTATTTTCTGCTTTTGCAGCTAGGTTCTTATTTCCAGAAGCAAGGGCATTAGCCGCATGCGACATCTTATCAGCATTATGCAAAGTTGTTTCTATTACTTCTATTAATTTATATTTCATATTATGAAAAGAATGTGATAATTCTCCAATCTCATCTTTTCTATTTAGCTTTCTTTTATGCATAATAAGTCTGCCGCTTTCTATCTCCTTAGCCTCTTCGACTACAATATTAAGAGGTTTTATTATGCTTCTAGTAAATAAAAATACTACTAATGTCATAATAACCATCGATATAATGCCTATTATTACACTTATTACAATAATAGATCTATTAACTTCATATATCTCTTTAGTATCCATAGCATAAGCGACTATCCAAGGCTGAGCAGTCATTTTTTTATAAAATCCTTCTCTTACACCATATTTTAACTTTCCAGATACAGATGAGTTTTGCATTATACTATTATATTCACTCGGAGCCTGCTTATTTATTTCTTTAGGATCTGTATCCATTACAACCACAGATTTATTATTAACTGTTACTATCCTTCCAGACTGTCCTAAGCGTACATTACTAAAATAGGCGTCATATATAGACATTATTTTTATAATAGAAACTAAATAACCTATCAATTGATCATTATAATCAAGTATTCTCACCCCTAAAGATATTGTAAGATCCCCAGTAGCAGCTGATTTAACAATATCATCTCCAAAAGAAACTTCTTCGCCTGCTAATAATTTATTCATCATAGTGGGTCTTAAATCCATGAAATTTCGGCCTATTAATTGTGAGTTTCTATCAAAAACTATCACACCTCTAGTATCCATTATAGAAATATTCTCTACAAAATTATTATTTTCTACAAATGAAGTTATATCCAAATAAACATTATTACTATAGGCAGCGGCATTTGAAAAGAAATTTTTAATATTGGCACCGCTTGTATATGATTTATTAAGCATAACCTGAGCATTTAATATAGAATCAAACAAGTTAGCGTACCCCTCAACGGTATTCTCAAAGCCCGTATTTGTACTTTCAGTTATACCTTTATTTGAAAAGTATACTGAAGTTGACAATAAAAAACCTAACATCAATATTGACAATAAACTGATAGTAACTGGTAGTTTAAAAGATAAACTATGTATTTTCTTCATAATGATACCCCTAATACTAAATAAAAAATGAAATAATAATTAGAATAATTTATAAATTTAGTATAGTAAAATTATATATTAGTGTCAATAAAATAAATTTAATTTTATATAATTATGAAATTATAAAAGTTTTATTACTGAATATATAAAATATATAATGAAAATAGGTAATGATATTATACTTGATGCAAAACTAATGAAATATTATTATTTATATATAAGTAATTATATTATTTTATAATATAATTAATATATAACTTAGATTTACAATTTATAATAAAAAGTTTTATTTATATGTAATTGCAGAAATAAACTCTTATTTAAGATACGCAGACTTTCTCTTCATAAACTTCTTTAGCTTTAGAGTAAAACTCTGCAGCTTTTTCATAATTTCCATTAATAAATTCAATATTGCCTAAATGGAAATAAGAACTAGAATCAGGATTTTCTTTTATTTTTTTAGTATATTTAGCTTTGCTTTCTTCCAAATTAGGATAATTATCTTTTAAACTTTTGCTTCTAAGGTTTTTAAGAGCAAGAATTTCCGGAGTATCAGCAGGATACATAGCCAAAGCCTGCAAATACATATTTTCAGCTCTTTTATAATCTTTAATTTCATGAAGGCATACACCGTAATAATGATAATCATTATGGTCAGCCAAATTATTATCTACTAATATTTTATAAAAGTTCATAGCCTCTTTATAAAGTTCATTTCTAAAAAAGTAATTAGCCATATAAACCAAAGCAACTCTGTCTTTTGAATTAATTTTAAGTACATTTTTGGCAGCTTCCAATCCTTTGTCTTCTTCTTTAAGCATAGTACATAAAGACAAAAACTCATAATAAGGATCAAGATTCTGAGAAGTATATAGTGTAATACCTTTTCTATAAAGTTCAAAAGCCTCTTGAAGTCTGTATTCTTTTTTGGCAATAGCTCCCAAAATAAAATATGCTTCAGCTGCCATCCAATATTCCAAGAAAGTGTTTAAAAATATTTTAGCATGTTCATAATCGCCGTTTTCAAATAAGGAAACAGCTACCTGTAAATACGACTTCATATCTTCAGAAGTACTTAATCTCATACTTCTTTTTAAAGCCTCGATAGCTTCTTCATTTACTCCTTTCTTTAAAAGTTCCTCTGCAAGATTACTTAATTTCATTGCTTTAGTATTAGTAGACACGTTAATCTCCTTTTTTATTTTAATGAACTGGTCTGACATAAACTTCTTTAGAAAAACCGCTCTCTATATTCCCGCCTTCTCCGCCTATAGCGGTTATAGTAAAATAATAAACCTCATTCGTATTAAGTCCTTCTATATAGTATTCAGTCTGATTTCCTATCTGTATAGGAGTATATTCAGCATCATTATAAACTCCGGGTTTTGTACCGTAATATATTTTATAGCCTACAACATCTTCATGAACACTATCCCATCTTAACATAACAGAATTATTATTAACAGCTGTTGCTGTTAAATTAACAGGTATCTGAGGAAGTCTTCCTTTATGATAGGAAATATCAACATTGTTCAATATAGGGGTTATATTTCTATCAGCATTGCTATTCAATACAGCTCTTATCTGAAGATATCTTACATTAGATGTCATATAATTAGTATTATTATCTAAATACTGCCAGGCTATATTACTATCATCTGGAGCAAAATAATAATCTGAAGTTCTATAATAAAGGTCTATATAGCAGCCATTCGTATAACTTCCTGTATAATTTATAGAGTCTATAAATGTATTTTTATCTTCAAAATCTATAACTCTGCTTATTATTTCTCCGTTTGATGAATATCTATATAAATTAAAATCCTGTTTATAATCAGGGGTAAAATAAAAAGAATCTAAGCCTCCTATAAAACCTTGTCCTAAATATAGAGGATCTAATTTGATATTTTCAAATTCAGCAACATAAGGAGATCCGTTTCTATCCCCTGTACTTGTTAAATATATAACTTCTTCTTCAAGTCCGTCTATATATTTTACTAATTTTCCTGTAGAAGCATCAAAACTAACACTATGATGTCTCCATTCATTTTCCTTTAAGTACTCTCCTCCTGATAAAGTAACATTTGTATACTGACCATTATAAGAAAACAAATTATTAAACTGCCAAACTAATCTGCCATTAATAATATTTGCTCTTATACCTGCATATTTTGTAACACCATTATCATTATATATAGCCATCTTTGAAAGCACTTTAGAATTCATTCTTACTCTATAAGGATTTAAATAAAATTCAAAAGTAAAACTTGACATAGAAACATCATCAGAACTATCTAAATAATGATCTATTTTCACATAAGACCTAATATTTGGAAAAAATACAGCCTTTCCGCCATTAGCACCAGCTATATATTTTATATCTGAACTGTAGCTTAATCCATGAAAATATGAAGAGCCTAAAATAGTTCTCTCAAATATTAATGTCATATCGTTTGATACTTCATCTGAATTACCGTTATTTAATATAAAACTATTAGTAATATTATCTAATGAACTGTAATAAACATTATTTGTATCTGAAAAAACATTAATAACAGCCGCATTTAGATTGACTGTACAAAATAAAATAAACGCTATAAAAATACCTATATAACGCACTTTCAATTCCTAATTATTTTTATAATTCTTTAATAATTCTTCGGATATTTTTTTAATTCCATTATTAAAAATATAATAAAAACACCCATTTAAAACTATATATTAATACAAGCTGTAAAAATATATAAAAATAAATCCTACAATTTAAATATAAAAAAAAATTAAAATATGTTATCATAATTTTTATATTTGGAAGTATTTTAAAGTTATTTTAATAGTAATGTATTTTAGTAATATAAAAATATATTGTTTGACTTGGCAAAAAGAGTACAATTTAAGGATTAAATTATGAAAGTTTTAATTATTATCTTATTAATATCAGATGCGATGTTATTTGCAGATATAAAAATAGGTTTCTTTTCGGCAGTACATAGCGGAGATATAAAAACAGTACAGGAATATATAGAAATGGGTATTAATGTTAATATACAAGATGATATGAAAAGAACTCCATTAATGATAGCAATATATAAAAATGATATGAAAATGGCTAAACTTTTTATTGATAATGGGGCAAATGTTAATATACAAGATAATAAATTTAATTCTCCTTTTTTATATGCCTGCGAGAAAGGATATATAAATACAATAAAAATAATGTATGTTAATGCTGATACTAAAGTAGTTAATATATATGGAGCAAATGCTTTAACACTGGCATGCGAAAAAGGACATTGGGAAACAGTAAAATTTCTGCTTGAAAATACAGATGTAAATGTTAATCATATAGATAATTTATCAAGAACAGCTCTGCTTGAAATAGCGATATTTGGAAAAGATACTATTAATTACGTAGAAATAGTAAAACTTCTATTAGAGCATAATGCTGACAAAACCATAAAAGACAGTAAGGGAAATGATGCTTTATACTATGCAAAAGAAAGAAATTTGAAAAATATAGAAAAATTATTGATAGAATAATTAAATTAAGAATAATTAAATAAATAAAAAAGGCAAGAGTAATAATAACTCCTGCCTTTAATTATTGCTTATTTTAATAAATTATCAGTCTTTTTTAACTTCAGTACCAGTAGAAGCGTATCTTTGTAATTGAACAGCAGCCGCTTTAGGATTTTTAACTACGCAAGGACCTCCTACACAGCCTCCGTTACAAGCCATAACCTCAACAAGATTAGGAGTATCATCAGTAACAGGAGTTTCTCCAGACTGAACTTTTCCGTATCCTTTAAGCTGCTTCATACCATCTTTATCAAGCCCGTTAATAACAGCAGCTTTTAATTTTTCAGGGTGTTTTAATCTTATTTTAACAGCTTCAGCTACACCGCCGCTCATAGCATATTTTCTTCCAGAAGCAGTAGGAACAACTCCTATATCCAAGTCTGGCTCTTTAGCAACTTCTGTACCAGTAGCTATAAATAAAGCATCAAGCTCCTCCATAGATAAACAATAATCCACCAATTCATCATCTATACTCTCTCTTCTCTTAGCAAGACAAGGACCTATAAAAACATTAACAGCATCTGGATCTTCAGCATGCATCATCTCAGCGGTATAATGCATAGGAGTTTTAGTTTCAGATACACAAGGAATCAATTCAGGCACATGTTTTCTAACAGCTTTAACATAAGCAGGACAGCATGAAGTAGTCATAAGTTTATCTCCCCTCTCCATTCTCTCTTCAAACTCAGCAGCTTCCCTGTCAGAAGTAACATCAGCACCCAAAGCCACCTCCCAGACTTTATTAAATCCTATTTTTAGTAATGCACTTTTTAATTGTCCAGGTTTAGCATTAAACTGTGAAGCAATAGCAGGAGCATACATAACATTAACTTTTTTATCCTCTTTTAAGTGTTTTAAAACATCTACAAGCTGTCCCTTATCCATCATAGCACTAAAAGGACATTCCCTCATACAATTGCCGCAGAATATACATTTATGATAGTCTATTACTTCTTTACCCTGCTCATTTTTATTAATTGCTCCTACAGGACAAGATTCCTCACAAGGAACAGGTATATATATAATAGCATGATAAGGACAATTTTTTAAACATAATCCGCAGTTTATACATTTGCTGCTGTCTATATGTGCCCTTTTTTCATCTAAAATAGTAATTGCATCTTTAGGACAATTCACCAAACAAGGTCTTGCCAAACAAGCCTGACATGCATTAGTAACCATAAAATTTGCTCTTACACAAGCATTGCATGCCTCATCAAGTACTGTAAGCATAGGCCAAGTTGGTTTTTCTCTTTCTAAAGCTAATTTAGCATACTCTGACAATGGTATTCCGCTGTCTTCTTTACCCTCAACGCTTATTCCAAGCCTAGCCATAATTCTATTTTTCATTATTTCTCTGTCATTATGTATACAGCACCTTATAGATTTACTGTCTCTTGGTATAATTTCTATAGGCAATCTATCTATATCCTCTATTAATCTGTCTTCAATAAACATTAATGCTATTTTTACCAAAATTTCTTTTTTTAACTGAGAGGCATTATTATTAATATTCACCTTATATTCTCCTATATTTTTAAGTGATTTGATATTAAATTAAGTAGTATAATATCATATTTATTATTATGTATTATAATATGAAGTTTAATTTTTTCAAGTATAATATTCAAATTATGTACAAAAATTTATTGTATATAGTATTCATATTAAATGTATAATAATCAAACAAAAATACAAAATAAAAATATATTAAATAAAATAAAAAACTAATTTATTTCTTGACAAACCATAATTAAACAACTATATTGTATGTATATAGAGTTTTATACACAATATAATATACTTCTATATAAAGTAATTTTGATTTTAAAGGAGTTTTTTTATATGCTTATAGGATGTCCAAAAGAAATTAAAAATCAAGAGTACAGAGTAGGATTAACACCTGCTAATGCAGCTGATTATATACTGCATGGTAATAAAGTAATTATAGAAAAAGGTGCAGGAGAAGGATCCGGATTTAGCGATGAAGAATATAAAAAAGTTGGTGTTGAAATAGCTGATAAAAAAAGAGTATTTGAAGCAGATATGATTATTAAAGTAAAAGAACCTATAGAAGAAGAATATGAATATTTCAGAGAAAATCAAATATTGTACACTTATTTACATTTGGCTGCTGACAAACCTTTAACAGAAATGCTTTTGAAGAAAAAAATAAGAGCAATAGCATACGAGACCATGAAAGATGAAATGAATCAGCTGCCTTGTTTAGCTCCTATGAGCGGTATAGCTGGAAGATTGTCAATTCAGGAAGCTGCTAAATATATGGAAAAGAAATTCGGAGGAGAAGGCGTATTATTAGGAGGTGTTCCGGGAGTACAAAAAGCAAATGTTGTTATATTAGGTGCTGGTGTTGTAGGGCTTAATGCTGCTCAAATAGCTATGGGATTTGGAGCTAATGTATCTATTACTGATATTAATGCAGCAAGACTATCCTATATAGATCAAATATTTAATATGAGGATAAATACATATTTCAGTGCTCCTTCAACTTTAGAAGAATTATTTAAAACTGCTGATGTTGTGATTGGAAGCGTACTTATACCGGGGGCTAAAGCTCCTAAACTTTTAAGAAAAGAGCATTTAAAAATGATGAAAAAAGGAGCTGTAATAGTAGACGTTGCTATTGATCAAGGAGGCTGTTTTGAAACATCTCACCCTACTACTCATGATGACCCTATATTTATAGTAGACGATATTGTTCATTACTGTGTCGCCAATATGCCGGGGGCTGTGGCAAGAACTTCTACTATAGCACTTACTAATTCTACAACTCATTACGGAATAATGATTGCTGAAAAAGGATTAGAAGAAATTTGCAAAACAAATAATACTTTGCTTACCGGACTTAATACTTATAATGGAAAATGTACATTTAAAGGTGTTGCTGAAGCATTTGATATAGAATATACAGATCCTAAGACAGCATTATCTAATTAAAAAATAAATAAATTTTATATAAAGTGCCGTAAAGTTTAGTAATCTTTACGGCTTTAATTTAAAATTATAAAAAAATTACATATAAATATATTGACTTTAATACTTATTTAATATAGTATTACTACTAAAAATAACAGTTTAATTAATTTTAAAAAACTCTTTACTTAAAAGTAAATAAGAAAATTATCAATTTTTTATAAGTACATAAAACTCCAAAATCGCTATAAGTTATACTTATAGCGATTTGCTTTTTTAAATTTATTAAATTTTAAAAGGGAAAATTATTATTGTTAATAAAAATTAATCCTTGATTAATATAAACCTCTAAAAGACAAATAAATTTTTATACCTTACTTTCCGTTTTTAACCTCATTATAGTTCTTAGACATAATCTCATACCAATAATTTAACTTGGCATTATCATCTCCATCTATATCTTTTAGATAGAAAGGTTTTAGAAATCTTACTCTTATTTTTCTGAAAGGATTAATTTTAATACTCTTTGCCTTCATAATATCTCTAGTTCCATATATGACAACAGGAAGTATTTCTATATCAGGACATCTCTCTGCTATTTTTAATATTCCTCTTTTTGGCTTTCTTATTTCTCCGTCAGCACTTCTGCTTCCTTCCGGATATATAACTATACTAGTACCATTTTTTAATCTGTCTTCCATATCATCTATAGATTTTACAGCACCTACAGTACCGCGTTTTACAAATATATAATTAGCAAGCGACATACCAAAACCTATTAAAGGCACTTTTCCGTAAGTATCTTTTGAAACAAAAGCATATGATTTTTTAAATATTGAAAAACATGCAAATATATCAAATGAGCTTTGATGATTAGGAGTAAGAAGGTATGTTTTATTAGGATTATAATTTTCTTTTCCTTCAACATTAAATGAGATAAAAGCCATTTTCATAAGTACTCTTCCCCAAACTTTTGCCATTGAATGCACCCAATATTTTGCCTTCTTTTTGCTGAATATACGGATAAACGGATAAACAGGAAATGCGATAATAATGCATAATAATGTATGGATAAATCCCAACAAAAAATAAATTAAACTAAACAATATCATATCAATAGTTTATTATAAAAATTAAAAATTATCAATATATAACTTGATATATTAATTACTGTTTGATATAATCAAATGAATTATTTTTAGAGTTTTTAATTAAAGTAATATGAATAACAAAGCAAAAAAGCAAATAGGAATTATAGTAAATACACTTAGGGGTGATCCTGCTTGCATTCTAAAAAACATTAAAAAAATATTAAAAAAATACAATATAGAACCTATTATAATAGATTATGATATATCTACTTATATGAATATTAAAAAAGCAATAAGAAAATTAAAAGATGTATCAATGCTTATATCTATTGGAGGAGACGGCACATTATTATCTGCTTTAAAAATAGCTATAAAATATGATATTTCTGTACTACCAATATATAACGGCACGCTTGGTTTCATATCAGAGATTCCTCCGAATGAAGCATATATGATACTTAATGAATATCTTGAAGGTAAAAAAACACTTTATGAAATAGAGCCTAGAACTTTATTATCTGTAAGTCTATATTCTACTAATAAGAAAGTTATTAAAGAATATTTAGCTGTTAATGAACTTGTCTTAAGTAAATGTTCTGGAAGAGCTATATATATTAATATTATGATATCAGGTAAACTTATATCTTCAATAGTAGCTGACGGAGTAGTGATAGCAACCCCTACAGGCTCTACTGCTTATGCCTTAAGTGCAGGAGGACCTATATTATCGCCTAGTATTGATGCTATATCTTTTGTACCTATAGCTCCGCATTCACTTACGTTCAGACCGCTGGTTATTCCAAAACATGATACTATAGAATTAGAATTAACAGAAAAATCTTTAAAAGCTATGGTTATTATAGATGGGTATGATATATGCCAATTTAAAAATTATGATAAAATAAAGGCAAAAATAAGTGATAAAAACTGTTACATATTTCAAAGTGCTAACAGACTGTTTTACGATATACTTAGAAATAAACTTAATTGGGGCAGATAATGCTAAAATATCTTGAAATAAGAAATTTTGTTTTAATAGATAAATTAAAAATTAATTTCAGCAGCGGTTTTAATGTGCTTACTGGAGAAACTGGAGCCGGTAAAAGTATTATAATCAGTGCTTTAGAACTTATTACAGGTGAAAAAGGCTCTATAAGAATGGTAGGCTCTAATGGGGACAGACTTATTGTTACTGGAAACTTCAAACTTCAGTCATCTTCAGAAATAGTAAAAAATAAATTAAAAGAATGGAATATAGAAATTAATAATGATGAACTTACTATAAAAAGAGAAATTACTAAAGACGGAAAAAGCAAGTCATTTATAAATAATGTAGGAGTAAAAGTTGCTGAATTAAAAGAGCTTGGAGATTTAATAGTTGATATTCATGGACAGCATGAACATCAGTCTCTTTTTAATCCTGCAAATCATATTAATTTTTATGACAGTTATTTAAATATAGAAGATAAACTTGAAAATTATAAAAATCATTATTATAAATTAACAAAACTTATAAGACAATATAATGAAATATCTCAGAATAAAAACTCTATTCTAAAAGAAAAATCATTTTTGGAATATGCAATAGACGAAATAGAAAAAGCAAAATTAAAACCCAATGAAGATGAGGATATAAAAAACGATATAACAATGATGTCAAATGCTGAAAGTATAGCCTCATCGCTTTCTTCTATAAATAAAGATATATTCGGAAGCGAATCTGGAGCTTATACAAAACTCACAAGAAGCATAGGAGCATTGCAGACGGTATCAAAATATGACAGCAGACTTTCAGATATTGCTTCGCAGATAGAAGGCATAACGTTAAATCTCGAAGATATAAAAAGCGTATTAACAGAAATAAGATACAAAACAAAATTTAACCCTGAAGAACTTGAATCCCTTAATGAAAGACTTTTCTTTATAAATAACCTTAAAAAGAAATACGGCTCTAATATAAAAGAAATTATATCATATGCCAAAGATGCAAAAGAAAAATTAGAGTCTTTAAATTTCTCAGAAGAGGATATTGAAAATTTAAAAAAAGAAATAAAATCTTTAAGAGAAAAAACTTCAATACTTGCTAAAGAAATATCTGATATAAGGCATAATAGAAAAGATGAATTTATAAAGGCTATAGAAAGCGAGATGAATGATTTAGGTATGTCATCTACAAAATTTGATGTTGAAATAACTTTAGATGAAGATGATGAAGGAATACTAAATATTGACGGCTCAAATATAAAGGCCAATTCTAATGGAATAGATAATATAGAGTTTATAATAGCACCGAATAAACAGAGTATATATCAGCCTCTTAGAAAAATTGCTTCTGGAGGGGAAATATCAAGAATAATGCTTTCATTAAAAAATGTACTTTCTTTAGGCGACTACTGTGAAACATGCGTTTTTGATGAGATAGATGTTGGAGTTGGCGGAAGAATAGCTGAGGTTATAGGTGAAAAAATAGCTGCCCTTTCAAAAAGAAAACAGGTATTAAGTGTTACGCATTTGGCACAAATTGCAATATATGCTAATAATCATTTTAAAGTTACAAAAAATGAAGGCGAAGATACTGTAACTTCTACTATTGAAGAACTAGATAATTCCATGCGTGTTAATGAAATTGCAAGAATGATAACTGGAAAAGAAATTACAGAAGCAAGCATAAAACATGCTGAAGAATTATTAGAACATGCTAAAAATAATAAAAAAATTATATAAATAATACATATCATAAAAAATAATACAATCAATCTATAAAATATCAGGAAGTAAAAATGTATACATTGGGAATAGATTTAAGCACTCAAAGTGTAACTCTAAGTATTTTAAATTATGAAACTAAAAAAAATGAATTAAATATATCTATAGCTTTTAACTCATTAGAAGAAATAAAAAAAACGTCTATGAATAAAAATACACTTTTAATTTATTCTAATGTAAGAGGAAAAGCCGAACAAGACCCTAATATATTTTTGGCGGCACTAAATAAAGCATTTGATGAACTTAAACAAAAATGCAGTATAAAAGATATAAAAGCAATACAAATATCAGCACAGCAGCATGGACATGTTTATTTGTCTGAAAAATATAAATATAATTTAGAGAAGTTAAGAGATAAATCATCAGCAAATCAAAGTTTAATGGATATGTTTAAAGACTCATATTCATATAATGCCACACCTATATGGAGAACTTCCTGCACACAGAAAGAAGCCAATGAATTAAGAGAAGCAGCAGGCGGAAAAGAAAAAATGATACAAATAACAGCCTCAAACTCTCCCCTTAGATTTACAGGTGCTGTTATAAAATACTATTTTGACCATAACAAAGGTTTATCAGAAAATACATACAAAATATTTCTATTAAATACATTTATAGCCTCAATATTAACTGCTAAAGACAATATACCTACTGACTTTGGAAATGCCTCTGGTACAAGTTTGATGGACTATAATAAAAGAGAATGGAATGATACATTATTAAACACTATATCAATTGATTTAAAGCAAAAATTAGGAGAAATCGATGCTCCATCTAGTTTTGCAGGCTATATATCCGAATACTTTATGGAAAGATACGGTTTTGATAGTGAATGTATAGTTGGTATAGGAAGCGGTGATAATCCACAGACAAAAGTTTTATATAAAGGCGATATATTATCATTAGGAACTAGTTTTGTTTATATGCTTGATATAGATGAAAGCACAAGAGATTATTCAGGTGCTGCCAATAATATGTATGACGGTATAGATAATCCTTTTATGATATTATGCAGAACAAATGGAGGCTTAGTTTTAGATGAAATTATGAACTCCTATGACAGAACATACAAAGAAGCTGAAAAATCTTTAGAAACAAATGCTGATAATCTTCCAATAATGCTTTGGCAGAAAGAATATGAGTCTGCTCCTATAAGTAAGGCGTTTCCTATAAAAAGATATTATGAAAAGCCTTCATTTGATGATGATTATAAAGGTATAGTTTTAAGTTCTTTAGGATTATTAGAAATATATTTAAGCAAATTTACACATAAAAACAGAGATGATAATAAAATAGATCTTGCTGTTACTGGCGGAGTTTCAAACAATAAAGAAATAGTAAAAATAATATCAAATATTTGGGAAGCTCCTATAAAAATACTGCCTTCAGCTGGTGCTTCTTTGGGAGCTGCCTTATCTGCTGTACTTCTTCTAAAAAAGCAAGTTTCTTTAGATGAAATTAGAGACGCCTTAATCGATAATAATGTAATAGAACCTGATTTAATGCTTGCAAATAAATATCATAACTATATGAAAATTTTAAAAGAAAGATATGAAGATATTATTAAATAACTATAATTTTAGTTTGTGTCTATCTGTATATCTATTCATAAGCAATTACTTATATAATCTGTAAATAAATATACTTGACATATTTTTATTCACATAATATATTTATCAGCAATTAATTTTTAAAAATTAAAGAGGAAAAATCATGCCGACTTATGAATATAAATGTGAAAACTGCGGTCATGAATTTGAAGAGTTTCAATCAATAACTGCAGAAGCTAAAGCTGCTTGCCCAGAATGCGGCAGCGAAGCTAAAAGAATGATATCTTTAAATAGCGGTATCATATTTAAAGGAAAAGGCTTTTATGTAAATGATTATAAAGCCAAAAACAGTGCATCAGAATCCCCTACTCCGCCTACAAAAAGCTGCTGAGGGGTCTGATTAAAACTTATAGGTTATAAGTTAAATAAAAAATAAAATATATACAAAAAACTATGTCAAAAAAAATATCTATAATGAATGTTTCAGAAGAGGATTTATCTAAATTCTGTGAGGAAAATAATTTTCCAAAGTTCCATGCTTCTCAGGTACTTGATTGGATATATAAAAAGTATGCTGTAAGTTTTGAGGATATGAGCAATATACCAAAAAATTTAAGAGCATTACTTGATGAAAACTATTTTATACATAATTCTAAAATAGAAACTATATCCGAAGATGAATACGGAACAAAAAAATTATTAATTTCATTATACGATAAGAAAAAAATAGAATCTGTTATTTTACAAAAAAAAGATAGAGTAACTTTTTGTCTGTCATCACAGGTAGGATGCGGGTACGGCTGTGCTTTTTGTGCTACTGGAAGTATGGGTTTATCACGCAATCTTACTGCTGATGAAATACTTGCTGAATTTATTTTAATGAGGGCCGTTACAAAAAAGGTAAATTCCATTGTATTTATGGGTATGGGCGAACCTTTAGCTAACACCAAAAATCTTTTCAAAGCCATAGAAACTATTAACTCTTTTAAAGGCTTTAATTTGGGAATAAGACATATTACTATATCAACTTCAGGCGAGGTAGTCGGAATAAAACAGCTTATAGAAAAAGATTTAGACTGCCGTCTTGCCGTTTCTTTACATTCATTAAAAAATGAAGTAAGAGATAAAATTATGCCTATTAATAAAAGATATCCTATTGAAAACCTTATGGCTGTACTTAAAAGATACAGTAAAAACGGAAAAAGAATGATAACTTTTGAATGGGTGCTTATAAAAGATGTTAATGATTCTGTTAATGATGCCTATAGACTTGTAAATTTGAAAAAAGAGTTTCCTTTCAAAGTAAATGTCATTCCTATGAATCCGGTAGAACATGCTCCTCATCTTCAAAGACCTAATAAAGATATTATATTAAGATTTAAGTCTATACTGAAAGATAATGGCATTGAAGTAGTAGAAAGATTTAAACAAGGGCAGGAAATCTTAGCAGGCTGCGGACAATTAGCTGTAAAAAATTTATAAAATATATACTATTTATTTTTTGTATAAATAATAGTATAATAATAATTAGATAAAAGTTAATTAACAATTAAGAGTTTTTTATGGAAAAATTTAATAGTTCGTTATTTAGCAGAAGATATGAGGGCTATAACTTAGAAAAAGAAATATGCATAATTAACAGAGGAATAGTAGACAATGATATATATGCACTAGATTTTCTAAGAGAAGCCAATTATACATACAGCAAAGACAGAGATTATTTCTATACTCTCTATTCAAAATTAGAAAAAAGCAATAACTGCGGAATATATTTAATATTAACTGCTATTCTCTTAAAAAAAGGAGATGAAAAAGCTAATATAAAAATAGCAGAAAAGAAAATAGATCTGCTTATGCAGAAAATATATGACTCTTATTATGCTAAATACAATATAGTAGAACATTTAGGTACCCCAAACAGTATTACAGTTATTAATGATGATATAATCTATGAAGATGATAAAAGATATGATCTCATTAAAAGATTTCATGTAAAAAAATCAGCTTTCGGATACTTTAGTGCTTTAAGACCATATGCCCCATATAATTTGAAAAAAGCTCCTAATTCTAATGACATTTCTTTCATAAAAAAATCGCTTCTTACAAACTATAGAATATACTATATACTTTTATTATCCGAATATTCCAAAAAAGCAAAAAGACTTTTAAATATTATATTAAAGACTAATAATTATAAAGCATTAATATATTTAATATTAACAGAAAAAGAAGGATTCAATACAACATATCAGGAAAGTCTTGATTATTTAAACGGATTTGACATAACTTTATCAGATATTATCATATCATATATATTTTTCTATTCTTATAATGACAGAATATCATATTATGATTCATTTGCTGTACAAATAAAAAATAAAGAGTTTAATAATTTTTTCTACTCTCTTATAAAAAATAACAGCGATTATTTTGAAAACCTATTCTCAAATAAAAATTTTATAAAAAGAATAACAAAAAACAGTAAAAATTTCATACCATTTTTGAATGAACTCTACAGCAAAGAAATAAATTTTAGTTCAAGTAAGGTACTATGTTCTTTACTTGAAAACAAGTCAAAAAAAATAAGAAAAGCTGCCATAAAAATTATTAATCGAAAGAAAAAAGAATCATATGAATACTTAAAAGGTTTAAATAGTGATCTTGCAAAAGATATATTGAAAAAATGGAAAAATAAAAAGATTATTAATTCTGGTTTTAAAGATATAAGCAGTCTTGTAAACTTTGTTAATAAAAACTACAATAAAAAATATGAGAAAAATCTTTTATGTATAGATGAATCTATGCTCTATGGTGTTTTAAGCAAAGACACTAATCAAAATATTCCAGTTATAGTAATGAAATATATTTATATAGAATATTCAAGATTAAAAAATCCTATAAAAATAAAAGATTTGGATAAAATTATATCATATTTTGATTTTAATTCATTTATAACAGTAATAAAAAATGTATATGAAAAATGGATTCATGAGGGTGCTGATACCTCTTATAAATATGTAATGATACCATATTTGGTGTATGAAAATGAATATAAAATAGATAAGGTAGTTTATAAAATAAAAGAATGGTGCGAATCTGGAAGAATATCCCTTGCTAATTATGCTATATCAGCATTGGCTTCTAATGGAAGCATTAATTCTCTTATAGTTATTGATTATATATCAAGCAACTTTAAATATTTTCAAATAAAAAATACATCAAAATTAGCATTTAAATCAGTTGCTAAAAGATTAAATATATCTGAAGATAAATTAAGTGATAAAATAATACCTGATTTCGGAATAGACTTAAACGGAACAAAAACTCTTAAAGATGATAAATATTCTTTTACTATATATTTAAATGAAAAATTAAATATAGAGAAAATACTAGATAATAACATTAATAAATGCATCAATAAATTAGACAAATACAGCAGTTTAGATAAAAATATTTTAGACGAATTTACAAGTATAAAAAATCATATAAAAATATGCTATAAATTCCAATTAAACAGATTATACAAAGCATTAATGACCGGAAAAAAATGGAGCGTTGAAGACTGGAAAGAAATATTTGCTAACAATTATATTATGAATGTACTAGCTGATATGTTTATATGGACTATCTACAATAAAAATGGTAAAATACTAAAACATGTAAAATACAGCAGAAAAGAGAATGCATTCTATACATTAGATTATGAAATATATAAAATAAATAAGCAGTATCAATTATCCTTAGCAAGCCCAATAGAAATGTCAAAAGATGATATAGAAAAATCAAAAACACTTATTTCAAAATTTAAAATTAAGCAGCCTTTTAATCAAATGCAGGAGATTACATTTCATTTTGAAGAAGGCGATATAAAAGAAAATATAATAGTAAAATATAGAAATAAAGAAGTGAAAATAAAAACTTTTAAAAGTTTAATAGACACATTAGATATGGAATTGGATTATGAAAACTCTTATATAGTAGGATACAAAATTATAGATTCTTCTATATCCATAGGAGTAAAAATAAATTTAATAGGAATGGATAATGCCATAGAAGATAATGATATAATATTATTTGGAGATATAGTATTTTATAAAGTAGATTCTAATGAAGTATTTTCATATAAAAATATTATAGACCCCGCAGCATCAAATTTAAGATATGTAAACTACATAATGTTTAATATAGATAATCACATAAAAAGAAACGCAAACAAAATAAAAAAAATAGAAACTATACAAAATAGAAATAGAAGGATAACAGATAATAAATGAAAGCGATTATAGTACTTCCAACATACAATGAAAAAGACAATATAGAAAATATGATAAATACCGTATTAAATCTTCCTGAATATATAGAGATTTTAGTTGTAGATGACAATAGTCCTGACGGAACTGCTACTATCGTAGAAAAATATTTGAATAATGAGAGGGTTCATCTATTAAAAAGAGATAAAAAAGAAGGACTTGGACCTGCCTATATCGCTGGGTTCAAACATTCATTTCAATATAATCCGGACTATATAATAGAAATGGATGCTGACTTTTCTCATGATCCTAATTTTGTAGTTAAGTTTATAGAAAGGATAGAAAAAGAAAAACTTGATTTAGTTATAGGTTCAAGATATTGTAATGGAATAAGTGTTGTAAATTGGCCTTTAAGAAGACTTTTTTTATCGTATTATGGAAACAGATACGCAGCATTTATACTAGGTTCAAAGATTATGGATATAACAGGCGGATTTAAATGTTTTAGGGCTTCAGTATTAAAAAAAATGAATTTTGATAATATTATTTCAGCTGGTTATTCTTTTCAAATAGAAATGAATTACTCTTTTGAAAGCAATGGATACAAAATAAAAGAAGAGCCTATTATATTTTATGAAAGAAGAAGCGGACAATCTAAAATGTCTAAAAATATTATAGCTGAAGCATTATTTAGGGTTGTTCGTTTAAGATTTAGAAATAAAAAGAAATATTTCAATGGATAATTAATAATGAAAAAAATAATATACATATTAATAACTATTGCAATATTATCCTGCAGTAATAATACAAAAAATGATAATGAAGATAATATTATAAAAATAAATGTGGGGTATTTAGCAGATTTTGCAGGAGCTTCTGCGATTGCAATAGCCAAGGAAAAAGGATTCTTTGAAGATGAAAATTTAGATGCTCAATTAATAAAATTTTATAGCGGACCCTCTGAAATACTGTCAATGATAGGAAATGAAATAGAATTTGCGTATATAGGAAACGGAGCTCATTCTCATGCTATAAACGGATATGTTCAAGTATTGTTTCCAAATGGAATAAGTAAAGCTGAACAAATAATATCCGGTAAGTGGACTAATATAAGAACTATATCAGACTTAAAAGGAAAAACTGTAGCTACACATCTTGGTACCTCAGGAGAAACAATGCTTAATATAGCTTTAAAATCTGCAGGACTTACAAAAGAAGATATAAATTTATTAAATGTAAACGTTACAAACTTAGCCAATATGATAATAAATAAAAAAGCAGATGCTGTATCTACTTGGTCTCCATATACAAAAGAAATCACTGACTCTATACCAGATCAATACACTGTAATATCAAGTATAACAAATTATTCAAATGAAGCAGTATTCATAAGCAGTTTTATATCAACTTCCAAATATATAAAGAATAATTCGTATGCAGTTGAAAGATTTTCAAGAGCAATATTAAGAGCTATGGATTATAGAAAATATAATTTAAATGAAGCAGTAAAAATTACAGCCGAAATAACAGAACAAGATGAAAATATGATGAAAAGAGAAATAGATACTGCCGTTTGGTTTTCATCAGCAGATTTAAAAAATTCATGCAAATATAAAAACATAGAAAAGTGGTATAATACTCAGCAAAAAACATTTTTAGATTCTGGAATTATTAAAGAAAATGTACCTATTACTAATTATGTAGAATTAGATAGATTAAAAAATATACTATCAACTTTATAATTTGGATTTTATATATGAATAAAACAATATATTATATTATATTATTTTTACTATTTCATACAATTCAGCAGAAAATATTTTAGCATTCAGAGTCAATAATTGAGAATTTAAATTAAGGAGAATTTTATGAAGAAAATAATTTACACTCTTTTTATAATGATTAGCATTATATCATGCTCTAATAAAGAAGAGAAAGAAGATAAAGTCCCAAAAACAAAAATAAGAATAGGATATTTATACGAATTTGCAGGGTCTTCTGCTGTAGCCATAGCTAAAGAAAAAGGTTTTTTTGAAGAAGAAAATTTAGATGCAGAACTTCATGAATTTTTTAACGGACATGCTGCTATTTTGTCTATGATATCAGAAGAAATTGACTTTGCTTACATTGGACATGCTGCTCATAATTTAATAATAGATGGAAAAGCACAAATTTTAATACCAAATGGAATAAGTAAGGGTGAAAAAATAATAACAGCTAAATACAACAATATAAATACAATTTCAGATTTAAAAGGAAAAACTGTAGCTACTCATTTTGGCACATCCGGAGAGGCTATGCTGCTTGCAGCTTTAGAAAATGAAGGACTTACAAAAAAGGATATTAATTTATTAAATATTAATATTACAAATTTGGAAAATGCTCTTATAAATAAAGAGGTTGATGCTATATCAACTTGGGAACCTTATACTACTAATTTGAATACTAATGATTATAAAATGCTTGCTGATATTACTAATTATTCTGATAGAATTATATTAACAAGCAGCTTTGTATCAACTTTAGAATATATAAATACTCATAGGGAAACCGTTTCTAAATTTTCAAGAGCAATATTAAAAGCAATGGATTATAGAAAGGATCATATAGATGAAGCTGTAAAGTTTGTATCAAAACTTAATGGAAACAGTATGGAGGCAATAAAAGAAGAAATAGACACTGGAATATGGTTTTCTTCATCAGATATAAGTAACGCCTGCGAATCAGGCGATATATTAAAATGGTATGAAACTCAGCAGAAAGTATTTTGGCATTCAGAACTAATTGATGAAAATGTACCAGTAACAAATTACATACAATTAGAACTATTAAAAAGCATATTAAATACTTTATAATACCATATTAACACCGATACTCCTAAACTGTTCTATAAAGTTAAAAGATGATTTATTAATAGACTGAGCATCATCTATTGTGATAGGATTATTTGAAGCTATAGAAGCAACTGCAAGGGACATAGCTATTCTATGATCATTATGAGAAGTTGTTTTTCCTCCTTCTAATTTTTCTATTCCTTCTATAAAAATCTCATTTTCTGTAACTTCTATTTTTGCTCCTATTTTACTAAAGCTGTCTTTAAGATCATTTATTCTGTCGCTTTCTTTATATCTTAATCTTGAGGCATTATACAATTTTGTTCTTCCCTTTGCCGTAGAAGCAAGAGATGTTATTATAGGTGCTAAATCTGGTATATTTGAAATATCTATATCCATAGCATTAAGTCTGTTTGCTTTTTTTATAGTTATAGAATTATCATCATTATAAATTATAGGGGCACCCATAAACTTGAGTATATTAAGTATTTCCTTATCACCCTGTATAGAATATTTATTAAGCCCATACAAAGTAACCTCTCCGCCTAAAGCCCCGGCAGCAGCAAAAAATGCCGCATGTGACCAATCAGATTCTACTTCATAGTCAGTAAGAGAATACTCCTGATTTCCATATACCTCTATTACATCGCTTCCTTTTCTCAGAGTTTCTATATTAGCATGTTTAAGAGTTTTTAGCGTCATCATAACATAAGGTGCCGACTCAAGCTCCCCTTCTATTACAATCTTAGAATCTCCTTCTAATAAAGGCAGAGCAAATAAAAGCCCGCTTACAAATTGACTGCTTACATTACCAGCAACTCTAAACTCACCGCTTTTTAATTTTCCAGACACTTTAAGAGAATCCTCGTTAAGAGAAAACTCTAGTCCCTGTTCTTTCCATATATTTTTATATACTTCCATAGGTCTTGAAAATAACTTTTTAGAACCTATAAAAGTGCAGTTAAGCCCAAGTGCCGATACAATAGGAATTAATAGCCTCAAACTAGTACCAGATTCTTTTGCATCTATAGTTAATTCTTTTTTATATTCTTTTTTTGGAACAACTTTAAGCCCGTCATCAATAAGTTCTAAATCAGCAAAATTAGAAACGGCATCTTTAGTAACTTCTATGTCGATACTTACATTATCAATCCAAGGTTTTATAATATTGGGGCTTTTAGATAAAGCAGAAGCTATCAAAGCTCTATGTGCATCACTTTTACTCATTTGAATATAAACAGAACCAAAAATTTCTGAAGGTTTAATAGTCAAAGGCATAAGAATAACTCCTAAATATAACTTTTACTGCAATATAGAATCTACAAAACTTTCAGCATCAAATTCCTTAAAGTCATCAACCTTCTCACCAAATCCGCCATAGTATATAGGGAGAGATAAATAATGAGCTATACTTATAGCAACCCCGCCTTTAGCAGTGCTGTCTAATTTTGAAACTATAGCACCTTGTATATTTAAAGCATTAGTAAAAACTTTAGCCTGCTCTATCCCATTATGTCCTACATTAGCATCCAATACCAATATAGGTATAAAATTAAATTCACTAAATCTTTCAGTAGCTATTTTTTTCATTTTTTCAAGCTGTCTTACCAAATTTTCCTGATTATGAAATCTTCCAGCTGTATCAACTATTACAATATCAGCATTTGCAGCCTTAGCTTTATCTAAAGCTGAAAACAATACGCTTGCCGGGTCTCCTGCCTGCTGACCTTTTACTATTGTAACAGAAAGCCTATTAGCCCACTCTTCTAACTGTTCTATTGCAGCTGCTCTGAATGTATCTGCTGCTGCCAGTATTACTTTATGATCTTTTTTTAGTATATTGGCTAATTTTGCTATTGATGTAGTTTTTCCAACACCATTTACTCCAACTATAAAAAGTATATTTTTATCTTTTAATTCTATTTTTTTAGATATAAACTTTGATATTAAAATTTCCCTTAAATATTTTTTTGCTTCTGAAGGCTCTTTTATATTTTCTTTTTCTATAGCTTCTCTTAATTTTGAAATAATATCTTTTGTAGTTTCCACTCCTGCATCGGCCGTTATCAATGTATTTTCCAAACTTGCAAAAAACTCATCGTTAATAGATGAAGTATTAAAAAGAGATGATAATGAAAATTTACTTTTAGCACTAGTTAAAGACACCTTAGGTTTGCTTTTAGATTTTTTCATTAAAACTAAAAGTATAATAAGTACAACTATAACAGCACAAGCTATTATTATAATATTCATATATGACATTTATTTCTCCGATTAAAAAATTATTGAAAATATTATATAGGCTATTGATATTTTTTCAAGTTATAATTTGTATATAATAAAAAAAAGCATCGATAATAAAATTATTATCAATGCTTCTTTTGCCTCTTTTAGTAAATTGAACAATTATAATTTTAATTAATTAAAAACTTGAAAAGAACTAGCTGTAGCATTACATAAAGGACATTTGCTAGGAGCACTTCCTGCTTCTATATATCCGCAAACTGGACATAAATAATATCCTTCTGGTAAAGTTTTATTAGCATTTAAGTCCTGCATAGTTTTAGTATATAAACTAGCATGAGTTTTTTCTACAGCAGCTGTTCTGTTCATTAAATCAGCAACATTTTTATTTTTTTCAGCAGAAGCTACTTTACTGAATGCAGGATACATTTTTGTATATTCATAAGTTTCGCCAGCTATACCGCTTTTTAAATTATCAACATCAGAAGAAGTTTTTACAGCATTGATTGTAGCTTTTAAAGGAGTTGATGATAATTTAGAAGAAAGAGCAATCTCATTTAAAAGTTTAGCATGTATAGCTTCAGCTGCAGAAGCTGCTCTAAACATAGCTGCTACGCTTTTATTTTTTGCTGCTTTAGCATATTCAGCATAAGAAGCAGAAGCATTCATTTCCCCGTTATATGATTGTGATAAACCGTCTAATGTAGATTTAGCTGTTTGTCCGTATACAAAACTAGCAAAAACAAATGATAATAATAAAAATAAACTAATTTTTTTAATCATACTTTTTTCCTTTTTTTAATATAGTGTTTAGATTTTTATATATGAGAGGCAATCATATACGATATAAACAGTTAATATCGAAAAAAGGTTAAATAAAAAAGCAATATTTTTTATTAATTAATGAATACATTAAAATATTGTAAAATAATTAAAACATATGTTAGATATATATTACAATTTTTTATATACTTCATACCTGTATGATGTCTATAAAAATTTACATATTTTCAAATATAAAATTAATAATTATGCAATAATAAAGGGGCTTTATAAAAGCCCCTCATATAATTTTTATCATAAAAAATATTATTTACGCATATCTTTAATAACTTTTGCTAAGATAGACATACCTTTATCAATATCTTCTGGTTTTGAGTTGGTATAATTAAGTCTTAAAGTACCTAATCCTCTTTTAGCCTCATAGAAAGGCTCGCCCGGAACAACAGCAACTCCAGCCTCAACGGCATTCTTATAAAACTCAACTGCGTCAATTCCTTTAGGAAGTGTAGCCCACACAAACATACCGCCTTCTGGGTGTGTCCAATGCATATCATCAGGTAAATGCTTATCCATAGCATCAAGCATATATCCGCATTGTTTTCCATACATATCAATGATTTTTTTGATATGGGCATCGTAATCATTGTCCTCAAAATACTGAGTAATAACCACCTGAACAAATGTGCTGGTATGCATATCGATAAGCTGTTTATACTCTGTCATTTTATCCATAAGATCTTTAATACTGCATACTATCCAGCCTATTCTTAAACCCGGTGAAACTGTTTTTGAGAAAGTACCCAAAAGTATAGCCTGTTCTCCTAAATAAGTATAAAGAGATTTTTGATGCTCACCTTTAAATCTTAATTCTCCATAAGGGTTATCTTCTATAAAGAATGTATCCTTGCCTTTCATTATTTCAGCTATCTTTTCTCTTACTGCATTTGTATAAGTTATTCCTGTTGGGTTCTGAAAGTTAGGAACTGCATAAAAGAATTTATGGTCATACTTATTCATAGATTCTCTTAATTGTTCTATATCTGCACCGTCTTCATTCAAATCAATAGTTTTAATATTAGGATTATATAGATGAAATGACTGCAAAGCTGCTAAATATGACGGATCTTCAACTAAAACAGTATCACTTGGATCCACCAAACATGAAGAAATAATGTCTAATGCCTGCTGCGAACCATTTGTAATGAGAATATCTTTAGCCTCTACATTAACGCCTTGTTTTCTGTACCTGTTGGCTATAAACTCTCTTAAAGGTTCATATCCTTGAGCACTATTGTACTGCAAAGAATAGCTGCCTTTAGTTTCCAATACTTTAATAGCTGCTGCTTTTATTTCATCTACTGGAAAAGAAGCCGGATTAGGCAATCCTCCTGCAAATGATATCAAATTACCTTTAGCAGCTACTTCTAAAATCATCTTAACAAAACTAGTCTGAAAATCTTCTTGTAATGCTCTTTTTGATAATCTTAATTTCATAATCCTATCCATTTAAAAAATTTGTTAAATATTATACACTACTATTAACAATAATGCTATATTAATTTACAATTTTTTATCAAAAAGATAAAGAAATTATTTTATCACTAATACTAATAAAAAGCATAAATAAAATTTTAATTGACTATAATTCTCTCTATGATATTATATAAAAAATTTTATATAATTTTTAAGGAGAATTACATGAAAAAAAATCTTATTATCACTTTCACACTATTATCTGTTATATTATTAATGGCAGGCTGTCAAAAAAAGGAAACCTCTGAAGCTGTAAACTACAAAAATCTAACTGTAGATGAGGCGGCAGCTCTAATAGTATCTAATCCTGATATCATACTAATAGATGTTAGAACTCCAGATGAAATTAAAGAAACAGGTACTATAGAAAATTCTTCTAATATAGATTTCAAAGCAGCTGATTTCAAAGAAAAAGTATCAACATTAGATAAAAGCAAAGAATATCTATTATTCTGCAGAACAGGAAACCGCTCTGGTCAGGCATCTCAAATAATGGCTGATTTAGGATTTACTAACATTAATAATTTAAAAGATGCAGGATACGATGAGTTTTCTAAAGCATTAGCGAAATAATTTTTATTATTTTTTATTATGAAATATAATTTTTATAAACAAAAAACACTGCATTATAAAAATAAAATCCCTCTTATTTTAATTTAATTAGATCGTGAATCTATAAAAGCAATTCAAAACTATTATCATCATTATTATTTTATATAATTAATTACAAATAAAACAATCATATAAACAATTTAAAAAAAATTAACAAGTATAGTAATATTATTTATTATACTTGTTATTCAATATTAATAAAATATTTACGGAGGAATCACAATGCATTTTTCAGAAATGTTAAAGAAATACTCAATTAAACTAAATAAAAAAGAAATTAAAACAATACAAATTAATACTGGGTATGGCTGTAATCTAAATTGTACCCACTGTCATGTTGATGCTAACAAAAACAGAACAGAAACTATAACAAAAGAAGTAATAGATGACTGCTTAAAATTTATAAAAAACTGCGGTAAGGAAATTGATATTGATATTACCGGAGGAGCTCCTGAAAAATCAGAGTTTATAGAATATTTTATAAAAGAGCTTAGAAAATTAAAAAATGTAAAAAGAATAATATTAAGAACAAATTTAACTATTTTAGAAGATAAAAAAGAACTTATAGATGTTTTCAAAGAAAATAATGTAGAATTAACTGCCTCTCTTCCATGCTACACTAAAGAAAATGTAGATGAACAAAGAGGAAACGGCACTTATGAAAAATGTATAAATATGCTTAAGTATCTAAACTCAATAGGATACGGTATAGATAAAAACTTGATAATAAATTTAGTTTATAATCCTTTGGACGATTATTTACCTTCTTCTCAAAAAGAACTTGAAAAAGATTATAAAATAAATTTAAAAAATGATCATAATATAGTATTTAATAATCTATACACAATAGCAAATATACCCATAGGAAGATTTGAAGAAAAATTAAAGAAAAATAATAAATATGAAGCATATATGAAACTCCTTGAAGATAATTTTAATGCCTCAAATGCGTTTAAAGTAATGTGTCTTGATACCATTAATATAGGATATGACGGCAATGTTTATGACTGCGATTTTAACCAAATGAAAAATCTTTTATCACAGAATGGAAAATCTTATTATATAGGCGATTTAACTATTGATGATTTTAAAGATAATAATATACCAGTTGAAGACTACTGTTACGGATGTACTGCTGGAGAAGGAAGCAGCTGTCAGGGTAATTTATCTTAAATAAGTTATTGAAATTAAAAAATCATTTTACTATACTTTATTATAATACATAAACTATTCGGAGAGTTTTTTATGCAAAGTAAAAATATACCTACTGTAAGATGGACTGGAGAAGAATTGTATATACTTGACCAAACGTTAATACCCATAACAGTAAAAGAAATAAAATTATCAAATGAAGAAGAGGCTTATAATGCGATAAAAGAATTAAAGGTAAGAGGTGCTCCTGCAATAGGTGTTGCTGCTGCATATTCTTTGCTTATAAACTTAAAAAATAAAACTAATTTAAATACTAATGAGTTTATAAACTTTGTAGAAGAAAGAGCAAAATATTTGAACTCTTCAAGACCTACTGCTGTTAATTTAAGCTACGCTTTAAATAGAATGATAAATACCATAAAAAACAAAAAAGACAAATCATCTTTAGAACTATATAACATACTAGAAGAAGAGGCAAAAAAAATACATTCTGAAGATATTGGTATATGCCAGAAAATAGGAGAATATGGTTCAAAGCTTTTAAAAGATAATTGCGGAATACTAACTCACTGCAATGCCGGAAGACTCGCTGTAAGCGGAATAGGAACAGCACTTGCCCCTATGTATATAGCTCATCAGAAAGGAATAAAAATAAGAGTATATGCTGATGAAACAAGACCGCTTCTTCAAGGAGCTAGATTAACTAGTTTTGAACTTCAGGAGGCTGGAATAGATGTTACTTTAATATGCGATAATATGGCTGCTTTTATAATGTCAAAAGGACTTGTTGATTTGGTAATAGTAGGCTGCGACAGGGTTGCTGAAAACGGAGACGCTGCAAATAAAATAGGTACTATGGGAGTTGCTATTTTAGCTAAATATTTCAATATACCTTTTTATATAGCATGTCCTTCTACAACATTCGATTTAAATACCAAAACTGGTAATGATATAATAATAGAAGAAAGAGACGCTAAAGAAATTATTAATTTTGCAGGAGTACAAACTGCACCTTTAGATATGAAGGTAAGAAATCCAGCTTTTGATGTTACTCCTAATGAACTTATAACAGGATTTA
Organism: Brachyspira murdochii DSM 12563; assembly: GCF_000092845.1. Classification (NCBI taxonomy): domain Bacteria; kingdom Pseudomonadati; phylum Spirochaetota; class Spirochaetia; order Brachyspirales; family Brachyspiraceae; genus Brachyspira; species Brachyspira murdochii. The sequence continues at coordinate 2,957,738 of NC_014150.1, read as the reverse complement.
TAACTGAAAAAGGAATAATAAAACCGCCTTATACAGAAAATTTAAAAGCACTTCTAAGTAGATAGATAAAATATATAAAGGAGATATAAATATGGCTTATAAACAATTAAATATTAATACTATATCAGACTATTTAAAAACAATTGATGAAATGAAAAATATATTCTCGAGTTTTGATGATTTAGTTATAACAGAAATTGGAGATGGAAACTTAAATTATGTATACAGTATTACAAATAAAAACAATGATAAGGAAACTGTAATATTAAAACAGTCTGTACCTTTTTTAAGATGTGTAGGAGAAAATTATCCTTTAGAAAAAGACAGAATGAAAATAGAAATAAAAACACTTAAAGAACAATACAAATTATGTCCAAATTTAGTACCTAAAATATATTATGATTCTGATGATATGTGCGTTGTTATAATGCAGAATCTAAATAAACATAAAGTGCTTAGAGGCGAAATAATAAACGGAAGAAAATTTCCAAAAGCTGCAGAAGATTTAACCGATTTTCTTTCAAAAACATTATTTTTCACATCCGATTATTATTTAGACAGCAAAACAAAAAAGGCTCTTGTCTCTGAATACATGAATGCCGAACTATGTAGTTTAACAGAGGATTTTATTTTTACTCACCCTTTTGAAGATAATGAAACTAATGTATTTTATGAAGAATTAAATATAGAAAAAGTAAAACAATTTCAAAGAGATTTTAAGCTAAAAATAGCAGCTGCTGAAATGAAATATGCGTTTATGACAAAAGCAGAGGCATTACTTCATGGTGATTTTCATTTGGGAAGTTTTATGGGTAATGAAGAAGAAACTTATGTAATAGACCCTGAATTTGCATTTTATGGTCCTATAGGTTTTGATATAGGAAAAGCAAGTGCTAACTTTTTTATGGCTTACATATCTCAGGAATATCATCAAAAAAGACTCGGTACTAATTCAATAGAGTTTAGAAAATGGCTTTTTGACACTGCTAAATATATGATAACAGGTACTTTGGAAAAATTTGAAAAATTATTGAAAAAGCACTTAAAAGAAACTAAACCGCTCTATTGGAATTATGATGAAGGAGAAAAACATTCTGAAGTGTATATAAAAACTGTATTAAAAAGAATATTTAAAGATGCTATTGGTTTTGCAGGCTGCGTACTTATAAGAAGAACTTTAGGACTTGCTAAAAATAAAGATATTGCTTCAATAGAAGATTTAAAAGAAAGAGCAAGGCTTGATTGGATATGTTTAGAAATAGGAAGAGAGTTTTTAGTAAATAGAGAAAGTATTGAAAATATAGAAAAAGTTTCTGACATTGTAAACAAATATTCAAGTATTGATAAAATTTAATTAATTTAAATAATTTTAAGCTGTATGTTTTTAATTATATTTTTTATTAACTATAGCTTAAAATTATTTTTTATTATTTCAAAATATAAATCTGATTTTTCTGTATGATATAATTATACTTGTTTAAAAACATTTTTAAATACAAAATTATTTAACTTTTTAATCCTAATATTATATTTTATATTCCTTTAATAATAAATAATTTAATATATTGAAATTATTTATTAGACTTGTTTCAAAACTCAATTTTTTTAATATTTATAGTTTTAAAATTAAATAATTTTCATAATTAACTTTGTCAAGTGGTTTTGAAATAAAATATATTATCAAATAAAACTATTGCAACATAAGAATATATAAGTTAAAATATCTCACCTTAAATAAAATGTGGAGGAGAATTATGAAAAGGTATTTAACAATAAAAAACTTTAGGAACATTAACCCAGTATTAGAAAATGAAGATGAACGAAGTAAAGAAAATGAATTAAAGTATGGAAGATTATATCTTAACGGAGATATGAAACAGGGATCTTTAATAAGTATAATAGGAGCTAACGGCATTGGAAAAAGTAATATACTTTCTGCAGTAGAAAAAGCTTTTACAGGCTGTATAGATGATAAAAGAGATAATCCCAAAATAGAAGGCTTTATAAACTGTAAACCAGAAATTTCAATATTTATAGAAACTGATGAAGGAATCATATACAAAGGTAATGCTCAAAATAAAAATATTGTATGGACTGTTATAGAAAACAAAGATTTATATGATATTGTTTTGAAAAAAAATTATATATATAAAATACTTAATTACATATTTAAAAGCGATGATGAAGTGTATAAAGATAATGAGCTATTTTATATTTATAAAAATAATTATAATATTGATAATAATATAAAAACTGATAATAATGAAGAAGAAAATTTTAATGATATATTAGATTATTCTTCAGAAAAGATTTTGGATATAATTTCTAAATATAAAGAAAATCAAACAATAGATAAATTAAAACTATTAATAAGCATACTTAAAACAGAATATTATGAACTTGATAAATGGAATAATTATTATAATATCTTACTAGACGAAGATAAAATAAATAATAGTGATTTACAATATTTAACAGATATATTAATAAAAATTGACGGTATAGAAAACTCTCAAGTATATGTTCATAAAAACAATATAAAAAGTGATGAACTTGTAGTATCATGCTACAAAAAAAATGAAAACTCAATTTCAAAACATAACCGAAAAAATAATAGTAAAAACTTTATTAAAGAATCTAATTTTCTATATTCTTTATTTAAATCAGCCAATAATATGGAAATGTATGAATATATATCAGATAATTACAGCAATATACTATCTGATGTAGCATTTGCAAAACAAACAGAAAATGAGATAAATAAAATATTAGAAAATACTATATCCAAAAGATTTAATGATTTATATATATCAAACAATGAATTATACAAATCAAATAGTGATTATAGTTTTAAGATATCATTAGAAAAAGAATTCATAAAAATATATTTTGAAAGCAAAAACGGACTTACAAATTTAGAAAATGAATCTGAAGGATTTAATTGGTTTTTCAGTTTATTTTTCAACACATTGAACTATAATGAGTTTAAAAAAGGCGATATTATTATAATAGATGAACCAGAGCAGCATTTATCGGTACCAGTAATAAAAGAACTTAGAGAATTTTTAAAACAGTTTGCAAAAGACAATGGAGTTACAATTATAACATCTGTTCAAATTCCATATTTTGCTGATATAAATTATTTAGACGAATTAAAAATAGCTGAAATAAAACAGGACGGTATAGGAATAAAAATAGAAAACGACTTCTCTGCAACTTACGGCAAATCAGATACTCTTGAAAAAATTATAAATGCATTCGGTATAAAACATATAGATATTACCAGAGATACAAAACTGATATATGTAGAAGGCATTACAGATTATAATTATTTTACAGCATTTAAAATACTTATGGAATATATAGAAAATAAAGAAATAGATATAGCATTCATGCCTATTAATGGTATAGGAAGAGAAAATGATGAAAAGCAAAAAAATATCATAATAGAAGGATTATGCAATATATCAAAAAATCCTTCTATATTAATTGACGGTGATAACTCTGCTAATCAATTTAAAGAACTCGCTAAAAATACAAATCTCAAAGTAACACAGCTTACAGATATAAATACAAATTTTGTTACAATAGAAGATTTATTTAGTGAGAAAGACAAACAAATTTACAAAATAGATAAAAAAAATAAAGATGCTCTTTATTCAAGTTTATTTAAAAATAATATAATAGACTATTATAATAAAGAATTAATATCTAAGAAAACAATAGATAATTTCTTTAAGGTGATAAATGAAATTGACTAATAAAAATAATTGATAATAAATAAAAGGGACTATTTTTTAATAGCCCCTTTTTTAATTTTAATATAAAAATTATTTTTCTACTTCTTTTTTGTATTTTATTAAACCTTGTCTTAATATTTCCATAGATCTTTTCAAATCTTTAGCTTCTAAAGCATAACACATTCTAACTTCATCTTTACCCAAACCTTCAGTAGCATAAAAACCTTCGCCAGGAGCAAACATTACAGTTTCATTATCAAGATTAAAATCTTTTAAAAGCCATATAGCAAAGTCCTCAGCATTTTTTACTGGAAGTTTTGCAAGTACATAAAATGCACCTTCAGGTTCTTTCATTACTACGCCGTCCATCTTTGTAAGCTCTTCAAATAATATTTTTCTTCTATTGTCATACTCTTTTCTAGCAGCTTCAAAATAGTTATCTGGTAAATCATATAAAGCAGCAGCACCAACCATCTCAAGTGTAGGAGCAGATAATCTAGCCTGACATTCTCTAAATACAGCATTACTGAAATCTTTGTTTTTACTTATTATACAGCCTATTCTAGCTCCGCATGCTGAAAACCTTTTTGATATAGAATCAATTATTACAACATTATCAGCTAAATCTTTATAAGTACCAAAGCTGATTGCTTTTCTCTCTCCATAAACAAATTCTCTATATACTTCATCGCTTATGATGAACATATTATGTTTTTTAGCAAGATAAGCTATATCATCAAGCTCTTCTTTAGTAGATACAACACCAGTAGGGTTTGAAGGGTTAGAGAACATATATGCTTTTGTCTTTGGAGTAATATGTTTTTCTATCTCATCGCGATTAGGAAGATGAAAGCCATTTTCAGCATAAGTTCTAACAGCATTACGTTTGATATCAAGAACATCATAAAAACTATTATAATTAGCATAGTAAGGTTCTGCTACCAAAATTTCATCACCCTCATCAAAAATAGCAAGCAAACTAAATAATATTGCTTCACTTCCGCCGTTAGTAATAGTAATTTCATTTTCTTCATAATGAATACCTAATTTATCATAATACTCTTGAATTTTATTGATAAGCGGCTTCATACCTCTTGAATTCTCGTATTTGAGAGTTTTTCCTTTATATTTAGAAATAGCTTCCAAAAATACGCTTGGTGTTTCAATATCAGGCTGTCCTATATTAAGATGATATATTTTTATTCCTCTTTTTACAGCTTCTTCAGCATATGGATTTAACTTTCTTACAGGCGAAGTTTTAAGCCTTTGAATTCTTTTAGATATATACATATTTCTCTCCAAATTTTTATATATAGTAATCTAAAAAAGAAGATATAGTAAACTATTAAAATTGTCAATACAATTATTGATATTTTTTGTAACTGATAACATAAATTAATAAAAAAATATAAAAAAACCATACTCTCTCAAGTATGGTAAGAAATGAACCGGTGACGGGTTTCGAACCCGCGAATGCAGGAATGAAAATCCTGTGTGTTAGCCACTTCACCACACCGGCATATTAAATATAAATAGAACATAAACTCTATATGAGCCAAGAAAGGTTCGAACTTTCGACAACCGCCTTAAAAGGGCGATGCTCTACCGACTGAGCTATTGGCCCGTTTGTTTCATTCATTTGAATGTTTGTATATAATAGCATATTATTATTTTTTGTCAAGTACCAAAAACAATTTTTTTCATAATTATCATAAAAATATATTCCAAGGATTATAATTAGGTAAATCTGCCTCGGCATAGATATATTCATCTTTTGTAGGATGCGGAAATCTCAAACTTTTGGCAAATAAGGCTAAAGGAACATTATCTCTGTCATATTTTATATAGTTTCCGTATTTCCTGTCTCCATATATGGTATGCCCTATATTTGAAAGCTGAACCCTTATTTGATGAAATCTTCCTGTTTCTAACTCTATTTTTAATAAACTCAAATTTTTTATCAAGTCTTCTTTTATAACTTCGTATTTTAATTTTGCTATTTTGGCATTTTTAGTATTTTCAAAAACCACCTGAGCAATATTGCCCAATTTATTTGTCTTTTTTATAAGATAGTTTTCAAGCATACCCTCTTTATCTAAAAGTATGCCATTAACAACAGCATAATAAGTCTTTTCAAACTTTCTATCTCTTATAGCCTCACTTAATCTTGAAGCAGCCTTAGAAGTTTTGGCAAAAACCATTATCCCAGATACTGGTCTGTCTAATCTATGAACAAGACCCAAAAATACATTTCCTTTTTTATTGTATTTTATTTTTATATAATCTTTTATATTATCAAAAAAAGATAAATCCCCTGTTATATCACCCTGCACGGGTATATTAGGAGGCTTAACTGCCACTATTATATGATTATCCTCATAGATTGGATTAATGTAATTTGTCATTTCTTTTTCTATATTCATATTTTACCGCTATATATTTTAATAAAAAATATTTTAAAGCATTAAAAGTTATTGTCAAGTGGATAAAATTAATTATTAAAATAGCAAATAGATTATTTTGATTTGGGGGAAATAAAAGGAATGTGCCCAGTCAGGGAATCGAACCCTAGACACAAGGATTTTCAGTCCTTTGCTCTACCTACTGAGCTAACTGGGCAAGTGATAGTTATTATATCACACAAGAAAAAAATGTCAAGTATTGATATAAAAATTATTACAAAAAATATATTTTTGGGTTTATACTTTATATATTTTGACAAATAATAATGTTAATATATAATATACTTTTTAATCCAAAATATTTTAATTAAATAAAAAACACTTAATGAGCAGGTAATACATGACAAAGAAAAAAGACAGAATAATAACATTTTCATTAATAGTTGTAATTATAATACTGATAAATGCTATCATTAATCAATTCACTCCAATGATAGATTTAACAAAAGATAAAGTATACTCTCTAAGCAAAGAAAGCAAAAATTTGGTTAAAAATTTAAAAGAGCCTATGAGTGTAAAGTTTTTTGTTACACCAAATCTTCCGCCTCCTTTTTCAACTTACGAGAAATACGTAAAAGATTTGTTTGAAGGATACAAAACAGCTGGAGGAAAAAATATAAGTTTTGAAGTAGTAGACGCATCAAAACATTCTGAATTAGCTTCTCAATACAGAATAAATCCAACTCAAATAAGTGTTTTAGAAAAAGATCAAACTCAGACTAAAGTAGCGTATATGGGGCTTTCTTTTATATACGGCGACTCTATAGAGACTATACCTTTTATTCAGTCAACTGAAGGATTAGAATACAATATAGATACTATCATAAGAAAGATGATGGATAAAAATGACAGATTAAAAAGACTTGAAAACAATTTAAATGTTTATTATATATCGTCTCCTGAAATATATGATCTTCTTCAAATAGGAGCAATGGAAATTATACCAGACTCTATTATGCAGGCAGTTGCTGAAGCAAATAAAGACTTAATGAACAAAGTAAAGTTTATTAATGTAGACATGACAAACCCTAATAAAGAAAATGAAGAATTGATAAAAAAATTAAATGTAGAAAAGATAGAATGGAATGATATAAAAGACCCAAACGGAAATATAGTAGCAAATAAAGGAAGTGCTTATTTCTCATTAGTTTTAGAAAACGGAGATGATATAAGACATCTTTCTACATCATATATCTTATACGGAGCTTTTGACCAAATAAAAGATGAAATATCAAAAAATATAGACAGTATGCTAGGACTTAAAGCCACTATAGGATATATACAAGGTCATGAAGAAGCAAACTATATAACTATACCTCCTCAATTCGGCGGAAATCCTAATGATGCATATGATAGTGTAAGCGAGTATGTATCAGAGATAGAAGGAAATTATAATTTTGAAGCAGTTGATATTTCTTTAAATGATATACCTTCTAATATAGACGCTTTAATAGTTTTAGGAAGCAAAACTGCATTCAGCGACTATGAATTATATAAACTAGATCAATTCATTATGAGCGGAAAACCTGTACTATTTATGCTTAACGGCGTACAAATAAATCAAGACGATCCTGCTGCTCAGATGTACGGACCTAAACTTATACCTGTTACAAACAGACTTAATGAAATACTTCCTAATTACGGATTTACTGTAGCAGAAAACATGATATTTGATGATAATTCATATAAAGCACAATTACAGCAAGGTATGCCGGAACAAAAAATGTACTATATACCTTTAATAGCTGCAGAAAATATCAATGCCAAAAGTGATATAACTAAAAGTATTAATTTAATGCTTACTCCTATATCATCAGAAATTATCACAAATACAAATAATACAGATATAAAAGTTACGCCTCTAATTTACACAAGCGATAAAAGCTGGGTTGAAACGGAGAACTTCACTGCATCTATGACTGGAATGCCTACTGATTCAAGTAAATTATCAAAAAGATTATTAGCTTCTGTATTTGAAGGAAAGATGAACAGTGCATTTGAAGGAAAGGATATACCGTTATCAGATAATACTCAAAACAATATTAATAATGATATAAACAGAATTAACTCCACTACAAGCGGAAAAGTTATAGCAGTAGGTTCTTATGAAATGGCTAAAAATAGTGCCTATAGTGCAAACAAAATTTTCTTAATGAATCTAGTTGATTATATGGTAGGAGATAACGGACTTATGAGCATAAGAAGAAAAGGAGCTATATATAATCCTCCTTATCAAGTACCAGAGACTGTAAAACTATTTGTAAGAGTAATAAATATAGTTATGCTTCCTATTGCTGTTATAGTGTTCGGGCTTATGTTATGGAGTTCCGACAAAAAAAGAAGAGAGAAAATTTTTGAAAAGTTTAACAGTAAGTGATAATATATTTATAGTTACAAACAGTTTTATATAGCATAATGGAAAATAACTTCCTTTACAAATTATTTTGTTTTGTTATAATAAACTTATGAATAAAAAAAACGGCATTAATGTATTAAATGATTATTTTGTGAGATATCTTTTCTCTGATAAAGGAAGTGAGGCAATATTGCTTGATTTTATTAATTCAACAATGCTTGATGTTGGAATGAAGACTTTTAGATCAGTTGAAATTTTGACGCCATTTAACTATAAGGAGAACTATGAAGATAAAGAAACTATAGCACCGAAGGTGGGCAGACGCCCAGATGTTAAGTGCATAACTCAAAATGGTTCAGTTGTTATAATAGAAATTCAGCTTCAAGGCAATTCAAGATTTCCAGAACGCATACTTTATTATTGGGCTTCTAATTACAGTAAACTTTTAAAGCAAGGCGAAAAATATGATGCACTAACTCCTGTAATAAGTATTAATCTTCTTAATTTTAATTTAGATAACAGTAATAATATACATTCCTGCTATATGATTTATGATACGGTTAATCAAAGACTTTTAACAGATCATTTACAAATACATATAATTGAACTTAAAAAATTTCATAATAATTTATTAAAACCAGATTTAAATTGCTGGCTTAAATTCTTTACAATGAAAGAAAAAGATAATAGGGAGGTTATAATGTCAGAATTAGTAAAAGAAAAACCTGTAATGGAAGAAGTACAGAGACGATATAATAACTTTATTAAAGATAGATTAATGATGAATGAATACGATAAAAGAGAGGCTTACCTATATGGAAATCAAATAATGCTTGAGGAAGAGCGTAGACTAGGAATTGAAGAAGGTGAAAAAAATAGATCTATATTAATAGCTAAAGGAATGAAAAATAAAAATATGGATATTTTATTGATAAGTGAATTAACAGGACTTACAGTAGATGAAATAAATAAACTATAATTAATAAATATGGCAAAGAAAAATAACACAATATTTGTCTGCGATAACTGCGGAGAAAGCACTATTAATTGGATGGGTAAATGCCCTTCCTGCGGTTCTTGGAATAGCTTAAAACCTTTTACAGAACCTACAGAAAATACAAATAAAGCTATAAGAGAAAGAACTTCCGTTTCTTCAGATAAAGCTCAATTAACATCTATAAAAAAAATAAAAACTAATGAAAGTGCAAGAATATCAACAAATATAGATGAGCTTAACAGAGTTTTAGGGGGAGGAATTGTATCTGGAAGCGTCATACTTATAGGAGGCGAACCGGGTATTGGTAAATCTACTTTGCTTTTACAAACTGCTTCAAATATTGCCAAAAATGAAAAAGTTTATTATTTTACAGGCGAAGAATCTATTGAGCAGATAAAATTAAGAGCTGACAGACTGATATTAGAAGACTCAGACTTTTTAATATCATCAGAGTCCAACTGCGATAATATAATAAATACATTATTAGATAATCCGCCTACACTTGCCATAATAGACTCTATACAAACAGTATACAGCCCTTCAACAAATAGTATAGCAGGATCTCCAGCACAAATAAAAAACTGTGCATGGGCTTTAATGCAGACTGCAAAATTAAAAAATATAACTATATTTTTGGTAGGACATATCACAAAAGAAGGAACTATAGCAGGACCTAAAATTTTGGAGCATATAGTAGACTGTGTTCTTTATTTTGAGGGCGATGATAAAGGAATATACAGAATATTAAGAGCCGTAAAAAACCGTTACGGAGCGGTAGATGAAGTCGGAATATTTGAAATGGCTGAAAAAGGATTAATGGAAGTAAAAGACCCTTCAAGAGTATTTACAAGAGGATTAAACGAAGCAGTATTTGCAGGAAGCGTCATAACCCCTGTAATAGAAGGAAGCAGGGTATTTTGCGTAGAAGAAGAGGCATTGGTGGGAAGCAGTGCATTCGGTTATCCTAGAAGACTTACTATAGGTTATGATCAGTACAGACTTCTTATAATAATAGCAATACTAGAAAAACGTGCTCATCTAAACCTTTCAAATCAAGATGTATATATTAATATAGCAAACGGACTTAATGTAAAAGAAACAGCAAGCGATTTATCTATAGCAATGGCAATAGCTTCTAGTATGTCTGGAATATCTATTCAAAGAACAACTGCCTATATTGGAGAATTAGGACTTTCTGGGGAAATAAGACCTGTAAGATTTATAGAAAGACGTATAAAAGAAATGAAAAAATTCTCTCTCAAAGAAGTATATATTTCTAAGCGGGCTTTAAAAGAAGTAAAAAATATAGAAGGAATAAAAATTATAGGATTAGAACATATTTCAGAGGCTGTAAAAAGATTGGGTATATCATAATTTATATATTTTTTATTAAAAAAATTAAAAAATTACCGTTAATAATAATTTTAATACAAGCATATACAAAAAATATAATTGAAAAATATCATATTATAATGTATAATATTATATCTATATTTAAGGATAAGTTTTGAAAAAAGTAGAAGAATTTTACACTAAATTCAAATTTTGCCTCTCTACAAATAAAGAAATCGCTAATAAAGAAATAACTATACTTCAGAATATTATTAATATGTCCAATAAAGAAACATCAAATTATTTGCGACAATACATAGTAAAATTAACATATTATCGTAAAAACTTCCTAGACTCTGAAACTGCATCAGCAATATCTAAAATGCTTATGGAAATAGCTTTTATATTAAGACTTCAATATGCCGATTATTTGCAGAAAAAAGAAAATAATATGCTAAAAAATGATGATGAAGATATAATGGGTTTATCGAAAATGATAAAACTTTTAATCTCTGAAATCTCTATGATAATATATAAAAAAGAGTATGAAACTAATAATATATTTGATAATATGGAAGCATTTAAATCTGATTCTTCAATAGGTCATATTAACAGGGTATTCTTAACAGTAATAGAAGCAATACTTTTTTTTAATGAAAAAATGAGTCAGGGAATAACTAATAAAATCAGAGTAGATTTTAAAAAAACTTATTACAAATATTCTGAAAAAATATACAAAATGTACAATATAGATACTGAAAACAGCTTAGAAACAAATGTTAAACTAGGAATAAGAAAAGTAGAAGCTAATACGCTGCTGGATACATCTATAGGAGTATTAATGCATGATATTGCTCTTGAAAATGATCATGACTATATACCAATAAACGAAGAAAAAAAGGATAATCACTCTATAAAAGATTATACTTTTGCTAAATATTTTATGAGAGGAAGCGAAGGAATATCTTTAACTGTTTCTTTGCATCATGAATACTACGGTCATGGATACGGACTTTTTAGCGAGTTATATAAAGCAGCTCTAAAAAGAAATCCTAATCATAATATAGAATATTTAGTTTCTTATGATTATAAAGATATATTAACACTGCAAAGTTTAACATATTTACCGGCTAAAATTTTAGAAGTTATAGATGTATACGACACTTTAACACATGGCTTTAAAAAATCAATCAAAGAAACTGTAAACTATATGACAGAAAACTTTATAGAAAAAGATATAATGCTTGATCCAATTATCACAAATATGTTTATACAATACTTAAAAGAAGTAAAAAAAATAAAATTATAAAAAATAACTTTTTATCATTTCTTTTAATCCGTCTTTATCAAGTTTATACATTTTCAAAAGCTCAGACCTTGCTGCTGATTCAAAAAATTTATTAGGCAATGCATGAAGTTTGACAGGTATATATATATCATTATCTGCTAATAATTCTAATACAGCACTTCCAATTCCTCCTGCCTCCAAAGCCTCTTCAATAATTAAAACTTTATTAGCTTTTTTTATGTACTTTAAAATAGTCTCTTCATCTAAAGGTTTTAAAGTAGAAAGATTAATAATAGTAAAATCTGTATTAAGTTCATCAGCTGCTTCTGTTATATCAATAAGAGTCTGACCATAGCTTATTATAACATTATTATTCTTTTTATCTTCTCTAAGAATATATGCTTTTCCTATTTCTATATCATCTAATACTTCATCATTTTTTAATTCCCTTACAGATGATTTATTATATCTTATAACAACAGGTCCATTATATTCTACAGCTTTTTTTACCATACTTCTAAAATCTTTTTCTGCTATAGGAGCCATAATAGTAATATTTGGGACAATTCTCAAAAAAGATACATCAAATACCCCCTGATGAGTATCTCCGTCTTCTGGTACAAGTCCAGCTCTATCTATCATAAGTTTAACATTAGCATTCATAATACCAACATCATGAATAACCTGATCATATGCCCTTTGAAGAAATGTAGAATATAAACAAACAAAAGGTATTATACCGCTTTCAGCAAGCCCTACAGCAAATGTTACCGCATGCTGCTCTGCTATCCCTACATCAAAGAATCTGTCCGGAAACATTTTGGCATATTCTGTTAATCCTGTTCCAGATTCCATTGCGGCAGTTATTGCTGCGATATTTTTATTTTCTTTTGCAGCGTTTACAATACATTCGCCTGCAAGGGCAGAAAAGGTTTTTGATTCTTGTTTTGTCTTTAGTTCTCCAGTTTCTACATTAAAAGGAGCTATTCCATGAAATTTGGAAGGATTTTCTTCAGCTATTTTATAGCCTTTTCCCTTAACTGTATTAACCTGAACAAGTCTCGGGCCTCTTATAGATTTTACCTTCTGAAAAGTATTTATAAGATCATCATAATCATGTCCGTCAACAGGACCGAAATATTTAAATCCCATCTCTCTAAAAGCTATACCGGGAGCAACAAAAGTTCTAATAGCACCTTTACCTCTGTCTATAAACTCGTTTGCAATATCTCCGAAAGGAAGGCTTGAAACTAATCCTCTAACCTTTTCTGAAGCCTCCTGAACTAAAGAATCATTTAAAGTTGTATTTAAAAACTTTGATATAGCTCCTATATTTTTACCTATAGACATTTCATTATTATTTAATACTATAATTATATCAGTGTCAGTATTTGCAATATTATTCATAGCTTCAAGAGCCATACCGCCGGTCATAGCTCCGTCACCTATTATAGCTATAACATCACCTTTAAGACCTAATATGTTTCTTGAACAAGCAAGCCCATAAGCAAATGATAATGAAGTAGAGGCATGTCCTGTTTCTTCTATATCATGTTCAGACTCACATCTTTTAGGAAATCCAGAAAGTCCGCCGTATTTCCTTAATGTATGAAATCGGTCTTTTCTTCCAGTGAGAATTTTATGCGTATAAGCCTGATGACCAACATCAAATATAAAAGCATCTCTCGGAGAAGAAAACAAATAATGAAGTACGATAGTTAAATCTACTACGCCTAAATTACTTCCTAAATGTCCTCCAGTATTGGAAACATTATTTATCAAAAACTCTCTTATCTCAGATGATAAAATTTTCAATTCTTCTGCTGTTAATTTTTTTAAATCAATTGGACTATTTATTTCTTCTAAATACATTACAACGCCTTATAATATAAAATATAAGGCAATTATAACTATAAAATATTTTATTTCAATAATTAAAAATAAAATTATAAAATTTAAACTTGATTTTTTTAATGCTCATGATATAATCTATTCAATTTGAGACAAAGCAGGAATTAATATGAAAAATATATTTTTAGAGCATAAGATTATTTTTTATTTATTACCCTGTTTTATTGATTTGTTTAAATTAACGAATTTGGAATTTTTTAAAAATCAAGGAATAAAGTTGTTATCTTTAACAATTTTATTCCTTTTTTTTATTCCAAAATAAAAAAACTATTATCATAAATTATTTTTAAGGGAGCAACAATGAAAAACTTTATATCCATCAAAGAGTTATCAAAAGAGGAAATTATTGAAGTATTAGACACAGCTAAAAAATTGGATAACACTGATAGTGATGAAAGAAGAAAAATTATGGACGGTAAAATTATGACCAGCATATTCTTTGAACCTTCCACAAGAACAAGATTATCATTCACTTCAGCAGCTTACAGAATGGGATGTAAAGAATTAGGATTTGACAACCCAGATAAAAGCTCCATAATGAAAGGAGAATCTTTGAGAGATACTCTTATAATGGTTTCTGCTTATTCTGATATTATAGTTATGCGTCATAATATAGACGGTGCTGCCAAATTCGCAGAAGAAGTTACAAAATGCCCTGTTATAAATGCTGGAGACGGCTCTAATGAACACCCTAGCCAAACGCTACTTGATTTATACACTTTAAGAGATGAACTTGGAAGTATTGAAAATAAAAAAATAGCTTTTGTTGGGGATACAAAATATGGAAGAACTGTTCATTCATTATCCAAAGCTTTGAAAATGTTTAATGGAGAACTTTACTTTGTTTCACCTGATATTATACAAATACCTGATTATATATTAAAAGAATTAGACCAAGCTAAAATAAAATATAAAAAACTTAACAGCTATGAAGAGATATTAAAAGATATAGACTGCTTATATATGACAAGGATACAGAAAGAAAGATTTGATAATATTAATGAGTACGAAAAAGTAAAAAATGCTTTTAATATATCAAGAAAAGATATAGAAGGAAAATGCAAAGATAATATGATAATAATGCACCCTCTTCCAAGAGTAGATGAAATTAATATAGATCTAGATGATACTAAATATGCTAAATATTTTGTACAGGCTAGAAACGGAGTTCCTACAAGAATGGCTATGCTTGCACTTGCTACTGGAATAATAGAGTCAAAAGCAAAAAGAAAAGAAATAGACTATGAAGTAGTAGAAAATAAAGAAATGGTTTGTACTAATGGCAAATGTGTTACTCACTTTGAACAGACAAAAAATAAAGTAGCAAAAAGAAGTTACGGAGATTTCTGCTACTACTGTAATAGAGAAATAGGAAAATAATATTTTATAATCTAACAATAATTGATAGTAAAAGTATAATTAATGCTTTTATTATCAAAAATTATCTCTAAACAATCATCAATATAATAAAGGCAGTAATATGATAATAAAAAATGCTAAAATAATAGAAAGCAGCAATATAGTTTCCATCATAATAAAAGATGAAAAAATAAAAAAAATAGATTTTGATAATAATTTTCAAAACTATAAAGATAAAGATATAATAGATGCTAACTATAATTATGTGATTGCAGGTATAATAGATCCTCATGTTCATATGAGAGATCCCGGTCTTACTCAAAAAGAAGATTTTAATTCTGGAAGCAAGGCTGCAGCAAGGGGCGGAGTTACTTCTTTTTTGGATATGCCTAATACTATACCAAACACTATAACAAAAGAAAATCTAATTGCCAAAAAAAATATGATGATAGGAAAATCTTATGTTGATTATGGTTTTCATTTCGGCGGAAGCAAAGCAGATAACAGTGATGATATAAAAAATATTATTAATGATGCAGCATCTACAAAAATATTTTTTAATGCCTCTACTGGAAATATGCTTGTAGAAGATGATAAAATATTAGAAAAGCTATTTGAAAGTTCTAAAATAGTTACAGTACATGCAGAAGATAAAATGGCTGATAAAGCAATAGAAATAGCTAAAAAAACAAAAACACCATTATATTTATGTCATATATCATTGGAAAGTGAAATCAATTCGCTAAAAAGAGCAAAAGATTCTGGAATGGTGATTTATGGAGAGGCAACTCCTCATCATTTATTTTTAAATACTGAAGATGTTAATAAAAATGAAAAAAATAAAATGCTTTTGAGAATGAAGCCTGAATTAAGAGAAAAATCTGATAATAAAGCATTGTTAAAAGCAATATTAGATTACACAATAGATACAATAGGAACTGATCATGCCCCTCATTTGATAAGTGAAAAGTTGGAAAAACTTACTTTCGGAGTGCCTTCTGTAGAGCATTCATTAGAACTAATGCTAAATAAAGTAAATGACAGCACAATGGATTTAAAATTATTAACCAAAATTATGAGCGAAAATGCTTCAAAAATATTTGGTATAAAAAATAAAGGCATGTTAAAAGAAAATTATGACGCAGATCTAGTAATAATAGATATGAAAGACAATTCTATAATAGAAGAGAAAGATATAATTACTAAATCAGGCTGGTCTCCTTATATAGGTTTTAATAGAGGCGGTAAAGTATTAACTACTATAGTACGCGGAAATAAAGTATATGATAATGCTATATTTACTGATAAGTTTATAGGAAAAGAGATAATTTATAATTAATTTTTAATTATAAGCTAAAAAATCATTTTTTAAAAAGATATAAAAATTATTATCTTAATTTTATTATAATATCAACTCTTCTATTTTTTTGTCTTCCATCTGCTGTATCATTAGAAGCTATAGGCTCTTCATCAGCGAGACCTTTATAAGATAATTTATCATGCTCAAGATTAGGAAGTATATAATCAGCTACAGATTTTGCCCTTTTTTCTGATAATTCCTGATTATATTCTTTTCTTCCAGTATTATCAGTATGCCCTTCAACTATAATCTCTCTGTCTGGATAAGTTTCTTTAATAGCTTTTACAATGTTATCTATAGTATTTTTAGCTTCTGGTCTTAATGTATAAGAATCAGTATCAAATAAAATCTCTCCAAGTCTTACAACCAATCCTTCAGGAACTGTATCTATAGTAACATTATCATCATCATACAAATCATTTTCTAATTTTTTTCTATTGTAGTCTTCTTCTTCTTTAGTGATGGAGTCATAAATTTTATATGTGCTTATGATATTCATTTTATACTGAAGACTTGCATATGATAATTCTCTGCCGTATCCGAATAATATTTGATATCTTTCCTGCTGAGATACCGGAATATTTTTATCCATATCCCAAAGAAAAGTACCATAATTAAATCCGTATATTCTTTCAGGATATCCTTTTCTTGAAAGTCCAGCCTGAAGTAAATCTTTATCAGTCATAATATGATATTGTATAACGGCATTTCTGCTTCCGTCATCATTAGTTTCAATATTTGCAAATAAATAATCTGCTGATAATGCCATGGTAAGGTTAGGAGCATTATTTACTTTTATAATTTCAATAGATTCTCTGTTCCAAGATTCTGTAAGTTTAATTTCATTATCTGGAAAAGTGGGGACATGCCTTACATTAGGCATAAAATAATTATAAGGCACTTCAAATTTACCATTAGTATGTATAATAAAATCGCTTGTATACTCTTCATCAAGATGAAAAACTTTTTCGCCTTTCATCATTCTAAAAATTTTAAATACTCCGCTAACTCTGTATCCGCCTTTAGGGGCAATAGCAATAACAGTTAAATCAACGATATTTCTTTCCTTGTATATACTTGTTAATATACCATTCTCATAATATTCTACATCAGCAGTTTTAACAGATTCTATTCTTTTTCCTTTCTCTAAATTCCAATAGAATTTATGAGTTATTTCAGAGAATACTATGCTAAAGAGTAATAGCTGAAATATAAATACAAAAATACTAACTCTTTTCATAATTAAAATACATATTTATTTTTATCTATTTTTTACTCTATTGCTTTCTTTTTTTAATTCTTTTAATCTTCTCTTTTCTTCTTTAACCCTTTGTTTTTCTGCCTTACGTTCTAATTTTAATCTTTCCTTATCTACAGATGTAGTTTTACCTTTATCTTTAGCAAGCTCTTCCTCAGTCTTTTCAGTTTTGAAAGATATAACTAATTTGTATAGCTGTAGGAATATATATTGAAGTTCTTTAATTCTCTTATCCATAACTTCCATATTATTACTGCTTGTAGTAGAAAGATTAGAAACATTCTCTATAGAATTTACAAGCTCTTTCATATCGCTTTCTGTAGCATTAACAACATTAACAACATCTTCAGCCAATTTATCAACACTGGAAATATTCTGACTAACAGCCGAACTCATCTGCATTTGCTTAAGCGAAAGCTCCTGAACATCTTCAGTAATATTATTTAAGTTAGTAATATTCATAAGTATTTCACGTCTTCCTATGTCAAGCTCGTCATTAGCACCTGATATAGTAGATATTAAATCAGCAAGAGTATTAGAACCCTCCAAAATCTTTTCCATAGATTCAGAACTTCTAAAAGCTAAAGATACAGTTTTATCTATAGCCTGAGTAGTTTCTTCAATGATTTCATTAATTATTTTAGAGTTTTCTCCGGTATCTTCGGCCAATTTTCTAATTTTATCAGCAACAACTGTAAATCCTCTTCCATGCTCTCCTGCATGTGCTGCTTCTATTGCCGCATTCATAGCCAAAAGGTTAGTCTGTTCTGCAATATTATGTATAACCTGAGTAATATTTGTAATCTGTTTAGAATATTCTTTAATACTTTGAATAGAATCCACAACAGATTCCCCTATATTACTTCCGTCCTGAGCTTCTGTATAAAGTATTTTAGCATAGTCATTTGCTTTTGTAGCTCCATGGCTTACAGTAACAATATTAGCCATCATCTGCTGTACAGAACTGCTTGTTTTAGATACTGCTTCAGACTGTAGTTTCATTTTATTATTAATATCATTAATATTTTCTAACAATAACTGCACTGTTTCATTAACAGCAGTAAATCTAGTTCTCTGCATAAAACTTACTCTGGCGGCATTTGCAGAAGATTCTGCTATTTTATTAGAATTTTCAAGCTCTGTTTCAAATTCTTTATATATAGTATTAAAATCGCTTATACTAATACTAATAGAAGCTCTCATGTTTTGAATATTTCCGGTTAAAGTATAAGCATTATTTTTTACGCTTACAATAATATTTTTTACTTTATCCAAGAATTTATTGAAAGAGTGAACTAACTCTCCTGATTCATTATTACTGATAACAGGAAGCCTTATAGTTAAATCTCCGTCGCCCTCACTAATAGAATCAGAAACATTTTTAGCAAATACAAGAGTTTTTCTCAAAGAAAGAATTAATGCTAGTATTACTATTAAAAATGCCAATAATCCCAAATAAATAGCTACTGAAGATTTTATAATAGTTTCCCTAAACAATTGATTATTATAAGCATTGCTGTGCTGCCATAAATTAATAATATACAAATTATTAAAGACAGAATATTTAATTACAAATTTATTTGTATTTTTCAAAGCAATAATCTTAACATCACTAATATTATTTCTATAATTATTATTTCTAACATCTTTAATATCAGCAGAAACAACAGCATTATCCAAATCTCTCTGCATATTTCCTAAAGCTGAAGGATTATTTGAAGCTTTTATAACATATAAATCATCTGTTATAAAAATATCCAAATTATTTTTAAAAGTTATATCGCTTAATATATCCTGATAAACAGAACTTCTAACTTCTAAACTAACAAAACCAATATTTTTACCATTTAAAATAATAGGAGCATAAATATAAAACAACTCTGAATTAGGCATAATATCTACTATAGAATTAGTACCTTCATACATTTTTGTCAAATTATTTCCAGAAAGATTCGGTCTGATATTAGTACTAATTGTAACTAAATTATTATTATCATATTTCCATTCCATAGATAAACTATTCATGTCTTCTCTATTAAGAGTTATATTAATATTTTCTAAATCTCTTATAAAAATAGAGAAACCTGCAATATTACGATCATTAGCATATCTTGTACTCAAATACGAAGATAATGTTTCTACATAATTATTTAATGTATAAGAATTACTATATATAAGCTTCATATATGTAGATATGTTATCTGCTGCTGTAACATATTTAGACATACCGTCATAAAAATTATTAATAAAATCATTTGCATAACCTTTTTTTAACATCATATCATACTGACTGTCATAAATAATTTCCGATCTGTAATGCAAACCATTAATTAATGTAACAATAAATATCATAGTAGCCATAGAAGCAGGCAGAAAACTGTATACCATAGGCAAATAATACTCTTTTCTTCCTGTCTTTTTATATAAAGGTCTTACTAATATATTAAAAAATATAGATGAGAATGTCATAGCCACGGTAATCAAAAATATTACCATTGTAAGACGTATATTAATAATTTCAAATAAAGTAACTTTTTTTGTTAATAGGTGTATAGCATATGATACAATTGCTACTAAAATTACAGCAATACCTGATTTAATAACAAATATTTTTCCTAATGGTATATACTTTCCTCTTTCTACCTTTAAACAATCAAAAAACATACTAACAGGAATAACTATCATTAATAGGAATATAAATAAGTACACATAACCTATCAATGAGTTTTCCAACTGATAAATTGTTCTTAATAGAATAGAATAAGAGCCTACCGATATACAGGCCATTATAATAAAAGATATTGGTATATAAAATTTTAATCTTCTTTTTAGTTTATCTTCATTTACTTGAAAAAGCATACTATACAACCTATAAAATATTTTGAATACTATTTAAACTATCGGTATAATACTATTATTATTTAGCAGTAATAATATATTAATTACTCATAGTCTTAGCTTTTGAAACAGCTTCTTCTATAGATCCTACAAATCTAAATGCTTGATCTGGCAAATCATCATAATCGCCGTTACAAATACCTTTAAAACTTCTAATAGTATCCTCCAATTTAACATACCTTCCCTGAAGACCTGTAAACTGTTCTCCAACAAAGAAAGGCTGGCTTAAAAACTGTTCTATTTTTCTAGCACGAGATACCACAAGTTTATCCTCTTCAGAAAGCTCATCAGCACCAAGTATAGCAATAATATCCTGCAAATCTCTGTATCTTTGAAGTATATGCTGTACTCTTCTTGCAGTATCATAATGCTCCTGACCTAAGATGTTAGGATCTAGTATTCTGCTTGTTGAAGCAAGAGGATCTACTGCAGGATATATACCTTTTTCACTAACTTCTCTTGATAATACAGTAGTAGCATCAAGGTGAGTAAATGCTGTAGCAGGAGCTGGGTCTGTAAGGTCATCTGCAGGTACATAAACCGCCTGTATAGATGTAATAGAACCGTTTCTAGTGGATGTAATTCTCTCCTGAAGACCTCCCATCTCTGTTGCCAATGTAGGCTGATAACCTACTGCCGAAGGCATACGTCCTAAAAGGGCTGATACTTCACTGCCGGCCTGAGTAAATCTGAATATATTATCTATAAATAAAAGAACATCAAGACCTGCCGAATCTCTGAAATATTCTGCCATAGTTAATGCTGTTAATGCTACCCTAAGTCTTGCTCCCGGAGGCTCATTCATCTGACCATAAACAAGACAAGTTTTATTAATAACTCCCGATTCCTTCATCTCTGACCATAAATCATTACCCTCTCTTGTTCTTTCACCAACACCGGCAAATACTGAATAACCGCCATGTTCGCTTGCTATATTATGTATAAGCTCCATTATAAGAACAGTCTTACCTACTCCAGCACCGCCGAAAAGACCTGTTTTACCGCCTTTAATGTATGGTGCTAATAAGTCTATTACTTTAATACCTGTTTCAAATATTTCAAGTTTAGGCTCTAGAGTTTCAAATTTAGGCGGAGCAGCATGTATAGATCTGTACTCTTTAGCTTCTACAGGCTCTCCCTTATCAACTGTCTGACCTAATACATTAAAAATTCTACCTATAGTTTCAGTTCCTACAGGCACCATTATGTGATTTTCTGTATCAAATATATCATCGCCCCTAGATATACCGTCTGTAGATTCCAAAGCTATAGCTCTTACTCTTCCGCCACCTAAATGCTGCTGAACTTCGCAAATTATATGTCTTTTAACACCCTCTATTTCTTTATCTATATAAAGTGCATTTAATATAGCAGGAAGATGTCCTTCCTCAAACTCAGCATCTAGGGTAGAACCTACAACCTGAACAACTTTACCTCTTTTTCCTTCTACCATAAAACATTCCTTATATTTTATTGTTTTTTTATTGTTCCTATTTTATACCTATTAAAAACTTATTCAAGTACCTTTATCATTTCTTTGTGAATTTTTTTATTACTTGCTATATATTGTTTTTTTGAGAAAATATCATATTCTTTCATATTTATATTGCTTACCATTCCGCCTGCACGTTTTAGTATAATTGTTCCTGCACATATATCCCAAGGGGAAAGCCCGTATTCAAAAAATCCGTCTGCTGCTCCTTCTGCTACCATACATATATCAAGTGCAGCAGAACCGTCACGTCTTAATGCTAGAGTTCTTTTTACCATATTGGCAAAATCCACCATTCTGTCATGTAAGAAATCATCATCTACACTGGCATTATAATAAAAACCAGTTATTATCATTGATTCTGCTAGTTTACTGCTGCTGCTTACTCTAATAACTTTATCATTTTTATAAGATTTAGATTTTATATGTGCCTTATAAACTGTATTAGTTAAAGGAGCATAAACAACTCCAAGTATAGGTATGCCTTTATAAGCAAGACCTATTGATACACAATAAAATGGATATCCATGTACAAAATTACTAGTTCCGTCTATAGGATCTACTATCCAAGTGAATTTCTTTTCTTCAGAACTATCTGAAGTACTTGATTCTTCCCCATAAAAACCAAATTTAGGATAGCATTTTAATAAATATTCTCTGATAATCTTTTCATTTTTTAAATCGACTTCCGTAAATAAATCCGTTTTTCCTTTCTTGGATATGCTTTTAGGACAGCCGAAATATTTTAAAGAATATTTACCTGCTTTTACAGCTATTTTTTCTGCTGATTTTAAGCATTTATTTAACTTAGATTTTGGAATACTATTTATTTCTTTTAATATATTATTGTATTCGATTTCTTTTTCTGATAGTGATGCTTTAGGCTTTTCTTTGCTGCTTGAAATATTTTTAATACTTTTCATAATTAATGTTATAATATCATCTATCATTATTAATCTCCCATAAATAAAAAATTATTTCTTTTCTGTTTCTCTAAATAGTAAAGTTGAAGGATTATCTCTTAATTTCTCACTAAATATTCTCATATTATTTATTATTTCGTTAATATTAGTTTGCAAAGTAGGATCTTTCATTACAGCTCCAGCAGTACCTTTACCGCTTTCAACATCTGATATAATATAGGATAAATCTCTAGTTATATTATTAATATTGGCTAAACTATCATTAACATTTGAAATAGCTTTTGTTATAGTTACTTCATTAGTACCTATAATATCTGATATCATATTTATAGTCTGTGCCAAATTAGTTATTACTGATGAAAACTCCTGAAAGTTTAAATCTTTTCCTATATCTCCAATAGAGCCTAATGTAGTTTCTATACTGAAAGGCTCAACACCTTTTATCACACTTCCTGCTGCTATACTGGTCATACCTGTAGTCGTAGTAGCAGGAGGAGACACCATTATATACTTCTCTCCAAGTCCTAAACCAACAGTTTGTATGGAAAATTTTGTTCCTTCTGGAATTACAACAGTTTTATCTGTTATAAATAAAGTTACTCTTATAGTACCATCTGGATTAATACTTATTTTTTCAATGAAACCTATCTGTATGCCGCCGCCTCTGTATGAAACTTTACCATTCTCCTGCAAATCTCCTATAAAAATATAGTCTACATAAAGTCTGTATCCGTCGCCTTTTAATTTTATCTTGCCGAGAAGTATTATAGCACCTACAAATAATACTAATGTAACTATAAAAAATATTCCTAATTTTACTTTATTTTTCATAATAGTTTTCCTTATCCTAAAAATTATATATAAAAAATGAATTAATCTTTTGGTCTTATACTTTCTATATCTTCACCTTTTTTTGCTATACTGCTCATAAAGAAGAATTTCAAATGAGGGTTATCTGTTTCACCCAAATGATCCGGATCTCCTCCCTCAATAATCTGCCCCTTATGAAGCATAACAACTCTATCAGACATTCTAAATACACTAGTCATATCATGAGTTATAACAATGCTTGTAACATTAAGAATAGACTGCATTTTTACTATTAAATCATCTATAACCCTAGACATTACAGGGTCTAATCCAGTAGTAGGTTCATCATAAAGAAGTATCTGAGGATCCATAGCAATAGCACGTGCCAAACCTACACGTTTTTTCATACCGCCTGAAAGCTCTGAAGGCATTTTATGTTCTATATTTGGCATACCAACCATTTCAAGAACTTCTGCTACTTTTACTTTTATTCTATCTTCAGGCATATCTTTTTTTATTCTTCTAAGCCCGAAACTCACATTTTCATATACATTTAATGAGTCAAATAATGCAGCTCCTTGAAACACCATTGCAAATTTCTTTCTTACTTCTGTAAGTTCATTATCAGAAATTTTATTAATATCCTGTCCGTCTACAACTATAGACCCAGAATCAGGCTGAAGCAGACCTATTAAATGTTTTATAAGCACGCTTTTACCGCATCCAGAATTTCCTATAACAGATAAAGTCTCTCCCTTATTAACCTTAAGATTAACACCATTAAGTACTCTTTGAGGTCCAAAAGTTTTATAAACATCTTTTAATTCTATAATAATATCGCTCATATTATACAGTTACCCTCAGAAATTTTATACACTTATCACTTTTTATTATATAATTTCCTAAACTAGCTGGTATCAAAACCGTTTTTCCAATATTAAGTTTAATAATATTATTTGGAATATCAGATTCTATCGAACCATTTCCATCAATAACCATAATTATTTCAAAAGTTTCTTTATTAGTTTTAGAAGAATACTGCCCGCTAACAATATATTCATCTGCTGTAAAGTATTCATTAGAAAATACTATATTAATTTCTAATGATGCATCTTTGATTTTATTATGTTTAGCAGATTTTAAGTTAAAAGCATTAATATCTTTTACAACATTAAAAGAATCTTCTATATGAAGCTCCCTAGAGTTTCCATTTTTATCAGCCCTATTCCAATCATAAAGCCTGTAAGTAACATCGCTTGGAGTTTGTATCTCTGATATAACTGCATTTCCTAATATAGCATGTATACAGCCGCTTGGTATATAAAAAGCATCACCATTTTTTATATGAAAATAATTGAACTTATCCTCAATATTTTCTTTATTATACAAAGCTCTTTTTAAATCTTCTTTAGTAATATTTTCTTTTAGTCCTATAAGAAGTTTAGCATTATCCAAGGCATCAATAACATACCACATCTCATTTTTACCATGCTTATTATGTCTTTTATTAGCATATTTTTCATCAGGGTGTACTTGTATAGATAATTTATCCCTTGCATCTATAAGTTTTATTAAAAGAGGAAAATAATCTTCTTTACACTTTGTTCCTAAAAGTTCGCTGCCGTATTCTTTCACCAAATATGATAAAGTTTTTCCTTTAAGTTCGCCATTGGACACTACACTATTATCATTAGGCAAATCACAAATTTCCCAACTCTCACCTATAATCTTACTTTTATCAAAAGGCTTTGAATATACGGAAGCTAATGAACTGCCTCCCCAAATAACTTCTTTTGGTATTTCATAAAATTCTAGCAAATACATAATTTAATTATATAAGATAAAATAAATAATTCAATATACTATAATTCAAAATATTCTTTTATTTTACACTCACCTATAATTTTTACATTATTATTAGAAAGCAAATCAGCACAAATGCCATTACCTTTTATCAATATTTTACTAAAAGTACCGTCATATATTTCTCCAAATCCGCATGAAGGGCTTTTCTCTTTTAATATAGCCAATTCAACACTATATAATTTTGATAGCTTAAGTACCTCATCAGCACCTTTTATAAAATTTTCTGTTACATCTTCATTATCTATATTTATAACCCTTCCATTAATAATCTCAGCAGGTTTTCTAGGTGTAGTAAGCCCTCCCAGTTGTTCTGGACATACTGGTATAATATTATAACCCCTAGATATTAGTTTTATAATAATGTCTGATTTATTGTCATTCCCGTCATATCTGCATTTTACACCCAAAAGACATGCACTTACTAATATATTCATAAAAATATACTCCATACATTTTTTGATTATTTATTATAGCTTAAAATCATTTTATTTACAGCATTGTAATTTATTTTATATTGTTATTTATATAAAATAAAATTTATAATATTTTTAATTATTTTAATATAAATTTAAAATAAATACTGATATTAACAAAATAAAAATTACATTAATAAATTATATAACAAAACCATAAATTATATAATTAACTTGACAATAGTATTATATTAAATTATAATTTACTAAAATAAAATTATTTAAAATTAAAAGAGGTTTTATTATCTATGTCAAAAGAATCGTATAAAGACAGAATGGAAAAAGCTATTTCAAGTTTACAAAATGATTTAAAAGGTATAAGAACAGGAAGAGCTAATGCTTCTATACTAGACGGAGTTAAAGTAGAGGCTTACGGAAGCAATATGCCGTTAAAACAAGTTGGAAATGTTTCTACTCCAGATTCAAGAACTATTATGATACAGCCATTCGATAAAGGATTGGTTAGCGACATAGAAAAAGCTATATTAAAAGCAGATTTGGGTTTTAATCCTTTCAATGACGGCGGAAATATAAGAATAGTTGTACCTGAACTTACAAAAGAAAGAAGAGAAGAATTAAAAAAAGGTGTAAGACATAGAGGCGAAGAAGCTAAAATAGCCGTACGAAATATAAGAAGAGATGAAAATGATAAAATAAAAAAAGAATTAAAAGATAAAACAATTACAGAAGATGAATCAAAATCTCAAGAGAAAAGAATACAAAACGAAACAGATGCCTATATCAAAAAAATAGATGAAATGATTAATACAAAAGAAAAAGAATTAGACACTATATGATTGAACAGAATATACCAATACATGTAGCTATAATCATGGACGGCAATGGAAGATGGGCAAAAGCTCATAATAAAAGCAGAAGTTACGGACATAGGGCTGGAAGCGAAAATGTCATTAACATAGTCGAAGCATGCGGAGAATTAAATATAAAATACTTAACTTTATATGCTTTCTCCACAGAAAATTGGAAAAGACCTGAAGAGGAAAAAAAAGCACTTTTTCGATTATTAAAAGAATTCTATAAAAAAGAAATAAAAAGACTTATTTCTAATAATATACTTGTAAAACATATAGGCGATATTTCTCTTTTTCCAAAAGATACTATAAAAACTATAGAAGAAACAGAAAAAGAAACATTGGAAAAATGTAAAAATCCGATATTAACTGTAGTATTAGCTTTAAATTATGGTTTTAGAGATGAACTTAAAAACGCTGTAAAAAATATATGTTATGAAGTAAAAAATAATAAAATAGATATAGAAAATATAGATGAAAACTTTATTCAAAATTATCTATATACAAAAGATATGCCGGATCCAGACCTTATTATAAGAACATCTGGAGAGGCAAGACTAAGTAATTTTCTTATGTATCAAGCCTCATACAGTGAGCTTTATTTTACTGATATATTATGGCCTGATTTCTCTAAAGAAGATTTTAAAAAAGCTATAGAAGAATATTCAAACAGAAATAGAAGATACGGAGGCCTATAATTTTATTATGAAAAAAAGACTTATATCCGTAGCAGTTACATTACCGCTCTTTATTATAATATTGCTTTATGACAAAGTTATTTCTCTGTTTCATTTGTTAATATTATCAATATCAATTTTCAGTGCTTCTGAAATATTCTATATGGCTAAAGTTCATAGACAAAAAAATCTAAGAACAGTTGTTGCCACCATGATAGCTATGGTATTAGGATATGTTATAACTATTTGCGGGGTTAAAGTATTCAAAGGCGATTTTTCAGCACTTTATAAAATAATAGAAACTAAAAATCCTTCTATGGATCTGTCATTAGTTATGGTTTTTGCCTTGATAGCTGCCCTATTTATCATAAATATATTTAAAGTTAATGTCTCAACATTTGAAGAAAAAGGACGTGCTATATTAACGGCTGTTTTCTGCTTTATATATGTAGGTTTAGGGGTATGGCATATATCTCTTATGCGTTTTATGCCTAGCGGTAAATATTATATAGTATTCATTTTATTATGTGCTTGGCTAAGCGATACAGGAGGATATGTAGTAGGAAGAAAAATAGGAAAGCATAAACTTTCTAATAGTGCATCTCCAAATAAAAGCTATGAGGGACTTATAGGAATGTTTATATTTACAATACCTACAGGAATTTTGTACTACTATTTATATTCTAATGGGTATTTAACTACAGTACTTGGTAAAAATATACCGCACTTTACATTGCCGCAAATAATACTACTAACTTCAATATTTACTCTAACAGGATTTCTTGGAGATATGGGAGAGAGCCTCATAAAGAGAATGTATGATACAAAAGATTCAAGTAAATTATTTCCGGGTCATGGCGGGGTGTTTGATATATTTGACAGTGTAATATTAACAGCTCCTATATCATATTATATATTTCTGCTTTTACAATAAATTGATAAAAATATATATTACTGACCTTTTTTACCTCAATAAAATTATTCTTTATAATATAAGCAGTGTAATAA
This sequence comes from Brachyspira murdochii DSM 12563, assembly GCF_000092845.1. Lineage (NCBI taxonomy): Bacteria > Pseudomonadati > Spirochaetota > Spirochaetia > Brachyspirales > Brachyspiraceae > Brachyspira > Brachyspira murdochii. The sequence continues at coordinate 2,928,716 of NC_014150.1, read as the reverse complement.
ATTTACCTATCTTATTTAAAGAGTTCCATATAAAATGTTATTTAAATCTGTTTCTAATAATTTTATTTTCTGTGGTTATCTTTTCATATAATGACAGAATAAACAAACAGGCTGAAATAGTAAAACTGCCTGCTATATATAAAAATTAAGGCTTATTCCAATCATATCTTCCTGTTTATGATGACTATGGAATTCCAATAGGCTTATGAATATTTCGCAGAAGAATTTAATAAAATGTTAGGCAATATAACTAAACAAATACATTCTGCTATCTATACTTCATATGATTACTCTAAAATTCTTAATATATGTATTGCTGATTATGAAGCTATTGAAAAAATAATGCTGATATACAAATAAGCCGGAGAAATATAAAAATAACTACATCATAAACAAAAAATAAATATAAGCATTTGCCATATATTCTAATAACAGACGATTTTTTATTACTAGTATAACTGCTTCAAAACTAAATTAATAAATTACCGCAATGTCTTAATTTTTAGTGTTTTATTTTCTAAAATAACTTTGATGCATATACAAAATAAGCATTTAGTATCGTACTAAAAAAATATCAAAATTAACAAAATAAATTTTTTTTAATATATGCCTAATTTTTTATCGTTATTTTTATAGTTAAAATTATACCATAGTCATTAAATTAGAATAATCATTTTTATAACCCATTTGATCTAATAAAACCGAAATCTCACCTCTATGATGAGTACTGTGATTTAATTCATGCATTATTAAATGATATCTTGGCTTTTTTACTTCTTTATTAGGTACTACTACCTTACCTGCTATATTAAAATCATCTATAGAATTAACAATAGCTATTATTACATCATCAAGTTTTTCTCTTACATCTATTAATGCTTTTAAATCTTTATCTATATCTATATTAAAACTAAAATCATTATTTAAATATGTTAATACCTCTTCATTAACAATATGTTTTTTATTGGAATATTTTCTGAATATACCAAAAAAATACATATCGCATTGAATCATATGCTTAAATATTCCATATACAGATTTAAAATAAGCACCAGCATCTTTTTTTAAATCATCTTCTTTTACTTTTAATAAAACCTCAATAAGCTCTTCATTAGCATTTTTATTATATAAAGCCATTAAATTCATCATTTTTTTTGCCGTTTTGTCTATAGGCTTTTTCACAGTCTGATTTTCTTTTAATTTTTTACTGTCTTCTATTCTCTTACTAACTTCTTTTGCAGTATCATCTTTTTTTACATTGATGAGATTTGTTTTCATCTGCTTTACTTTATCTGTAATATTTTTCTTCTCTTCCTGAAGTTTCTTTAACTGTTTGTTTTTTAACTCCTTAACATTCTTTTTCAAATCTTTTGTTATGCTTGATTTTATTTTTTCTATATCTTTAATTTTTCTATCTAATTTTTTAGATTCCATTTCAATTTTTCTAGTCAGTTCTTTTATATGAGCGTCCATCATAATATTAAATCCTTATACTATTTTTTTATTTCAGCTAAAAAAATGATTTCTATAGCAAAAAATTAAACATTCAAGATAATAATTAAAATTTAATGCCTTAAATAATTTAATAACCTCTTTCAAAGTTTCTCCTGAAGCATAAACATCATCTATTAGAAGTATATTTTTATTTATTAATATCAAACTTTCTTCCATTTCAAAAGCATTTTTGATATTATCCTTTCTTTCTTTTAAACTTTCTAAATATTTCTGCTCTTTTATATTTTTAATAATTTTTATTAAATCATATTTTGCTATATCAAACTTATCAGATATATAATCAGAAAAATAATTCATAATACCAGAGCTTTTATTTGAAGGTATATAAATAAGTATATCAAATTTATTATCATTTGCTTTTATATAATCATCTATACAATTAAAAATATTATAAGGTATATCTATTTCTTTTTTTTTCAAAGCCCTTATTTCATCGCCAAGCTCTTTATCTAAATCGCCAAGTGCTGTTACTTTTATATCATCTATATAAAAAACTTTATACGGATTAAAATTATTCATTTATAATATCTTTAACATTATTTTCTTTGAATATGAAATACATCAAAACAGAAAATACAAAATTTACTATAATTCCTTTATATCCGCTTAAAACTCCTCTAAACCAAGCATCAATACTTATATCAAAAATAAATGTCAAAATAATAGATGAAAATCTTGCAAAAATAAAAGCAAATAATGTAATCAATATAAAAGAAACATTTTTATTTCTAAAAAATAATACTATAGAAGAAAATACAATACCCTCAAAAATTAAAAAATATAAAGTAGGATGCATAGGCATATTAGTAAGAAAATAATTTATAAGAGGCGATATAATAGAAAGAAGAATTAAAAATAAAGGATTTAATATATAAGCTCCCAAAGATAAAGCAAAAAATATAGGCAGAAACTCCTTTCCGCTTAATCCAAAATAATGAACTGCTATTGGAGAAGCCAAACTTATAAAAGTAAGAAGAATCAATATAAGAGCATTAATATTTGTTTTTCTTATAACTAAACTTTTCATAATAAAACCTTTAATATTAAAAAAATACGTAAATATTATAAAATAAATCAAAAAAAATTACAAACTCTAATTATTTCATTCCTAATATATTCATCATTTCTTTTTCTATTTCTTCGACATTGCCCTGTTTATCCTGAATAGTTTTAGTCTCTAGGCGTCTGTTTTCCAATAATTTTTCTTTTCCGTCTTCATTAAGTTTTTCTCTTTCTCTGTAATAATTATCACTTATAAGTTTATCACCTATTCTTAATGTTTTATCAGAAACTATTGCCTTATCAGAATCACTGCCTGCTTTATTCATATCAAAGCTGGCATCTGTTTTTAAAGCTTTTTCAATTAAATCTGCCTTCCATAATAATCTAGGTATAAATTTATAATTTTTATAAGTAAACTGAACTACACTAACAACGCCGTTTTCTGTAAAAATATCCTGAGCAGTATTTGCCTGAGGATCTATAAGAAGCATTTTATTTTTTCCATCTTCTTCATATATTTTCTGATAAGTGTTTAATCCCTGCTTACTGCTGCTGTTTATCGATTTTCCTGCTGCACTTTCCAAATCAAGCTCCAAATTATCCTTCAAAAGCAAAGTATATGATGCCATACCTCCTCTTCCTCCAGAATGCTCATAAGTACCTGTTACCATTATCTCTTCTTTGCCGTCATTATTTATATCGCATAAGAAAAAATTAGGATAATATAATGGAAAAGACAATATATCATTTAAATACTCAGCATATTCTTCACTTTGAAATTTACCATTAGTGATAAAATTAGAATTGGTAACAAAATCTTTTAAATTATTATTTTTAACAGCATTAGTTTTAGCCGAAGTTAATTTTGAATCATCGCCAAGACGGAAATTAAATGTTTCATCTGCTTCATAAACTGCATATCTTGTATTTCCAATGAACAAAGGATTAAAGTAATAAACTTCTTTTAATTTATCATTTTCAATAGCATAAACAAAAGTATTTTTATTAAACTCCAAAAAATATAAATCTGAAAACTCATCATACTTTTCTTTAGGAGATGTATTTTCAAGATTATAAAAGTTTTCATAATATTCTATGTTAGTATCTATTTTGTTTCTGTTCAAAGCTCCTGAGGCATAAGTTCTTATATATCTGTTCATTATATTAGTATTTAACACATCTTTTATTACTCCAATAGAAGAGATATGTGCTGTACCTTCATAAATTATAGAAGATATATTATAATTATTTTCATTATAAACATCTAAATAGCCTGTATTTTTTGATATATATTTTAAGAATTTTTTTTCAAAAGCATCAGCAATTAATTGTTCAGCTCTTAAATCTTCTGGTGCTTCTATTATATAATTGACTAAATTCATTTTGTTGGAATATATTTCATTTGTATTATCATATTCACCTACTATACCTATAATCATTGATATATTAGTACCGCCTGATTTTTTCCACTCCCTTAAATAATTCTGCAAGTCAGAAAAATAATACAATGAATCACAGGCAATATACGATAAAAATAAAGCAAAATAGGTATCAGCATCTTTATTGTTAATACTTAAAAGCAAATCTCTAGCCTTTTTTAAAGCTAAATTTCTCTCTACATATATATATTCTGAAGCATAAAATGGAGTAAAATCATCAGCATACAAATCATCTCCTGATACATCATCTCTGTAGCTGTAATGATAGGCATTAGATATAAAATCTATAGAATATTTTTTTATATCATTATCTCCAACAAGTTTTTTATTAAGAAAATCTTTATTTCTGTTTATAATATTGCTGTAATATTCATCTTGATAATAATTTGTTAAAGCATTGCTGAAACTATCTTTATCGACTCTCACAGCTTTATATACATACTTCATATCAAAGAACGGGAGTTTATTATCTATAATATTAGTTACTATTTCTTCCTGAGTATTATTAGTATTGGATGCATTTGTATTATTTACAGAATTATTACTGCATCCTGAAAAAATTAGTATAAAAATAAAAAATACTATATAGAATTTATTAATCATAACACCCCCAGCAATTTATTTTTAGAAAACATATTTATCCTAATCTCTTATATAAATTATATATATAAGATAGCTTTTTTACAAGCATAAAATAAACTGCTGTATATTTAAGTGTATGCATATTAATTATTATGATAATAATAATTTGTCGCTTAAAGAACCGTCAGCAGTTTCAAATTTTTTGAGCAAGTCCGATATTTCTAAAGATTTTTTCTCTTCGCCTGAAACATCATATATAATATTACCATCATTCATCATTATAAGCCTGTTGCCGTAATGAATAGCATCTTTAATATTATGAGTAACCATAAACGCCGTAAGTTTATCTTCTCTTATTATCTCTTCAGTAAGCTCCAATACTTTTTTAGCAGTTTTAGGGTCAAGAGCTGCAGTATGTTCATCTAATAATAAAAGTCTAGGTTTTTTAAGAGTTGCCATAAGAAGTGTCAAAGCCTGTCTCTGTCCGCCTGATAAAAGACCTACCTTTGACTGAAGCCTTGTTTCAAGTCCTAAATCAAGCCTTTTTAATTTTTCTACATACTCTTCTCTTTCAGCATGAGTAATCCCCCATCTCAAAGTTCTTCTCTTTCCTTTTCTCTTTGCAAGTGCAAGATTCTCTTCTATACCCATATTTGAAGCAGTGCCTACCATTGGGTCCTGAAATACCCTTCCAAAAAGTCCAGCTCTTGCATACTCCTTTTTATCTGTGATATCAACTCCGTCAACAGATATAGTGCCGTAGTCAACTTCATAAACTCCTGCAATCAAATTAAGAAGCGTAGATTTACCAGCTCCGTTTCCGCCTATAACGGTAACAAAATCTCCGTCATTTAATTTTAAATTTATACCTTTAATTGCTTTTTTCTCTGTAATAGTGCCTTTATTAAACGTTTTATAAACTTCTTTTAATTCCAACATATTATTGCCCTCCGATTAACCTTTTCTTTTACCGCCTACAACTCTTGTAACCTTTCTGTTTAATACAGGCACTGAAAGAGCAATAGCAACAATTATCGCAGTAAGAAGTTTTAAGTCAGTAGCTTTAAGTCCCAACTGAAGAACTATCGCAATTATTATTCTGTATATTATAGAACCAAGCACTACAGAAGCAAGTTTGTACCAGAAAGAAAATCTATTTCCAAATACAACCTCCCCTATTATAACAGAGGCAAGCCCTATAACTATAGTACCTGTTCCCATACCTACATCCGCATAACCCTGACTTTGACTAACTAAAGCACCAGACAAAGCAACCAAAGCATTTGATATCATAAGTCCTATTATTTTCATAATATTAGTATCTACACCCAAAGCTCTAATCATCTTTTCATTATTTCCAGTAGCCCTTATAGCACAGCCCATCTCTGTACCAAAAAACCAATACATCAAAATTATAATAATTACAGAAAATATAAATCCTACAAGCAAATCAGATAATACTTTACTCAATGAAAACATATTTTGAATTATAGTCAAAGATGTATCCATTCCTAAAAGAGGTATATTAGGTCTGTTTCCCATTACCCTGATATTAATAGAATATAAAGCTATCATAGTAAGAATACCAGCCAAAATACCCGGAATCTGCAATTTTGTATTTAAAAATCCAGTAGCAAATCCAGCCAAAGCACCCGCTAAAAAAGCAAAAAATAAAGTAAAAAAAGGATTCATACCATTAGATATAAGTATAGCACTTACAGCACCGCCTAATGCAAAACTGCCGTCAACAGTTAAATCTGGAAAATCCAAAACCTTAAATGTTATATAAACTCCAAGCGTCATTATACCCCAAATAATACCTTGAGACGCTGCACCTTGTATAGCAAGTAAAAGCCCTTCCATATATACAAACCCTCTTTATTATTACTTTATTTTATTTATTACTTTTTATTATTTATTATACAATGATTCTGGTATAGTTATACCTATACTATTAACCATATTAGTATTAACAACCAAATCAAAAGTTTTTAAAGTTTCTATAGGCATATCAGCAGGCTTTTTCTCACCTTTTAATATAGATACTGCCTGAGTAGCTGTTAATTTGCCAAGTTCATAATAGCTTATAGCATAAGTGGCAGTTCCGCCTAGCATAGTCATACCGCCCTCCCCGCAAACTACTGGAAGTTTAGCAGGTTCAGCAACTAATGCCACTGTAGCCATACCTGCTGCTATCATATTATCAGTAGGAGTGTAAATTGCCTCAGCTCTGCCTATTAAACTTTGTACCATCTGCTGTATTTCATTAGCTGATGTAACAGTAGCATCTATATATTTTATACCCATAGAGTCTAATTTTTTCTTTGCTATATCCATTTGAAATACTGAGTTCTGCTCGCTTGAACAGTATAAAAGTCCTACAGTTTTTAAGTTAGGAGTAATCTCATTTAACAATTCTATCTGAGCTTCTACTGGAGTTAAATCTGAAGTACCAGTAACATTTCCGCCCGGTGCATTATTATCTGCTACAAGTTTGGCAGCTGCTGGATCTGTAACTGCTGTAACTAATATAGGTATATCTTTTGTCATATTAGCTACTGCCTGTGCTGCAGGTGTTGCTATTGCAAGTATCAAATCGCTTTTATCATTAACAAACTTCTGAGCTATAGTAACACAGTTTGCCTGTTCGCCCTGAGCATTCTGATAATCTATTATAATATTTTTTCCATCTTCATATCCAGCCTCTTTAAGTCCGTCAACAAAACCTCTGTATGAAGCATCTAAAGCATCATGCTCTATTAACTGTAAAATTCCTATTTTGAATACCTTATCTCCTGATGCATTTGAAGAAGACGATGAATTAGAACATGAAACAAATATCATAGACATAATAAGAAATAAAGAAGATAAATACTTCATAAAACAAACTCCTAATTTAATAATTGATAAAAAAATCAAAAAACTACATATAGTAATTATACTACATATAATAATAATGTCAATTAATAATAAAAGACAATATTAAAAGTTTATGACTTTTTTATATACATAAAAATATAGTTTGTTAATCTTTATATTTTTGCAAATGTATTATCAATTTTTTGATGTTTTTTGCATAAACCTGAAAAATCATACTTTATTTATATATTAAACCTAGTTTAAAGAACTGGAGTATAAGTTAAGTCTATTAAATACTGCAAATATTTTTTAAATTAAAAAATTAATTTTTGACAAACTAAAAAAATTTCAGTATAATTAAGCTATGAAAGAGATTAACAGACTTAATGATTTATTTGTACGATATTTAATCGGTACTGAAGGTGATGAGGATATATTAGAAAATATTGTTAATGCTGTTTTAAATGATGCGGACTTTGAATCGGTAAGCAATCTTGAAATTATTAATCCTTATAATTTAGCTTCAAATGAAAACCTAAAAGAATCTATTCTAGATGTTAAAGCAAAAACAAAAGACGGTAAAAAGATACTTATAGAAATACAGTTAGTAGGAAACAATAATTTTATAAAACGAATATTATATTACATAGCAAAAAATATAGCTTCTGAATTGAAAGAAAATGATTTATATACAGGTATAAGTCAGATGATTAGTATCAGTTTTATCAATTTTAATTTAACTATAGGAAATGAAACAGATATAAAAAAAGAACATAAATGTTTTACACTTGCAGATGTTTATAATCCTAATCTTAGATTGGACGATTTACAGATACATTTTATAGAAATTAAAAGATTTGCAGAAATATTAAAAAATGTTAGTATAGGTGAATATAACAAAAATAAACTTTTATCTTGGATTGACTTTTTTACAACTAAAGATTTAGAAAAAAGTATAAATAAACTATTAGGAGGTAATGATATCATGCCTAAAGTTATAGACAAATATAAAAGATTTGTAGCTGATGAAAAAGAGATGTCTGCTTACAATGAAAGAGATACTTTTCTTTACGGACAGGCTGCTATGCTTCAGTATGAAAGGTCAGAAGGAAAAAAAGAAGGCATAGAGATAGGTTTTCAGCAAGGTATAGAAAAGGGTATAGAAAAGGGTATAGAAAAGGGAATAGAACAAGGGATAGAACAAGGCTACAAAGAAAGTCAAATAAATATAGCAAAAGAAATGAAAAAAGAAAATATGGACATCAATCTTATAAGCAAATTAACAGGCTTGAATGCTTCAGATATAGAAAAACTTTAGAAATATTGTATAATTTCATGCTTAAATAGATAATTAAGAGTTCAATTTTGAAACAATAAAAGTATCATTTATGAAACAAATTAAACGAAAACAAAACTAGTTTAATAATTTTTATATAATTTTTTAAAAAGTTTACTTATAAAACATCTTGATATAAAAAAAACAAACATATATAATATATTGTATTCTATGGGAATGAGGGTGAAAATCCCACGCTGGCACGCAACCGTAAAGTTTAATTTTTTTTATTTTAATAAAAGAATTAACGAAGTCGGATTTACCATTTAAACAGGCGAGTGCACTGAAAAATTATTATTTTTTTATTATTGCTAATAAAAATTGTTCATTAAAAATATACGTTCACAATTTTATATTTAGCATTTTAATATCTAAAAATTATTATTTTATGCACTCCTTTATTGAAAAGCTTTTAATTTAATAAAAATAAAGGAGCATTTTTATGCAAAAACAAATCAAAATTCTATTAACACTCATAACAGTGTTAATATTAGCCGTATCATGTGCTAAAAACAATCCAAACAACCCAAACAATAATATAAATAATGGCGGTTCAGATGGAGAAAGAACATATACTTTCATAGCATCGGAAGAAATGTTATCAAAACCTTGGACTGACCAGACAAAAAAAGATTATTTTGAAAATAGTTGGAAAGAAAACTTAGCAAATCAAATCATATATAAAGACAATCTATATTCTACTATAAATGGCAGAACAGATGAAAATTGTAATTATTATGATGATGGTCAAGAAACTATTAAAACAAAATTCAAATATGCTACAAATGTAGTGAACAATGGAAAAAATTATATAGGAGGGCTATATTATAGTTCTACTGCCTACACTGGTTATAAGTGGTTTATTATATATCTTAATGAAGAAGGTGCTGAAATATGCGTCAATGCAAAAGGTACTTTAAGTGACGATGAAAACACTTTTCCTGATGCTAGCACTGAATGGTATACAACTCCAAGTGCAACTTATGGGTATATTAAATTAAATTAATAATCAAATGATAATTTATGGGGAGAAATAAAATAATTCTCCCTTTTACATATTTATATAAAAATGAAAAAACTAAATATTCTTTCAAAAGCATTATTTATTATAATATCTATATTTTTTTATTATCAAAATATAAATGCTCAAACTTATCTAATAAGAGAACTTAAAGGCGGTATCTGGGTTACTTCGCAGGTTGAAATTACTAATGCAGCTCAGACAAATAATACAAACAACACTGCAAACCCTATAAAAATCCCTAAAACTCCTATAAAGATTAATAACAATGTAATAACTTCCGAAGAAATTGAAAGAAGAGGCTATAAAAATGCTCAGGAGGTACTTGCCAATCAGTCAGGTTTTGTCAATAAAGGCTCTTATATGGGAAATGAAACAGTTGAACCTGCTGGCGGAAATGCCGACAACATGAAAATATATATTAACGGCGTTCTTATGAATACGGCAAAAGGAAATGCTGACGCTGGGGTAGATTTAAGGAGAATACCTGCCAATCTAATAGAAAAAATTGAGATTATAGGAAACAGTATTTATATTACCACAAAAACCCCTTTGGAAGATATTGTATTAGTATCTTTGGGCTACGGAGCATACAATACTATAACGCCTTCAATACTTTTTTCTAAAAACTTTGACAATAAGCATATTATTACTTTTACCGCCGACTCATATTACACTGACGGCAATTATTATTATGATTTTTTAAATAGCTCTCAAAAACCTATAATAGGATATATTAATGATAATAAACAGCTTATAGTAAACTCATCTCTTGACTACAGATATAATTTTGAAAATAAAAACTACATAAGAGCTTTTGTTAATATATCATATTCGGATGCAGTCTCAAAATATCAGCTTCCTCCTATAAACACAACAGATTCATGGTTTAAGTTTACAACATTAACATCTTCTATTTCATACAATGGATTTTCTGATATACTTGATTATAATATAAACTTATCTTATGTTTTTGATTCTTTTGTTGACAGACCTTATTATCAAAATGGAAAACCTATATCGGACTATAAGTCGCATGCAATAGCATTAAATACTTCCATATCAAGAATGGATGAGCTTATTCCAAATATTATAACATTCTACAATAAACTAACTCCAGAATATAGATATGACTTTTTAATTGAAGACACTAATACTATAGAACAAAATTTTAATTTTACACCTCAAAGACATTCCATTTCATTATTATATGAGCCTCAATTATCTTTCGGATATTGGGATAACAATACACCTATATTCTCATTTCTTCCAAGTATAAAATATGAATTTCAGCATGAAGATTTTGATATAAGCAGAAATAATAATTACTTGGCATACAATATTGCAGCAAATCTAAACTTCTACAGAGGATACAGTTTATATTTTTCATACTCTCATGACTACTCTGTACCTACATTCAATGATTTATTTTATAACAACTTTGGAAACCCATATTTAAAACCTGAAGAATACAATCAAATATATACTAAACTAACATTAGAACCAATAACAAATTTAAAAATAGAAGCCTCATATACATATACAACATACACAAATAAAATAGTTTGGTATTCAACTGTTCCAGAAAATGTAGACATAGCAGTTTCGCATATAGTTACACCAAGAATTGAGTATAATATACCTTTTGCTAAATATCATAAGATAAAAACAAAGTTAAGTTACTCTTATCAGCTTGCTTATATGGGAAAAAATAAACTTCCTAAAATAGGTTTGCCAGAACATGTAGTTACAGCATTGCTTGGATATGACTTTATACCAAATCATAAAGTATTAACTTCATTGTCATTAAATATTTATTATACATACTCTGCCCCAAGACCTTTATCAGAATACAGACCTATATATTATTCAGAAGTTTTTCATGACTTTAATATATCATTCTACTCCATATGGTTTGAGCATTTAATATTTTCTATGAACTTCAAAAATATTTTTAATAAAACTCCTATTCTTTCAGCATATTCTATAGCAAAGCCTTTTACTTGGGAATTTGAATTTGGGTACAATTTTTAATAGTACAAAATTATTATAATATAAAAAAGAATATTTACACATTAAAATAATAAAATATGTAAAACACTACATTCATAGTTTATAAATTAAATTAATATATTATCAAATAAACATTGTTATTTTTTTATTATTAATATAATATAAAAATATTAAAATATTGGTAAGTAATAAATGGTAAGCATTATAATAACAACAAAAAACTCTGAAAACTTTATTGCTAACTGTATCAATGCTGTAAAAAACTCTAACTACAAAGATACAGAAATAATATTAGTAGATAATAGTTCAACAGATAAAACAGCAGAAATAGCAAAATCATTAGGAGCAAAAACTTTTATTAAAGGACCTGAACGTTCTGCACAAAGAAATTACGGAGCTGAGATGTCCAAAGGAGAAATAATAGGTTTTTTAGATGTAGATATGACTTTATCAGAAAATGTTATTACAGAATGTTTAGAGATTTTTGAAAATAATAAAAATATTAATGCAATATACATACCAGAGAAAATATACGGAAAAAACTTTTTTAACAGAGTAAGAAGTTTTGAGCGTTCTTTTTATGATGCCACAGTGATAGATGCTGTGCGTTTTTTTAGAAGAGAGGCTTTTATAAAAATAGGAGGCTTTGACTTAAACTTAAACGGTACTGAAGATTGGGATATTGACAGACGCATAAAACAAATAGGCGAAGTATCTATAATAAAATCTCCTCTATACCATCATGAAAATCACACATTAAAACAATATATAATTAAAAAAAGCTATTATGCCTCAAACTTTGATAACTACTTCAAAAAATGGGGACATGATGAAACCACAAAAAAACAATTTGGTATGTTCTACCGTTATATTGGCGTGTACATAGAAAATGGTAAATGGAAAAAACTACTAGCTCACCCTATTTACTCAATTTCTATGTACTTTTTAAGATTTTTAATTGGTGTTGTTTATATACTTTCAAAATTTAATATATCAAAAAAAGAAAATGTTTATAAACAAAAATAAATATACTACTTTAATTGCTCTTTATAAACTATATAAATATTATTACTTGATATTATTGGTAAATTAATAATGTTTGTATTGTTATTAGAGCTTTCTAAATGATAAATAATATTAGCATCATTTGTAACCTCATTCCAATATCCTTTTTTATTATAAACAAAACCCATTTGACTAAAATCATGAGAACCATTTTCTATAATAAATTTTTCACCATCTGCATCATTCGCTATATTCTGAACTGTATCAATATAACTTTTCCATTTATAAGGTTCCTGATAATTTTTATAAAATATTACTATATTAAAAGTCATAGCCAATGCACTTAACATATAAAATATAGAAAGATAATTTATATATTTATATTTTAAGCGAATACTCAAATTATATAATAAATAAAGCATAGGAACAAACGATAAAGAAAAAGCTCCAAAATGATATCTGAATTGTCCTGATACTCCTCTGCCTAAAAATGTTACAGCTATAGTTACTGGGAAATATAATAAAAATATTAGCATTAATTCTTTTGTTAAAAACAATAATTTATCATCAGTTTTTATATCAAATTTATACTGCTTATTTTTGAAAAAATTTATAGCTGAATATAAAAAAGCTATAAATATTACCAATATAGATATTATAAGTACAGCCAAAGTAAATACAAAAAAAGGATTATTATTCAAATAAAAACTCATTATCTTTGTAAAATTATTGGCAGAATACATAACCGAAAATTCATTTGTAGGAAACATTAATAAAGAATGTACCTGAGGAAAAGGAAATACCTGTCTTAAATCACTAGTTGCTGAAAAATTGAGCATTTTATTTGTATTATAAAAACCATTTTTTATTTCTGATACTAGATAAGGCAGATATGTCAAAAATGCTAAAAACACACCTACAGAAAGTGCTTTAATATTTTTTATTGTGTATTTGTATCTTATGATAAGATAAACAATTATTGTAGGGACAATTCCATAATAAACAGCAAAATGTGCCTGTCCCATTAATGCAAGCAATGGAAAAAACATCATAGCTGGAATATAAGGTCTATCTCCAATAATATATTCACCTAGTAATGGTATAAGAAGAAAAGATAAAGAAAGCGTAATATTTGGATTATAAAATATATTATTTGTATATACAAAATACACATTAAATAATGTTAATACAGATAATATTGACATTATTGAAATACCAAATCTTTTATAAACCCATAACAAAAATATAATAGCAGGCAGAAACATAGTAACAAAGTTAAATACTCTTGCTAATTCTATATTTTCATGAGCTAGTTTATAACACATTAAATAATGAATATAGAAAAAGCCTCCCGGTACACGCGGAGCTACTTCCTGAGTTAATGGTCCCATTTGAAATCTGGCACCTACTGTAGGAATCGTATTATTATCATAATATTTTTTCATATCATAAAAATGTGTAAGAAAATCCACAAAGTCTGTTCCAGCTTTGGGAAAAGAATATACTCTTGTAAAAATGGTTAAACATATAGATATAATTAAAAGAAGTATAGATATAATAACTGTTACTTTTTTATTATTCATAAATATTCCTTAAAAAATTATAGAATATAATACTTCAATACATAAAAAATGTAAATATACTATATGTAATTTTAATAATTTTTATTATAACTCTATTATACCATTAAATGACTGTTTATCTCTCCATTTGATGAACTCTTCAAAAGTTTGAATATTATCTTTAAGCACAGCCTTATAATATTCTATACCCATTATTTTTATATTATCCGGTGTTTCATATTTTAATTTTAATATTATATTTCTTTTTTCCTGTGTAAGCATATTTATTACATCATCAGCAGCTTTTTCAAAATACCCGTCATAATAAGAACCTTCTAATATATGAATAATATCTATCTGCCAAATTTCTATATTATCAGAATTACAATCATCTTTGTAAAATAAATGCCATTCTATACAATGCTCATCTGTATCTATCAAATTAGTATATGTTACTTTCTCTATTTTTTTATTTTTTGCTATTTTTGAAACGGCCAAAAAACTCTTTTCTATATCAAGAGAAGAAGTATATACATGAAAGTCTATATCTTTATTTTTCATTAAAAGTCCCATCTTTAGAGAACCTACTAAATTTACTCTTGCACCAATAGATTTAAAAGCATTTTCTATATTAAGCTCTTTTATAATACTGAAAGCATTCTTTTGATTATTTAATGAAATCTCTATAATAGCATTAATATCATTATTCATATTTTAATCCTAAATAAATTTTATATAATAAAAAAACAGCCTATTATAAAAATATATAAATAAGCTGTTTATCTTTGTACAAGTAATTAAAAACAATCTATTTTGTGCTAGGTCCGAATTTTAATCCTACCTGAAGTCCCACATCAAAACTAGAATATGATACCTCATCAACAACCAATCTGTTTCCATCGATAGCACCGTCAACAGTATATATATTAGGCTCTAAACCAAAATCATATCCTAAATATAATCCTATATTAAATGCTGTTTTCTGAGTGAAGAATATAGAATAATCAAAAGTAACTTTAATATAAGGCATTAAGGCTTTTTCATATAGTCTTTTTATATCATCTGAAGTTAATTTAGTATTGCTTTCAAACAATGAAGTTTTTGTATGTATATTTCCAGCTAAAGGAATCTTTACTCCTCCGCCAATACCTATAGCAAAGTTTTTGATATTAAACTTAGGTATAACGCCCAACTGCAAACTTTCAAAAGAATATGAATAAGAATTATTTTTATCTAATCTGCTTATATAAGAATAAGTATCATGACTATATCCTGCTTCTGCTAGTATACTTAGACCAATACTATCTGTAAACTTTATCATATATCCAATCTGAAGAGAAGCTCCTATATCAAAACCAATACCTCCATTTCTAGCAAATGAACTTCGTATAGCTCCTCCGCTTATAGCGTCCATTCTCTCAGCATAATCACTTAACTCATAATCATAAACACCTATGCTCATACCAACAGGTACATTTAATATAAACTCAAATCCGCCGCCTAAAGCAAATGACGCTGATGCTGTACATACAAACATCATAATAGAAAGTATTATTCTTCTCATAAATTGAACTCCAACCGTATTTATATGATATTTAAAATTTAACATTAAAAGTAAAATTATCAATAAAAAAATCTTGTATTTATAATATTTTTTTACAAACATATATTATTTATATAAAAAAAGATTACATTTTATATAAAACTATAAGTTACATAATCCTTGACAAATTAGAATTTTATTGTATAAAATTACGGATACAAATAAAAGGAACAAAAAATGAAAAAAGGTAAAAAGTCTGAAATAAAAAAATTGAGAGTAAAAACGCATAAGAACCTATTATTAGTAAAAAGCGACAGCGAAGAAGATAAAAAAAAACTTGAAATAATAAGAGACATACTAATAAACGATGATAATAAAGATAAAGCAGACTTGCATAACTATTTTCTCAATAATAAAGGAGAAGCAATATTTAAACATCTTCCTTTTTTTGATATATACGAAAGACATTTTTCTAAATACAGAGGAAAAGATATTAACATGATGGAAATAGGTGTTGGAAGCGGAGGAGCTGTGAAGATGTGGAGAGAATATTTCAAAAATAACAACCCCAATGCTAATGTTAATATATACTCAATAGACAAAAATCCAAAATGCAAACAATTTGAAGGGGACAATATAAAAATATTTATAGGCTCTCAAGATGACAGAGATTTTTTAAATGAAGTAAAAAGCCAAATACCAAAGCTGGACATACTAATAGATGACGGCGGACACAGAATGAATCAGCAGATAATAACTTTTGAAGAGATGTACGGACATATAAAAGATGATGGTATTTATTTATGCGAAGATGTATACACTTCATACTGGCCTAATTTCGGAGGCGGTTATAAAAATCCTAATTCATTTATAGAATATACCAAAAACTTAATAGACTATTTAAATGCATATTGGTCTACCGAAGAAGATGATTTATACCCAAATAGTTTTACTGACAGTGCATACTCTATCCATTATTATGACGGAATTGTTATCATAGAAAAAAGAAAAAGAGATACAAGGTATAACGATATATGTCAGCAGGCGATTATCGGAAAGACTAAAGAATAGATAATAATACTAAATCGTACTAATTATATTTTAAGCGAGATTATAACATTAATTGTATCGACAGCTTTATATAAAAATAGAAATCCTGATATTATAATTAACGGCTAATTTTTATTGACTTTGTATATCACTAAAAATTAATATACAAAGCCAATAAAATAATTAGATACTTATAATCTATAATTGAGTAAAGTACCAATTTATACCTGTTGCAGACCTAAAATTAACTGGTATTGGATTATTTGATGAGTTTATACCCATTTCAAAATACCATTCCAAATCACTTACAGGATATACTCTCACTTCAGAATAAGCTCCCCAAGTAAGAGTATGATTAAGATTACCAACTTTTTTACCGTCATATATTATTTTATAGCCTATACTAGGTTCAAAATATAAACTAACAAAATCAGAATTAGCATACAATGATAATGCTGGAGTTATTCTCACAATATAAGGATTAGACTCATATATTTCATTTGCATTATTTGAAGTATATGATATCCTGTCTTGAGACTGTATATTTACTAAAGTATCAGTATTTTCATTAATAATATCTTTACCCTTTGCATCCAATGATGAAGAATATAACACTTTTATAAAAGGGTTAATCCAAACATTATTAATAGTAGTAGGAAGAAAATAAAATCTTAACTCAAATCCAAAAGAAGAAGCACTATTACCATTATAACTATTTTTACCATAATTAATATAAAGTCTTACAGCATTAACAGAATCAAGCCCGGTATAATATCTAATTTCACTAGATGTACTAAAAGCAGAATAATCAGAATTGTCTTTAGAATCAGCTATTTGAAAAGGCACGCATATTCTCAAACTGTCATTCATAGCATTAAGCATTAAAACAGGAGTATGAACATCTAAAGAAGAATCTATATAAGTATAATTATATCCAAGTCCTACACTTATAATATCTGAAGTGTATGCCAAACCTACAGAAATAGTTGCATCTAATGATAATTTTCCATTATCAATATAACTCATTATATTGCCGAAAGAAAGAGTATCTGCCTTAAAGCCAAAAGTGCCTTTTACTGCACTATTACCCAATACAAAACCTAATTGATCTGTTCTAGCTCTAAGATGACTGCTGTCTGTAAGAAAATCCATCCAATCATTGCTAAAACCGTACATACCAAATACCGATGCAGACGAGACTGCAAAACACAATATTGTTTTTAATAAAGTTTTCATTTTATGTTTCCTTAAAAATTGATATTTTAATAGAAGGCGATTATAACAAATATAAAAATAAAGTAAACAGATACATAGCATAGAATAAATAATATAATTTAAAAATATTATGCTATTGTATTTTAATATTTTTACAGATATAATTTCATTAAATAATAATGGAGTTTCATATGTCAGAAGTAACTATTAAAATCGATGATAAATTAAAAAATGAAGCCGATAAACTTTTTAATGATTTAGGTTTAGACTTTAATACAGCTATTAATATATTTTTAAGAACTTCTATAAATACTCAGTCAATTCCATTTAAAATAGAAAAAAATAAACAATTAGATAATGATAATTTCTACAATGATGAAAATATAAAATTTTTAAAAGAAGGATATTTGGAATTAAAGTCTGGATTAGGTCATAAAAGAGAGTTATTAGATGAATAAAATTTTTTATGATAAAGCTTGGGAAGATTATATTTATTTTCAAAAGAACGATAAAAAAATATTACAGAAAATTAATGATCTCATAAAAGATATAGAAAGAAATGGTTTATTGATTGGTATAGGAAAACCAGAGAGATTAAAAGGTGAATTAAACGGATTATATTCTAGGCGAATAAATTATGAACATAGATTAGTATACTATATTGAAGATAATAATTTATTCATAGTTGGCTGTAAAACCCACTATAAAAATAATTAAATTTTATAATAGTTTATAATAATTAAAAATACAGTGAAAAATAATAATACTAAAAAAACAAATAATCCTATAGGAGGATATTTCTTTGATTATCTTAAAGAAGAAAATATTTTAGAAGAATCTTTATCGTTATCATCAATTAATAGTTTATCAATTAAAATCTATAATGGAAGAAGAAAATATTTCAAAATCTGTCAAGTAAAATGAATACAGTATACAGACTTTTAGATAAAAATAATAATTTTTAAATACTAGAAACCAAATATAAAAATTATGAGCGTATAGCAAATTCATTTGCTATACACTTTTAGCGAATAATTTTTATTAGCAATAATAAAAAATAATAATTCTGTTATATACTTTAGAAAAAGCTTAGAAATTTCTTAATAAAAAATTAATTTTTGTATGATTAATACTTGATTTTTTTATTAAGTATTAAAAAAACTTGACCTACATTTTTCAATAAATATAAGCCAAGTTTTTAATTTTACTTTTATTAAAAATATTATTTAAGCATTATAAAAATTATAAAGAAGCCAAAACTTCCTCTATACCTTTTAATTTATCTTCAAACTCTTTTTTCTTTCTGTTTTCTGTATCAATAGCTTCCTGTTTAGCTTTATTAATAAAGTTTTCATTCGAAAGTTTTTTGTTTACTGCTTCCAAATCTTTTTTATATTTAGATGCCTCTTTTTCTAATCTCTTTTTTTCAGCTTCTAAATCTATTATGCCAACAAGATTAACATTTATCTCCCCGCCTTCAAATACTTTAACAAATGAGCCTTTATTTCTTTGAGTATCTTTTGAAGAAACTATATTTAATGATTCAGTAAGCGAAAGCGATGATATAATATCTTTATAGCTTTCTGTAGTATCTTTGAAATAGTCTGAAGTATAACGTATTGTAACATCAAGTTTTTTATTAGGAGGCAAATTAAATGATGAACGTGCATTTCTTATTCCAGATACTATATCCTGAATTAAGTTAAAATCTTTTTCTATATCTTCATATATATATTTACTATTAGCTTTAGGATATTCTCTAATCATCAATGCCTTTGAATCAATATTATGCTTTGGTAAATTAGAATAAATCTCTTCTGTAATAAAAGGCATAAATGGGTGAATCATAGCCATTGACTCTTCAAGCACATACAATAACACAGCAATAGTTTTTTCTTTTTTGCTTTCGTCTTTTAAATCAAATTTACTTATCTCTATATACCAATCGCAGAACTCATTCCAATAGAATTTATAAATAGTCTGAGAAGCCTCATCAAATCTATATTCTTTTAATTTTTTAGTAGTATCATCAATAGCCTTCTGAAGTCTTGATAATATCCATTTATCTTTATTCTCAAGAGTGTAATTATCTAAATCTTTTATATCAGCATTATCTTCAATGCTGCCGAAAATATATTTAGCACTATTGTATATTTTATTAGCAAACTTTCCTCCCATTTTGAAAAGTTCTCTGTCAAGCCAAATATCCTGACCTCCTAATGAAGTTATAAATGATAAAGTAAATCTAAAAGCATCAGCCCCATGCTCATCAATAATTTCTATAGGGTCAATGCCGTTTCCCAAACTTTTGGACATTTTTCTTCCGATTTTATCTCTTATAAGTCCGTTAAGATAAACATCTTTAAAAGGTACATCATTCATAAAATGAGTTCCAGCCATAATCATTCTAGCAACCCAGAAAAATAATATATCATAACCTGTAACAAGTGCAGTAGTAGGATAAAAATATTTTAATTCTTCATTAACTTCAGGCCAGCCGAAAGTAGAAAAAGGCCATAACCAAGAAGAAAACCAAGTATCAAGTACATCTTCATCTTGATGAATGTTTTTAGATTTACACTTACTGCATTCTGTAATATCAGTTTTTGACACCATCATCTCGCCGCAGTCATCGCAGTACCATACTGGAATCCTATGTCCCCACCATAATTGTCTGCTTATACACCAATCTCTAATATCAGTCATCCAGTGATTATAAGTATTAATCCATCTTTCCGGATAAATTTTTGTATTGCCGTCATTAACTGCCTTATATGCTTTTTCTGCTAAAGGCTTCATTTTTACAAACCATTGATCGCTGTAATAAGGCTCTACAACATTATGACATCTATAGCAGTGTCCCACTTGGTGCTTTATATTATCTTTTCCAACAAAAGCTCCCAACTCTTCAAGCTCTTTTATAATCATACTTCTAGCTTCTTTTACAGTTTTACCCTGATAATGAGAAGGAGTATTTTCATTGAATGTTCCGTCTGGATTTAAGATATTAATAATCTCTAAATTATGTCTTTTAGCTATAGCAAAGTCATTAGGGTCATGAGCAGGCGTGATTTTTAAAGCTCCAGTACCAAACTCTTTATCAACATAAGTATCTTTTACAAGTCTTAATTTTCTGCCTACTATAGGAAGTATCAAAACATTCTCTTCTGTAAGATGGGCATATCTTTCATCATCTGGGTGAACAGCAATAGCAACGTCTGCCAAAATAGTTTCAGGTCTTGTTGTAGCTATTTCAATATAATCATTAGTGCCGTCTATTTGGTATTTAACATGATACAAAGCACCAGCAACCTCTTCATGTTCTACTTCATCATTAGCTAAAGCAGTGCCGCAGCTAGGACAATAGTTGATAAGATATTTTCCTCTGTATATTAAACCCTGATTATAAAGCTCAACAAATACTTCTCTTACAGCATTGCTTAGGCCTTCATCAAGAGTAAATCTTTCCCTCTCCCAATCGCAGGAGCAGCCTATTTTTTCTAATTGTTTTACTATTATAGAGTGATGTTCATTAGCTACTTCCCAAGTCTTTTTAACAAATGCCTCTCTTCCCAAATCATATTTATTTTTGCCTTCAGCTTTTAATCTTCTCTCAACAACATTCTGTGTAGCAATACCTGCATGGTCCGTACCCGGCATCCATAAAGTACATTTGCCTAGCATTCTGTGAAATCTTATAAGTATATCCTGAAGCGTATTATTAAGTCCATGTCCCATATGAAGTACGCCTGTAACATTTGGAGGAGGTATGACTATAGAATATGGTTCTTTATTTTTATCCATAACAGCATGAAAAAATCCGCTTTCCTTCCAGAAATTATATAATTTGTCCTCGATATTTTTAGGAGTGTATGCTCCTTCTAAAGTATGTTTCATATTCTTTTTTCCTCCGATAAAATAGCAAATTAATACTAAAAATTGATACTATATTTTATACTATATACAATATTTTTCAATTATAAAATAAAGTTTATATATAAAAAAGTACTGCCTTTAATAAAAAAGACAGTACAATAAAATATATAAAAACATATATTAAAAAATAGCATAAAGAATTACTTAAAACAATTTTATAATTATATGCAGCAATATAATACAGTTTCAGCAAAAGTTATAGAATGATGTCTTAAATAAAATTTATACTCTGGTACTAAAGATTTTATAAATTCTGGTATAGTAAAAAAATCATCTGGTCTATGATATATTGATATAGCCATTTTAGGTTTGTACTTTTTTATAGTTTCTGAAGCACCTTTGAGCATATTTAATTCTTCACCTTCTATATCTGATTTTAAAAATGTTATCGGTCTGCCATTTAGGTATTCATCTACAGAAACAACTTTTATTTTTATTCCTGTTTCATTGTTAGTAATATTACTTGATAATATATCACAAGATTCATCAAAAAATACTTCTTTATTTGTATCTGAAATTCCAAGCTTTTCAAGTATTATAGAATTACTGTCTATAGCCCATTCTCTTATTAATCTTGACACTCTAATATTCATAGCAGAGAACTGTTTGTCTCCTGGTTCAAAAGCATATATTTTATCAAATATTCCTTCAGAATGTTCTATAAATTTTTCAACAGTGTCTCCTACATAAGCTCCTAAGTCTAAAAAAATTTGTTTTTTACTATCTGACAAAAATGCATTTACAGAAAAATAATGAGATTTTTCAAAAATATCAGAAAGTCTTTCTATGAATCCATTGTATTTACAATATAATAATTTCTCAAATATTTCCTTTGATTTATTATCATACAAGTATTCATATATAGAAATAAATCTATTAAAATTTTTCATTATAAAATATTTATCGAATGGTATTATATATGTATAATTATCTTTATTTTCATTAATAATTTCATTAATATATTTAGTTGTACTAATTAATACAACTTTGCTATTTTTTGATAAAATATCATTTTTAGGGACAATTTTTATACCATATATTTCTTTATTTTGTTTGTTAATATCATTATCTATAAAGCAATTAATTTTGTAATTATTGTCCATTAAATATTTTGCACATCTATATCCAAATTCACCTGCTCCAAATAAAGATATGCCATCTTTATTAATTATTTTTTCTATTTCATTAAATTCATTTAAATTGTCATCATATAATTTATTTAAATCTGTTTTCATTTATATCTCCATATTTTATTATTTAAAACACAAAAAAACCAATGCCTCAATTTAATTCTAAACTGAAACATTGGTTATAGCTTTATATAATTATGATGTATTATTTCTTAGATAATAGTTTTGTCTTGTCTTGTCTTGTCTTGTCTTGTCTTGTCTTGTCTTGTCTTGTCTTGAACATATATTTTACCAAATTAAATACTATTTTAATATAAATATTATATAATATTTTCTTATAAATTCAATATATAAATTTTAAGTTTGTTGTTTAAGAGCCATAGATATTGCACACTTTTAGTTTAAAAAAAGAAGGTATTCCTTATAATTTAAATTACTAGAAATAAATGTAAGGAATACATATGAAACAATATAATACAAATCAGAAAAAAAGATAGTAGAGATTATCAATAAAGTAAAAAAATAAAAAAATTATAATAAAGTAATTGAAATCCATAAGAAATATAAATATGATAAGCTAAAAATGAAAAAACTCCTAGAAAGAGAAAAACTGCTTGAAGAAGAAAAAAGACTTGGAATAGATAATATGACTGAAGATGAAATAATAGAGTTTACAAAAAATAGATTTAAACATCTTCAAAGAAAATGATAAAATGTATATTGATATTTATTTTATATTATATTAAAATAATGCCTTAAAAATATTTATTACTATATAAGGTATAAGGGTATATTATGAAAGAATTAATAAATAAAACTTTGGCTGATTATATAAATGATGTAGACAGTTCCTTACCTGCTCCGGGAGGCGGAAGTGTTATGGGGCTTGTAGGAAGTTTGGGCTGTGCTTTGGCTGGTATGGTTGGTCATCTTACTGTAAACAAAAAAAAGTTTTTAGAATTAGAAGAGGAACATCAAAATAGTTTTAAAAATGCAATAGAAAAAATAAAAGAAATAAAATCACACTTAGCTGATATAATAGACAAAGATGCAGAAAGTTTTAATTTATTTATGGAAGCTATGAAAATGCCTAAAGAAACAGATGCTGAAAAAGAAAATAGAAAAAAGGCTATGTCTGAAGCCTCAAAAAAAGCTATAGAAATACCTTTTAATGCCTTGAAATATTGTTATGAATTAATGCCTCTTTTTGATACTGTTACTAAATATGCAAATAGTGCCGTTATAAGCGATATTGCTGCTGCTTACATTTTAATATATGCCTGTGCTAAAGGTTCTGTACTTAATATCAACATTAATATACCTATGATAGATGATAATGTATTTTTAGAGTATATTAAAACCGATACTAAAAAATATATTAATGAAATAGATAATATTTACATAAAAACATCAAAAGTAATTTCATTATTTAATGTATAAACGCTGCAAATGATAAAGATTATGTTATTAATATCTATATTTTGTATACAAAATCCTAATTTTGTTTTTTCATATTGATATTTTATTTATATTATGATAATCTTAATTCCAGACAACAAGGGTTTATAAAATATATATATATGAGAATAAAAATATAGTAATAGAACGTTTTTAATGTTTTATTCTTAAATAGCTGATGTAATTTATCTAAATTACTGTAATTTTTTTCTTCTTAAACAACTAGAAACTTCTATCAATATGTTTATCTTAATATAATTTTATTCTTAAAAAATCTCTTTGTCCTTAATTTGTTAGTTATATTTATTCTTTATATTAGGAGGCTTTAATGAGTATAACAACTAAACATATGATATCCTTAAGTGAAGAGGAAAAGGAAAAAATCAAAGAATTCATTAAAAAGGAAGGAAAATCTAAAAGACTTATTTCTAGGGCAAATATCATTCTTGCTTTAGATGATAAGAAAAACACAGGGCTTACTCATACTGATATTGCTAAACAATACAATGTTACATATCATACTGTAGTAAACATTATTAATGAATATGTCAAGTCCGGATTAGATGAAACGCTGACATATAAAAGAAATCCAAACAGCAATAGAAAAAAGAAACAGGTCAATTAAAATGAATGATAATTTTATGTGCGGGAAGAAAGGACATTTTCTGAAGCCATCTTTAGAACTCTCGCACATGAAAGAATATCCGCATCTATATCTTCAAACATATATTCTACATTCTCATATAAATTACTAATTAAGTTTATACCAAAATTAATTCCCTTATCAATATCGCCAGTCATAGCTAAATCATCTGTAATAACAACTCCATTAAAACCTAATTCATTTTCTAGTATATAAGCATACTCTCTTGACATACTGGCAGGTTTTTCATTATCTATATATTTGTTTTTTATATGTGCTGCCAAAACCATTTCAGCTCCCGCATCTATTGCTCTTTTAAAAGGAACAAACTCTTTCAAAAAAAGCTCATTTGTGGTTTTATCAATAACAGGAAAATCATTATGAGAGTTTACTGCTGTATCGCCATGTCCCGGAAAATGTTTTAATACGCTTATAATTCCTGCATCTCTCTGTGCCTTTACTGTATACTCTGCCATTCTTGCAGCTACATCTGTATTAGCAGAAAAACTTCTATTATATAAATAAGAATTACTATCACTAGGTATATCACATAATGATCCTAATATTACATTAATGCCTAAATCAAGTAAGAACTTTGATTTTTTGTATGCTATATCATATGCATATTCAGTACTGTTTGAATCCCCTATATTTTTAGGAGATATATCTTTAAGAGGGTCAAAGTCTATGCGGTTTACTTCGCCTCCTTCTTGGTCTATAGAAATTAACATATTTGAGTTAACATATTTTCTTAAATCGCTTGTCAACTCTTTAAGCTGTTTTTCATCTTTTATGTTATAATCAAAAAGTATTACCCCAATTATATTATTATCTTTAAGTGTTTTAATAGTTTCTTTAGAGAGTACCTTATCTTTTATTCCTACCATAAGTAAAAGTCCTCTTCTTTCTTTCTTACTCATTTTGGATACTTCATCTATATAATATGATAATTCAGGATAATCCTTTTTTAATTTTAATATATATTCTTTTTCTTTAAGTACATTTGAAGCAGTTTTACATGCATACGAAAATAATAATATTATAAATAAATATAATATACAGCTTATAATTTTTTTATTAGTTTTGAGAGCTTTGAGCATAACACAATATCCGTTTCTTTTATATTAGTTTCTATAATATTTTTTAATTTATTTATATCTTTATAATAATTACTAGAAAGTACATTAACGGCATAATTAATAATATTTTTATCATTATTAATATAGTCAGTCATTATAATGCCTTTAAACTTCATATTATTAAATAAAAAATCTCTGTATTTATAATTATCTTTTATATGAGGCATTACTATAATATCAGCATTTGCCTTTATAGCAGCTAAAAAAGTTTCTCTGTTATCAATAATACTTTCTACATTATCTATATCTTCATCTATATATAACTCATCATCATAGTATTTTGGAAAATATTTTAATACTGTTATAAGTCCATTATCTTTATACGCTTTTACTGTTTGGTATATAAGATTAGAGGCTAGTATTTTATCATCTGAAAATATATGCTCTTTTAGATGAGATTTTTCATTACAATAGGTATTACATATTGGAGATAAAATCATATTAATACCTATAGATTTTAATTTTGATGCTCTTTCATATGCTATTTTGTATGCATACTCTTCGCTTTTTCTCTCACCTATATAGCTTGAAAATACCTTAAACTCCTTATCATAGTATATACTGGAAGTGTTTTTATAATCCTGATCTATTGCTATAAATATTTTTCTTTTAATATTTCTTTTTATTTTTTTTATTATTTTATCAAGGCTTTCAATATACAAATTATCTATATTTATTATTATACCTGATATATTGGTTTTATTTATTATATCTATTAAATTATCATCATAATTTTTTACAGATATTATAAATGGTATTTCTTTTTTATTTTTAATGCTTTCTTTATTATTATTTTTCAGTACAATATTAAAATTGTCATAAAGATAAATAAAAATAAAAAATAAAATTAATAATAATATTGAAACTATAACAATGTAAATCATTATTTTTATTATACTTTATTTATATAATATTTTCATATATACTAATTTTATTATTTATAAAATTAGTACTTTAAGATAGAAGCAAAATAAACCTTTAATTAAATTTTATATATTTGATTTATAGTTTTTCTATTTTTTATCTATATATAAAAAACTAACAATCCCTACCATTCTTACGAATGGCAGGCACTCACAAGTTTTTTATTTTTTCTATTTATACCATAAAAAACTTGCTCGCAAAAATCCCTACCATTCTTACGAATGGCAGGCACTCACAAGTTTTTTATTTTTTCTATTTATACCATAAAAAACTTGCTCGCAAAAATTCCTACCATTCTTACGAATGGCAGGCACTCACAAGTTTTTTATTTTTTCTATTTATACCATAAAAAACTTGCTCGCAAAAATCCCTACCATTCTTACGAATGGCAGGCACTCACAAGTTTTTTATTTTTTCTATACTTAGTCCTGTTAATTCACTAATAAGGTTAATATCCATATTTTTATTTTTCATATTTTTAGCTAATAAATATTTTTCTTTTTCTATACCTTTTTCTATACCTTTTTCTATACCTTTTTCTATACCTTTTTCTATACCTTGTTGAAATCCTATTTCTATGCCTTCTTTTTTTCCTTCTGCTCTCTCATATTGAAGCATAGCAGCCTGACCATAAAGAAAAGTATCTCTTTCATTATATGCTGACATCTCTTTTTCATCAGCTACAAATCTTTTATATTTATCTATGACCTTACTCATAATTGTATTTCCTCCTATGAGTTTATTAATATCTTTCTCTAAATCTTTAGTAGTAAAAAAATCAATCCAAGATAAAAGTTTATTTTCATTATAGTTATCTATACTAGCATTTTTTAATATTTCTACAAATCTTTTAATCTCTATAAAATGTATCTGTAAATCGTCAAGTCTAAGATTAGGATTATTGACATCAGAAAAGGTTAAACATTTATGCTCTCTTCTTATATCAGTCTCGCTTCCTATATCCAAATTAAAATTTATAAAGCTAATACTAATCATCTGACTTATACCAATATATAAATCACTCTCTTTTAACTCAGAAGCTATATTTTTTGCTATGTAATATAATATTCTTTTTATAAAATTATTATTTCCAACTAATTGTATTTCAATAAGTATCTTTTTGCCGTCTTTAGTTTTTGCTTTAACATCAAGGATTGATTCCTTTAAATTCTCATTTTCTGCCAAGTTATAAGGATTAATAATTTCGAGATTTCCTACTGATTCAAAACCTGCATCATTTAAAACAGCATTAACAATATTTTCTAATATATCCTCATCACCTTCAGTACCAATTAGATATCGTACAAATAAATCATTAAGTCTGTTGATCTCTTTCATAATTTTATTATACTAAAAATATAGTATTTTGTCAAAAATAAAACATTAATTCAAATACTTAATAATATTTTCAGCAATATATACGGCATCCTCTTCTTTTAATGTACTATACAATGGAAGAGTTATTTGATTTTTATATAAATTAAAAGCATTTTTATAATCATTAATATCATATCCCAAATCAATATAAGCCTTCTGGGCAGGAAGAGGAAGATAATGAACATTTAAAGTTATTCCAATTTCGGACATTTTATCTATAAGCAAATCTCTATCTTCTTCTTCGTAATCTTTTATTCTAATCAAATATAAATGATAAGATGACTCACTAAAGCTATCATTACAACTAGGAAGTATTATTCTTTTATTTTTAGATAAAATATCATTATAAATGCTTACTATTTTTTTTCTATTGTCAAGCATAGAATCATATCTTTTAAGCTGAGACAAACCAATGGCAGCATGAATATCGCTCATATTAGCCTTATATCCTGCTAACTCAATGCTGTATCTCCAAGCCCCTCTGCCTCCTTTGCTCTTATCTAATGCACTTTTATTTTGTCCATGAAGCGATAATACAGAAAGCTCTTTATATATATCATCAGCATTAATACTGCCTATATCATTAAAAGATAAAGCCCCTCCCTCCGCAGTAGTAACATTTTTAACAGCATGAAAAGAAAAGGAACTGAAATCCGCCTGAGAACCTGTTCTTTTTCCTTTATAAACAGCACCTATAGAATGAGCCGCATCAAGTAAAAATAATGGTCTTTTTAATTCTCTTTGATATTTATTTTCTGAAGCATTAAATAATTCTTTTTTACTTTCAAGTATTTTTATAATGCTGTTATAATCGCAGGGTTTTCCCCCAATGTCTACAGCAATAACGGCTTTTGTTTTATCTGTTATAGCTTTTTCCAACTTTTCCAAGTCTATATTAAAATTATTATCATTAGCATCTATAAATACAACTTTAGCTCCAAGATGAATAACAACATTTGCAGTTGAAGCATAAGTATAAGCTGGAACTATTACCTCATCATTCTCCCCTATTCCAAATACTTTTAAGGCAAGCTCCATAGCTGACGTGGCACTTGATAATAGCTTCACTCTTTTTACATCTATATATTTACAAAGCTCTTCTTCAAACTCTTTATTAACTGGTCCTGTTGTTATCCAGCCTGATTTTAATACCTTGACTACTGCTTCTATTTCACTGTCTGTTATATCTGGAGGTGAAAATGGTATTGATTTATTCATAATTTTTTCCTTTATTATTTATATAACCTAAACTATATTATGTTTACTTTACATAATTATATAATATATAGTATGTGAAAAATAAATCAATAATAATTTTTCACTATCGATGAGCTTAATATAAAAAATATATACTAAAAATCTTTAAGTTTGTCAATTTTTTATTATTCTTTTTCCAGCTTTCGTAAAACAAGCGGTATTGTCGGCACATTAAAGCCATGCAGATATTTAAATTTAAAAAATTAATTTTGAAAAACTATATTTATTTAGGTATATATTTCCTATAAATAAATTTTAAATATAATTTGACAAAAATTTATCATAGGTATAATATTTTTCATCAATAAAAAATAAATTATCGGTGTTGTATTATGCTGAGTATAGAGAATCTAATTATAATAATTATAGGCTGTTCAATAGCAGGTTTTGTAGATGCTGCTGCAGGAGGAGGCGGACTTATAAGTCTTCCGGCATATTTAATAGCAGGTATTCCTCCGCATACTGCATTAGCTACCAATAAATTCACTTCAACATCTGGGGCTATAGTTTCTGCTTTTACATTCTTCAAAAATGGGAAACTTACAACTAAGCTAATAAAGTTTTTAATACCTATGACAATATTAGGTTCTATTGTAGGTGTGCAAGTTATTGTACTAATAGATGCAAAAATATTACAGCCTTTAATAATGATATTAATTTTAGCTGTAGGTATTTATACTTTATTTTCAAAAAGTTTTGGAACCGAGAACCTATTTGATGAAAATAATTTAAAAAGAAAAAATTATATAGTTGGTATGTTTTTTGCTTTTCTTTTAGGTTTTTATGATGCGGTATTCGGTCCCGGTACTGGAAGTTTTTTAATAATGTTTTTTGTACTTTATTATAAAATGGATTTTCTTCTTGCATCCGGCAATGCTAAGGCTTTGAACCTTACAAGCAATTTATGTTCACTTATAATATTTGCTATAGAAGGAAAAGTTAATTATATGGCTGGAATATTTGTTATACCTTTTATAATGATATCAACCTACTTTGGTGCTAAGTTTGCAATTAAAAAAGGGATAAAAGTAATAAAACCAATATTCGTAACTATATCACTACTTACTACATTAAAAATATTAATAGATATAATTAGATAGAAAATATAGCATGTGCTGAAAATTTTTAAATTTAACTATAATGCATAGCTTTGCTGCGAAGCACACAGCCGTGCCTCACCCCAGTTCTTTTGTTGTCACAAAGAACCTATATCATCGGCAGACTCGGATATGCTTCGCGAAAGACTGCATTTTTGAACTAAAATTATGTATTACACTATATTTGATAGATATTCTTAAAATATTAAGCTGTAGTATGTGCGTTTTTTGATACTTTTTTGTTCGACAAAAAAAGTAGATAAAATTTACATAAAGTTCATCAGTTGACAAACTTAAAAATTTATTTTTGACAAAATATAGTTGTTTAGGTATATAATAAGTATATATTTAATATTATAAATTCTCTTTCAAAAGATTATAAAGATTAATCATAGCCTCAGCAATTTCTTCTGGGCTGTCTTTTTCTGTATCTATATAAGCCCAATAAATCCAATACTCATCTTCTTCAAATCTAGTAAATATTTTATTAATCTTCTCTTCTAATTTTTTTATTTTAATTTTACTATCTTCAGATTCTGTGTATATACCGAAATAAAATTGGGTATTATTATTATTTTTATGATAAAAACTCTCTAAAATTATATTGCTATCATTTATTGTATTAAATTCTATATTATGAGGATAAGGATTTTTATTATCTAACATTTTATCTACAATTTCATCATAATTTAATTTATAATAATCTTTTATATCATTTTTTATAAAATAATTAACAATATCCATTGTAAATCTATAAATATTGTTAATTTTATCTATTATAATTTTTCTTTTCTTTTCATATAAAAGCTCATTAACACTATTAAATATTTTTTCATATTCTTCCGCGTCCTCTACTGTTTGTATGTCTTTAAAAATATTTTCTTTTAATAGGTTTTGTATTTTTTCTCTTGTCATATCAAGCTCCTCTGTATTATTGCTTATCATATTGGCATTATGTATAGTCTGTATCATAGCAGATTTCAAAAGCCTATAATCTCTTATATATTTATTATCATTATCTTTAAATAAAATATTTTTCTCATGCAAAAAATAATACTTTTCATTTTCTAAAATATTCTCAAGCCATAAAGCTATATCGCTATGTTTTAATGTTTGAAAATTATCTCCAAGTTCCTTTTTTGATTCTTCTGATAAAGTAGAAGCCTCATAACCTGAAGGATTGAGAAAAATCATATACAAGTTTTTATAATTATCTTTTTTCTTATTCTTATAATAATCATCTAACTGATTTGTCTGCTCTTTAGCATATATTTTATTTTCTATAATAATTGCAAACTCTTTTTTATAAGATATAAATAAATCTATTCTTCTAGTGTCTGCTTTTTCTTCTCTTTTTATATTTATATATGAATGCTTTATTTCTTCAATGCTTTTTAATCCATAATCCCAATTAAATTTATTATGCAAATATAGTAAAAAATCTTTAACAAAACTTAATTCAGTATTTTCTCCATACTTTATATTTATTTTAAGAAAATTGGCAAGTAAATTACTATTATAATTCTCATGTCTTTGTAAATTTACTGCCTCAAATATACAAATCTGCGGAGGATATTTTTTCATTTGCTCTTTTACTTCTTTTATTACTATTTTTATTTGAGGAAGAAATTTATTTAATATATTCGTTTTTAATTCTTCTTCCTCTAAAAATGATTTATGTATAGACTTTATAGTATTTTCTAATGCATTATATTTTTCTTTTTCATCTTTTTTAAATTCATTTATTAAAGTTAATAATGTGTTTTCAATAATTTCTGTATTCATATATTAAGTATAATAATCAAATATAAAAAAATCAATTAATTTAATATTAAAAAATTATGATTGACATTTTATGATTTTCATAATAGAGTAATCGCTATGCGGAGTGGGTAAACGCGGTATTTAAGTAACTAATACTGAGGAAAGTCCGTACCTCTAAAGGGCATCATGCAAGCTAACGGCTTGAAGACGAAAGTCTATGGAAAGTGCAGCAGAAAATATACCGCCAATTTGGTAAGGGTGAAAAGGCATGGTAAGAGCATACCGCATTTGTGGCGACATAAATGGCAGTGTAAACCCCATGAGAGGCAAGAGCAAACAGAAACGGATTGCCCTTTTCCTAAGTTTCAGGTGGCTCGCTAGAATATTATAGTGATATAATATCAAGATAAATGTTTACCTTAAATGACAGAATACGGCTTATAGCTCCGCTTACTTTTTATAATAGATAAATTATATATTAATATTTCTTATCTATTATTGTTTTATTGTTCTCACGTCTTACTTCAAGTTTGTACACTTTATCTAATGAAAAATCAAAATCTTCTCTGTAATGTGCACCTCTGCTCTCTTCCCTTTCAAGCATACTTAAAGCTAATATTTTTACAGCTTCAATTATTAAATAAACTTCAATAGAACCTTTATTAATATTTTCTTTTATACTGTAATTACTTCTAATCTCTTCAAGTTTATTAATGGCAGTATTTATTTTTTCTTTGTTTCTTACAACAGATAAATACTCACTTGCTATTTCTCTTATATTTTTTAAGACTTCAATCTTTGTAATATTATTTTCTTTATCATCTTTTGAAATATTATTAATCCAATCATTAATCTCTTTATAATCTAATTTTATATTATCAAAATCATTGAAATTGTTTTGTTTAATATATTCATAAGCATTTTTTACAGCATTATCTGCAAATACTAAAGCCCCTCCCACAGAATTGCCGCCTAATCTGTTAGCCCCTTCTATACATGATGATATCTCCCCTACTGCATATAAACCATCAACACCTGTAAATGCATTGCTGTCTATTTTTATACCTCCATTACAGCTATGAGCAAAATGCGTTATTACAGTTTCATCTTTTACTAAATCTATTCCTATATCTTTTTTAAGCCAATCCAAATATACTGTGTAAAACTCTTCTTTATCTTTATATAAATCTTCAGAATATTTTAATTTTACTCCATCAGATGATATTTTAAAATCTACTTTTCTGCTCTCAAAATCATTACTGAAAGGAGCATAAGCACTTCTTTCAATAAATAGTTTTTTATTTTCTTCGTCGGTTTCAGCGTCTAAAATTAATCTATTTTCTGTATCATACATAGCAGTACAATATTTAAGTGTATGCTCTCCGAATAAAACATTATATTTAGGTTTCAAATACGCTGGTATAAACTGTATAAACTCCATATTCTGTGCCGAAGCTCCAGCATCTAAGGCTGCAGTAAGAGCGGCACCATTAATATTTTTGGGATACAAGCTATTTTTATAATTTCCTGCAATTCCTCCAGCAGCTAAAATTATTACTTTAGACTTTATAAAGAAAAAATTATTATTATTTTGAAATACCGCCCCTATCACTTTATCATTATTTTTTATAATTCTTATTAATAAAGAGTTTTCAAATATTTTTAGTCTTTTATTTTTTCTAAATATCTTTTTTGCTCTTTCTCTAGCCCCATTCCAATTATTAATAAGAAAAATATCTCTTGAATATTTAGCAAAACATGCAGGTCTTTTATCTTTTCTAAGCCAAGGTTTGAATCCTACTTTTTTTAATAAATGAATATTTCTTTTAATATTTTTTATATATGTTTTTATAAGCTCTTTATTTTCAACACCTTTACCCATATTTGTAATGTCTTCATAATATTTATTATAATCATTTTTATCTTTTGTAACTTGTATACCTAATGTAGCTTTAAGAGGAAAATAAGAAGCACCGCCGCAAATTTTTCCAGTAGTAGCAATGCATACATTTTTAAAAATCTTTAATGCTCTTTCGGCAGAAATAAGACCAGCTATGCCTCCTCCTACTATTAATATATCAGAATTAATTTGTTTTGTTATATTCATATCTATGCTCATAAAAGTTATATATATATTTTTTTAATATTTTAACATTTTATTTTTTCATGACAATAAAATTATTTATTTTTTAAAACATCTAATAAACTAATTAAGTATTATATTTATCTATATAATAAAAAAATAAAATAATAAGTTTATAAAAAAATATTTTTAATGTATAATGTTATATATTATCTTATTTTGAGGAGATTATTTTATGTCTGAGGTAAAAAGAATTGCTATAATAGGAGCTATGGATTCTGAAATAACCAATTTTAAAGGTATGATAGAAAACATAGAAGAAATTGAAATAGCTAACATTACTTATTATAAAGGGGTATTATGCGGAAAAAATGTGGTATTATTAAAATCTGGAATAGGAAAAGTTAATGCTGCCATTGCTACAACTATAGCCATAGAAAGATTTAATGTAGAAAAAATAATATTTACTGGTGTTGCTGGTTCTGGAAATCCAAATTACGATATATCTGATATAGTAATATCAAAAGATTTAATAGAGCATGATTTCGACACAAGCGATTTAGACGGAGATGAACTTACTGTACTTGTAAAAGGCTATGATAAAAATTATTATCCTGCCGATAAATCATTAATAGAACTTGCTGAAAAATCTGCACAAAAAGTTATTACAGATAATAGAATATATATTGACACTATAGCTACAGGAGACCAATTTGTAGGTAATAATGAAAAAGTTAAGCAGATACATAATAAATTTAAAGCAGGTGCTATAGAAATGGAAGGAGCTGCTGTGGCTCATGCTGCTTTGATGTATAAAATACCTTTTGTTGTAATACGTTCATTATCCGATAAGGCTGACAGCGATGCTGTAGCAGATTTTCCTAAATTTGTAGTAAAATCTGCTCAAAACTCTATGAAAATAGTAGTAGAAATGCTTGAGAATATGAAATAATTT
Organism: Brachyspira murdochii DSM 12563; assembly: GCF_000092845.1. NCBI lineage: Bacteria > Pseudomonadati > Spirochaetota > Spirochaetia > Brachyspirales > Brachyspiraceae > Brachyspira > Brachyspira murdochii. The sequence goes on along the minus strand of NC_014150.1, from coordinate 2,892,811 downwards.
TCAAAATAAATAATAGAGTTGTTTAAAAAATAAATATATAAAGTTTTAAATAGCTCTATTTGTTTATAATTCAAGTATTACATACGTTTTATCTTCCGCATAAATCAGATTCACAATTTTTAAAATTAAATAGTTTTTTCATATATACATATCATACATATATAAAATATTACTGCTTATAATAAATTTACTATTGAAAATATTATACATTTATAATATAATCTTTACTATTAATTAACATAATATCGGAGTTTCTATGCCTGATAAAAGAACGATATTAAACGGTAATGGCGTAGGTGATGATGTTGCAATAGGAAATTCTTTTCTTTATACACCTTCGCTAAGTACCCCAGTTTATAAAATCGAAGAAAGTGATGTAGAAGATGAATATAAAAGATTTGATGAAGCTATTAAAAAATCAATAGAAGAAATTGAACAGCTTCAAAATCATGTGGATAATAATATTAAAAATATTCTCTATACACATATATTAATGCTTCAGGACAGAGTAATAATAAGACAGGTTAAAGAAGAAGTAAAAGAAAAACTATTTAATGTAGAGCATATATACGACACAATAATATCTGGATATCTTGATAAACTGTCTTCTGTTAATAATAAAATGCTCTCCGAAAGAAGCAGTGATATAGCAGACATAAAATCAAGACTAATAAGAAATCTAATACAGCCTAATTCAGGAGATTACTCTCAAATACCAGAAAATTGTATTATAATAGCAAAAACACTTACTCCAAGCGACGTACTAAAGTTTAAGAGTATAGGAGTATCTGGATTTATAATAGAAAGCGGCGGATATACTTCGCATGCTGCTATACTTGCAAAATCATTTAGCATAACAACTATATTTAATATAGCAGATATATCAAGCAAAATAAAAAACGGAAGAAAAATAATTATAGACTGCAGAAGTAATATTGTAATTATGAATCCAAATGAAAAAGACATAGCCAACTACACTATACTTACAGAAAATATAAAACAATTTAAAGAACAGTCTATAATAGATGCAAAAGAAAAAGCATTGACAAAAGATAATATAGAAATAAAAGTTCATGCCAATATAGATATCCCAGAAGAGACAGAAAATTTATTAAAACATGGTATAGATTCAATAGGATTATATAGAACGGAGTTTTTATATATCTTTTCAGAAGAAGATATTGCTACAACACTTCCTAGCGAAGAAGTTCAATTCAAAGTATATAAAAATATAGCCTCAAAAATGAAAGGAAGAGTTATAATAAGGACTTTAGATATAGGAGGTGATAAAATATCTCCTGCTTTAGGGCTTAATTTTAAAGAAGATAATCCTTTTTTAGGCTGGCGTGCTATAAGATTCTGCTTATCAAACAGACAGTTATTTAAAGACCAGATAAAAGCATTACTAAGAGCTTCACATTATGGAAATATAGAAATTATGATTCCTATGATAAGCACTTTAGAAGAGTTTATCGAAACTAAAAGATTTATTGAAAGTATAAAAGAAGAATTGAGAAACGAAAATCAGCCATTTAATGAAAATATAAAAATAGGAGTTTTAATAGAAACGCCTTCTGCTGCTGTAATAATAGACCTGATAATAAAAGAAGCCGACTTTATATCAATAGGTTCTAATGATTTGGTTCAATATATGATGGCCTGCGACAGAACTAACGAGAAATTATCATATTTATACAACCCTATAGATATATCTGTTTTAAGAGTATTAAAAAGAGTAATAGAAACAGCCAATAAGAGTAATAAGCCTATAACATTATGCGGAGAGATGGCTGGTGTTGCTATGTATATTCCTGTTCTTCTTGGTCTTGGAATAAGGGAACTTTCTATGTCTGTTACTTCTATTGCTAAAATAAAAAATCTCATAAGAAGTATAACTATAGAAGAATGCACAAAATTGGTAAATGAAATGCTTGAAAAATGCGACAACAATTTTTCTAAATCAATTTTAAATAGTTTTATTAAAAAAATAGATATAAAAAATTATAAAGGCATAAGTGAATGAAAAAAATTTTATTAATATTAATGGCTGCATGTATATTAATATCATGCAAAGTAACAAAATCTATAAATGAATACCAAAAATTAAAAACAATAGAAAAAACAGAGGATTACGGACCTTTGGGAGATTTCTTAAAAACACTGCCTAAAACTGAAGAAGAAAATGCCCAATCTCCATATAATGAATTAACAGCCTTCATTAAAGGAAGAAATCAAATATTATCATCAAACTACAAAGAAGGTTTTGAGACTTTGGCAAGGTTTTTATTCACATATCCTTCAAGTTATTATGAAAGCGAGGCATCTTATTTACTAGGTCAGGCTTTAATATATATGGTAGAAAATGAACCTTCATATATAGAAGAGTTTTATACGCAGCTATTATCAGAAGGTATAGTTGAAGGCGAAGAGAATAACGATGATAATGTTACAAATCTCACAGCTTCTTTAAATAATATATACAGTCAGTTAGGAATTATTGTAAAAGACGGCAATTACTCTTTTAACGGATATACTTTCGACAGAATACTCCAAGATGAAGAAAGTGCTTTTCCATTAAAAGATTTTGCCTACTACTTTAGTATAAGGCACAGATTCAGTAATATAGAAAATGAAAATGATAAAGCAAAATTTATAACTAACATAACATACCTAAAAAGATTTTCTGAACGCTACAGAACAAGTGTACTGCAAGAAAGCATATTAAATAATAAAGCATATTTTCCAGATGTTCTTCCATTTACTTTAACTGCTAATGAGAAAAAAAACTATGATGATACCGTAGAAGCTGTCAAAAACAGAATAGACGGAATAAAAGCTGCATATGAAGAAGAATATTATGTAATAGGAAATGGTATTATCATAAGAGACAGAATACCTGCTGTAACTTCAGGAACAGAAAAAGAGCTTTACAAACTATATAATTATGATTTTGTAACTGTATTAAATAAAACTAATGTATACAATGCTAAAGAAAGAGAAAGAGAGGATTGGGCTTTAGTAAGATATGATACATACTACGGACCTATAGTGGGCTGGAGCTATTTAAGATATATGACTAATAATATACAGAATATAGAAGATATATTTGAAAATTATAAATCAGCTATGAACTCATATAAAAATTATGATTATTTAAAATCATCTGATTTCTTTTCATATGTATTAAACAGCCCTCAGACCAATTACTTTACCGACAAATCAGTATATTTTCTTTGGAAAGTTAATAATAAAATAGGAGAACTTGTAAGCTCTAAAAATAACCCTTATTATGAATATGTACTGGATTATCCTAAATATTTTTATTATAATACAAATAACAATGTTCTTCAAAGCTCTACACTATTATATAACTATTTAATAAAAATACTCCCTACCAACCCATACAGATTTGTTATAAGCGGAGACAGTGAAGCTGAATACAGTGTGGATTAATTTTTGATAAGTATTATCAACTTTTTTGCCGCACACTCTCTGCGGGCTTAGCCAAAGTTTTTGCCACATGCACGTTTCACTAAAAATGCAATTGCTAGAACTTTATATTTTAAATATATGTATTAAATATATGGAACACCTAAAATTTGGGCTAAAAATACAGCACATAGCTTTGTCATGCTGTGTACTTCGTAAGGGCACCTGTAAACATTTAAAATTAAAAAATTAATTTTGACAAACTATATTTGTTTAGGGATACACTATTATTAACAATATTCTATACTTCATAAAAAAGATATTTAATGTTATAATATTTTTTAAACTTGAATATGGAATATATTTATGAAAATATTGGATAATGTTAATACTAAAGTTTTTGAAATTTTTAAAACTGAAGAAAATATTAAAGAAATAGGAATACTCTCTGCTTACTGCAGTTATAGTGCATTTTATGATATATCAAACGACAAAACAGCTAGAGAAACATTTTTTAAAGCAAATGTCAAAATTATCATGGGTATGAATATTGACCCTAAAATTCAGTGTTTATATATTAATTATAATCAAAATAATACAAAAACAAATAAAGAAGAATTTAATGACTTTATAGAGTATACAATTAGTGAATTAAATAAAAATCCAAACAATAAAACAGTATTGGAACTATTTAAAGAAAAATGCCAAAACTCCTCCCTTGAAATAAGAAGTGCAAACGATAAAACTCATGCAAAACTCTATGTATTAAGATATAACGATAAAAGTACAATAAAGAAAATGCACGGCTGTGCAATAATAGGTTCAAGCAATTTTTCAAGAGAAGGTCTTCATCAAAGAAAAGAAATTAATGCATACACAGAAGACGGATTTGAAGATTTTTATAACTTTTTTCAAGATGAATGGAAAAACACATCAAGTATATTAGACAAAGAAAATGAAAAAGAATTCTTTGATAGAGTGGGAATAAAAGATAAAGAAGAAATAAAACAAAATAATAATGAAGCTGAAGAAACTACTAAACACGCTACTCCTTACGAAATATATTTAAAAGTTATATACGAATATTTTAATTTTTTTACCAATGAAAAATTATTATTCACGCCTAAAGATTTTAATTATTCAAATTATAAATATCAGATAGACGCTATAAAAAGCGGAATAAAAAGCATTATGACATATGGCGGGGTTTTAATATCTGATGTTGTAGGGCTTGGAAAAAGTATAATAGCTTCGGCAATAGCTAAAAATTTGATTGAAATGAAAGCTGCTGAAGAAATTATAATAGTATCTCCTCCAAAAATAATATATTCTTGGGAAAATTATAATACTGAGTTCAAATTAAATGCTGTAATAAAAAGTGTTGGTAAATTAGATGAATTATACGAATATGTGAAGAATCATAAAAAAACAAGACTTATTATAATAGATGAAGCTCATAGATTTGTAAATAGCAAAACAGAATCTTACAATATTATAAAAAATATATGCTCAGCAAATAAAGTTATGCTTCTTACCGCAACTCCTATGCATAATACAACTTCTGATATATTTTCTTTAATAGATATATTTGACAGAATGCTCACTACAGATAAAAGTATAGCAGAAATCAAATCATCTATTCTAAAAGAAGAGCGAATTATAAAAAGCAAATACAAAAAAGATGATAATGAAAAAGAAACTAAAGAAAAAATAAAAGATATATCAAAACAAATTTTAGGTTTGATTAATCCTATAATAATAAGAAGAACAAGAAAAGATTTAAAAGAGGATTTGGAATACAGAAAAGATTTAGAAGAGCAAAAAACAGAGTTTAATAATGTAGAAGACCCAAAACTTCATGATTATAATTTAGGCGATATATCAAAATTATACTCTGATACATTTGAAAAAATTACTCCAAATGACGATGAATATAATAATAAAGGAAATGATAAAACTCTATTTGATGATAATAACAATAGTACAGAAATAAATAATAATAAGTTCAAAGCTGTACGTTATGAGCCTTTAACTTATCTTAAATATACTACGATAGAAGAAAAGAAAAATGCTGATAAAATAATAGAATACGTATACGGAGAAAATATTAATGCAGATTTTGCCTCCACTTCCTCAAGAAACCTTACTAAATTTATGAAACATTTGCTTGTAAGAAGATTTGAAAGTTCTCTTTATGCTTTTAAAAAAAGTATAGATAATATGATAGATAAATACGAAAATATAAAAACTTGGATTAATAAAGATTTATACCCTATTTATAAAAAAGGTGATACTCTATATATAGAAGATTTCTTTTCTTATAATAATGAAAATGCAGATGATGAGAATGATATTGAATATGATGAAGTATTAGATTTTAATAAGACAAATAAAAAAATTAAAGATGTAAAAATAATAGAAAATGTTAAAGAAGTTTTGGAAGATAAATTTTTTGAAGATTTTGAAAATGATTTGAAAATATTAAAACAGATAAAAAAAGATTGGGATAATATATCATCAGATAAAGACAAAAAATTTATTAAACTAATAGAAGAATTAAAAAAATTCAAAAAAGAAAATGATAAAAGAAAAATTATAATATTTACAGAGTTTAAAGATACAGCAGATTATTTATATGAATCTGTGTATAAAGATGATGAATTAAGAGAACTATTTAAACCTATAAAATCAACATCACAGTCAAAAAACAGAGATATAATAGCAGCCAATTTTGATGCTTCTTTGAATACTGATAAACAAGAAGATGATTATTTTTTACTAATAGCTACTGATACACTGTCAGAAGGTATCAATCTTCATAGGGCTGGTATAATAATAAATTATGATATTCCTTACAATCCTACAAGAGTAATACAGAGAGTGGGACGTATAAACAGAATAGGCAAAAAACTATTTGATAAAATATATATACATAACTTTATACCTAGGCTTGAAGCTCAGAAAGATATAAAGAATTGGCAGATATCCAATTTTAAATTAAACTTGATAAATGCTATATTCGGAAATGATACAAAAATATTAAAAAAAGATGATGAAATTAATTCGCTATTCTCATTAAAAAGAGAAAATGAAATTCTAACTGATGATGATGTAAGCTGGGATAATGAATATAGAGATATTTATAATAAAATAAAAAATGATGATAAACTTCTTGAAAGAATAAAATCAATAGAAAATAATATAGTAATAAGAAGAGAGTCAAATTTCAGCGGTTTATTAGAGATAATACAATCAAAAAACGGAGTATTCGGTTCTCTATTAAAAAACTCAAAAATAGATTTTAATATAGAAAATATATTTAAAACTCTAAAAGCTGATAAAAATGAAAAATATATTCCTCCAAGCGAAAATATAAAAAACTTTGAAGATGAATTAAAAAGAAGAAAAAATATTAAAAAGTCTACAAGCAGCCACAGTGCACTTAATAATTTTTATCAATATCTTGACAATGATGAAGAGAGAGATTATGTAAAAAAATTAATAAGTATTACAGAAAATAAATATTTGTCTGATAAAACTATAAAAGAAATAGAAAAAGCATTAAAATCAAAAAGCGGATGTTCTGTAGGAATACTTCAGAATATTATATCTTCTGATGAGGTAAATGAGAAATTCAATTATTCTTCAAACAATCTTCAAAGCATATACGAAGATTCCTATTTGATAGTAAAAGAAGAGTTTAGTAAATATAGCAATTAAAAATAAAAAGGTGATAGATATAAAAAATATATCTATCACCTATAATATATAATTAATTTTAAGGAAACAGCTTATAGTCTGAATATTGCAGTTGCCACTTTAAAAGCAGTTTCTAAATCTAAAAGATATATAGTATTATTATCTATATCTTGATTTTTAAGCCATTCATTCATATCATTCTTTGACCCAAAGAAATTCATGATATTTCAGCAGGTGCTAGCCCAATTCTTATTTTTATTTAAATCAACATGTATTACATGTATATCATCAGGCGAATGTTCAACAATACATCTGTCTTTAATTCTTACATATATTTTTTCGCCAGTCTGACTGCATATAGAATTAATTTCAGTATCCTGATGAAATAAACTGTAAGAGCCAAGTGCATCTATAGCACACATTGAACAGAATTCTCTTCCGTCAGCAAGTTTTACCCTATGATTAGTTTCCATAGCAGATACAGGATAAAGAAAAGCAACATCATCTCCGCTTAAAGTGATAATTTCTTTTTCAAGCAGAGTTTTATACAAACTTTCATCTCCACATATTTCTATAGCTTCAGCTTTGTTAATAGTGCAGCCTGTATCTATAACTCTATTCATCAATCTTAATCTAGCATTCTGTATATCCGAAGGTAAATTATGATATTTATCAGATATACCATATCTCTCCATAAAATCAGTATCAAACATAAACAATCCTTATAAAGTTATAACCTGTTCAACCCCGCTTCCTTCCAAAGCTTTATATAAGTCTGGGAAACAACCTATACAAGCACCATCTATAAGTTTGTCATCAATGCCTCTCTCTATAGCACATATATTGCATGCCATAAGAAGAATTTTTTTGCTTTCTAATACTTTTGCAAGTCTATCTCCAACACTGCTTCCTTTTGTAAGAAGAAAAGTATTGTCTGCAAAAAACATCATACCAACAACTTCCGCACCATGTTTATCATTTAATAATTGCGGAATTATCATTTTGTCCAAAATCATATGCGAATTTTGGCTACTGAAAATATAAGCTACTTTCATTTATTTACCCCTCCAAAAATATTTATATTATTTTTATGTATTTATGTATTTAGAAGAAATTACTTATACCGAAACAGGCACTTTATTGATAAAAGCCTTTTTAACATTATTAGTAAGTTCTCTAACACATTCTATATACTCCTCACTGTCTCTTTCTCTAGGGTGCTTAATATCTATTCTCATGTCAGCCACTATCTCACCCTTATTTAAGCTCATAACAATAACCCTATCACTCATATAAACAGCCTCAGAAACATCATGCGTAACCATAAGTATAGTGCTATTACTCTCTTTAACTAACTGTAAAAGCTCATTTTGCATATGCTCTCTCATCTGCAAATCTATAGCTCCAAGCGGTTCATCTAAAAGCAGTATTTTAGGATAAGGTGCTAATGCCCTTACAACAGCTACCCTCTGCTGCATCCCACCCGATAAAGAAATAGGATACTTCTTTTCATGCCCTTTAAGATGCGACATTTCAAGAAGCTCTTCCAAACGTTTTTTCTTTTCTTCTTTACTCATCTTTGAAAATTTAAGAGAATAAAGTATATTTTTTTCAACATTCATCCAAGGAAATAATGCATAATTCTGAAAAACATACCCTCTGTCTGAAGAAGGTTTTTCTATTCTCTCTCCTTCAAGCAGTACCTCTCCAGATGTTGCACTCTGAAAACCTCCTATTATAGTTAAAAGTGTAGTTTTACCGCAGCCTGAAGGTCCAAGCAAAGTTACAAACTCCCCCTTTTCCGCTGTAAAACTAATGTCTTTTAATACCTCAACTTCAGGAGATTTTTTTGAAGTTTTAAAAGATTTGCATACGTTATTTACTTCAAGAATTGCCATTTTTAAATCTCCAAGAAGTTAATATTTTTTCTAATACAACAAGCACCCTATCCATACTAAATCCTATAATAGCAGATACTATCATAAGAGCATAAAGTTTAGGTGTTTCAAGTCTCTGCTGAGCTTCAACCAATATAAAGCCGAAACCTTTACTTGTAGCAATAAACTCTGCACAAATAACACTCATCCAGCCTAAACCTAAAGCAAGTCGGCATCCCGTTAAAAATGAAGGCAAAGCACCGGGTAAAATTATATCAAACATAATATCTATATTTCTAGCCCCCATACTTCTAGCCGCATTAATATAATTTGGGTCAATTCCTCTAACTCCGTCTATAGTATTTATTATAAGAGGAAATATAGCACTCATAGTTATTAAAAATATAGTAGGTCCGTCGCCAAGACCAAACCATACTATTGCTAATGGTATCCAAGCCATTATAGGAACTTGTCTTATAGAGTTTATAATCGGAGAAACAGCCAAAAGTATAGGTTTTGAATATCCCATAATAAGTCCTAAAGGCAATCCTATTATACAAGCTATAATAAATCCTCTAAATACACGCTCTAATGTTATAAGCAAATTTTGAACAGTATAAGGGTCTACCCAAGAAAGAAAAAATTCTTTGCAGGTTAATAAAAAATCTGGAAGAAGTAAATTATTGTCTATCTTTTTTGCAAGGAAATACCAAACTACCATTATAACTATAAGCACAGAAACACTGTAAAATTTCATAAAAATACTATTTCCAGCATTTCCCAAATTTATAACTCTGCTTTTATTTTGCTGAACTTGACGCCCATTGTTTTCCATATATTCATTTCTCCTTCTGAGTTTGAAATATCTAAATAACTAACGAGTATATTAGATAATATTGTATCATTTTCTATATCATCAACTGCTTCATTGTAAACTTTAATAAAATCATTAAGAATAACAGTGTCTTTTAGTTTTTTTGAAGCAACCAAATAATAATCGGATTCTTCAGTATCAATTTTTTTAAATCTGGCATTCTTGATTTTTAAAGCCAATATAATATCAATAAAAATAGCATCAACAGTTTTTTTCTCTAAAGCATAAGGCAATGCTGTTGAAAGCATAGGATAATAATTAGAATTAGAATACCTACATTTAAGTAAAGCCTCCTGAAGAAGCCTTTTATTCATATATCCTATATTCTTAGGTTCAACATTATTATCATAATCTTCATTATAATAAACCAATATATTAGAGCCTTTAACTATAGAGCCTACTATATAATAATTTGTATCAGTATAAATTAATTGAAATGCCGCATCCGGACATAAAACAGCCATGTCTATCCTTCCAGATATAAAAGCAAATTCGGCCTGAGAACCGCAGCAATCCAAAAACTGAACATAATCAATATTTGAAAACTCTATATTAGAATCTTTATCATTTATTATATAATCAAAGAGCATTCCAGAAGCATCATTACCGCATGCTACCGTGATTTTATCTTTATTTATATCGTTTAATAAAATTTTATAGTTTTGAAATAAGATGAAACATATTATAAAAACAATACTAAATATAATAATATATTTATTTCTTTTTATTATATGCCCCATCTCATTCCTTTATTTACTATATATAATTTATTATTATATTTTCACACTTCAGGTTCTTCTTTGATGTTATCTACTTCTACGGCTTTAGCTCTCCATTCTTCATAACTCATACCAAGAGGGAATATAGGGTCAACTTCTTCTTTAAGAAATACATCAAAATCTTTGGCTCCGCAATTATCAAAGTATGATAAATCTATATAATCATCTATATCAAGGGAGTTAATATCATCTCTTACACCTAATCTTTTCATGGTTTTCATTTGGTTATGAACATAATCTCTATTTAATTTCCAAGTGATAGTTCTTCCTTCCTCATTAAGTTTTTTCCATAAAGTCATAAGACCAACTTCCAAAGGAACATTATAATTTTCAGCAAATATCTGAGCTGCTTTATAAGGGTGTAGATACATATATTCTATAGACATAGCATGAGCAAGAAGTATACGTTCAGCCAATTTTGGATGAGCTTTAGCAAAGTTATAATTCATACAAACTTTACAGCAAGTTCCATGACCGTCTATTTCTCTATCGGTATTTTGTCTTTTTAATATTTTACCAGTATTCTCATATTCTGCCATAGAACCCCAAGGATCGCATGCTCCGTAACCATCTAATTGACCTAATTTAAAGGCAAAATAAGCATCAGAATCACTCATAGAAAAGTTTTCATAATAAGTTGTATCTCTTGGTATATTTAATTGTTCTGTCCATTCAGCCCAGTTTAAATTTACTGTTTCAGCATTTGCTCCCATAGATATTCTTTTATTTAAAAGGTCTTCTGGTTTATTAATATCTTTAGAAACAACAAAATATTCAGCTCCGCCTGTATGATTTTCTGCCGCTATAAAAAGAGGTACTTTATTTTTTACAGCATTTAAAGTAGTTGTAAAACCTGCATATGCCATATCCATCTGACCTGCACTCATAGCCTCTGGAACATTACCATTACCTGTTACTGTAACATTCAAACCTAATGCTTTAAATATACCAGTATCCTCACCTACACAAGCTGCTGTCATATGGTCGCAGTTATAATAACCCAAATTAATTTTATATTTTTTATCATCGTCGCTTAATTCTTCCAAATTATAGTCATCAATTATAGCCTGCACATCTGCAGGTATTTGAACTGCTTCTTTAGAATTATTCCCTCTTCCGCATGAAAGCATCATAATAAACATAGACAAAATAATCATAGTTTGTTTCATTATTGTTCTCCTTAAAAAATTATATATATGTTTTTTTAACAGCAATCTTCCATTCCGTTTTCAAATAAACTTATAAACTCTCCGTTTTCAAGCCTATAAACAGCAAAACCTATATGTGCTCCCTTTTTACCAGATACCAAAATTTCATTTGGCACTTTTTCGTCTATATTATAAAACTTCATAGTATAACTCTCTATAGGGGCAGGTATAGGAGATGTCATTAATATTTTTCCGCTGTTATAGTCTTTATATATACCAATCAATTTATTTGAATACTTTGACTCTCTGTAAATTATTATTAAATCATCTTTATCATCACCGCTGAAATCGCCCTCCAAAAATGTAAGAAGTTCTTTTTCTGAGTATTCTTTCATATAGGATTTGTAAAGCTCATCATTATTTATGCCTTCTGCACTCTTTATATCCTGTGTATTATTACCGCATGAAACAAATATAAAAACACATAAAACAAAAAATAATCTCAGCATTGAACTTCTTTTTCCCTGCTTACAATCAGCTTTATTTTCTTTACTATTATCATAAACCATGAATATAAGCCCATAAATAAAACTGCAATAGCACATATATTCTTAAACCAATCTGGAAAAGTGATATTTATATTATTGGCTATTTCTATCTGCTTAGTAGAATTTGATAAATCAAAGATGGGCGTAAAATTATCCGTTAATAAAATATTTGTAATGTAACCTATCAAGATACCAAAAAAAAGCATAGAAACTAAATATATGATTAAAGTTCTCTTACCTATGAGCTTATATATGCTGATTAATTCGGAAATATTGGTTGCTACCCCTGTAATCAAAAATGTTATTGCTATACCGGGTGAAGCACCTGCTGATATTAAAGCGGCTATTAATGGTATATGACCTAAAGCACATACATACATCATACAGCCTACTAAAGTTATACCTAATATTGATACTAATTTTGGGCTGCTTAAATACTGCATAACAAATGACTGAGGAACTACAGTTAATAACAATGCCCCAAATAAAGTACCTATTAAAATAAATCTGCTTATTTCTATTCCAAGATTATTAAATCCCCATAAAATGCCATTGTATAATTTTTTGTACCAAGGCGTTTTATCTACATAATTTGTTTCTGGGATTTTAATATTCATACTTTGCAATTTCAAAACTTCAGGGGCTATTAATTCTTTGCCGCCGAAAGTGTTTCCTAATATTCCTATTATTAAAGGAAGAAATATTCCGCATAATATATATATAATAGTAATTTCTTTACCTAGCATAGCAAAAGCAACTATTATTGCAGCTGGGTTAATTATTGGGGTTGATACCAAAAATGAAAGTGTAGGTCCTAAATAGGCACCTGTCCTGTATAAACTTAATGCCAAAGGAAGTACTCCGCAGCTGCATATAGGAAGAATTGCTCCTGATATTGTAGTCTTTATTAAAGAAGATATTTTTTTATTGCCTATTGATTTTTGCAGTACTTGAGGACGTACAAAAGCATGTATTATACCAGATAATATTAAACTTATGACAATCCATTCAGAACTTATTAGGAGAAAGTCCCAAAATACATACAAAAAATTCATTATCATAATAGTTTTATTAAGCGTTTTGTACTTCCAGTGCCTTTTTAATTTCTTTTTCTATTAATTTTTTGCTTAAGACATCGTATCTGTCTTTTCCGTTTATAATTAATGTACCTCTGTCTATCATTCCGTATTTTTCTAAATAATCAAAATCTTTACCTGCATAATAGAGTTTTACTTCTATTTGGTCATTATACTGTTTTTGCAATTCGTTTAAAAATGATGAGTAGCCGTCGCAGGTTGGGCAGGTATTAATAAATTCAACTAATACTTTAGACATAAAAAATCCTTATAAAATATTAATAAAACTTAATTTCTAAAATAAAAATAATATAAAAATTTCTTTAAAATAATGTAATTTGATTATTATTGTTAGATATGATTTTTAGAATATACGCACGGTATATTATAGAGAGTGTGTCTCGGGGAAAGCGTACTGATTATTAAATAAAGTTAGCTTTAAATTATTAATTATACACATATTAATTATACCCTGTAAGTGATATGTGTATATTAACACAAATTATAGTAAAGTCAATTAAATATTATTACTTTTTGTTTGTAAATAAAACATTTTTAATACATTAAAACTATAGACTTGTTTCAAAACTAAATTTATTAATATTTATAAATTTTTATTTAATATTTTTTAATTATAGTTGGGGCTTTGCCCCAAACCCCACTTCTTTTGGTGACCCAAAGAAGCAAAAAGACTGCATATTTATATACTTAAATAATAAATTATACAACATTTAAAACATTAATTTTATAATTGATAAATTATAAAATTTTATACATAATCTTGTCAAGTACTTTTGAAACAAGTCTTATATAAAATATTGTTTATTTTTATGATGATTTAATATATTATTAGATTAATATTTAATTTCTTTTTAAGGAATACGTATTTATGAAAAAAAATAATAGTGTGAAAAATATTAATACTCAAAATAATAATTTTAAATTTGATGAGCCTTACAATAAACAAAAATGGGCTGAGCATTTTGGAGAGAATTTTAAAGAAGAATATGGCTCTGTGGCTGGCGAAGAAGAAATAATAGAAAAGAATAAAGATTTTTTAAATAAAATTATTTGGATTGGGGATTTGAATATAAATGAAAATGAAGTTATCGGGGTGTTTGAAGTATATATAAAAAATACTAGGCTTGCTAGCAGAGTAAAAATTTCTAGGATTTGCAGCAGGATATTAATGTCTGGCAGTTATGGTAAGGGTATATTTTTTATACTTTATGAAGATAATAAAAATAATTATAGGGTATCGTATGTAAAGCATGACAAGATGGGTATAAAAGGCGAAAATGGTCTTATCATAATGAAAGATGATTACAGTAATCCTAAAAGATATACTTTTTTGCTTGGGGAGGGAATAAAGGTACATACGCCAGCAAGCAGGATTACAAGCGATATTTTTGGAAGTGTTGAGAGTATAGAAAATGCTTTCAGTGTGGAGGGTGTTAATAAGGAGTTTTATAAAGGGGTTAAGGAATATTTTGAGAAGATACATAATGATATCATAAAATATTTTGATAAGGACGAAAACAAGGCTAAAGAGTTTGCATTAAGGTTTTTGGGTCGTGTGCTTTTCTGCTGGTTTTTACGGGAGAAGGAATTGATACCGAATGAGATATTAAACAGCGGGGTTTTTGAAAATCTTAAATACAAGAAAAATTATTACAGCGATGTGCTTGAGGATTTGTTTTTTAATGTTCTTAATATGGATATGGAAAAGCGTAAATTTTCAAAAGAGAGAGTGATATATAATTATGAGAAGGCTATACCATTTTTGAACGGGGGATTATTTTCAAAGAAGGAGGACGATGAGGCTGTAAAGAGTATAGATGATGAGATAATAAAGGGGTTGTTTGAATTTTTTGAGATGTACAATTTCACGGTTGATGAGAGTGCCCCTTTTGATGTGGAGATAAGCATAGACCCAGAGATGCTGGGACGTATTTTTGAAAATCTGCTTGCGGAGATAAACCCAGAGACAAAAGAGAGTGCTAGGAAGGAGACGGGATCATTTTATACGCCTCGTGAGATTGTGGACTATATGGTAATGGAGGCTATAAAACTTTATCTGTATAAGAAAATGCCCGATATGGAGAAAAACAAGATTGACAGGATTTTTGATGTTGATGAGAGCGTAAAATATACAGACGAAGAGCGAAAGGGTATTTTGAAGAATATACATGACATGATAATATTAGACCCTGCCTGCGGAAGCGGTGCCTTTCCTTTGGGGATACTACAGAGGGTTTTTAATGTGATTGATAAGCTAGACCCTAATCATGAATATTATAAAAATTATGTTATTGATAAGCTGCCTTCTGGGGCTAAGGCTGAGTTTAAAAAATTGTATGATGCAAAGAAATTCAGCTATGCGTATAAACTTGATATACTTCAGAGTATGATACATGGGGTAGATATACAGCCTATAGCGATTGAAGTTAGTAAATTGAGGGCGTTTTTATCTTTGGTAGTTGATGAGAAAAAAGAGAAAAAAGAGCATAATTTGGGTATTAGAACTTTGCCGAATTTGGAGTTTCAATTTCTTTGCACCAATGCGTTAATAGGGGTGGATTTTAATATAAAGAAAGGAACTTTTGAGTACAGCGTATTAGAGGGCATAAAAACAATGATGAAAAATATATCTGAAATGTTTTATGTGGCTTCGTCTTTGGAAGAAAAAGAGAGGGTAAAAATAAAATTTGAAGAGTTTCGGGAGTTTGTAAAAAATTCTGCTTTTATAGATGAGAGTATAAAAGCGAAAATTTTGTCTTGGTGTCCGTTTGACAATAAATCGGCAGAGTTCTTTTCGCCTTTGGTGCAGTTTGGTATTGATAGGGATTTTGACATTGTGATAGGAAATCCGCCTTATATACAGCTTCAGGGTATGGCTAAGGGATTAAAAGAGATGTATCAGAATGCTGGTTATGAGAGTTTTAAATCGACTGGGGACATATATCAGCTGTTTTATGAAAAATGCTTGGGACTTCTCAGCGATGACGGGGTGGCTAGTTTGATAACTTCTAATAAGTGGATGCGTGCAGGTTATGGAGCTAGTACTAGGGAATATTTTTATAAGAATGCCGATGTGTTTCGTATCATAGATTTGGGGGCTGGCAGGTTTGAAAGTGCTACGGTGGATGTTAACATAATTTTTTATTCTAAAACTAAAGAAAAACATACTCGGGGCGAGCGTAGTTTTGAAGGGGTTACCTATTCTGGCAGTTTGAAAGAGATTGCAAGTGCCGAGTTTGACGCTGTGGTCAGTGAGGCTGGCAGAGAATGGGTGATAATGAGCGGCTTGGAGAGGAGCATTTTTAACAAGATTAGCAGGCACAAGGCTTTGAAGGACTGGGATATAAAAATTAATTATGGTATCAAGACTGGTTATAATGAGGCGTTTATCATAGATGAGGAAACTAAAGATAGGCTTATTAAAGAGGATAAAAAGAGTGCAGAATTAATAAAACCTTTACTTAGGGGGCGTGATATTAAAAGGTATTCATACGATTTTAATAATTTATACCTTATATGCACTTTTCCTGCTTTAAAACTAAATATAGATAAATATAAAGCTATAAAAAAATATTTAGAAAGTTTTGGTAAAAGATTAGAACAAAGCGGAGAAAAAGGCTGCCGTAAAAAAACTAATAACAAGTGGTTTGAAACTCAAGATACTATATCTTATTATAAAGATTTTGAAAATAATAAAATAATATATCCTAATATGACAAAATATTTACCGTTCATATATGATGAAAATAATTTTTATGTTAATCAAAAGTGTTTTTTTATAATTGATAACAAAAACAATAAAAATAATTTAAAATATTTAACGGGTATTTTAAATTCTAAAGTATCTCATTTTTGGATAAGGTGGAATTGTCCAGAGTTACAGGGTGGTACTAGAGAATTATCTGCAATATTTTTTGCAAATATTCCTATCCCAGAAGCCGACTCTAAGACTAAAAATAATATAACAAAACTCGTTGATCAGATTATAATACTAAAAAAGCAAGATAAAGATACTACCGCTTTAGAAAAGCAAATTGACGAGATTGTTTATTCGCTCTATGGGTTGAGTGATGAAGAGGTTAAGGTTGTGGAGGGTTAGTTCTTTGGAAAGACGGCAAACTTTTACTTGTTCTTTTTTGACTCAAAATAAGATAAAAAATATTTGACTTTTTATTATTATTGATTAATATATTTTATATGGAGAATAAAGTTATTACTTTTAAATTACAAGGAAATAATATCAATCTTAATGATATGAAGCCAGAAGATGCTATTTCTGTTATTAAAAATTTTGTGAAAACAATAAGAAAAATTGATAAAAATTTTAAACTTAATAATATAAAATCTGGCTCTCTGCTTATTTCATTAGATATGGGAGAATTTATAGAAGATAGTAATAAAAAATCTGAAAATTGGATTAATAAAATAAAAGATGTATTAAATACTAAGTTCTTCCCTAATGAAAGGTACGGTATAGATAAAATAGACATAGAAGAAAATGATGTATTACTTGAATCTGTAAAAAATAATTATATATACGATGATATTATATATAATTATGTTGGTTATTTTGTGGGGCATATTACAGATGTTGGCGGTAAAATTCCTAATATTAATATTCATATTCTTATAAATAATCAAACAGTAAAATTTCCAATTAAAGATAAAAAAATTGCTAAAAAATGGGGTATTTATTTATATGAAGATGTTAAAATTTATGCCAAAGTAAAAAAAGGTACTGATGGAACAATTACTGAAGGAATAGAAATATTTAAATTAGAACCTATTGAAAAAATAGATAATACAAAAGTTTATAAAGAATTTCAAGAGCTAATTAAAGAGTTAGATTTCAGTAATTTGACAGAAAGAATTTTAGATATGAGGCATAAAGATGAATAATAAAATTTGCTGCGTATTAGATACATGTGCATTATCTTTTTTATTAGAAAAAGAAAGTGAGTTAAATGAGAGTGAAAAAGAATGGTATAATAGTTTTGAGCTTATAAAAAATAAAATAGATGTTTTTGTAATATCTTCACTAGTAATGCATGAATTATCATTGAATATAAATATCCCTGAAGCCAAAGATAACAAAGATAGTAATTTAGTATTAAAAAAAATTTTTAACTTCTTTAAATATTTTTTTGGTATTGATAAAGTTGAAATTATAGATCTTAATGAAGACTCTATTACAGAATACAGAAACCTATATAAAAATACTAGCTTCTTAATAGAATGTCAATGTGATAATAAAAAAGATGTATGTAAATCAAAAAAATATAAACATAAAATTGATGCTTTAATAGTAGCCCAAGCATCTGCCTATGCTAATAATATTTATAATAATGATAAATATTCTGAATTTTGGTTACTAACAGAAGATAAAAATATGAAAAAATATAAAACTAATAATTTAAAGATTTACTCATTTAAGGATGCAAAAATAAATCTTGGAATTGAAGATGTACTTCCTTTATGATAATATTTTAAATTATAAAGTTTTTGTTTTATAGATTATATTTAATATTTGGTAATCAGCCGCACGTATAGGGGGCGTTTGATAACGTTTTGCAATACCGTGCGGATTGCCCCCGACCGTAGGGAGTGCGTTAGCTAGGCGAGTAGTAATCAGCCGCATACCTAAAGGTACTTCCTTCGGTCGCGTTAGGGGGGCGTTTTATGAGGCGTATGGGAATACTGAAGTAAGAGATGCAAAACTATATTGAAAATAGGTATCATAAAATAATAAAAAATGAAACAGTATAAATATTTATTGATATAGTGTAAAAAACAAGTATAATATTTTTAATATTGATTAATTTTTTATCTAATAATATAGATTGATTTTTTTTATCTAATATTATAATATATTTTTGGTATTTATCATCAAATACTACATTTGTAAATAATTTTGAGGAAATATAAAATTGAAAATAAGAGAACTATCTAGGATAAGCGGAATTTCTCCTGCCACTATCTCTAGAATGCTAAAAGACCCAAATTCTGTAAAAGAATCTACAAGAAATAAAGTTAATAATATATTAAAAAATAACGGCATGGATAAATGCTTTAGTATAAAATGTGTAAAAAGAGTAATATTAGTCATTCCCGATTTGAGCAATACTTTTTATTTGGATCTGTTTAACGGAATAGTTTCGGTAGTTCAAAAAAATAATATACCTTTTGAAATATATTTAACTAATGAATCAATAGAAGAAGAAACAAAAATTTTTTCCCGTATAGAAGAAGATAAAGGGATAGGTGTAATATGGGTTCCTGCTTCAGATAAAAGAGATAGACTGCCTTATAATAAAAATACTAATATCATATCATTGGTTGATAGAAATTTAGAATTTGAAGATATATATATAAAAAATTTATCTAATAACTTCAGTGCTGCAAAAAAAGCAGCTGACCTATTAATAGAAGGCGGAGCTAGAAATCCCATCATAATAACTGGAAGTTTGAATCTCAGTAATGCCCAAGAAAGAAAAGAAGGATTTTTGGAAAGTATAAAAAATCATCATTTAGATAATGGCGTTAATAGAGTTTATTACGGAGACTTTAATAACAGCTACAGCGGATATGATATGATAAAAACTTTAGTAAAAGAAAAAGTTGAATTTGATTCTATCTTGGCTGCAAATCAAATATTAGCAATAGGAATATTAAAAGCTCTAAGAGAATTAAAATTATCGATACCAAATGATGTATCAATAATTACTTTCGATAAATTAGTAAATCTTTACCCATCATTATATTATGAAAATGATAACATATCAGAAGTTGTATTTCCAGCTTTTGATATAGGAGTTAATGCTACAAATGTACTGTTAGAACAAAAAAGTCTCAATACTCCAAAACAGATATATAATTATTCTGCACAATTTAATTTAAGAGGCAGCGAAAAAAAATAATTTTTAACATGAAGCATCAATATTATATTGTTGTTATTAATATGTTCTATGCTATAATTGAATAAATTTTATACTTGGAAACAAATATGAATAACAAACTTATAGAAAGAAGAATGTTAAATAATGTATTATCAGAATATAGAAAAGAAAATAAAAAAATAGTATTTACAAACGGCTGTTTTGATATACTTCATCGCGGACATGTTCAATATCTGCAAAAAGCAAGAGAACTTGGAGATTTGCTCGTACTTGGACTTAATAGTGATAATTCCGTTAAACGCTTAAAAGGTAATGACAGACCAATCAACAATGAAACAGACAGAGCTATTGTTTTATCTGCTTTGGAATGTATTAATTATATATCGATATTTGATGAAGATACACCGCTTGAACTCATAAAAATAGTAAAGCCGGATATATTAGTAAAGGGCGGCGACTATAAAATAGAAGATGTTGTTGGAAGAGAGTTTTCTAAGGAAACTGTGCTTATAGACTTTGTAGATGGATATTCTACTACAAATATTATAAAAAAAATTAACAGCTAAAATAAAATTAGGAGTTATTAATATGATTATAGTAACAGGAGGAGCTGGATTTATAGGCTCTAATATTGTAAGAGGATTAAACAATTTGGGCATTGATGATATATTAATAGTAGATAATCTTAAAAATGCCTCAAAACACAAAAATTTAAATAGGATTAAGTTTAAAGATTATATGGATAAAGAGGATTTTGATGCAGCCTCTTTTGTAAATAATAATAAAAT
The DNA here is from genome assembly GCF_000092845.1 of Brachyspira murdochii DSM 12563. Taxonomy (NCBI): domain Bacteria; kingdom Pseudomonadati; phylum Spirochaetota; class Spirochaetia; order Brachyspirales; family Brachyspiraceae; genus Brachyspira; species Brachyspira murdochii. The sequence goes on along the minus strand of NC_014150.1, from coordinate 2,871,676 downwards.
AGAAGCAATATTTCATCAGGGTGCTTGTTCTGATACTATGGAGACAGACGGTAAATATATGATGAAAAATAATTATGAATATACTAAAAATATTTTACATGTATGTTTGGATAAAAAAATAAGACTTTTTTATGCTTCAAGTGCTTCAGTATATGGAAACGGAGATAACGGCTTTGAAGAGAATGAAAAAAATGAATATCCTTTAAATGTTTATGCTTTTTCAAAATATCAGTTTGACAGATATTTAAATAAATTATTCAAAGAAAATAAAGTTCAAAGTCAGGTAGTGGGACTTAGATATTTTAATGTTTACGGTCCGCAGGAAAATCATAAAGGAAGAATGGCTTCTGTTGCTTTTCACTTGTTCAATCAAATAAAAGCCGGAGAAAAAATGAAAATATTTGAAGGAAGTGAAAACTTTTTAAGAGATTTTATACATATTGATGATGTAGCAGCAGTTAATAATTTCTTTTTTGAAAATGAAAATAAATCCGGTATATTTAACTGCGGTACTGGAAATGCAGAAAGTTTTGTAGAAATAGCGAAGGCTTTGAGAGAGATTTACAAATCTTCTGAAATAGAATATATAGGATTTCCTCAAGCATTAAAAGGTAAATACCAAAAATATACTCAGGCAGATTTGAAAAAATTAAGAGCAGCTGGATATAATAAAGATTTTATGAATGTTAATACAGGTGTAAAAAAATATGCAGAAGTTTTGGAAAAAAGCGGCGGATATTTAATGTAAATAATAAAAAAGTATAAAAATATTTTTACTATTATAAACAAATGTGCTTTTATATATTATAATTAAGTTTATATTAGGATTTATACTATGAAAAAAACTATATTTATTTTAGTATGTATGATGATATCTGCCTTACCTTTGTTTTCGCAAGACCCTGAAGAGGCAGCTAAATTACTTGAATTAATAAATGCCGAAAGAAAAAAGGCTGGACTTTATGAGTATCAAACAAATGAAGAACTTCAAAATGCAGCAGCAGTAAGAGCAGAAGAGATATCAAAAGTATTTGAATCAAAAAGACCAGACGGAAGCGAAATGCATACCATATATGCAGAAAACGGTATAAGAGTTGCATATTACGGAGAATCCATAAGAACTGGCTATGAAACAGCAAGCGGTATATTCAAAGCTATGATTAAAGACCAAAGCGATTCATCTTCTATACTTGATACCGACTATACTCACATAGGCATTGGAATATATAAAAATGCTAAAAACACATATTGGGCTATACTTTACTGTTCATTAGCGGAATAAATATTTTTTAGGAGTAAAAATGTATGAAAAAAATTATTTTTATTTTTTGTATGATAATATCAATAATCTTTATATCATGCGAAGATGACAAAGTTGAAAATAAAATTGATAAAGTAACTGACAAAATAGAAAAGTCAATGGATAAAGCAGAAGAAAATATGGAAAAAGCGGGTGAAAAAGCTGAAAAGGCATTAGATGAAGCAGGAGAAAAGATAGAGAATCTTTTTGATTGATACGATTAATATTTTGTTGTGAAAATTAAAAAAGGCTTAAGTTTTAATTGAACTCAAGCCTTTTATTATTGCTAGTCTATTATACTTGTTTCAAAACTATTTTTATTTATAATTGCGGGGACTAGCTCTCAAAGCACACCACCACTTCTTTTGGTGACACAGGCACATCCCGCCTCACTCTGAAGCATACGATGTACACCTTCGGTGAAAGAACTGCATTTTTAGTACAAATTTTAAATATTACCATATATTTAAGATATAAAGTTCTAGCAATTGAGTTTTTCGCGAAGCGTATCCGAAAGATAAAAACTTTGACGAAGTCTGCCTGCGACCGAATGAAAGTGCGGCTGGAAAAAGTTGAATAAAAAAAATTACAAACTTAAAAATTTTTAGTATATTCTAAAATAAATCATAGCTTTTTATGCAGCAAAATGCATATAAATAAAAAATAAAAGGCTCAAGTTTTAATTAAACTCAAGCCTTTTTATAATTAAAAACTAATTTATTTATTTTCCTGCTTATTTTTATATTCTATAGCCTCTTGAACTATTGGAACTAATACATCAAAGTCAAGAGGTTTTTCTATAAGTCTGAATACTCCCTCAGCAATAATCTCTTTTACCATTTCTGTATTGCCATAAGCAGTAATTATTATGATAGGTATAGAACTCTTTCTCTTCTTCATCTCTCTTATAAGAGCAAGCCCTGTCATAGAAGGCATAAGCAAATCTGTAATAATAACATCTACAGGATTATGTTCTAATATAGTTATAGCAGATTTACCGTTTTCTGCTGTAACAACTTCAAGATTATGAGGTTCAAAAGTGTATGTGATAAGATCCCTAATAGGCTCTTCGTCATCTACAGCAAGTATTAAAGGTTTACCATTTATCATATTTTAATTCCCCAATATTAAATGTATTTAGATAGTCTGTAAAGAACATTTTTTTTACCCAGAAGTTCGCATATATGAGATAATTCGCTTCCTGCGGCACTTCCAGTCAATACATAACGTATTGGGTGGTATAGATTAGGTCCTTTTAATCCTGTTTCTTTCTGTGCTTTTTTAATTAATGCTTTCATATATTCATCTGTGATTTCATCAGTATTTTCTATGTCATTTTTAATAAATTGAAGAAGTTTTTTACTTTCTTCTTTATTGACAAGCTCTTTCATTTCATCTGTAAGCTCAAAATCATTTTCAAAAAATACTGGTACATATTTAACAATATCTGATAAAACAACGCAGTTATGTCTTATAACGGATACCAGTTTCTTAGCCCAAGCATATTCTGCTTCTGTGTAATTTTCTTTTAAAAATCCGCCATTAACTAAATATGGTATAAATAGTTTAGTTATTTCGTCCAAATCAGTATTTTTTATATGCCAAGCATTTAAATGTCTTAATTTGGCCGTATCAAAAATAGCAGGGCTTTTAGAAAAACGATCTAATTTAAAAGCTTTAATCATATCATCATCAACCATAGTCTCTAAAGCATCAGGGTGTGTCCAGCCAAGCAAAGCCAAAAAGTTTCTCATAGCCTGAGGAAGATATCCTTCATCTTTATATTCCATTAAGGTTGCTGCCCCATGTCTTTTTGATAATTTCTTTCTGTCATTTCCAAGTATTGAAGAAGTATGAGCAAATCTAGGAACTTCTGCACCTAATGCCTGATAAATAAGTATCTGTTTAGGGGTGTTTGATATATGATCTTCACCTCTTATAATGTGAGAAATTTTCATAAGCATGTCATCTATAACTACAGCATAATTGTAAGTAGGAAAACCATTCTCTCTTACAATAATAATATCGCCTATTTCATCACTGTTTGTCTTTACAATGCCTCTTACATAGTCATCAAAAGTAACAATCTGACCTTTAGGTACTCTAAATCTTATTTTAGCAGGCTCTCCGTTAGCTACCCTTCTTTTAGCCTCTTCTAAAGGTATATCCTTACATTTGCCGTCATAAATAATAGGCTGATTAAGAGTTCTCTGCATATTAGATTTTTTTTCTAACTCTTCAGAAGTACAAAAACAATAGTATGCTTTACCCTCTTCCATTAGTTTTTCAGTGTATTTTTTATATATATCAAGTCTTTCAGACTGAAAATATGGTCCGTAATCTCCTCCAACTTCAGGACCTTCGTCCCAATCTATACCAAGCCATTTTAAAGATTTGATAGCCATATCAACAGCTTCTTTAGTGCTTCTTTCTTGGTCGGTATCTTCTATTCTTAAAATTAATTTACCTTTTATAGCTTTGGCGTACAGCCAATTAAATAATGCAGTTCTAGCATTTCCGATATGTAAAAAACCTGTTGGAGATGGAGCGAAACGAACTCTTATATCCGACATAAAAATTACTCCTTGTTCTTTTTAAACTTTCCTAATTATACATCAAAACAAATAAATATCAATTAATATAAATGCTTTATGCAAAAATAAATTTTAATCAAAATAATACATTATAAATATCTTAATTTATGGTTTAATATATTTATTTACAGCATATATTGAATAAGTTATATATTGATGGAAATTTATTATATAAAACTTGCTTTTTTTTAAGCAATATGATATACTTATTCACAATTCTATATTTGGTGTACTATGAGCAATATCGTTGTTATTACAGCCCCATCAGCTGCAGGTAAAACTACTTTAATAAAAAAATATCTATCTAATCACCCTAACGCGACTTTCAGCGTTTCCTATACCACCAGACCTCAGCGTCCTAATGAAGTTGAAGGCAAAGACTATTACTTCATAGATAAAGAAAAGTTTGAACAAATGATTAATGAAGGCGATTTTATAGAATGGGCTTCTGTACATGATAATTATTACGGAACATCTTTCAAAGAATTAGAAAAAGCCGATGATGAAAATGTCATACTAATACTCGATATAGATATTCAAGGTGCTTTATATATAAAAGAAAAAGGTATAGACGCAAATTATATATTCATAACACCTCCTTCTATGGAAGAGTTAAAGAAAAGACTTGAAGAAAGAGGTACTGAAACAGAAGAAAGCATCAAACTTAGAATATGGAACGCCAAAAGAGAATTAGAATATAAAGATAAATTTGATATCATTATCGAAAATAATGATATTGAAGAAGCTTATACAAAATTAGAAGAGGCTATCAATTCTAAATTATAAAAATCAATTATATGGAGTTTAATATATGGGCATAATACCGTTAGAGAAACTTATAGAATATAAAGGCAACCGCTATGAACTTAGCAGAGCTATGATAGAATTAGCTAAAAATGGTTCTACACTTCTTAAAGGTGAAACTAAATACAGAGGAGGAAAATACATACCTACTGTTATGAAAAATATACTTGATGGAAAAATTAAGTATGAATATGAAGAAGGTGTAGATATGACTATAGATGAAGAAGCACCTTTCAAACATACAGAAACTGTATATGATGAAAATGAATACAAATCTGATGAAGATACTTCAGAAGAAGAAACAGCAGCAGAATATACAATTCCTGATATAGATGATTCTGATGATGATTATGAAGATTATCAGGAAGATGATGAAAAACCTAAAAAAAAGAAAAGAGCTTCTAAAAAGAAAGATGAATAAATAAAGTGAAAAAAATAGTTTTTATATCTGGTGCTACAGCATCAGGAAAAAGCAGTTTTGCTCATAAATTGATAGACAAATATTTTAATAATGCCGCCATAATATCTATAGACTCTATACAAGTTTATAGATATATGGATATAGGCTCGGCTAAACCTACCAAATCAGAAATTGATAAATATAACTACAAAATGGTTGATATACTTGAACCAAATATCAACTTCAATATAAAAGAATACCTTGATATATTTAAAAATGTTATTGAAAGCATTGATAATAAACCTATATTTGGTGTAGGAGGTACTGGATTTTATATAGACGCTATAAAATACGGTATATTCGATGAAGAAAATGACAATAAAGAAAATTCCATTAAAATTAGAAAAGAACTTTATGACAGGATAGATAAATACGGGCTTGAAAACATATATTCTGAACTTTTAGAAATAGATAAAGAAGCTGCTGAAAATATAGATAGGTTTAACAGCAGGCGAGTTGTAAGGGCTTTGGAAGTTTACTATAACACTGGTAAAAAATTTTCAGAATTAAAAAAAGAAAGAAAACCTGTAATTGATTTAGAATATTTAAGTTATATAATTGATATTGATAGGGACATTCTTTATGAGAATATAAACAAGCGTGTTGATATAATGTTTCAAAATGGGCTTGTTGATGAAGTAAAAAAACTTATAGATATGGGTATAGATAATAGTTATACATCTATGCAGGCTATAGGATATAAAGAAGTTTATGATTATTTGATTAATAATTTTATGTCTTTGGAAGAAACCATTGAACTTATCAAAAAGCGTACTAGAAATTTTGCTAAAAGACAGCTTACTTGGTTTAGAAGAGAAGAACATACAAGAATAAATGAAAATGATTTGGATAAAACAGCTGAAACAATAAAAAATTTTTATAATATTTGATAAAAAAAATAAGAATATTAGACTTGTTTAAAAAGTAAATCAATAGGTAATTATATTATTTTAATTTTTAGTATTTTTTATTTTATAAGCGGGGCTCCACTTCTTTTGCCGACGCTCTGCGTGCCGTAGGCAAGGCACCTACTCGGTGGTGCCCAGACACAGCCCGCCTCACTCTGTGTGCCGTAGGCAGGGTAGAAGCAAAAGGACTGCATATTTATATACCCAAATAACAAATTACACAACATGTAAAACATTATATTTATAGTTTTAAAATTAAATAATTTTTATAATTAATATTATCAAGTAGTCTTGAAACAAGTCTATCATATAGAAAACTCAAAATCTATATCATAATTTTAATGAACCTCGCCCCAACTGTTGCCCTTATGTATATCAACTGTTATAGGAACATTAGTTTTTACTGAATGCTCCATTATCTCTTTCATTATAGTCATGGCTTTATCTGCCTCTTTTTCAGAAACTTCAACTACTAATTCATCATGAACTTGCATAACTATTTTGGCAGTTTTAAAATGATTTTTAAACTCTTTATGTATAGCAACCATAGCTACCTTTATCATATCCGCAGCACTTCCCTGAATAAGAGTATTTAAAGCCATTCTCTCAGCCTCATTTCTAGCCATAGCATTTGATGAGTTTATAGTCTTAGATAAATCTCTAATCCTTCCGCACATAGTACGAACATAGCCTTTATTTCTTACCTCCTCAACAACTTCCTCACAGAAAGGTTTTACTCTTGAATAAGTAGAAAAATATCCTTTTATAAAATCCTCTGCTTCTTTACGTTTTATACCCAACTCTTTTGAAAGTCCGAATGCTGTTTTACCATAAATAATAGAGAAGTTTATTATTTTAGCAATATTTCTCATTGATGCAGTTACATGCTCTTTACTTACAGAATATATTTTCATTGCTGTTTTTCTGTGAATATCATCATTATTTTTAAATGCTTCTACTAATGCAGGGTCATTACTGAAATGTGCTAATAGTCTTAATTCTATTTGAGAATAGTCTGCTGCTATAAGTAAATTTCCTTTTTCAGCTATGAATGTATTTCTTATCTCTCTGCCCTCTTCTCCTCTCACTGGAATATTCTGCAAATTAGGCTCTGATGATGATAAACGTCCAGTAGCTGTTACTGTCTGATTGAATGAAGCATGTATTCTTCCGGTTTTTTCATTTATCAAAGTAGGAAATACATCAAGATAAGTATTTTTTAATTTTGCGTATTTTCTGTATGTGAGCATATATTCAGCTATTTTATATTTCTGCGATAATTCTGTTAATACTTCCTCGTCAGTAGAAAATCCTGTTTTAGTTTTTTTGGTAGGAGGTATTCCCATTTTATCAAATAGTATATATTCAAGCTGTTTAGGAGACTGAATATTAAACTCCTCCCCTGCTTCTGCATATATTTTTTTCTTTGTTTTTTCTAAAAGAGAAGAATATTCATCAGATAATGCTTTCATCTTTTCGCTGCTTATATATACTCCGTCAAACTCCATATCAGCAAGTACGCTTACAAGAGGCATTTCTATATTAAAAAATAATTCCTCAAGATTATGTGTTTTTAAAAGAGGAGCAAAGCATTCATAAAATCTAAATGTTATATCCGCATCTTCGCATGCATATTCAACAACATCTTTTAAAGGCACGTCCAATAAAGTTTTTTTAGCATTATCCGTTATATCGCTGTATTTTATAGTATTGTATGAAAGATACGCAATAGCCAAATCGTCCATATTATATCTTCCTCTTGTAGGATTAATCAAATATGCTGCTACCATAGTATCAAAATACATATTTCCAAAACTTTTATTAATAGCCCTCATCATTTTGTATTCATATTTAAGATTATGTCCTATAACTTTTATATCTTCTTTGGCTAAAGTTTCAAATACCATATCTATGCATTTATCTTTATCTATATTTGTTCTTCCGCTTACATCTAAATAAAATGCTTCATTAGACCTTATTGCAAAAGATATTCCTATTATAGTATCTTTAAATACATCAAGACCTGTAGTTTCAAAATCCACGCATACTAATTTTTTGCTATTAATATCATTTAATAAATTTTTTAATTCTGTTTCATTTTCTATTAAATAATAGCTTGCTTTATTATCTTTAGCACTAAGTATTGGGCTTTCTTCTTTTTTATCTTCTTTATTTTCTTCGGATTTAGATGAATCATCAGTATTATTCAATATTTTTACCTTTTCTTCTTTTTTGCTGCTTACTCCGTATATATAAGAATTAATTTTATCTCTTATTTGTTTTAATTCTAGTTCATCTAATATTTTATTAACTTCTTCAATATTTATTTTATTTTTTGCTATCTCATTATAATCCAAATTAAAATCTTTTATATTTTTTTCTATAGTAGCAAGTTTATAGCTCATATATGCCATATCTTTTGATTCTATTAATTTTTCCTGCACTTTTCCTTTTATAGAATCAATATTTTCATATATTCCGTCCAAGCTCTTATACTCTTCAAGAAGTTTTAAAGCAGTTTTCTCACCTACCCCTTTAACTCCCGGTATATTATCAGAAGCATCTCCCATTAAAGCAAGTAAATCTATTATTTGATTAGGATAAACTCCTCTCTTCTCCTTAACAGTCTCTTCATCATACTCCATAAGTTCATTATCTTTATTACTAGCAACCACCCTAACATCATCGCATACAAGCTGAAGTATATCTTTATCCGGAGAGTAAATAATAGTTTTAATATTCTCTTTTTTATTTTTTTCAGCAATAGTTCCTACAATATCATCAGCCTCATAATTATCAAGCACTATTCTTGATATTCCCAAAGCATCTATCAAATTATAAAGTATAGGTATCTGACTTCTCAAATCATCAGGCATACTTTCTCTGTTTTCTTTATACTCTTTATATATTTCATTTCTGAATGTTTTTCTTGAGCTGTCTAAAGCTATAGCAGTATATTCTGCTGGATAGGTATTTATAAGAGAAAAATAAGTTCTCATAAAACCATTGATAGATGAAACATTCTGCCCCTTAGAGTTTAAAAGAGGTCTTTTCAAAAAAATAAAGTGGTATCTGTAAAGTATCCCGAAGGCATCGATAATAAGAAAAGTTTTTTTCATAATATTTCCATATACTGTTATTTTAATAGATTAATAAATATTAAACTATAGCTTAATTATTATCGTAATTTGGCAGAAACATTTACAAAATATTCTCTGCTTGATATAGGATATCCTTTAATAGTTTCATACTTTACATCCAATATATTTTTTATACCCAATTTTAATGATATATCTTTTTTAAACACAAATGAACTTATCACATCAAAAGTAGTATAAGACTTATCCGATTCTGACTTAGTTGTATTATTGTATTTATCTCCTATATACTGAACATTGAGAAGAATACTTGCTTCAAATTTGCTGTTTTTACTGTATATATACTCAAGAGAAGTATTAAACTGATGTTTAGGAAGCCCCGGAAGACTGTCATTTTGTACGCTAACATTATATAGATTTTGACCAACCAAATAAGAATAATTTCCTTTTATTTTTATTGTAGAGTTAATATCTTTTATAGGTATGCTGAATGTTATGCTTGTTTTGCTTCCCTGAGTAGTTAAATACTGATTATTATTAGTCAATAGATTCTTCTTAGAACTTATAAAATATACAGCTTCTATAGTTACTATATCATGAGGCTTTAATGAAAGTCCTACATTTCCGCCCTGATATAGATTCTGTGATTTTATATTATTAGTATATCCCTTATTAAGAAGGGCAATATCTGTCTGCATATTAACAAAATATTTTCCTGTAAATGTTATTTGTTTAATTGGATTTATATTAAAATTCACATCTCCATTAACATAAGACCTAAAATCAGCAGATGTGCTTTTTTTAGTGCTTCCTCCACGCTCTTCTCCAGAAGTATTAACATTAAATTTCAATGAACTATTATTTTCATTCTTCAAATTATATTCAAGTAAATTCATCTTTCCTGTAGTTTTGCTTTCATTTGTCTGAGTTTTCTTATATTTAATAGTTTTATCAGAATCCATCTGAACATCTCTTGATAGATTGACATATAAAAGTTTTTCTGCTTCGGCATATTTTTTACTTAAAATATTATACACTATAGATCCGCTTAAAACATGATAATTTATATCTATGGAATCTATATTATTTTTATCATACAAAAAAAGATAAACCTTTTTCTCTTCATTATTTAATATTTCACCATTTAGTATAAAAGTAGACTGAGAATATACGGTTTTATTTTTTATATCTATATTTGCATATTCTTTAATTAGTTCTGCTATATTCTTTGACTTTGAGGCTTTTATCTGACTTTTTCTAATAATAATTGCTCTGTCTATAAGAAGCTGTTTTTCTTTATGTAATACTTGAATATCATCAGCATTTTCATAATCATCAATTTCCTCTTGTGAGTAAAGAGGGGAATATAAAAACATACATAGTAATATTAATAATAATATATTTCTCATTTTATATTCCTACACTCTATTTAAAGAAACTTACAGCTATAAAAGATAAACTCCAAAAATAATATTTTGGAAAAAAGTTTCTATATAAAACTTATAAAAATATTAAAATATATTTTTAAAAATTTTCAATACTATATATAAATTACTATCATAGTTGTATGTAAAAGGCTCTTTATGCGGAAATAATAATACAAATCTTACTATATATACTGCAATAAAAATAAATAAAACTGTGAATATTATATAATTATTGTTATAGATATAATTTGCTGTTTTTGATTTATTTCTTAATATAATAACAGCAAATATAATGGCAGGAAGTACAAATAAAGGGTGATAATAAAATGCCTTTTTAAAATTTAATCTAAAAGCTTCTATATGTGCCCTAGTCATACCGCAGGCAGGACAAGGAAAACCTGTAGTTCTTTTTATTAAACAAAGTTCTCCTACTTCTATATGATAATATTTAATATGATTTTTATTGTCATAAATGATAAATAAAGCTAAAAAAGCTAATAGTATTAATTTTAATATCTTCATAACTTTATGTTACAGATATTACAAACAATATTTAAACATATTTTTCCATTTGATTATATATAATATCAGCAAGACCGAAAGTTTTTGTTTTTGAGAACTCTTTTGCATATTCATCATAAAGCATATCTTCAAATATCTGCTCAGCCATGCCGCCGTCTATCAAACCGCTTTTATCTACTGTTTTTCTCATTTCTTTAAGCATTTGATTAATCATTAAAGCCTCAAAATCTTCTGAAACTTGTCTTAAACGTTTTTTCTCAAAATCCTTTCCATACTTTGAAACTGCATTATTATCAGATGTATTTTGTATATTTTCATCTATAGAAAACTTTGCATTTCCATACTGTTTTTTGGTATTTTCTAATTTTGATAAATTGGCACTATTTATGCTCAAATTATATTTATCAGTTATGTTCATAATTTATCCCTAATAATAAATTTATATATTATTTTCTCGGAAAAATATATAAAGCTATTAGCAATAAAAAAGCCCAAATCTTATAAATCTATTAAGATTTAGGCTTTACTAAAATATTCTGTTTTTATATACTACCAAGTTATAATATATTCAGTATAAATATATCCTTTACTTATAGATTTTGTCATTTTCACTTTAGAACCATTAGGATATTTGAATCTGAATATATTTTTTATCATTTCATCATAATATGTTTCTATCATAGAATCATAATTAGGGAAATACTGTAAATGGTAAATTATACGTCTTTTTTCAGCCTTAACCACTTCAATATTTATATTTTTGAACATCTTTTTATTGAAGTCAACAAATACATCAGCCAAAGCATTTTTAGATGATATTTTAATAAACATTTTTGTAAAGAAAGAAAATTTCTTAAAATCATATCTGGCTTTTTCTCTTATACCTTCTCTAGCACCATCATAAAACTCGTCCATTATAGAAGTCATAGGAATAAAGAATGAAGAAGATAAAGGATATTTCTTTCTAAATTTAGTTTTAGTAATATCTTTAAATATATATCTGCATTCATCAGGCATCTGTTCCAATAGATTCTGAAACTTATCTTTACCAAAAGAAGCAACTACAAACCTATAAATGCTCTGAACAAATGGTTTTCTGCTGTAGGCTCTGTCGCCTTCATTAATAATCTTAATTTTTTCTTTAAGCACTTCTTCAAAGTCTTTAATAACATAGTTAGACATCTCTTTTTCAAGTGCATCTACAGAATCACTTGCAACAGTAGAAAGCTGTTCTATTTCTTTTATAAGGTCAAATACATTTCCTATCTGACCGCCCATATCCTGAGTTTTAGAAACTATATCGTCCGTATTCTGAGATACCAGCTTCATAGCCTCATCATTTTTCTTAGAGAAATCTGACAAATTAACTAAATCATCTTTAGCAACTGATATTCTTCCATGCAAATCGGTATACTGTTCTTTAATAACTTTTACAGCATCATATAAACTCTCTATAGAAACACTTATTTCTTTTGTAGAAACATATTTTTCATCAGCTACTTTTTTCACTTTATTCATAGTATTAACAAAATTCTGCATTTTGGCAAGCATGTCTTCTGTTGCTGATATTCTTTCTGTCATACTAGACATAATCTGATTCATTTCTTTTTCTATATCTCTAAGTATCTTCCAAGCCTTCTCAGACTGCAAATTGGTAGTAGTAGCCAATTTTCTTATCTCTTCAGCAACAACCGCAAAACCCTTACCTTGTTCTCCGGCATGTGCTGCCTCAATAGCCGCATTCATCGCAAGCATGTTAGTTTGCTGAGATATATCTATAGTAGAGTTTACAAAGTCTGTAATACCTCTTATTGAAGATATTAAAGATTTTGTAATATTTTCTGTTTTTACTATTTTATCTTTGCTGTCCTGTGCTAAAGAAACAACCTGTTCTGATTCTTCTTTAGCTTTGCCGACAGAAGTAGATACCTCCTGCATATCTTTCTGCATAGTTACAGTAAGAGAGTTTATCTGATTTAAACTTACTGACTGATCATCTATTTTACTTTGAAGATTATTCGTCATATCATCAATAGATATAAGCTGTGCCAAACTTGATGCTATAATTTTATATATTTCCAAATTACTGCTTTCCACATGCTTAAACTCTGTCTGCTGAGAGGAAATATTATCTATTATCAAACCTACACTCTCTGTCATAGCTCCTGCTGCCTCAGAAATATCTGTCATTTTAGTTTTTAAAGCATTGCTCTGTTCTTTTGATACTTTAAGTGTTTTTGATACGCTTGAAAATACATGCTGAACCATATCAAAAAATATTCTTATCCAAGTGCTTAAATCTCCTAAAGAATCCCTAGAATTAATCTTAGTTACATTGACAAATATATTATTGTCAAATACACCAGACTCCAATTCCTGAGAAATTTTATCCAAAGGTTTTAATGATATAGGTATTGTTATATTTAACACTATTATAATAATAAGTATTGCAACTATTAATATTAAGAATATCGTATTATTGGTTGTAGTAAGCACATTGTAAAAGAAAGTTGTAGGAACATACATAAATATATTATAAAATCCGTTATCAAACTGTCTGAAAAATAATGTATAATTTTCGTTTTCAACCTGATAATTTTCTCTTATTCTTGTATTAGTATAAAATGTGGTGTTATTGATAGCGTTATTAATCCATTCTATATCTTCTATACTGCTTAATATATAATTAGGATTATCATGATAAACTATCTTTTTATTTCTTGAATCAAAAATAACAGTATTAAAAGGACCTGTTTTTACTATATTAGTAAGCATTTCATGAGCTATATCCAAAGAAAGGTCTGATAAAGAAACCCCTATAAGATTATCATTTACACTTGAATATATAGGAGAAGAAAAAGAAATAACTTTCTGAGGCTTATCAATATTTTTAAGATAAGGTGAAGAATAATAAATATTTCTAGGTCTTCTTGATTCTCTGTTCCAGTTATCCGGCAATGCTAAAGAATAAAATTCCTCTTGAGTATAGTTCTCACCTGCATTCTCTATTATAGGCTGCATATTTCCAGTATTGCCTACATCATATAAATATAATGAATAAATACCTCTCATATAGGGATTATTTTCTATAATATTAGGTTCAAAATATATTCCGTTTGCTATAATATGATGCAAAGCAGTCTGAGATTTATGAAAACGGTAAATAACTTTTCTGAGGTTTGTAGCAACATCAGCAACACTTCCTGTAGAGTATAGATCATAAGACACTGTAGCTATATCCGCTAAAGATACTGTTCCTACTGTAGTTGAAGAAAATATACTATCAAATGTTGAACCTATATCATAAAAATAATTTTGCGAAACATTCATAGCCGAATCGTATAATGCTTCTTTATTAGTCTTTGTATTTATAAAAATTGTAGGAGACAATGCTAAAATGACAACGATAATAACTAATAAAAGTACCTTATTTTTTAGACTCATAGAAAAAACCTTATCTTTATTAAAAAAATTACTACTTAACTTATCGGATATTTATGATTTATTATTGAGAGTGATATTTATTATTTTCTTACAAACTTTCTAAATAATCTGCCTATAAACATATTAATAAAAGATATAAAATCATCATTTCTTATTAATATATTAATAATAGAATATGATAAAACTCCCAACAGTATTACTATAAATACTTTAAATATGAAAAATATCCTAGAATCAGCCGCATTTGATAATAAATAATATTTAACTCCGTAAACAGCTGCTGCCATAAATAAACTGGATACTGCCGTTTTTACTATTTCTATCTTTTTATTTATTATTGACCTTACAGCCAATTTTCTCATAAGTAATACATATAGTATACAAAAAGATACAATATTTGCAATAACACTTGATATAGATATTCCAATAATATCAAATTTAAATACATAAACACACAAATAATTACTAACAGCATTGATTATAAATGTAAAAAATGCTATATAAACAGGAGTCTTCATATCTTTCATAGCATAAAATGACTGTACAAGTATTCTGTAGCTAGCCACAAAAAATAATGAAACTGATAAATACCTTAAAGCACTTGATACTAGATATGTAGACTTTGAAGAAAAAGCCCCGTATTCAAATATCATTCTCACTATTTCTTTACCCAATACTATAAACCCAAAAGTAGCTGGAATGGTAACTAATGCTACAAGTCTTAAAGAATATGATAAAGTTTCAACAGCTTCATCTTTTTTGTTGTCTGTTATAAGTTTACTTAGAGTTGGAAGCATAACAGTTGCAACACTTACAGCAAAAACTCCTAAAACAAATTCATGTATTCTAGTGGCAAATGTAACAGCAGAAACCCTACCCTCTCCGATAGCACCTGCAAATGCAGTAGATACCAGTAAATTAATCTGATATATACTAGCCCCAAATATACCCGGAGCAAATAATTTTATCATTTTTATAACATAAGGATCTTTAAAATTAAAATAAGGCTTAAAACTAAATCCCTGTTTATGAACAAAAGGCATTTGATACACAAACTGCACAAATCCGCCTAATAATACAGCAAATGCAAATACATAAGCCATATTGCTGAAAAAATTAGGCATAAAAAAATAAAAAAACAGTGCCATAGATATAATAACTGTATTTAAAAGTATAGGACTTGCTGCCGAAATGGAATAATATCCTCTTATATTAAGAACTCCCTGCATTAATGCTGCTAATGATATAAATAAAAGATAAGGAAACATTATCCTTGATAAATCAGATGCCAAACTTAATGCTTCTATATTATCTTTGCCTGATTTATAAAGTATATTAACAAGTAAAGGAGAAATTATGATACCAACAGCAACAACACCTATAAGTATTAATCCAAGAAGAGTAAAAACAGCTCTAAAAAACTTTTTTGATTCCTCTTTACCCTTTTCTTTCTCAAGTTCTGTAAATACTGGTATAAAACTTGCCACCATATTGCCCTCAGCAAATAAACGCCTTAAAAGATTTGGAAGTATAAATCCTATGGCAAAAGCATCAGCTATAAATGTAGTTCCAAGTAATGCCGCCTGTATCTGATCTCTGACAAGTCCAAATACTCTGCTTATTGTTGTTACAAGCGACATTTTTAATGATGATTTGGCTATTTTTTCTTTGCTTACATTTTTATTTTCTGGCATATTTCCTCTATTATCTATTATTGCAGCTATATAATTATATAAATCAAATTATAAAATAAAATCTTTATACCAATTATCTATATAATAACAGTATACATTAACTATCATAAAAATATAAATCGAAAAATAATAAAAAACAATATTATACTTGTAAATCATAATAATCAATTTATAAAAATTATTTACAATGAAAAAATATCTTTGATTATATAAACAAAATCATTCTTTGGAAATTTAGATATATTTATAACATTTTCTATAGCTTCTGCAAAATATAATTTATTTTCATTAGGCAAATACGATACGGTAAATATCTGAGCATTAGTATTTAATAATTTTTCTTTTGTATATCCATATTCTGACATCTCTATTAATCTGTTTGAAACATTATTTCCATAAAAAATAAAAACAGCATGATTATACAATTTGGCTTTTAATATTTTATCTTTATCATCATCTTTTCTAAAAAGTTTTTGATTATCATCTATATATAAATCAAATATTTCATTTACTTCATTTTTTATATTATTTAAAACAGCTTCTCCGTCTTTATCAATATCCGCTAAAAAGAAATAGTAGGCATGTATTGTAATAGATTTTTTATTTTTTATTACATCGGCATTTATAAACACTCTTGATGAATTAATAGAATACATACTGTATCCAAAATATCTAAGCCTGTCTATAATATGCTCTTTAGTTACATTTTTATTTAAAATATGTTCCAGCTGCGAATTATTTTTTATAAATATCAATTTTCTTTTGTTTATGCTTGATGCATCCAAATATAAAAATACAATTGTGATTATTTCAAGAATTATAAGAATAATTGTGATATATATTTGATTATTATTGTATATAGAGAAAAAAATTAAGTTGGCAAACGCTATGGCTATCACACCATAAACGCTTGCCCTTAATAACTCTTTTTTGAAGGAGAACAGCTTATTATTGTTCATTATTTCTTATTTATTATATTTTACTTTATTATCTAATTATCTGTAAGTTGTAACTTCCTGATATGCTCTTACTGCTCTGTCTACAACTGCTTTTGTAAAACTAAGTGATAATTCAGCCTCAGCAATAGCATTCATCACATCGGATACATCAACCTGATCTGGTCTAATGCCTGCCTGCACTATAATATTATCTCTGTCAACTTGTTTCTGATTAACAGCTTCAATAGCATCGCTTAGCATAGTACCAAAATTGCTTATCAAATCATTACTAGAACTTCTTCTTAACTGCTGAGCAGGTCCGTAATGTCTAGGATCAGTAGTTTTTAATATAAATCCGTAATTATCGCCAACATTTCCAACATTCATAAAAATATCCTTTTATAAAAAATTTATAAAAATAAAATCTTAATTAATATCTGATTATATTCAAAGCACTTCCAAACATAGTTTTAGCCGACTGAATCATAGTAGAATTAGCCTCATAAGCTCTTGAAGCCTCCATCATATCAACCATTTCTGTAACTGGGTTAACATTAGGCATTTCTACATAACCTGCCTTTTCGCCGTATTTAATAGCGTCTGGGTGAGAGGGATCATAAACAAATCTAGTGGCAGTTTCCATATCTTTTTCTATGCTGAAAACTCTTACCCCCGTACCAACATTAGGCTGTAAAGCCTCTGGTAAAAATGGGCTTCTATATTTGTTGCCGTCATCTCTAGGCTTAAATATAACTCTGCTTCTTCTGAAAGCTCCGCCTTCTGTAGTTCTTGTAGTATTAACATTCGCTATATTATCAGCTATAACATCCAATCTTGTTCTTTGAGCCGTTAAACCGCTTCCTGATGTATTGATAATTGAAAATATTCCCATTTCTATTCTCCTTAATACCAACTATTAAGCATTACCTATCATTCTTCTGATTTCTCTGTACTGAGCATTAACTATTTGAGTAAACATTTGATAACGCAAAGTATTTTTAGCTTCTTCTGCCATTTCTTTATCTATATCAACATTATTTTTATCATTTCTATAGCTAGTATCATAATCTACTGTAAGAGTAGGTGCAACGTCCTGATAATTCATAGGCATATGAAAAGGAAAATGTCTGGAATCTGTTCTTTTAGCTTCCATACCGTCATATTTCTCACTGTCTAAAGCTCTTGCAAGCTGATATTCAAAAGTTACATCGCTTCTTTTAAAATTCGGAGTAGATACATTTGCTATATTATCCGCTATAACTTCCGCTCTAAGCCCGTAAACATTTAAAAGCTTTTTAGCCACTGTCATAGTTTTAGCATAAGTTGTATCAGCAAACATATTCATAGTTTTTTAATCCTAAATAATAAAATAATACTTACAATTATTCTCGGTTTATTAAAAAACTGCTTTAACATTTTTTTATTTTTTTATTTTTTTATATTAAAATTATATATGTACATGATATTTTTGTTCTAAATATTCTAAAAAGTACGGAAAGTCAGAATACGGATAATTACTTATACTTTCATAATTATTTAATGGTAAATCATAATTTGTAAATTGTTTGTATTTATTTATAGCATCTCTATGCCTATTAAAAATAGTAGCATTTTTTTCTTTTATAAGTGATTCAATTTCTTTTTTTATATATTTTAATTTAGAATTAATTTTTTCATCATTAAGATAAAATTTCATCCAATCTTCAAAGCCTCTATAAGAAAATATAAAATAATAATCAATTCTATAATTATTACTATTTATAATTTCCATTACATCATTTTTTAATTTAACAAAAGCATCTAAAGGTCCCTTATCACAATCTGTTACCATAACTAATATATAATTGGAATTATCATTTACTAATGCAAATTGATCTTCAAGTTTTAATTTTACAATTTCTAATATTTCATTTATTGCTTTATAAGCCTCATATGCATTTTTATAACGATCATCTATTTGATTAAAATCTTTATTAAAATTAGGATATTTTCTTATATTATCTATTAATTCTAATTCACTAGGATTACAAATATAATCTATTATTTCTCTATAATTCTCTAATAAAAAATATAAATATTTCTTCTCATAAATACCAGTTGAAAGACATATTAGTTTATTCTTTTTACTTTCTTTTAAAAGATTAGGTATAGTAAAACTCATTTATAACTCACTATTATTATTAAGATACATTTTTATAGGTAAATCATAAGCTCTAGGAAAATATTTTGCACCTAATTTATTATTTTTATAATTTTCAATTAAATTTTCTTTTTTTAATCCTTTTATATCAGAAGCAGAATAAACATAAGTTTTGTTATTTTCTTTTACAACAAATTTAACTTGCTCCAAAATCAAATATTTAAAATCCATGAGCATTATATCATGTGTTGTCATAAATAACTGAGAAGTTTGTTCAATCTCTTTATATCTATTTTTTTTAAATAGCAAAAATGCAGTTTTTATCAAATCAGGCTGAACTCCGTAAAATTCATCATGTAACGATAGAGAACCGTTTTTTAAAGACTTTACGATGTTATACATATGAAAAGCATATATTTTAGTTCCGTCAGATTCTATCTCATCAAATGGAGCTTTTTTACCATTTCTGTATGAAATGACTTTTTTACGTTTTTTTATAGCATTATCATTCTTATTATTCAATGCCTCTAAATTTTCAATCAAAGAAATTATGTTATCAATATATTTTTCTTTCTCTAAAAAATCTTTATTTTCTCTTAATTTACTTTTATTTTCCTCATAATTTTTTTTCATATCTTTTGTAAGATGTTCAATTTTTTCATATTCTTCATCTAATTCAAAGGAAATATCATCTATACCCAAATCAGCTATTTTTATTAAACTTATATAAAATTCCAATAAATTAACTTCATCTAAATCATTATATATTTCATTAAAAAGAGTATTAGTAAAATTAGGAGTTTCTAAATAATTTATTCCTAAATTAGTAGATAATATAGAAATCATAAGTTTTCGATATTTCATTATAGTATCAAATTCTTTTTCTTTTTTTGCTGTATATATATTCATTAAAAACAATATAAATGTTTCATCAGAACGTATTCTACTTTTTTTATCACTTGCTATTGTATTTTTTATCAAATCATTATTAATTCTTTCAAAAACTACATTACCATTTTCTGTAAGAATTTCTTTTGTAATTTGTATGCTTTTCTTATATTTATCATCTATTTCTTTATTTTTTACATTTAATTTATAATTAAATAATGAATACTCATTTTTATTTTCATTCAAAACATTAGAATAAAATTCTATTTCAAATTTAGATTCTTCATTTTCACCATAAATAATATTAGGTTTATATATATCATCTAAAAAATCATTATCAACATTAGATAAGCATATATCTAATATAGCCTCAAATATATTGGTTTTACCTGAACCATTATGCCCATAAAATAAGCATAATTTTGAAATATAATCATCATTTATTTTTAACACAAAAGGATTATTATCAATACTTTCTTTATTATCATAATTTTCTGGATTTATTCTAAAATCTAATTCTATTTTATCATAAATAGATTTATAATTTTCTACTGAAAATTTAACTAACATTTTTTATATTTAACCTTTATCTTTATATTCAAATAATAAAAAATTAATAAATAGTATACATTTTTTTGAAACTTTGTAAATACTAATTATTATTATTTCAAATAATTAATTTTATTGCATAGTAAGAAAAATAAACATCTCAAAAATCAAAAACTAAAGGATCAGCCCCTATTCTATCCCCATTTTCTAAAGAATTAATCCTTTCCATATCGTTTTTATCTAAATTAAAATCAAATACATCAATATTTTCTTCTATTCTGTTTTTATTTACAGATTTAGGTATAACAGAAATACCGCTTTCTATATTCCATCTTAATATTATTTGAGCAGGTGTTTTATTATATTTTTTTGCTATATCAATAATAACTTCATTATCAAGCAGCTTTCCTCTTCCTAAAGGCGACCAAGCCTCTACAGCCATATTATGTTTTTTACAGAAATCAACTAATTCATTTCTAGGCAAATTTGGATGTCTTTCTATTTGATTAACAGTAGGAGCTATATTGCAATGAGCAAATATATCTTTTAAATGCTTTATTTCAAAATTGCTCAACCCTATTGATTTAGCCTTCTTACTTTGACATATATTTTCTAAAGCCCTGTAAGTATCCAAATATCTATCTTTATTCTGACCAGGCCAATGAATAAGAAGTAAATCTACATAGTCCATATTAAGTTTTTCCAAACTCTCTTCAAATGATTTCCTTGTAGAATTATACCCTTGTTTGGTGTTCCATATTTTTGTAGTTATAAATACTTCTTCTCTTTTTATTCCAGTCTTTCTTATAGCCTCTCCGAGTTCCTTTTCATTATTATAAAATTGTGCAGTATCAAATTTTCTGTATCCTGCTTCTATTGCAAATCTTACAGCATTTTCTAATTCTTTTTTATCAGTTATTTTATATACTCCAAGCCCTAATATAGGCATTTCTATAGAGTTATTTAATTTTAGATTAATCATAATTATTTCCTATTGATGGTTTTTATTAATTATAATACTTATTGAAAATATAAAAATAGTGTATAATATTTATTAAATTATCAATAATTTTCAAATAAATCTGTTATAAGATATAATTATATGCTATAATAGATATTATTACAGCAAATTTTTTATAAGATGTTAATTGTTAAAAAATATCTTATGGTTTTTATGATTTTCCGATAATATTAAACAATTAACATAATAATATATTTGGGGGATTCAATTGGCTAGTAATAACGGTTACGAAAAATATAAAAAGGTTGATGTAAGCACAGCTTCTCAAAACAGATTAATTATTATGCTTTATGACGGTGCTATAAAGTTTTTAGAAACAGCTTGTGCAGCTATGGATAAAAAACATGGCACTGAAGAAGCCCATAATAATATATTAAAAGCTCAGGAAATTATTTATGAACTTTTGTCTTCTCTAAATTATGAAGCAGGCGATATAGCTAACAGACTTGCTTCTATATATACTTATATGAATCAAAAACTCACAGAAGGCAATATATCTAAAACTAAACCTCCTCTGCTTGAAGTAATAAGATATCTTAAAGAACTAAAAATGGCTTGGGAAGGTGTTGAAGAACAGATTGCTAAAGGAAACACTGAGAATAAATCTTCCAGCACCAAAAAAGATGAAGGCGAAAGTAAATTAAATATAACAGGTTGAAATAACAATGAAAAAAATATCTGCATTAATATCAGCAATTATAATTTTTTCTATAGTTTTTATTTCTTGTAAAGATAAAGATTATGAAAGTATAGAACAATACGAAGCTAGAATGAACAGCCTTGAGTTTTTAAAATATTATAATATACAAGATGTTATGGCACCTCGTATAGTAACTGACGGCGTATTATTTACTTTTGCTGAAAATTATGATTCTGTAGAAGTATCGGGTGATTTTAATAATTGGGAAGACAGCATACCTCTTATTAAAAGTTCATATGGAGTTTATTATTATCTTTGGCAGACACCATTAAAAGCAGGTAAATATTCATACCGTTACAGAGTTAATGGGGTATGGATTAACGATCCGGTAAATCCATATACAGAATACGACAATAATAATCAGTCTGTAAGTTACTTTGTTTTAACTAATGATATAGGTTTTTATGAAAAAAATCCTATTTATAACTCTGACGGAACAGTTACTTTCTTCTACAGCAACAATACCGCTAAGGAAGTTATGTTTACTTCAGATAAATTAGGTTTTGATAGTTTAAGATATCCTATGACATATTCTAATAATTTATGGGTTATAACTTTAAGACCAGAATCTGGAAATTATTATTATAATTTTGTAGTTGATAGAATATGGGAAGTTGACCCGCTTAATATGAATGTTTATAAAGGAAGTGACGGAAGACTTCATTCATATATTTTGATAAATTATAATCAAACCAATGCTATAAAATATTGATTTTAATAAAGTTATTATAATAATGAAGAGGTACTTTTATTTAAGTATCTCTTTTTTATAAAAAATAAGTCCATTATTTTTCTGATAAATATTTTATTATTATTAATTAGTTCTTTATTCAATTAGTCTGCTGAATTTTTTTATATTAAACATATATTATTCATCTTTATATAAAATAACAAATTTCAAAATACTTTACCAGTATAGTAAAAAATATATAGTTTATAAAAATTAATTTTTTAAATTTTAAATATTTTCATAGCTTCACAGCTATGCTGCAGTTATTTTACCGATGCTCTCCCCCACAATGGCAGCAACTTTGACGAATCTTCAGCAAAAATTGATAATTACGTATAAAGTGCATCAGTTGACAAAATAAAATTGTTCCAATATATATCTAATAATATTTTACTTTTCTATCTTAAAGAATCCAACAATATTTTGAAGTTCTCTAGCATCATTATAAAGAGATATTGAGGAAGCAGTTGATTCTTCTACCAAAGCAGCATTTTCCTGAGTAATAGAGTCCATTTCCATAACTGCTTTATTAACCTGATCTACACCAGACTGCTGTTCTAAAGCAGCTGAACTTATATCTTTTATAATATTTGCCGTCTCTTCTATTTGTTCTCTTATTCCTACAAATAATTGTTCCTGACTTTCTACGATTTCATTAGCTTTATTTATTTTTTCATATACCAGATTAATTAATTCTGTAATATCTTTAGCAGAAGTCTGACTATTTTGTGCCAAACTTCTAACTTCGCTTGCTACAACAGCAAAACCTTTACCCTGATCCCCAGCACGTGCTGCTTCAACTGCTGCATTAAGAGCTAATATATTAGTCTGAAAAGCTATACCTTCTATAACTTTTATTATATCTTTAATTTTTTCACTGTCATTATTAACTTCATTCATACTTTTTACAGTATTTGATACAGTTGCAGCTGCATTTTCTATAGCTATTTTACAGTCATTCATCATCTCATTACCTTTTACAGAATTATTCGTAGCCATAGTTATTGCTGAAGCTATTTCCTGCATAGAAGAAGCAGTTTCTTCAAGATTAGCAGCTGTATTCTCTGCCTTATGTGCCAAATCTTTATTGCCAGCAGCCAGACTATTAGCAGCCTGAGACATTTTATCTGCATTATTAAGTGTAGTTTCTATTACTTCTATTAACTTATATTTCATATTATGAAAAGAATGCGATAATTCTCCAAGTTCATCTTTTCTGTTTAGTTTTCTTCTGTGCATAATAAGATTGCCGTTTTCT
Source organism: Brachyspira murdochii DSM 12563 (assembly GCF_000092845.1). Lineage (NCBI taxonomy): Bacteria > Pseudomonadati > Spirochaetota > Spirochaetia > Brachyspirales > Brachyspiraceae > Brachyspira > Brachyspira murdochii. The sequence continues at coordinate 2,847,201 of NC_014150.1, read as the reverse complement.
ATCTCCTTAGCTTCTTCAACTATAATTTTTAAAGGCTTTATAATACTTCTAGTAAATAAAAATACCACCAATGCCATAAAAACAACAGATATTATACCTATAATTATACTTGTTGCCACTATTGATTTATTAATTTCATAAATCTCATCCTCGTCCATCGCATATGCTACTATCCAAGGCTGAACTGTCATTTTCTGATAATATCCTGCTCTTATATGATTATTAAATTCATATCTAAACTGTCCTTCTAAAGATCCGCTTTGTATTATTCTAGTATATTCTGAAGGAGCTTCTTTACTTATCTCAGCAGGGTCTGTATCCATAGTAACTATAGAATTATCGTTGACAGTTATTATTCTTCCTGTTTTACCAAGCTGAACATGAGCAAAATATTTCTGATGTATAACAGCACCTTGTATGACCATTATCAAATAACCTATTAGCCTATTTTCAAAATCGAGAACTTCTATACCCAAAGCTAGAGTAAGCTCACCTGTTGTAGGCGATAGTCTTAAATTTTTAGAAAAAGCATACTCTTCTCCCATTCTCAAATTTTCCCATAAATTTGGTCTATACTGCGTTATACTTTGTCCGTATAGGGTATTATTTCTGTCTAAAACAATAGTTCCGTTAGTATCAAGTATGTAAATATTTTCTATATATTCATTTCTTTTTACAAATAAATCCAAGTCTACTAAACCGGATCTTCTGTAAGCATCATCTTTATATATTAAAAAATTTCTTATATTTGAACTGCTTGCATATGCTACTGAAACCATAATCTGAGCATCTAATATAGAATCAAACAAATTAGCATATCCTTCAGCAGTATTCTGAAATCCTGTATATGTACTTTGAGTTATACCTTTATTTGCAAAATAAATTGAACTACTTAACAAAAATCCGAGCATCAATACAGCCATAAGAATAATAATAAATGGTAATTTGAATGATAAACTGCAAAATTTGCTCATAATAACTCCAAATATGATAATATCATATAAACACTATTAGGGTATAAGCTAAGTATAATCAAAAAAATTACTATTGTCAATAATTTTAAAATAATTTTACAAAATTACGTTTCAGATTATATATAATGCACTATAATAAATATACTTACTGATGTACTAGAAAAACAGCAGTAAATAAACAAATTCTATTTTGCAGAAAATTACAAATAATTTGACTATTTTTTTCTTTTATATAAAATAATGCCAATAGGAAAAATCATGAAAATAAGTATGGAAAAAACAATAAGAAGAACAGCACTAACTATAATATACTCTATATTATTATCTTTAATAATACTATCAATTATATTTATACCAAAAGGCTACAATTTTTATAAACATTGCAAAGAATATATAAGTAATCCTTTTTCAAAAAATGAATTAAATATTAATGAAGATAGAGCTTTAAAAATATATGACAGAAACTCAATACTAATATCAACTATATTTCCAAAGCATGGCGGATTTTTTGAAGAGGTAAAATATAAAGATTTATCAACAAATTTGATTAATGCCGTAGTGAGTGCAGAGGATAAAAACTTCTTTAATCACAATGGTATAGACTATAAAGCTATAATAAGAGCATTTTTATCAAACTTAATAAGCGGAAAAGTAGTTTCTGGAGGAAGTACAATTACTCAGCAGCTAGCTAAAAGTATAATTCCTCGTGAAAGAACATATATTAATAAATTCTATGAAGCACTTGATGCAATAAGACTAGAAAAAAATCTCAAAAAAGAAGAAATACTCACTGAATATTTAAATAGAGTATTCTTTGGAAATAACTGCTACGGAGTTGGTGCAGCAAGCGATTTGTACTTTCATAAAAAAGTTAATGATTTAAATAATAATGAATCTGCAATGCTTGCTTCTATAATAAAGTCTGGTACAAAGTTTAATCCTTATAAATATGAAGAGAGATTAAAATCAAGAACAATATATGTATTAGGAGAAATGAAAAACAATAATTTCATCACAGAAGAAGATTATAATAAAAGTATTAATGAAAAATTAAATATTTATAATGATAAAGATAAATATACTTTCAAAGCACCTCACTTTACAATGTATGCAAGAGAATCATTAGAACAATTAAAATATACAGGCGTAACAGAATTAAGAACTACATTAGACTACAATATGCAAAAGGAGGCAGTTTTGGTTATAAGCAATTCAAGTCAGTCTCTTCATACCTTTAATGTACGTAATATTTCATGCGTAATACTTAATGCCAAAACAGGAGAAGTGCTTTCAATGATAGGCTCTATGGACTATTTTGATGCAGAAACACATGGAGCAGTAAATGGAGCAACAGCATTAAGACAGGCTGGAAGTACTTTAAAGCCTTTTATGTATGCCTATATATTTGATAAGAGAGAATCACCTGCTTCTGTTATAGCCGATATTAAAACTTATATTAATTCCCCGGGGGGAGATTATATACCAGAAAACTTTGATCATAAATATAGAGGTCCAGTTACCATAAGAGATGCATTAGCTAATTCACTTAATATACCTGCAGTTAAATGGCTCGCAAGATATAGTATAAGAGATTTTCAAAATATACTTTTAAAATCTGGATTAAGTTCTATAGATAAAAATCCAGACTATTACGGATATTCTTTGGTGCTTGGAAGTGCTGAAGTGCGTTTGATAGATTTAGCTTCGGCATACAGTATATTTCCAAACTCTGGTACATTTATAAATCATTACTCAATCACTTCATTAAAAAAAGCAAACGGAGAAATTATAACTCTCCCTAAAAAAACAACTAGAAAAGTTATATCAGAAGAGAGTGCATATTTAATAACAAGCATACTCTCTGACAGAAATGCAAGAATGGGTTCTTTTAGAAGTTATAAGGGAATAGTATATCCATTTTCTATAGCAATAAAAACAGGCACATCAAAAGGATCAAGAGATGCATGGGCTGTAGGTTATACTAAAGATTATATAGTAGGTATTTGGCTTGGAGACTTTGCAGGAAGTGAGATGATTAATATAACTGGAGGAAATGGTGCTGTGCCTATACTTTATGATATATTTACTATGCTTAATAAAAGTCAGAAAGAAACTAAATGGGACAAACCAGATACTATAGTAAAAAGAGAAATATGTCTTATAAGCGGAAAACTTAGAGGAGAGTTCTGCAAAGAAACAAGAGTTGAAGAGTTCTCTCATATAAATGTTCCAAAAGAAGAATGCGATGTTCACAACTTATATATAAAAACAAATTCTGACGGATCTCTTACAGAAAAAGTTTTTATTAATCTTCCTAATGAATATAATGGCTGGATAAGAGAGCAGCAAATAGAACGCCCTACTTCAGAATGGACAAAAATTAATAATATATATGCATATAATAGAATGAAAAATAATAATCAAAGCAATAATTTAGAAAGTAATATTGATTATGTTTCAACTAACAGAGTTCAAATGAATCTAAATAATATAAATACTTATAATTCTTCATCTGAAATAAAAAATAATAACCAAATAAATAATATAAGAGAAAGGCTTTCAATAAAAGAACCTACTGATAACTCTGTATACAAAATAGACTCCACTCTGCCTATAGAATATCAAAATATTTTTATATCATCATACATACCAAAAAATATAGTGTCAGCCGATTTATACTGTAACAAAGAAGTAATTGCGAATATTAATGACTTAAAAAAAGATTATGTAAAATGGACATTAAAACAAGGTGATTATACTTTTTATATAGAAGCAAAAACTGATGATGGAGAAATTATAAGAAGCTCTACTGTAAAAATATACGTACAGTAAAAAAAAACTGTATTGATAATTTTTTTAATGCCGATAATATTAATAGTGTAATATGTATTTTACGGAGTTTATCTATGAATAAGAAAATTATTTCTATATTATTAATGCTTTCTATAGCTTTAACACTGCAGTCAGCATATAAAACAAATCAGTATATGAAAGTAGTTGATGTTAAAGGAAAAGTAAAAATATCTTCTCAAAAGGCTATAGTAAAACCTGCAAGAAATGGAGATTTATTATTCACCAAAGATAATATATCCACAGAAAATAATTCTTCTCTAACTTCATATTTAGAAAGTAATAATATATTCAAAGTTAAAGAAAACTCCTCACTAAATATAGATGAATCCTATGATAGAACAGGAAATACAAAATTAACTTTAGATAATGGAGATTTTTTAATTGCCGCTTCATCAAATGCTAAAGCAGACTCTATCATCGTATTAACTTCTAATGCAAGTATCAAAGTATCAGGAGCCGCTGCAATATCATATACCAATGGAAACACAAAAGCTCAATTCTTATATGGAGAAGGCGAAGTTAATGGAACTAAAGTTGAACCGTTTACAGAAGTTAATATTGACAATTCTAATAAACTATCAACAAAAAATATAGAACTCAATGAAGAGTTTACAAATAATATGATTGAAGTAACTTCTATGCCTTATGTAGAAACAATAATACCTGAAGTATCAAATATGGCTGATGTAAAAAATTATTATGAAAAATATAATAATCAAACCACAGGCGAAATTAATACTGCATCTATAGATTATGTTGGAAATACTAACGAAAACAGAACTACTTTTATTATCACCAATGAGACAAAATAATTATAATATTATACATCTTTGACAAATAAAAAATAGAGTATATAATAATTATAATCAAATAAGCAGCAGAAGGTAAATACAGATGACGCCTCGTGAACAAATAGTAAATGCAGGAAAAAGACTATTCAAAAAGTACGGATTTAAAAAAGCTTCTATGAGCGATATAGCTCTAATGGTACATAAATCTAAAAGCAGTATTTATCATTATTTTAAAAGTAAAGAGGAAATATTTTTTGCCATAGCTGAAAATGAAGCTAATGACTTAAAAAAAGAATTGTATGAGGCTATAAAAAAAGAGGATACAGCAGAAGCAAAATTAAGAGCATATATTCTCACAAGACAGAAAGGTTATATAAAATTAGCAAATCTTTATGAAGCATTGCATAGTGAAATATTTGAAGACTTTACTCTTATAGAACATATGAGAGCACAATATCATAAAGAAGAGTACAACACTATAAAAATGATATTAAGAAGCGGAGTAAAAAAAGGGTTATTTAATATAGATTTAAGACTTGCTACTGAGGCTGTTTTGGCTATTATAAAAGGCTTTGAAATTGAATGGGTAAAAAATAAAAGTTCAGAAGACTATGAAAAGGATTTGGATATCATTATAAATATCATATTCTACGGAATTGTCAAAAGATAAATATTAATATAATGAAAAATATTTTTATATATCCGCTTACATACATTATATACATAACTTTATTTTTTGCAGTAGGTATTTCTTTAGCATTTGTAAATCAAACATTTATTTATATTTCATTGACATTAGCATTTACATTAATTATTATATCAATAATACTAGCATTAAAAAAGTATTATTATATTTCTTTAATAATACTTATACTATCATCTTTATTTATAGGATACAGCTACACTATTACAAGATATTATGACATATTTAAAAATCCTCTTAATACTTTTGATAAGCCAATAAAAGCATACAATGCAAAAATATTATCATATGACGGAGTTGTAGGTTTTAGAGACAGATATATTGCCTATGTAGATAAAGTTTATGATGGTACTAATTGGTATAATTATGCTGGAAATATAAGACTTTATAATAGTTCACTAAAACCAATATACATTAATGATGAAATAACTGTATCTTCAAAATTAAATCTATATAAAAATATATTAACCAATGATGATATTTACGATTCAAAAACTATAATAAAAGTACTTTCTGAGAAAATGCTTTATGGAGCAGCAAGCATATATCCGTATAATAATTTTGTTGTTCAAAAAGAAGGCTTTTCTATTATAAACTATATAAATGCATATGCTCTAAAAATAAGAAACATTATAAAAAAGTCGCTTGGAGAAAATATTGATGCAATACCATATACTATAGCACAAGGTATTATGATAGGCGATAAAAATATTATTCCTTATCATATAAGAAAATATTTTATAGATTCTGGAATATCTCATATACTTTCTATATCAGGTCTTCATATTTCAATGATACTTTCAATTTTGTATTTAATATTATCATTTTTCCATCTAAACTTTTACAAAAGAATATTAATATCAGCAATCATAACAGTAATAATATATCCGCCTATTACTTTATTTTCTGTTTCTATAATAAGAGCAAGTATAATGGCAGTATGTTTTACTATATCATACTATTTTGATAGAAATAGAAACTCTGTTAATGCATTATTTTTATCTGCTTTAATAATACTTCTGCTTAATCCTAATTCTATAAAAGATATTAGCTTCCAATTTTCATTTTTAGCAACTTTGGGAATAATTCTTTACTATCCTATTATTAATTTCTATGTAATAAAAAATATAAAAAATATTAATACTAATAATAAAGTCTTAGAAATAACAAAAAGTATCATAATAAAATCTTTATCGTTTTTATCTATCAATGTATTTGCCCTTATCATAGTTCTTCCACTTAGCATATATCATTTTTCAATATTAAATCTAACCTCTATAATAGCAAATATATTTGCAGTGCCTTTATCATTTATAATACTTTCATCATCGATAATAACTATAGTTTCATATGTGATATTTAGTCCTATATCAGTTTATCCTGCTTTAACAGTAGAGTTTTGTTCTTCACTTTTAATAGATTTAGCAAAAAAGTTCAGCAACATAAGTTTTCTAAAATATGATATAAAACTAAATTTGTATCATGCTTTATTTATCACATTCATAATAGCATTGATAGGAATAATTCTAAGAATAAAAATAAACAAAATTAATACTGATAAAAAAACTTCTTAATAATCAAACACAATAACAAAAAATTCAATTATTTTTTTTCAATTTCTCATAATTATATATTGACATTGGAGTGAACTCTAATGCTATAATCATAAAAGATTTTTTACAAAAAGGAGAGAAAATGAAAAAATATTTACTAATTACTTTTACTTTATCAATAATATTTACTGCTGTATCATGTAATGCAGGAAGTAAAGAGGCTTCAAATGGTTATGAATATGCAAAATCGCCAGAAGAAACAGTATTGATAAAAAAAGGCGATGGTCAAAAATCTAAAGGTTCAGCAGACTATTTTACAGGCGATGTTGAAGTTGAAAGTATAACAGCACCTAATGAAACATCTAAATTCTCAGTAGCCTATGTTACATTTCAGCCGGGAGCAAGAAGTGCATGGCATACACACCCAGCAGGACAGCATTTAATAGTTGTTGAAGGTGTAGGACTTACTCAAGAAGAAGGAAAACCCATTCAGGAGTTTAGAGCAGGAGATATTTTATACTGCCCTTCAAATGTTAAACATTGGCATGGAGCTTCTCCAAATTCTTATATGAAACATGTTGCTATAACAGGTGATTCAAACGGAAACAATGTTACTTGGATGGAACATGTTACTGATGAAGAATATTACAGCTATACTAATCAATAATATAAAAATAAATGATTAAATACTTTTACTAGAGATTTATTTATGAAAAATACTATTGCTTTTATATTACTTATATCGAGTATATTTACAATGAATGCTTTTACACAAAGTACAAAAGTAAAATTAATATTTAATGATAATGAAGTTTATGCTTTAATAACAAATTCAAATGCTGGAAATGATTTTTTATCGCTTCTGCCTATGAATTTGAAGATTGAAGATTTTAATGGTACAGAGAAAATATCATATTTGAGTAAAAAATTAAATACTCAAAATGAACCAGACGGCATAACTCCAAAAGCAGGTGATATAACTTATTATGCTCCTTGGGGTAATTTGGCTATATTTTATAAAAATTTCAGATATTCGAATAATTTAATTTATTTGGGAAGATTTGAAAATATTTCTGATATATCAAAACTTTCAAATATAAAAGGATATTTTGAAATTCGTATAGAGAAAGCAAATTAAAAATTGCTAATTTATAAAATTAAATAAAAAAATTACAATTTTGCTATTGACATTGGAGTAAACTCTAATGCTAAAATAAAAAAATAAAATAGGTATAATAAAAAAATGGAGAGATTATGAATAATATAAAACTAAATAATGGTGTTGAAATGCCTATTCTTGGATTTGGAGTATACCAAATAGATAATTACGAAGAATGCAAAAAAGCATGTATTTATGCTATTGAAGCAGGCTACAGACATATAGACACAGCATCTATATATATGAATGAAAAAGCGGTAGGAGATGCTATAAAAGAAAGCGGTATAAATAGAAAAGAGATGTTTATAACCACAAAATTATGGATACAAGATGCAGATTATGATAAGGCAAAAAAAGCATTTCAAATATCTATGGAAAAATTGGGATTAGATTATTTAGATTTATATTTGATCCATATGCCTTTTGGTAATTATTATTCTGCTTGGAAAGCAATTGAAGAATTATACGAAGCTGGACATATAAAAGCTATAGGAGTTTGCAACTTCTATAAAGATAGATTAATTGATTTTGTACATAATCATAAAATAATACCGGCTATTAATCAAATAGAAACTCATCCATTCTTTCAAAGATGGGAAGACCAAGAATTAATGAAAGAGTATAATATCACATTAGAATCTTGGGCTCCTTTAGCAGAAGGCAGTAATAATATTTTCAATAATGAAATATTAAAAAGTATAGGAAAAAAATATAATAAAACTATAGCTCAAGTTATTTTAAGATGGCTAACTCAAAGAAATATACCTATTATACCCAAAAGTGTTAATAAAGAGAGGATAATAGAAAACTCTAAAATATTTGATTTTATATTAGATGATAATGATATGAATATTATAAAAACTTTAGACAATAATAAAAATATTATATTTCTTAATGAAGATGAAAAGTTTATAAAAAAATTATTAAATATGAAATATTAAAATATAAGGAGATTATTAAATGAAAAAAATATTAAAATTAAGTTTATCAATATTTTTATTAATGACAATATTATCTTGTCAGGCAAATAACAATAATACTAATAATAGCGGAGGAAATCTAACTATGACAGAAAAAGCAAATAGTAAATATAATGAATTATTCAAAAGAGAGGCTAAATCATCAAAACCAAATGATGAAGAATTAGAAAGTATATTCAATAACTTTTTATACGGCGAAGTTTATAATCATGGTTCATTAGATGCAAAATTAAGAGAACTTGTAACATTAGTTTCTCTAACAGCTTCACAAGGCACTGACTTTATAAAAGATCATGTAGAAATAGCTTTGAATGTTGGAGTTACACCTATAGAGATAAAAGAGGCATTATATCAATGTTCTCCTTATGTAGGTTTTCCAAGAGTATTTGCAGCTTTAGAAAAAGCAAATGAAGTTTTTAAAGCAAAAAATATATCACTTCCTATAGAAAGTCAATCAACTGTTACAGAGGAAACAAGATTTGATAAGGGATTAGAAACTCAGGTAAGCATATTTGGAAATGCAATACTTACTGCTCATTCAAATGCTGCCCCAAATCAAAAACATATTCAGAACTATTTATCAGCTAACTGTTTCGGAGATTTCTATACTAGAACAGGTTTGGATTTAAAAACAAGAGAGCTTTTAACATTCATAATGATAATATCTTTAGGAGGAGCTGAACCTCAGGCTACAGCACATGCAAATGCTAATATAGCAATGGGAAACACAAAAGATATGATGATAGAAGCTGTAACTCAATGCCTTCCTTATATAGGATACCCAAGAACATTAAACGCTATAACTGTAATTAACAATATACAATAATAATAAACAAGAATAATACTTATTATATCTATTGATAATAACATAAATAAAAAATGCAAAATAGCTATACATTTTTTATAAAAGTTAATAAAAAAATTTTATAAAAGGAGAGTTTAAATATGAGAAAAATTATCAAAACAATATTAGTATCATTACTTCTTTCAAGCACATTATTAATAGGAGGCTTATACGCTCAAAGCTCAAAAACTTTAATAGTGTATTTCTCTTGGGGCGGAAACACGAAAACAGCTGCCAATATGATAAAGAACATGACGCATGCTGATATGTTTGAAGTAAAAACTGCAGAAAGCTACCCTACTGATTATAATGATACTATAAATCAGGCAAGAGATGAATTAAATAATAATGTTTTACCGAGATTAAGTGCTAATATAGATAATCTAGCTAACTATGACACTATAATATTATGTTACCCTAATTGGTGGGGCACTATTCCTCAGGCAGTAAAACAATTATTACAAACTCATAATTTCAGCGGTAAAAAAATAGCTCCTTTATGCACACATGGCGGAGGCGGTATGGGAAGAAGTTTAAATGATATAAAAACTTTATGCCCTAACTCTGATATATTAAACCATCTAAGTATATCTGGAAGAAGTGTTAATAGCTCAGAAAATAATATAAGAACATGGCTTCAAAATATAAACATACTATAAAAATTATAAACTTGCTTTCAGTATATAAATTAATAAATATTTTTTAACTGAAAGCAAATACAAAATAATAAAACAATAAACTAATCCCAATCTTACTATAGGAGGTAAAAGTTACATCAGATTTAAGTATTTTTCATGATTTATATAACAACGGAGAAAGAAGAGCAAATATAACTTTTAGTTTATACTGACAATTTTTAAGTTTGTAAATTTTTTGTTATTTTTTTCCCGCCTTCGCTCTGCGAAAGCTGACAATACATTTATAAAATATAGAAATTAATTTTATCATAAAAGGAGTGTACATGAAAAAATATATTATTATAATATTTTCTATAGTGTTTACATACATAGGATATGCACAGAATTCAAAAATTTTGATTGTTTATTTTTCAAGAGTAGGAAATACTTTATTTAAAGATAATATAGACGCATCAACTTCAGCAAGCATTATAGCAAATAATAACAGAGTGGGTACTACAGAATATGCTGCTAATATAATAAAAAACGAATTAAATGCTGATATTAGATTAATAGAAACAGTTGATAAATACACTGATAACTTCGACGATTTAGTTGATAAAAATCATGAAGAAATGCGTAATAATTATTTTCCAAAAATAAAGCCGCTAAATATTGATATAAACAAATATAATACTGTTTTTATAGGATATCCAGTATGGGCTAATGATGTACCAATGGCAGTGCGTTCATTTATAAGAGATTATAATTTGTCATCAAAAACTATAGTACCATTTTGTACTCATGACGGATACGGTGCTGGAAGATCATATAATACTATTAGAAACATGATAAAAAATGCCAATATATTAAATGGCTTGGCATTAGACTCCTCTAATATACAATACGAGGACGGCAGAATAAAGTCTTGGATAAGAAATTTAAAAATAAATAATTATTAAGGAGAATAAAAATGAACAATAAAAAAGATGTATTTGTTTTAACAGGCTCTGGTTCTATAGGAATTGCAATAGCCAGAAGAATGGGAATAGGAAAACATATAGTACTTGCAGATTTAAACATAAAAAATGCTGAAAGAGAATCTCAAATATTATATAATGCTGGGTTTCAAACTTCTGTATATGAAACAGATATTTCTTCAAGAGAATCTATATTAAAACTTATTGATTTTGCAAAAAGTTTTGGAAAAATAAAATATTTTGTTAATGCTGCAGGAGTTTCGCCGTCTCAAGCATCTATTAAAGATATTTTAAAAGTTGATTTATATGGAACATCTGTACTTCTTGAAGAGTTTGGTAAAGTGATAGAAGAAGGAGGAAGCGGTATAACAATATCTTCACAATCTGGCTACCGTTTAGGTTCTTTGACAGATGAAGAAAATAAAATACTTGCAACTACTCCTACTGAAAAATTATTATCTTTGCCTATACTTGATAAAGCAACAGACACTTTAAAGGCATATCAATTATCAAAAAGATGCAATTGTTTAAGGGTAATGTATGAATCTGGAAATTGGGGTAAAAGAGGAGCAAGGTTAAATTCAATAAGTCCCGGTATAATAATTACACCTTTAGCCAATGATGAATTAAACGGACCAAGAGGAGAAAGCTACAGAAAAATGCTTGAACTTTGCCCTTCAAAAAGAGCAGGAACTCCAGATGATGTAGCAAATGTGGCTGAGCTTTTAATGAGTGATAGAGGCTCTTTTATTTCCGGAAGTGATTTTCTTATGGACGGAGGCGTAACAGCTTCTTGGTGGTATGGAGAATTATCAAATAATAAATAATATTTTAAGCTTGTTAATAATTTTTTGCTTCCACATGTCATAAAAAAATAAATAATAGGCGTACTATTAAAAAATAATAGGAGGTTATATGAAAAATTTAATCTTAATTTTTTTACTTTTATCAATAGTTATATCATGCAAAAATAACAATACTTCTAATATAGAAAGTGATAATAATTATAATACTCAAAATAATTATGTTAATATTAATTATACTCAAAGCAATTCAAAAATATTAATAGCATATTTTACTTGGGCAGATAATACTGTAGTTGAAAATCCTTCATCTATAGACCCAGATGCTGAAACATCTGCAAGCGTACTTTCTCCGGGCAATGCTGCATTAATTGCAGGATGGATACAAGAGGAAACAGGAGGCGATTTATTTAGTATAAAAACAGAAAATAAATACTCAAGCGATTATGATGAATGTCTTAATCAAGCTAGAAAAGAAAGGGATAATAACGAAAGACCAAGACTTACTCAAAGAGTTAATAATATAGATGATTATGATGTTATATTTTTGGGTTTTCCTAATTGGTGGTATACTTGCCCTATGGCTATTTTCACATTTGTTGAAAGCTATGATCTATCTGGAAAAACCATAATACCATTTTGTACTCATGGAACAGGAGGGCTTTCAAGAACTATAAGAGATTTGAGAAACTTACTTCCAGATGACTGCAAAATATTAGAGCCTATAGGAATATACAGACCAGAAGTAAAAACATCAAAAAATAAAGTTTTAGATTGGCTTAGAAAGTTGGATTATTAAAGAATTAATATAATAATATAAAAAGGAGTAAAATACATAATGACTAAAAAAATAATAAAAACAACTGTAGACATAATAATGACTTTACTATTTTTTATTTTGATGGCATATCATTTTACTGGAGATGCCGTACATGAATATTTGGGTTTTCTTCTTTTTATATTTTTTATACTTCATCATATACTTAATTTTAATTGGTACAAAAACTTGCCTAAAGGAAAATATAATTTTAATAGGGTTTTAAGTACATTTATTAATACTATGCTTTTTTTATGTATGATAGGATTAATGATAAGCGGAATACTATTTTCTCAAAGGGTGCTTGGATTTTTGAATATTCATAACAGCGGAATGTTTACAAGACGTCTTCATATGATTTCAAGCTCTTGGGGATTTATATTTATGTCGGCACATTTAGGAATGCATTGGGGTATGTTTATCAATATGAGTAAAAAGTTTATCAATATAAAAAAACAAATAGCGTTAATAATAGCTTCATTAATTGCTGTATATGGTATTATTTCATTTATAAAAAGAGAATTATACAATAAAATGTTTTTGCTTGTAGAGTTTGCTTTTTTTAATTATGAAGAGCCTGTAATACTTTTCTTTATGGATTATTTATCTATAATGGGTTTATTTATATTTATAAGCTACTATTTACCAAAAATAAAAATTAGAAAAAATAATAATATTTAAAAAATAATAAAATAAAAATTAATACATCAAAGGAGAAAAATAAAATGAAAACACTTATAATTTTTTCACATACCTATTGGAATGATTCTAAAGTCAATCGTAAACTATTAGAATCAATAAAAGATTTTAAAGACATTACAATTCATAATTTAAATGAAATATATAAAGATAATAAAATAAGTAAAGACAATGTGAAGTCAGAAATATCTTTATTAAAAGAACATGATAAAATAATATTTCAGTTTCCATTGTTTTGGTTCAGCACTCCGAGCCTATTAAAAGAATGGGAGGATACTGTTTTAACTGATATACTTTATGGCAGCGAAAGCAAATGTTTAGAAGGAAAAACTTTTCAAATAATTACTACTGCAGGAGGAGAGAAATCTTTTTATGATTCTTTGGAGTTTGGTATTAATACTATACTATCTCCTATAACAACAAGTTTTAAATATTTAGGTTTGAAAGCAGAAAATCCATTATGTATATATCATGCTAATACTGATAATTTGGATTTAAATGAATATCATAAGTATTTGCAGCAAAATTAATATAAGAATACTTAATCAATATCACTTTTTATAATATTTTTTATTATAAAATTATATGTTTCAGCATTTTAAATATTAATTATTTTTAATGCTGAAACATTCTATTATTATATAAATTATATAAATTATATAAATAAACTAATAATATTAATAATACAGTAAAAAATACCGTTACTTATAGTATTGATAAAAATTTTTTGTTAGTATAATATTACTTATATTAATTAATAATTATTAAGAAGGTTTATGCATGAATTTTTTAGAAATAGAATTAAATAAAGACAAAAAAATTATAAGCGAAGACTTCAAATATAGAAAAAGATTAATAGTTGTATTTATAATATCAGTACTTGTAACAACATTGCTGTTATTAAGATTATTTTATCTTCAGATAATACAAAATGAACATTATGACAGTTTGGCAAGAAATAATAAAGAACAGATAATACCTATAGATGCATACAGAGGTGAAATTTATGACAGAAACGGTATTATAGTAGCTGAAAATATAAAAACATACACAATGTATATGATACCAGTTTATCTTCCAAAAAATTATTTTGAGAGAGAGGAATTATTATACAGAGTTTCAAAAGTATTTAATATAGATTTAGGACATATAAAATCAAGTTTAGAGAAAGTATCAAAAAACAGCTATGAATCAGTAGAGATATCAGAAAATATAAGCATGGCACAAATGAGTTATTTAGCGGAGAGATCTGAAGAATATCCAGGGGTTTATTACGGCAGCAAATCGGTAAGACACTACCCTCTTGGCGAAACTATGACGCATGTACTTGGATATATAGGAAACATATCACAGGAAGAGTTTGAAAGCAAACAGGCAGAGGGATACAGAAGAAACAGCGTAATAGGTAAAGAAGGTGTTGAACAATTTTATGATAAAGAACTTAGAGGAATAGACGGTTATGTTCAGTGGATAGTAGACTCAAGAAACAGAGTAAAAGAGACTATAAGTCCTGCAATAGGAAAGCCTATACCGGGAAAAAAACTTATATTAAGCATAGATTCTAAAATACAAAAGGATGCTGAAGACCTAATAAGAGGACAAGTAGGAACTGTAATAGTATCAAAACCTACTACAGGCGAAATATTAGCAATGGTAAGCTCTCCTTGGTATGATCCTAATATATTTATAGGTAAAATAGACAGACAAAAGTATGCAGAACTTATTAACAACCCTGCAAATCCATTCTGGAACAAAGCTATAAGAGGAAGATACCCACCAGCTTCAACATTCAAACTAGTTACAGCTGTAGGAGCCTTAGCTGAAAAAAGAATAGGAGTAAATACTACAAGATACTGCGGAGGCGGTATGCTTCTTGAAAATAGGTTCTACAGATGTACTGGTCAGCATGGTTATGTAAATATGTACAGGGCCATTCAGTTCTCATGCAATACATATTTCTACAACTTGGCATATGAGCTTGGTCCTAACTTTATAAAAAGATACGCTGAAATGCTAGGTTTCGGAGACATTACAGGTATAGACTTACCTGGTGAAAAAGTTGGAGTCGTTCCTAGTGCCGATTGGAAAAGAAGAAAAATTGGCGAATATTGGTGGGACGGAGACACTATTCAGTATGTTATAGGTCAGGGATACATGTCTGCTACCCCTATAGCTGTACATATGTCTACTTCAGCTATAATTAATGACGGAGTTATGTACAGACCTCATGTTGTTAAAGAAATAAGAAGTTCTCAGACTGATGAGGTTATATACAATAATGATAAAATTATAATCAAAAAGCTAGATATAGATAAGAACATATTTACAGTAGTAAAAGAAGGTATGAGAATGGCGGTATCTGGCGGTACAGCAAGAAACGGTGCTTGGTCTCCTCATATAAAATTGGCAGCAAAAACAGGTACTGCTCAGAATGCTCAAGGTAAAGACCATACTTGGGTAACAATATTCGGACCTTATAATCCTAGACCTACTGATGATATGGTAGCTGTTACAGTGATGTTAGAGCATAGCGGCGGCGGCGGAGGTGCTACTGCAGGACCTATTGCTACTGCAATGCTTCGCTCTATATTAGGAGGAGAAAATGCTGTTGAGGCTAGAAACGTTATATATGCTAGAATGCAGTATATTTATCAGCAGATAAGATTAGCAAGAGAAAAAATGAAAGAAGAACAGGAAAATGGTGAAAATCCAGAAAATATTGATGGTGAACAGCAAAAAGAAGAAGATAAAAAAGATGCAAATGAAGATGAAAGGATAAAATATGAATGATAAAAAAGAATTAAAAAAATTATTTGTCTTCGATTGGAAAATATTAGCAGCTGTTATATTTTTAATGACAGCAGGTGCCATAGCTGTATATTCTTCTACATATTCTCCTGAATCTGGTAAAACTAGCTGGATGTTTTTGAAATTTATATTCTTCTGTGCTACTGGAATTGTACTCATATTTATAAGTATGTTTATTAACTATACAAAATTAGCAGAACACAGAATGTCTTTATATATACCAATGCTTGGAGTGCTTATACTTGTGTTAATACCGGGGGTTGGAACTACTGTAAACGGCAGCAGCAGCTGGTTATTTGGTATGCAGCCTTCTGAGTTCGGCAAAATTGTAGTTATAATATTTTTAGCAGGATATTTGGATCAAATAGGAGACAAAATAAAAGAGATAAAGTATTTTGCTTTGGCTGGTGTTTTTATTGCTATACCTATAGGTTTGGTACTGCTTCAGCCAGACTTGGGTACTGTATTAGTATATTGTTTTATAGTATTTATAATGCTTTTTGTGGGAGGAGTTCCTACCAGATATATTATAGCATTAATAAGTATAGGTGTTGTTGGGCTTTCAATACCTATGTTTTTGGAATATAAAAGAATGTCTGATGATATAGATAATTTGCTTTTTAACTTCTTATCTCAAAGAATATATATAGGATATTTGGCTGGAATATTCCTTTTTGTATCTGCTCTTTTACTTACGCTTAATTTTTATATGAACAGTAAATATGTGGGTCTTCTATCATTTACATTTTTTGTATTATTTTTATGTATGGGTGCTGCCTTAATATTTGATATAGGTTTAAAAGAGTATCAAAAACAAAGATTATTGGTATTTATGAATCCTCAATTAACTAGATTAAGTTCAGGATATAATATTATACAATCTCTCATAGCTGTAGGAAGCGGAGGATTATTCGGAGAAGGATTTTTAAGCGGAAGTCAATCGCAATTAAATTTCATACCGCAGCAGGTAAATGACTTTATATTTTCAAATATATGCGAAGAATGGGGATTTGTTGGAAGTGCTTTAGTAGTACTTGCCTATTCAGTTATATTTATACGCGGAACTATGGCAGCATATTTTGCCAAAGATAGATTAGGTGCATTAATAGTATCTGGGGTTATTGCCATGTTTTTATGCCATGTTATAATTAATATTGGTATGGTTGTAGGTATGATGCCTATTACTGGATTAACATTGCCTTTTATAAGCAGCGGAGGTTCATCAATATGGACTTTTTCTATTTCTATAGGTTTGATATTTAATGTAGAAGCTAGAAGATATGTTCATTAAAATATTGAGAAGCAGTTAATATGAAAAATAGTAATATTTTAACAGAAAAAGTTTTAATAGTAGATTCTAATATAGATTATGCAAGCTTTCTGCAGAAGTTTTTAAAAGAATCCGGATATTTATCTTATATAGCATTATCATATGAAGATGCTATGAATATGGCTTATGATAAAATACCAGACTGCATACTTGTAGATTATATGCTTCCAAATTCAGGTGCTTCAAGACTGTCTGAACATATAAAAAATGATAACATACTCAAAAATATAGCCGTTTTATTTTTAACTGCAACTGACAATAAAAGTGAATGCCTAAAATCTTATGAATGCGGAGCTGACGGCTTTTTTCTTAAATCTATGGATACTGATATATTACTAGCAAAAATGAAAGCATATATAAGACTAAAAAAGGCTATAGAATCTAACCTTATGTATATGAACATATTAAAGCAGGATATTGAATATGCTTCAAAACTTCAGAAATCTATTCTCTCCTACGGAAACACTTCTATACCAAAAAATGATATATCAATATTCCATTATGCCCCTAATGAAGTTTCAGGAGATTACAGCGGCATAAAATCTATTAATGACGGCTGGTATGCTATACTTCTTGCCGATGTATCAGGTCATGGAGTGGCAGCTAGTATGCTCACTATACTGATAAAATCTTTTTTTGATTCACATGTTATTATGGATTCTAAAAATACTCAGCCTGCTGAATTTTTAAGGCAGATGAATAATTTCTTTATAGGAGAAAATTTTGACAAAAATTTATTTGCATCTGTGTTTTATGCAATATATAATAATGAAACAGGAAAATTAATATGCTCCTCTGCAGGATCTCCAAAGCCCATATGCAAATCTAAAGATGAAATAATTGAAATCGATGTAGGAGGACCTCTAATTGGTATGATGGAGGATACAGAATATACTGAAACTGAAATACAGCTAAATCATAATGATATCATATTTATATTTACAGACGGAGCTTATGAAATATTTGATAAAGACGGCAAAATGTTTGGAGATGAACTTTTAAAAAGCACATTTATAAAACATTCGCATAAAGATGTTAATGTAATAAAAGATTGTATAATAAAAGAATTAAAATCTTTCTCAGATAACATATTATCTGATGATATAAGTATGATAATGCTAAGAAGAACTGAATAGCATTTTGAATTTATAATTATAATTGTTTCAAAAACTATTGATATATAATTTTAACAAATTTAATATTTTACACAATAATATTGATTATTACATAAATATTTTTTATTATTATATAAACAAATATATTTTACCAATTTATATGCTTTTATAAATGTATTATCAGCTTTTTTACTGAGTTTATTTAAAATTACTAATGCCTCTAAAGTTACAATGCAAAAAAATATTCTAAATTTAAAAAATTCATTCTTAATCAATTATAGCTGTATAGATATATCATTAAATTTTAGTATATAATTAATCAATTTATATTTACAATTTTTAATTTGTTCAAACTAAACTATCTGCCTATTTTATATACATAAAATAATCAATATTATATTTATTGTCATAAAATGATAAACTTACAAAATTATATCTCAATAAATTTCAAAATGAGCATATATATTCACAAATAAAAAGTAACCGTTTACATTTTTTATAGTTACATGTGAATTCAATATAAAATAAAATATATATAAATATAAACATATATATTATTAAATATTTACTTGCTATTAATTATACTAGAATTAATATATAATAAAAAACTAAAAAAATCACATAAATTAATATTTTTTGTAAATTTTTTATCATTTTATGTGCGTAAAATTTGACATAGCCTTTTTTTTTTCTATACTAGGTAATAAATAGGATATAGGAGTATTCATATATGAACAATGAAGTAAAAGTAACACAAACACTTGCAGATCCAGCACCATTCGGTTTATTCGGGCTTGCAGTAATAACATTCGTAGCTTCGACACAAAAATTGGGACTTACATCAGGATTTTCAGGTCTTATTCCTTGGGCTATATTTCTTGGCTGTATAACACAATTTGTTGCTGCTATTATTGACTTCAAAAAAGAAAATGTATTTGGGGCAACAGTATTTGGTGCTTTCGGATTATTCTGGATGGCTGTAGCTTTTATTTGGCTCACTACTTTAGGAGTATTCGGAGAAGAAATGAAAAGTACTATTGACTTCAGACAATTTGGAGTAGTATGTATAGGTTATTTATTTCTTGTAGGACCTTTAACTTTTGGTGCGGCTGAAGCTCATAAGGTATTATTTTTAATATTTGTTGCTGTAGATGTACTTTTAATAGCTATGGCATTAAATTACTTAGGAATAGCAGTTAAAGAAACTCAAATTATAGCTGGCATATCTGAACTTGCTGCTGGATTATTAGGTTTCTATGGTGCTGCTGCTGGAGTATTAAACAAAAATTTAGGCAGAGTTGTACTTCCTGTTGGAAAACCTCTAGGCATATTTAAAAAATAACATAAAAATTAGGGCATATATAAAAGAGGCTGTTAATACACAGTCTCTTTTTTATTATTTTTATTTATACAAAACAAAAAAATATGATAACTAAATATTTTATTATTACGATAATAATTATGATAACAAAATCTAGTTGACATATTATTGTTTTATCTATATTATGTTGTAATAATATTATAAGGTGATTAAGGGTTATGAAATTTAAAATAGCAATTTTAACTATAGTCAATTTAATAGCATTTATAGCATTACTCTATATGTTTGATATCTTCGGAGTTGTGAATTACTACACATTAATGCGTAATAAAATAGCTCCTAATGTACCGGGATTTTTAAACAGATTTACTCAAAAGCAAAGAGTGGAAGATATGTCCCTACTTGCAAGAGATGATCTAAATAAAATGAGAGAATCTTTTAACTTAAGAGAAAAAGATTTACAGGCTCAGGAATCATTAATAGCAAGCAGAGCATTAGAATTAAATACTCAGTCTGAATTGATAGAACAAGACAGACAAAATTTATTAAATGCTTGGTCTAATTATCAGGCAACAATGGACGAATCTTCACAGTATCAGTTGGTACTTTCAGATTTAGCAAACAAAATAAACAGTATGCCTCCTCAAAACTCTGTAGCTTTACTTAATCAGCTAGCTGCAAACGGTTCTGATGATTTGGTAATAGATGTACTTCTTGAAATGGATTCTATGGCTGCTGCTGAAGGAAGAAACAGTACTACTTCATATCTTTTAAGTTTGATGGATGCTGCTGTTGCTGCTAGAATATTAGAGAAATATGAAGCAAGATCCAATCCGGGTAATAATACAGTACCTTCTTCACCTAATGACTTCCCATCATATATGCCGGACAATAATGATGCTATGCTTAATGACGGTATAATGGATATGGGAGCATAAAAATTATATACTAAAAAATAATAAGCCGTTTCTAAATATTTTAGGAACGGTTTTTTTATTTTAAGTTCATTAATTTAAATATTGACAAATAAAGGGTTATAGGGTATAACTTCATTTATTACAATTTGGAGTTTTTTATCTATGCTAACTATGCTAAGATTAGTATTAATATCTGTTATTATATTTTCTTTTAATCTTTATTCTCAAAATATTGATGATAAACCAATGAAAATAAATAAAAATTACTTTACTGATGATGGAAATTTAAAAAACAATAAAGATTTATCAGTTTATGCTATAAGAAAGATTAGATTTACTGACAACTCATCTTATGAGATGATAATATTAAAAAATAATAGTTGGTATTATTATAGTCTGTTTCAAATAGAACAAAATAATAAGTACAATTATATTGGAACTATAGCTTTTATAAGCTCTAATCTAAATATAGAAGGACTTATAGGAAATATAGTTTATAAAGATAATTTCTTCACTATAGAACATAATATTACGTTAAATTTAAAAATGTATATAACATTCAAATATAGCGATGATAAAAAAATATATTTGGACAAAGCTAGTATGATTATGGAACTTATTGATAATAGTGCTGCTGCAAACACTAATGAAGCAAAAACAAATGCTAAGCAGGTTAATGGAAATGTAGTACCTAATAAAATTTTATATAAAGATGTTACAATGGATATGATAATTAAACTATTAAGCCTTGATATATAAAAATAAATGAAACAAATATATAGAGTTGTAATAGTATGAGAGCATTTTTAGCATTAAACTTAAATGAAGAGATAAAAAACAAATATTCCAATATTTTAAAAATAGATGAAAAAATAGCAGAATTAAAAAAAGTATCGAAAGATAAAATGCATATAACATTAGCATTCTTTGATAATATAAAAGAGGTTCAAATAGAATTAATAAAAAAAGAAGTTATAAGCTCCTACCCTACTCCATTTAATATAAAATTTGAAAATATTTCATACTTTACAAATAAATTCAAAGATATAAGTGTTATATTTGTAAAAGCGGTAAGTGAAGAATTAGAAAAATATGTAAAAGTATTGAGATACAATTTAAACAATATAGAAAATCTTGAATATGACAAAAAAGATTTTAAATCTCATATAACATTGGCAAGAGTAAAAAGAGTATACAACAATGAAAAATTAAAAGAAAAAATTGAAGAAATTAATAATTCATATTTTAGTAAATTATCATTCAAAGCTAATTCAATAACATTATATTCAAGTGATTTCGTAAATTATACGGAACTTTTTAATATATACTTAAGAAATTAAACTATAATTACTCTATAATATAGCTGTTAACTATCTCTCCGTAATATGCTATATGAAAATCTTTATTTGCTCCTGATGCACTGATTTCAACATCTTGAGGATAAAATTTCTTTCTTATCTCTTCTGGTATTTTATTTGAATCCTGTATCTGTTTATAAACAACTTTGCATTCAAGAGTTAAAGGAAGTTCTTTTATTGCTGGAACCGAAATAATATTTGAATCTTCTAAAGTTAAATTGAGTTCTTTTACTTTATTGGTATCTCTTCCAGATTTTGTACCGCATACTTTTATAATATTTCTATCAGATTTATCCATAGCAATATTAACTGTAAACTCTGGATTTTCATCAAGCATAGTTCTTGTAAATCTGTTCTCTCTTATAAGAATTATAAATATATTTTTATTCCACTCTACTCCCAAAGTTTCCCACTATTTACTTTTCCATTTGACTTGGTTGTTATGAGAATTCCTCTTCTCATTTCTTTTAAAATATAATTAGCATAATCCAAAACATCAATTTTCTTTTTCATTTTATTTCTCTCCTTAAAAATACTTATTATTTATAATAAATCAAAAATAAAAAAAATTGTCAGTAAATACAATATAAAAATTAATAATTTTTAATAAAATGCATAAGTCATATATATAAATCATATCCGCTTATTAAAAAATAATAACTTGATATTAAGAATAAAAACTATATAATATAAATATATAATAATAAATGGAGGTGCAAATTTATGTTAATAACGTTCTTGGGCACTGGCACTTCTGACGGCGTACCAATGATAGGCTGCAAATGCAAAGTATGTAAAAGCAGAGATAAGAGAGATAAAAGAACACGTTCATCTATACTTATTCAGCATAATAATAAAAACTATATAGTTGATACTTCAGCAGATTTCAGACAGCAAATGCTGAGAGAAAATATAGGAAGTCTCAATGCAGTATTCTATACTCATGCACATGCTGACCATACTTCTGGAATAGTAGATTTAAGATCATTAAACTTTATAATGCATACTTCTATAGACTGCTACGGCAATAAAGATACTATGGATACACTTAGAGAAAAGTACGACTATTTTTTTAATCCAGTTCAAATTGGAGGCGGGCTTCCTCAAGTAGTATTTCATCATATAGAAAATGAAATGTTTTTTGACGATATAAAAGTTACTCCAATTGCTGTAAAACATGGAATTTTAAATATATTAGGATATAGATTTAATAATTTTACTTATATAACTGACGCTAGTAGTATAAGCGATGAAAGTTTAAAGCTAATAGAAGGAACAGAAATTCTAGTGTTAAATGGCTTAAGATACAGACCTCATCATACTCATTTATCACTTCAGGAATCTGTAAATATAGCAGATAAACTCGGAGTAAAAAAAGCATATTTTACTCATATGACGCATGATGTTTTGCATAGACATTTAGAAAGAGAGCTCCCTTCAAATATGCATCCTGCCTATGACGGACTTAAAATAGAAATTTAATAAAAAATATAAAAGGCTGAAACTTATATAAAAGCTTCAGCCCTAAATAATATTAAGAATATATAATTAATTATTAATAAGCTTTCTTATATAAAGCTAGTATATCATCTAATGTTACATCTCTAGGATTTCCGCCTGTACATACATCAGCCAAAGCATCTTTTGCAAGTCTAGGCAAATCTTCTTCTTTAATATTTAACTCTCTTAAATTAGCAGGAATATTAACATCTTTAGAAAGTTTTCTAACAGATTCAACAGCAAGTTTAGCAGCTTCTTCTTTGCTTAATCCATCAACTTTTTCCCCCATTGCAACGGCTATATCAACATATTTATCTATACAAACAGGCATATTGAATTCCATAACTATTGGAAGAAGTACAGCATTAGCAACACCATGAGGTATATCAAATATAGCTCCAAGCGGGTGAGCCATAGAGTGAACAATACCAAGACCAACATTGCTGAATCCCATACCAGCAACATACTGAGCAATACTCATACCGTCCATATCAGTCATATTTTTATCTTTAACAGCCCCTCTTAAATGTTTTGATATAAGCTGCATAGCCTTATATTCAAACATATCTGAAATAGTATGAGCTGCTTTAGTAATATAACCTTCAATAGCATGAGTTAAAGCATCCATACCAGTAGCAGCAACAAGACTGTTAGGCATAGAAGCCATAAGCTCAGCATCTACAAAAGCAGCTATAGGTATATCTTTAGGGTCAACACAAACCATTTTTCTATTTTCTTCTTCATTGATGATTACATAGTTAATAGTAACTTCGGCAGCAGTACCGCAAGTAGTAGGAAGAGCCATAATAGGTACGCTTTTATTTTTTGTAGCTGCCGCTCCTTCAAGAGATTTAACATCAGCAAAATCAGGATTATTTTTAGTAATACCTATAGCTTTAGCAACGTCCATTACTGAACCGCCTCCAACAGCAATTAAAAAGTCAGCTCCTGATTCATTAAATTTTGCTAAACCATCTTTACAGTTTTTTATAGTAGGATTTTGTTTAATATCTAAAAATACATCATAAGAAATATTAGCGGCATCTAAAACATCTTTTACTTTTTTAAGAACACCGCAGGAATCTAAAACTTTATCACTAACTAAAAGTGCCTTTTTAAATCCTCTTGCTTTAATTTCATTAGCAAGTTCGCTTCTTATGCCTATGCCAAAATAACTTGTTTCATTTAAAATATATCTAGCCATAACACTCTCCTATTATTTTTTATTTTTTATAATTATTCTTCTTTTTTATTTTTAATAATTAAGAAGATTAAATTTACTTTTTATTTTTATGTTTTACATTAAGTCCGTAATTTTTAAATTTTTCTAAAACAACTTCCATTTCACTATCCGGCAAAATAGAAAAATCACCTATGCCTCTTACTCCAATATATAATCTAGCTAAGTTTTCAACTTCCATCATAACATGATATGCCTTCTCCAAAGTTTCATCACTAGCTACCAAACCATGATTTTTTAATATACAAGCCTTATAACCTTTCATAGCTTCAGATATATTATCACATAGCTCCTGAGTACCATAAGTAGCATATTTAGCACAAGGTATTTTATTTCCGCCTGCAACTCCAACCATATAATGAATTGCAGGTATATAATCTACATTTAAAATTGAAACTGTAGATGAATATATAGCATGATTGTGTATTACAGCATTGAAATTAGGATTATCTTTAAGAATTGATAAATGAAATCTCCATTCGCTTGAAGGAATTTTGTCATCTTCAGCTTTTCCATTCTCATCAACAAAAACAATATCCTCTGGAGTCATAATCTCATAAGGCATTCCAGATGGAGTAATAAGCATTCCATTTTCAAATCTTATACTTATATTTCCAGCAGTACCCTGATTAACTCCGTCTATTCTCATGCTCAAACAAGCATCTATTATCTTTTTAGATAAATCTTTTCTATCAGAACTAGACATTTTTTCTCCTTAAAAATTAAAATAATATTATTATATTTTTTTTATCTCAAAACTATTTACAACTAATTTTCTCATCTCTTCAGTATCTTTTAATATTCCTAAAGATTTAAACTGAGCTAATATATTTCCAGCAGCAGTACATTCTATAGGACCAACATAAACATTTAAATTAGTTTTTTCTTTAGTAAGCTCGCATATCAATTTATCTCTTGTACCGCCTCCTACAATACATAAAGTATCAATATTTTTATTTAATATTTTTTTAAGACTGTCAATATATTTAGCATAACTATCAGCCAAAGAATTATATACAGAAGCTATAATAATACCTTTTGAATCTTTGGAAACATCTGACTGATTAGTATCTTTATAGTAATTGAGTATTTCATCTTCTATATCTTTTGGATTATAAAATCTATTGTCTGTAATATCTATTCTATGCTCATCTTTAATATTATCTCTTGCAAGTTTTTCCATATCATTAAAAGAAATTTGATATTTTTTTTGCAAAAGCTGTATAGTCCAAAGCCCATTAATATTTTCTAAAAATCTTATAGTATTATTGTAGCCCATTTCATTTGTAAAACCATTTTCAAGAGCCTCATCTGTAAGTATAGGTTCTTTTAATTCTACCCCAAGAAGAGACCATGAGCCTGAAGACAAATAAGCAGAAGTATCATTAAAAATTGGTGCTGATAATACTGCAGATGCCGTATCATGTGAGGCTGCTGCAATAATATCAAAAGGCTTTAATCCCAAATAATCCGCTATTTCTTGTTTTAATAAACCTTTTTTAGTTCCAGCTTCAATTAAAACAGGCAATTTATTAATGTCAAAATTAATTGCTTCTAAAATTTCTGAAGACCAATTCTTTTTATTAATATCTATAAGCTGTGAAGTAGAGGATATTGTATATTCGGAAGAAATATTTCCAGTCAAAAAATAACAGAACAAATCTGGAGTAAATAATAATTTTTCTGCATTATTAACTATATCAGCCCTTTTTTCTATGTCTTCATATATCTGCATTATGCTGTTAAAAGGCATGCATGATATACCTGTTATACCATATAATTTTTTAGCATTCAAACCTATTTTTTCAAGTTTTTTTATTGTATTGATAGTTCTTGTATCTCTATAATTTATAGGATTTGATAAAAGCTCTCCATTTTTATTTATATATGCATAATCTACACCCCAAGAGTTTATCCCCAAAGATGAAGGCTGCACTCCCATATCAGCAACTTTCTTTATGCCTTTTAAAAGCTCATTATACATATATATAAAATCTGTATAATAATAATTATTAATTCTTATAGGTGTAAGTGAGAATCTATGCACTTCTTCCAGTGTCATTTTATCATTTTCAAATTTTGAAAGGAAAATTTTTCCTCCTGATGATCCAAAATCACAGGCTATAGAGTAAAATTTGTTATTAGTCATATAACTGCACCATTTATATTAATATATTTATAATATAATATATTTTTGTTTCATATTCAATAAAAAAATGTTTATTTTTTAAAAAATAAAACATTTTTCTAAACAAAAAAATAAAAATTTAAAAAAAATAAAAATAAAATAATTTTTTTATATAAAAAAACATTTCAATATTGATTATGCTATTTTTTTTTACTAGAATATAATCATATGAAAAATTTTAACTTAAGGATTAAATTATTCTATGAGTGATAACATAATTTTAAAAATGACTGGAATAGAAAAGAGATTTAAAGGTGTATATGCATTAAAAAACTTTAATTTCTCTTTGATTCAAGGCGAGATATTGGCTTTAATAGGTGAAAATGGTGCTGGAAAATCTACTCTTATGAAAATTTTATCTGGAATATATAAAAAAGATGCCGGCAGTATAGAATATTTTGGCAAGCCTTTAGAAGTATCAGGACCTAAAGAAGCAGAAGAAAATGGGATATCAATAGTACATCAGGAACTAAATTTAATGAATCATTTAACTGCAGCACAAAATATTTTTATAGGTCATGAACCATTGAATAAATTCGGACTCATAGATGATAAATTAATGATAAAAAGATCGGATAAAATATTTAAAGGAATGAATGTAGATATAAATCCAGCTGCCAAAATAGGTTCTTTAACAGTAGGAAAGCAGCAGCTTGTTGAAATAGCTAAAGCATTAACTCACAACTCAAAGATATTAATACTTGATGAACCTACTGCCGCTTTGACAGAATCTGAAACTAAAGAACTTTTTAGAATTATAAAAGATTTACAAGTTTCCGGTGTTTCTATAGTATACATATCTCATAGATTAGATGAATTATTTATATTATCTGACAGAATAACAGTTATAAGAGACGGAGAATATATAGACACCAAAATTACAAAGGATACGAATAAAGATGAAATAGTAAATTTGATGGTCGGACGTGTTATATATGAAACACCTAAAACAGAAAGCAAAGTATCAAAAGATGCAAAAGAAATATTAAGGGTAGAGAACTTAGTTGTACCGGGTGTAGTTAAGAATGTAAGTTTTTCTCTAAAACAAGGTGAAATTTTAGGTTTTGCAGGTCTTATGGGTGCCGGAAGAACAGAAACAGCAAGGGCTATTTTTGGTGCTGATAAATTTGAAAGCGGAAAAATATTTGTCGAAGGAAAAGAGGTATCAATAAAATCCCCTGTAGATGCTATAAAAAGCGGTATAGGTTATCTTTCAGAAGACAGAAAAAGATACGGTTTGGCATTAGGGCTTCCAGTATTTGAAAATATTATGATGGGAAATTATGATAAGTTTTCTAATATGCTTATGGTACAAAATTCAAAAGTAAGAGATATTTCAGAGCAGGAAGTAAAATCATTAAATATAAAAACACCTTCTATTAATCAATTAGTAAAAAACTTATCTGGAGGTAATCAGCAGAAAGTAGTAATAGCAAATTGGCTCATAAAAGAATGTAAAATATTAATATTTGATGAACCCACTAGAGGAATAGATGTAGGAGCTAGAAGTGAAATATACAATCTTATGGAACAATTAGTATCTATGGGTAAATCTATAATAATGATCTCATCTGACTTAGTTGAAATACTTAGAATGAGCGACAGAATACTTGTTATGTCTGAAGGTAAAAAAACAGGAGAATTAGATATAAATGGAACTACTCAAGATGATATTATGAAATATGCAACTATGAGATAGACTAATAACTATAATAAAAATAAAATAAAATGGAGTGAATCATATGTACAATATCGAAAACAATACTTTTACTGGAAAGCTATGTTTCAAAGCTAAAATGAGAAGAAGGACAAGAAATATATTAATTTATTTGAAGAAGAATGGACTTCAAAAATTTTTAACAATTGTTGCTCTTCTTATTTTGTATGTATTTTTTGTTATAGCTGGAAGAAATTTCTTCACTTTTGATACATTTTCTTTGATATTAAGAAACTCATATTTTATAGGTTTTTTAGCTATAGGAGTAACATTTGTTATAATTACTGGCGGTATTGATTTGTCTATAGGATCACTTTCATTATTTGCTGCTATGGTAGGCGGTGTAATGATAACTAATTTTCAAACTCCTATGTGGGCTGTGCTTATTATAGTTATAGCTGTTGCTACTTTAGGCGGATTTATAAATGGTTTTTTAATTTCATATTTTAATTTGCCTCCGTTTATTGCTACTTTGGGTATGCTTATGGTTACTAAAGGTTTATCAGGTATAGTTTCAAAATCTCAGACTATATACTACCCTACTATAACAGATCCTCAGTATGGCTGGTTCAGAGTATTATTTAATGCAACAGAATCTAATTTCCCATCTGGTTTTATAATGCTTGCCATATTTACTATAATATCTATAATCGTATTAACTAAAACTATAGTTGGAAGATATATATTCGCTTTAGGAAGCAATGAAGAGGCGGCAAGACTTTCTGGTATAAAAACTAACAAATGGAAAATAATAGCATATACAATAGCTGGATTCTTCTGCGGTATAGGAGGTTTGGCTTTTGCTGCTAGTTATTCTAGTATAAGTCCGGGAGCTGGACAAGGTTATGAATTTGATGCAATTGCTGCTGTAGTTATAGGAGGTACATCTCTTTCCGGAGGCGTTGGCTCTATAATAGGTACAATAATAGGTGTATATATAATGTCTGTACTAAAAGTAGGACTTCCTTCTGTAGGCGTAGAACAATTCTTCCAATACTTTACTATAGGTATAGTAGTTATTATAGCTGTACTTATAGATGTTTATAGAATAAAAATGTCTAATAAAGTTAAAAAAGCAGATGTAAAAAAAGAGAGAATGGAACAGTTGGAAGAAGAAATAGAATCTTTTAGAATAAAAATAGATTATATGATATCTGATAATAGTAAAGACTATTCAAAAGAGATATCAGAAGTACAATCTAAAATTAATAGTTTAATAGAAGAAAAGAAAAAATTAAAATAAATAAAAAATAAAAAACAAGGAGAATAAAATGAAAAAAATTTTATTACTAGCTACTACTTTAATAGGATTAACAGTTATGTTATCAAGCTGCGGAAACAAAGATCCGTATATAGCTGTTGTATCTAAAGGATTCCAGCACAAGTTTTGGGTAACTGTTAGAGACGGTGCCGAAGCTGCTGCTAAACAAAATGGTGTAAAAATAAGTTTTGTTGGTCCTGAAACAGAATCTGACTCAAAAATACAGCAGGACTTGTTAGATAGTGAAATTAATAAAAACCCAGATGCTATAGCTTTTGCTGCTGTAACAGGGGATTTTACTGAACAGATTAAAAGAATAAAAGAAAAAAACATACCTCTAATAGGTTTTGACTCTGGTATATTACCAGACCAAGCTCAAGGTGCTGTACTTGCTACTGCTTCTACTGATAACAGAGCTGCTGCTGCTATAGTTGCTGATAAAATGTTTGAAGCTTTAAAAACAAGAATAGCTGCATTCACTTCTGATAATAAAGCTAAAATAGCTGTTCTTCAATTAGATAACTCTGATACTGGTATAGGAAGAGCTGAAGGTTTTGTAAAAAGATTTACTGAATTAGCTGACGGAGACGCTGCTACTGCAGGAAAATATGCTTTACAGGTTATAGTTCCTACTACTCAAAATGAAGCTGATATAGCTAATGAAGTTAATGCTTTAAGAGGTAAAAGTGTTTTAGGAATATACTTATCTAATGAAGCTATGGCAAGAGGTTTCTTAGTAGTATATAAAAGTGCTGAAGCAGGTGCTGCTAACACTATAGTTGGTGATGCTCAAGACGGCGGAGATTTGGTTGTTATGGGATTTGACTCTGGAAAACCTCAGTTAGATGCTATAAGAAACGGAATAATACAAGGTTCTGTTACTCAAGACCCTTACAGCATTGGTTTCCAGGCTGTTACTTTAGCATATAAAGCTTCTAAAGGTGAATCTGTTTCTAATATAGATACTGGTGCTAAATGGTATGATAAAACTAATATAGACGATCCTGAAATAGCTAAATTATTATACGAATAAAATTATATAAAATTTAAGGAGGAATTATAACAATTATGTTTAGAATGCAAAATAATTTACCAAAAGTTGGTATAAGACCTGTTATAGACGGAAGAAGAAATGGGGTTAGAGAATCCCTTGAAGATACCACTATGAACATGGCAAAAATAGCTGCAAAACTTATAGAAGAAAATATAAAACACCCTAGCGGAGAAAAAGTTGAATGTGTAATCTCTGATACTACTATAGGCGGTGTTGCTGAAGCTGCAAGATGTCAGAAAAAATTTGATGAAAATAATGTGAAACTAACTCTTACTGTTACACCTTGCTGGTGTTATGGTTCTGAAACTATTGATATGACCCCAGCAATACCTAAAGCTATATGGGGCTTCAATGGTACTGAAAGACCCGGTGCTGTTTATTTGGCTGCTGCTGATGCCGGACATACTCAATTAGGACTTCCTGTTTTCTCAATCTACGGTAAAGATGTTCAGGATGCAGGAGATGAAAACATACCTGAAGATGTTAGAGAAAAAATACTTAGATTTGTAAGAGCTGGTCTTGCTGTTGCTACTATGAAAGATCAATCTTATGTAAGTATGGGCTACGTTGCTATGGGTATTATGGGTTCTATGGTTGACGCTGAATTCTTACTTGACTATTTAGGAATGAGAACTGAATTTGTAGATATGAGCGAAATCAAAAGAAGATTAGAACTAGAAATATATGATAAAGAAGAGTTCAAAAAAGCATGGGAATGGGCTAAACAATGTAAATTCGGCTCTGACAACAATAAAGTAAAAGCCACTGATGAACAAAAAGAAAAAGAATGGGCTACTTCAATTAAAATGGCTATGATTATGCGTGATTTAATGGTAGGAAATCCTAAATTAGCTGAAATGGGATATATAGAAGAAGCTCAAGGTCATAATGCTATAGTTGGTGGTTTCCAAGGACAAAGGCATTGGACTGACTTTATGCCTAACGGAGACTTTGCTGAAGCTATTCTTAATTCATCTTTTGACTGGAACGGTATAAGAGAACCTTATGTTGTTGCTACTGAAAATGACTCTTTGAATGGTCTTTCTATGTTGTTTGCTCATTTATTAACAAGTAGATCTCAACTATTCGCTGATGTTAGAACTTATTGGAGTCCTGAAGCTGTTAAAAGAGTTACTGGTAAAGAGCTTACTGGAAAAGCTAAAGATGGTATAATTCACTTGATAAACTCTGGTGCTGCTTCATTAGACTGGACTGGAGAACAGAAAGTTAATGGAAACCCTGCTTTAAAAGAGTACTGGAATATTACAGAAGAAGAAGCTAAAAAATGTCTTGATGCAACTCAATTCTCACCTGCTAACAGAGAATACTTCAGAGGAGGCGGATTCTCTTCTACTTTCTTAACTAAAGGTGAAATGCCTATGACTATTATAAGGCTTAATTTAGTTAAAGGGTTTGGACCTGTACTTCAAATAGCTGAAGGTTATGCTGTTAATATTGACGACAGTATATTTGACCCTATTAACAAAAGAACGGACTCTACTTGGCCTACTACTTGGTTTGCTCCTATACTTACAGGAAAAGACTCTTTCAAAGATGTTTATTCTGTTATGAATGATTGGGGGGCTAATCACTGTGCTGCTGCTTATGGTCATATAGGTGCTGATTTAATCACATTGGCTTCTATGCTTCGTATACCTGTAAGTATGCATAATGTAAGCGAAGAGAGAATATTCAGACCTAAAGCATGGAAAGCATTTGGTACAAAAGATACTGAAGGTGCTGACTTTAGAGCATGCAAACATTTCGGACCTTTATTTGGAAAAGTAACTAGGTAATAATAATTTTTCTTAAGTCCCATTTAGTACTATAATATTAAATGGGGCTTTTGTAAAAATAATTTTAAGGAATAGTAATATGTTAAAAGGAATAGATCCTGTTGTTTCACCAGAACTATTAAAAATATTATGTGAAATGGGGCATGGCAGTGAAATTTTATTTGCTGACGGTAATTTTCCTTCTCATGATTATAATGTAAAAAAAATTATAAGACTTGACGGAATAGATATACCTACTGTTTTGAAAGCTATTATGCCTTTATTTCCATTGGATACTTTCGTAGAAAGCCCTGTTGTATTAATGCAGCCTAATGCTGATTTTGGCAGAGAACCTGATGTATGGATTAAATACAAAGATATAATAGCAAAACATCAAAAAGTAAATTATGAATATCTGGAAAGATTTGCATATTATGACAGATGCAAAAATGTTTATGCTATTGCTGCTACAAGCGAACTTGAAATATATGCAAATATTATACTCAAAAAAGGTGTAATTTTTCCAGACAAGAAATAATGTCCCTAAAATATAAAATCTTTTAGCAAGTCTTTAATTTATTTAAAGGCTTGTTATTTTTTTACTTTTTTAGATTTAATCTAGCAAACGGCTATAGCTGAATCAGTCCTTCCATCGCAGCCGGCAAAATAAACACCATTATCATTTTTTAATATAATCTGTCCGCGTCCGAAATACCCAAAGTATGTAAGATAATCTTTTTTTGTTATATTATGTCCAAGTAATGAAAGTTCTTTATAGATATTATTATCAAAATTATATTCTAATTCTATATTTTTATCACCCACCCACTGCCATCTAGGTTTATCTAATGCTGCCTGCGGATTTAAATCATAATCTATCAAATTACTTATAACCTGAACATGTCCCTGAGGCTGCATAAAAGCCCCCATTACACCTAATGCTCCGTAAAGTTTTGAATCTTTGCGTATAAAGGCTGGTATTATAGTGTGATAAGGCTTTTTATGTGCTGATACAAAATTATCAGAATTTGGATCTAATGAAAAGTTAGCACCTCTGTTTTGCAAAGCTATACCTGTTTCTGGAATTACTATTCCGGAACCGAAAGCCGTATAATTACTCTGAATATATGAAACCATATTTCCGTAACTGTCTGAAGATGCTAAATAAACAGTGTCCCCTGATGAGAATATATTATTTATAGGCTCTAATGCTTTGTCTTTATTTATGAGTGAAGCTCTTTTTTTAGCATATTCTTTTGAAAGCATTTCTTCAATAGAAGTTTTCATATAATTAATATCTGCAACATATTTTTTTGTGTCTGTAAAAGCTAGTTTCAAAGCCTCTATTTGATAATGTACTTTTTCTAATTCGCTTAAATCTTTAAAATCAAAATTTGATAAAATATTTAAAGTCATTAATACAGTAATACCATGTCCGTTTGGAGGAATTTCATAAATATCATAACCTCTGTAATTAGTAGTTATAGGAGTAACGAACTCCGGATAATATTCATTTAAATCCTCTTTATATAAATATCCTCCGTATTTTCTCATAAATGCATCTATTTTTTCAGCATATTCTCCTCTATAAATACACTCTGCATCTGTTTTTCCTATATCATATAAAGTTTTAGCATGATATGGAAGTTTTACTATCTCCCCAAGATTTGGAGTTTTTCCATTAAAAGTAAAAGTATCAAACCAATATTTAAACTCTTCTTTTTTTAAATTATCAGAAGCATTTAAATACATATTATAAGCCTCTTTCCAATCAAGTGCCGCTTGAGGCTGAATAGCATATCCTTCTTTTGCATATCTAATGGCAGGCTCAAGCACATCAATAAGTTTTAACTTACCAAATTTTTTTATAAGAAGAGCCCAAACTGATGGAATGCCTCCAACAGTTACTGGAATAACTCCGTATAAAGGTATTTTATCAAAATTACATGAAAGTATTTTATCAATATCCAAATTCTTTGGAGAAAATCCGCTTCCATTAATTGCATACATTTTATTTTCAAAATTTATTATGGCAAAAGCATCTCCTCCAAGTCCATTTGAAGTGGGTTCAACAACTGTAAGTGCAGCTGCTGAAGCTATTGCTGCATCTACTGCATTACCGCCTTTTTTTATAATCTCTATTCCAGCCTCTGAAGCTAGTATATTGCTTGTTGAAACTATGTTCTTTCCAAATACAACATTACGTTTAGATGTATAAGTATTATCATAAAAGTTCATAATAAAATCCGTATTTTTTAATCAATAGCATTTTAAAAAATTATATCAAATATTAGCAGCGTAAGAAACTACTCCATTAACTATCTCTTCACGCACCTTTCCGCTTTCTATTAAATTTTTCAATAATTCCTTCACTCTATTTTCATCTTCATTGAAACTTACTGCTATCATATGAGAGGTATCAGGGTGTCTTATTAATAAATTTATTATATCTTCTTCAGTAATTTTTTTTACATTTCCCTTGGCATTGTCAGATACACTAGGAACATCTATTTCAATATCGCATTTGGCATTAAAATATTTTTTTACTTTTTCTAACTCTTCATCATTCAATGCCTTAGCTTTTTCATTGGCAGTTCTTCTAGTAGCTGTAACAAGCTGAACTTTATCTGGTTTTATTTTGTTTACTATTTTTATTATATCATCAAGTTCTTCTTTACTGTCGTTAATACCTTTAAGCAAAAACACCTCAAGCCAATACTCTCCTTTAAAAACTCTTCTAAACTCTATAAGACCATTAACCATTTTATCAAAATCAATTTCTTTATTAGGCTGATCTATTATCTTAAAAGTATCAATATTTCCAGCATCAAGAGAAGGTATTACCAAATCTGCCATAAGCAAATCAGAACGCATTTCCTGTTTATATAGCAAAGAACCATTAGTTATAATACATATTGGGATATCAGTTATCTGTTTTATTTCATAAATAAGTTTTTTTAAATCTTTATATAAAGTAGGCTCTCCAGAACCTGCAAATGTTATATAGTCAATATTTTTATTATTAAGCAAAGCCTCTTTTAATTCATAAATTATCTCATCAACCGAATAAAAATTGTGAAGAGATGTTCTAGTATTTTCTTCTGAACCTAATTGACAGTATATACAGTTATAACTGCATGTTTTATGAGGTATAACATCTATTCCCAAAGAATTACCAAGTCTCTTTGACATAACAGGTCCGAATACTCTTTTTGTTTTAAGTTTTGATTTATCTTTATTCTGATTAAGAAGTAAAGGCTCTTTTGTTTGTTTGGCTGTATTATCGTATCTCTCTTCATTGGCTTTATAAAATGCATTTATTACCTTATCAAGCATATCACCTTCCAAACTAAATACAGACAAAGCAAATATTTCCGGCTCTTCATAATGAGTTTCTTTGTTATTTTTATACTCTTTTTTTACGGCTTTCTCTATAGATTTGACCTTTTCTTTTATCTCATCTTCTTCAAGCATATCAGTTTTATTTAGTACAATAATAGACTTTTTCTTTATTAATTCTTTACTGTACTGTTTTAATTCATTTCTTAACTTTTTATAAGTATCTGCTACATCTTCATCGGTTAAATCTATAACAAAACATAAAGCACCAGTTCTCTCAATATGCCTTAAAAAAGTAAGACCAAGTCCAGCCCCTTCGCTAGCTCCTTCAATAATACCCGGTATATCAGCAATAACAAAACTTCTTTCATAATCCAGATAGCACACACCAAGATTAGGAGTTAAAGTAGTAAAAGGATATGATGCAATTTTAGGATTTGCTCTTGTTAGTCTTGCAAGCAAACTAGATTTTCCAGCATTAGGCATACCCACAAGTCCAATATCAGCAATTAATTTTACTTCAAGTCTTATATTGAGTTTTTCACCGTCCAAACCATGCTGGGCATAATCTGGTGCCTGATTTGTGGCAGTGGCATAAAATTTATTTCCTTTTCCGCCTTTGCCTCCTCTTGCAACAGTATAGCTTTGTCCGTCCTCAAGTAAATCAGCTAATATATTATTTGTATCTTCATCATAAATAACTGTTCCTATAGGCACTCTTATAACAACATCATCGCCTTTTTTACCATCGCTTAGTCTTGCTCTTCCGGGCTCTCCGTCTCTTGCTCTGAATCTTTTTCTGCTTTTTATCTTTCCGAAACTGTTTATTCTGGCATCAACTCTTACTATAACATCGCCTCCGTCTCCTCCATTGCCTCCGTCTGGACCGCCCATAGGTACATGTGCCTCACGTCTGAAACTTACGCTTCCTGCTCCTCCATGTCCTGCCTCTATTTCAAAGTTTACTACATCTATAAATTGATCCATTTTACTATTCCTTTACTATTATTTATTATCATTTTAATAAAAATAAATATCAAAATTATAAAGTATTCTTCAATTAAAAAAAATAATACACATTAATAATGAATACTTTATAAACTAATAATTATACTTAAACAATCATAATTTGTCAAATTTTAGTTATTTATGAATGTAATTATTGTTTATTAATAGTATAAAATATTTTTATAAACCAATAGAATATATTTTAAATATATAATAAATTAATTATTTTATATAATAGTATACCATAAATTTCCAAAGACAAACTTTTATATATAACTTAATCTTGAGCAACATATCATAAGAATAAATAATACATGTTGGAAGATACTTACAAAACGTTCATAATAAAGATTTGTATAACTTGAAATTGATAAACTTAAAAATTTTAAGTATTTAATATAGTTTAAATTATATATATAAAATGAAAATATTATAAACATTTTTAGATTATTTAGAATTTAATTGCAGCATTTATAAAAGTAAAATTATTTATAATGTTTACTAAATAACATGTCAATAAAATATTCTATATAACCCAAAAAAGCAAAAAACAAAGTGATAAAAAATACATTCCTTAATACCGTTTTAAATCCGTATTTATCTATATCAACAAAAAAGTAAGGATAATAACTTCCATCTGAAAAAGGACTTCCAACTCTAGCCCTTATAAGTACAAACACAAAATATAAAAGCGGTATTATAAGCCAAAGCAAAGGATCAACTATTTCATAAATGCCTTTCTTATCAAAAATTATATAATCAAAAATAGTCATAATAGGCAGTATATAATGAAGTATAATATTTCTAATATAATCAATGCCTTCTAATTTACCCGAAGTTGGACCCAATAAAAAATGATAAACTAAAAATGTAACTGTTATAGACATAGTAACAGCACCTTTAAATCTTGGATAAAATGTTTCTTTTTTCTTTATAATATTGAAAATGTCTAAAATAAAATAAATTATCACAAGTATATTGCTTTGATATGTGAAGTAGTATGCGGTTTCTATGTCAAGTTTAAAATTATCATAAAAAAAACCATTAAGTACAGCAAAAGCTCCGATTATAATTATTACTATTTTGTATATTATAGAAAAATTTGACATACTACACTCATAAAAATATTAATGTTACTAAATATTATAAATCTTTTTATAAATAAAAAAAGATGAACATAAAAAATAAATATGCTCATCTTTTTTAATTTATTTATAATACAATCAGGCAATAGGCATTATACTAAAGTTCATAGACTCTATTACTCTAAGCAAAGCATAAGCCGTATCTAATGATGTAATGCATGATATATTATTTTCAGCAGATGCCCTTCTTAATTCCAAACTATCAGAATGAGTCTGACTATTAGTTTCTATTGTATTTATAACATAATCAACCCTTCCAAGTCTTATAGTATCTACTATATTTTCAAAACCTTCTTCATCAATCTTTGAAACTTCCTTAACATAAAGACCTTCTCTTCTTAAAAAATTGGCAGTACCTTTTGTAGCATATATTCCATAACCAATATTAGAAAATCTTTTAGCCAAATCTAATACTTCATCTTTATGATTATCCGATATAGTAAGAAGAACATTCCCTTGAAGAGGTATTTTAACTCCGCTAGCTATCAATGCCTTATATAGAGCCTTCTCAAAATTAACATCAAAACCTAAAGCCTCTCCAGTACTTTTCATCTCTGGACCAAGTATAGTATCAACTCTTCTTAATTTGGCAAAAGAAAATACAGGTGCTTTAACAAATACATTTTTAGATTCTTCCTTGTATATATTATTATAACCTTGCTCTTTTAATGATTTCCCAAGTATACACATAGTAGCCGCATTAGCCATTTGAACATTTGTTATCTTGCTTAAAAACGGCACTGTTCTGCTGCTTCTAGGATTAACCTCAAGAACATAAACATTATCATTTTTATCAACTATAAACTGTATATTGTAAAGCCCTATAAAATTAAATCCCTCTCCTATTCTTTTGGTATAATCAATAATAGTATCTTTTACTTTTTTTGAAATAGTCTGTGCAGGATATACACTTATAGAATCCCCAGAGTGAATACCAGCTCTTTCAATATGCTCCATAATACCCGCAATAAATACATTATGCTCACTGTCAGCAATAGCATCAATTTCTATTTCTTTACCTATAACATATTTATCAATCAATATTGGAGCTTTATTGCTTATCTCTTTTACAGCAGTATCCATATATATTTTTAAAGAAACATCATTATCGACTATCTCCATAGCACGCCCTCCAAGTACATAACTCGGACGTACCAAAACAGGATAACCTATATCTTTAGCTATTATCACAGCTTCATCTATTGTAAAAGCAGTTTTTCCTTTAGGCTGAGGTATATCAAGAGCTTTTAACATCTCTTCAAATTCATGTCTGTCTTCTGCTTTATTAATATTTTCTAATGAAGTACCTAATATATTAACTCCATGCATAACTAATTTTTCAGCCAAATTAATAGCAGTTTGTCCGCCGAACTGTACTATAACTCCTCTTGGTTTTTCTAATTCCACTATATGCATAACGTCCTCTATAGTAAGAGGTTCAAAATAAAGTTTATCAGATATTGAAAAGTCTGTTGATACTGTTTCTGGATTATTATTTATCACTATAGCCTCATATCCAGCCTCTCTTATAGTCATAACACAGTGAACAGTAGAATAATCAAATTCAACACCCTGCCCTATTCTTATAGGTCCAGAACCTAATACTATTATACTTTCTTTGCCGCTTTTTACAGATTCATTTTCTTTTTCATAAGTAGAATAAAAATAAGGAGTCTCACTTTCAAACTCTCCAGCACAAGTATCAACCATTTTGTATACTGGCACTATATTATTTTCATGTCTTAATTTGTATAAATCAATCTCTTCAATGCCCCAAACTTTTGATATATAGCTGTCAGAAAATCCTCTCTCCTTACATTCTCTTAATACATCTATATTCATTTTATTATTTTCTAATTTTTCTTCTAATATAATTATATTTTTTATTTTTTCTAAAAAGAATCTGTCTATATGAGTAATATATATAATATCATTAATATCCTCACCTCTTCTTAAGAGTTCTGCTATAATAAATATTCTCAAATCGTCTCTTAATTCTATACGCTCCCATAATTTTTTAGTAGTATAATTAGAAACATCATTGTGCATTATATGATCGCATTTTATTTCAAGAGAACGCACAGCTTTTAAAAATGACTCTTCAAAATTACGTCCTATACTCATAACTTCGCCTGTAGCTTTCATCTGAGTGCCAAGCTGTCTGTCGGCATTAGGAAATTTATCAAAAGGAAGTCTTGGAAATTTTGTAACTATATAGTCAATAGAAGGCTCAAAACATGCATAGCTTTTTTTTGTAATAGGATTAAGTATTTCATCTAAAGTCATACCCACAGCTATTTTTGCACTTATCTTAGCAATAGGATAACCTGTTGCCTTACTAGCCAAAGCACTGGAACGCGATACTCTAGGATTAACTTCTATTATATAATAATTAAAACTTTTAGGATCAAGTGCAAGCTGTACATTGCATCCTCCGCAAATTTTCAAAGCTCTTATTATTTTAAGGCTTGCATTTCTAAGCATTTGATTTTCTCTGTCGCTTAACGTCTGACAGGGAGCTACTACTATACTGTCTCCAGTATGTATTCCTACTGGGTCAACATTTTCCATATTACATACTACTATAGCATTGTCATTATTATCACGCATAACCTCATATTCTATCTCTTTATATCCTGCAATACTCTTTTCAACCAAGCATTCATGTACTGGACTTATTTTTAATCCGCTTTCGCATATTTCGATTAACTCTTTTTCATTTCGTGCAAATCCGCCTCCAGTGCCTCCAAGAGTGTAAGCAGGACGTACAACCAAGTGATAACCTATTTTATTGGCAAAAGCAACTGCCTCTTCTACACTATGCACTATAACACTATCTGGTACAGGCTCATTAATATCATTCATAAGTTTTTTAAAAAGCTCTCTGTCTTCAGCACAGTTTATAGCATTTAAATCCGTTCCTAAAATTTCAACATTATATTCATCTAATATCCCACTTTCTGCAAGCTCAACAACCAAATTAAGGCCAGTTTGTCCTCCTAAAGAACCAAGTATCGCATCTGGTCTTTCTTTATAAATTATTCTTTTAGCAAAATTCAAATTAATAGGCTCAATATACACTTTATCTGCCACAGCACTATCAGTCATAATAGTAGCAGGATTAGAATTGATAAGTATAACCTCATAACCCTCTTCTTTTAAAGACTGGCAAGCCTGAGTACCTGCATAATCAAACTCTGCAGCCTGCCCTATCACTATAGGACCTGAACCTATTACTAATATTTTTTTTATATCATTTCTTTTAGGCATTTTTTACCCCTTCATTCATCATATTAATAAACTTGTCAAATAAATATTTACTATCCTCAGGTCCTGGATTAGACTCTGGGTGATACTGAACAGAAAATACAGGATATTTTTTATGTTTAACTCCCTCTACACTTCCATCATTTAAAGATACATGCGTCATAATTAAATTAGTATTATGTAAACTCTCTTTCTCAACAGCATAGCTATGATTCTGACTTGTTATGCTCACTTTTGAAGTTTCCAAATCTTTAACAGGGTGATTACCGCCCCTATGCCCAAATTTTAATTTAATCGTATTTGCTCCGCATGCCAAACTTATAAGCTGATGACCCAAACATATACCAAATATTGGTACTTTTCCTATAAGCTCTCTTATGGTATTAATTGATTCTTTTACATCTTTGGGATCCCCCGGTCCGTTTGAAAGCATTATACCGTCTGGATTTAAACTCATTATAGTTTTATAATCTGTATCATAAGGTACTACTACCAAATCGCAATCTCTTTTAGTTAACTCTCTTATTATTCCGAGTTTTGCTCCGAAATCAATCAGTACAACTTTCTTCCCTCTGTTGGGTATAGGAAAGGCATTTTTTGTAGAAACTCTTTTTACATGATCATTCATATAAGAAGTCTCTTTAAGCATTTTTACTATATCATCTTTATTATCTATAGTATCGCTCATTACAGCTTTAAGAGTGCCTGCTTCTCTTATTTTTTTTGTTATCTCTCTTGTATCAATATTTTCTATAGCTGGAATATTTTTTAATTTTAAAAACTCGTCTATAGTTTCAGCACTCCTGAAATTATTAGGACTTTTACAAGCCTCTTTAACTACAAATCCAAATATAGCTGGATTCAAACTCTCAAAATCATCTCTGTTTATACCGTAATTACCTATCAATGGATAAGTCATAACAGTTATTTGTCCGCAGTATGATAAATCTGAAAGTATCTCCTGATATCCTGTCATAGATGTATTAAAAACCAATTCACCTATTCTAAAATTATCAGAACCAAATCCTATGCCTTCATAATGACTTCCGTCTTC
Organism: Brachyspira murdochii DSM 12563; assembly: GCF_000092845.1. Lineage (NCBI taxonomy): Bacteria > Pseudomonadati > Spirochaetota > Spirochaetia > Brachyspirales > Brachyspiraceae > Brachyspira > Brachyspira murdochii. The sequence goes on along the minus strand of NC_014150.1, from coordinate 2,804,031 downwards.
AAGTATTAAATAACGTTTCAATTTTAGCCTTCCTATTATTCTAAATTTTTTTTAGATTTTTGATTAAAATAAAAAAAAGATTGGAAATCAACAAAATGTCAATCTCCAATCTTTTTTAAGATTATAAAAAACTGCATCGTTTGCAGAACTTTTTTTAATTTATATTTCTTATAATTCATCATATTACTTTTCTATATTTTAATTTTATACACTATAACATATATAATTAATATTACAATCATTTTTTATAAAAAGTAAAATAATTTTATATTTTTGTAAATATATTATTAGCTTCATTTTAAGGCTTTTTCGTCAAATAAATCAAAATGGCAAATATAAAAATTAATATAAAACAATAATACTATATATATTTTTTTAATTATAAAATTTAGTATATACATAAATAATTATAATTTGTCAAAAATAAAATCATATTTTATTTTTAATATCTAGGTTTTTCACAGTAATACCATACCCAACTTTTTTGTATCTTTGTCCAACTTTGACTGCGAAATTCTATATTTAATACTAAATTCAGTAATTTATCATACTTGTAATACACAATTATTACTATTTAGTATTATTTTTATATTTGCACTTTATAAAAGAATGCCTATGTAATCATATTTTGAAATATCATATATTAAAACAGCATACAATGTTTATTTTTAACAAATTACATACTGTTTGATATATTAAAAAAATAATAATATATATATTTAATTTCATAAAAGAAAAAAGATATATTATTAAATTAATTTTAAAATATTATTTCTGGGCATTTAATCCGTAATTACCAAATTTTTTAAGTATTATATCCATATCTTCATCTGATAAAACATTATACTTACCAATTTTACTAAGTTCTACAAACTCCCTTGAAATATTTTCTACTTCTACCAAAACACCATAAGCTTTTTCTATAGTAGAATCAGAAACCACAAGTCCATGATTTTTCATAATACAAGCCTTATACCCTTTCATAGCCTTTGATATATTATTGCAAAGCTCTTCTGTACCGTAAGTAGCATATTCAGCACAAGGTATAATTTTTCCTCCCGCAACAGCAATCATATAATGTATGGCTGGTATATAATCAACTCCCATTATAGATACTACTGTAGAATATATAGAATGACTATGTATAACACAGTTAAAATCAGGATTATCTTTTAGTATTGATAAATGAAATCTCCATTCACTTGAAGGTCTTTTGCCTTCTTCTGACTTTCCGTTCTCATCAACAAAAACTATATTTTCGGCTTTCATAGTATCATAAGGCATACTTGAAGGTGTAATAAGCATACCGTTTTCAAAACGTACACTTACATTTCCAGATGTACCTTGATTAATACCGTCTTTTTGCATTCTAAGACATGTTTTTATTATATCATTAGACAATAATTTTCTATATTCATTTAATTGACTTATCATAGTATTTATCCTTAATATTTTATTTATTATTATTTTATTATAAACTATAATTTTATAAAAAATAGTGCTATTATGATAATTTGATTTTAAGTTAATACCATTACTTTATTTTTTTTATTATTTATGATATATTAAAAATAATTAATAATCGGAGAGTCATATGAAAAAGAACATTATAATTATATTATTAACAGTAATTACATCGCTATATTCAAATCAAATAAATGAAAGTAATAATGAAAAGTTAAAAAACACATCAATGACAAATGAAATAATAATGCCGAATGATGAATTATTAAAGCTATTAGAAAAAAATAAAAATAAAACAGGCGTTGCTGAAATGATTAAATTAATAAACGACGGCAGTATAAATGCTCAGTCAAAAGATGAAATTCTCATAGGCAATATTACACATTATACTAATACAACTCCTTTAATGATAGCCTCATCATACGGGCATTATGATATAGCAAAATCATTGATTGATAATGGGGCTTTAGTTAATTTAAGAGCAAGTGATGGATTTAATGCTTTAATGGAAGCTGTAAGAACTGATAATATAGAGATAGCAAAATTACTAATAAACAATAATTCTGATATAGATATAAAAAATAAAGACGGCAAAAATATGATTATACTTGCATGTGAAAATGGCAATGAAGAAATGTTTAATTTATTAGTAGCAAATAATGCAGATATAAATGAAAAATCATCTTGGGGAGCATCTGCACTTATTTATGCTTCTGAAAAAGGTAATATTAATATAATGAAATATTTAATAGATAATGGAATAGATGTTAATGGAAAAGCCGATGATAATGGGGATACTCCATTACTTTGGGCTGTTACAGGAGAAAATCCTTATGAAGCTTCAAAACTTTTAATAGAAAATGGTGCCAATGTAAATGCTACAAATGATGGCGGAGTTGCTCCTGCTACTATACTTGCAGCATCTACTCCTGAAGTGGTAAAACTCTTAAAAGATAATGGTGCCGATTTAGATACAAAATTTTTATATTATTATCCTCCTATAGCAATTGCTGCAGGTGAGGGTAATTTAGAAATAGTTAAGGCATTGGTTGAAAATGGGGCTGATGTGAACTATTATCCTAATGATATAAACTATACTGCAATATTTCATGCTATAGACCAACATAATTATGAAGTTGCTGAATACTTATTAAAAAATGGTGCGGATTTAAATATAAAATTAAATCCTCCTGATATTTATGGAGATGATATAAAAGACAGTTATAATGTTTTGGAATATGCAGAGGCTATTCAAGATAAAAAAATGATTGACATAGTAAAAAAATATTATAAGAAAAAAATGTAGGCTTTATGTTATTTACGGAAACTTTGAAAAGTATAAATATCAAAATTAATTCTTTACAAATTATAATTGCTTATATTAACTATAAAACAAAGGCATTATAAAACATACTATAAAAGCTATAATCCCATAAATGTATACATAACAGCTTCTATTATTTGTTAGTATAATACTTTTTATATTTTTTATACTGCCTAATTTTTTTAATGATTTTATATTATCAATGATTATCAAAAGAAAATGAACAAGCATTATTATATTTGTAAAAAGCAAAGTTAATTTATTTGGGCTTATTCCATATTCTTTTATTCTGTATAGAAGAGAGCTAAAAATGATTATATTAAAAATAAATGTTATGACAGGAAATATAATATAAACTATCTTTGTTAATATACTTGCTTTATAATCAATACGCACAAAAAATAAATTTACTGCTCCTATAGCAAGAGCTGCATTATAAAGTATAAAATTGATTCTAATATCATAAGGACTATTATAAGGCATATACATAGTAAATAAATATTTAACTATATTATATAAACTTATATACATTATTATTCTTGAAAAGTATATTGATATATTTTTATGCTTCATATCTTTTTTATATATGTTGTAAATTATAAAAGGAGTAAATGCAAATATATAAAAAATAAATAATACAAATGTATTTATAATTAAAAATGTATCAGAAAAAGTATTGATAAAAAAATCTTTAAATAAATTTATAATAAGTACAAAAACTATCATAAATATAATAGATGAAAATATAGAATAAAAAATAGAATATATAATCATATTTGCAGAGAAAGTAAATACTTCAGAAATATTTTTATAATTTTTATATTCGTTAAATGATAACGCAGTCATTATAAAAAATATAATATCTAAAAATAGATTTTTATTTAAAATAGTATGAACAAAAAAAATAAAATTATTATTAGCAGACATTATATCTTTAAATGTAAAATCCGAGGAAGGTATAAATACACTAAGAATGCCTATAAACAAAAATATAAAAAAAGTTATAAATGTATTTTTTTTATTATTCAAATTAAACAGTAAATTAAAACAAAACAAATAAAAAATCTTAAAAGAAAAAAAATAAGATGTTATTTGAGTTATTTTATAATTATCAATAGAAATGCCTTTAACAAATAATAAATACATTGTAAAAGGCATAACAAAAATTAATGCTAATATTATAATATTTTTTTGCGGGTATATTTTTAATTTTTTAAAAAAAGTATTCATAATTACAAAACTATAATATAAAATTTATAGAAATAGATTATATTTATTTTTAGAGTTTTTTCAACTTTTTAATTAATCATAAAATAATTGAATATAAAACAGCAATAAAAAAACCGACAGCTTAATATTAATTAAACTATCGGCTTATATTTTTTAAGAAAAACTATTGACTAAAATTATTTGCTTAATCTAGCTCTTAATTCTTCTAATTGTTTTTTAAGTCTAGCTGGAAGTCTTGAACCAAATTTAGTATAATGAGCTTCTATTTGATTAGCCTGATCTTTCCAAGCATCAACATCAACTCTCATAAGTTCTTTGAAATCAGCTTCTGGTATATCTAAACCTTTAAGGTCTAAATCGCCTTCTTTAGGCATTTTACCTATAGGAGTGTCAACAGCCTCAATTTTACCTTCAACTCTTTCACACATCCATTTTAATACTCTTGAATTATCACCGAATCCAGGCCATAACCATTTACCGTCAGCATTTTTTCTGAACCAGTTTACATAGAAGATTCTAGGAGCTTTATCGCCTAATTTATCTCCCATTTCAAGCCAGTGATTCATATAATCGCCCATATTGTATCCAGCAAATGGAAGCATAGCAAATGGGTCAAATCTTAATGCACCAACTGCACCAATATTAGCAGCAGTAGTTTCACTAGCAGCAGTAGAACCCATAAATACACCATGATCCCAGTTATAAGATTCATGTACCAAAGGCATAACAGAAGCTCTTCTTCCGCCGAAGATGAATATATCTATAGGTACACCTTTAGGATCTTCCCAGTCTGGACAAATTACAGGACATTGTCTAGCAGGAGCGGTAAATCTAGCATTAGGGTGAGCACCTTTTTCTCCGCTTTCTGGAGTCCAGTCATTACCTTTCCAGTCTATACCATGTTTAGGTGCAGGACCCATACCTTCCCACCATACATCGCCGTCATCTGTTTCTACACAGTTAGTAAATATTGTGTTTTCTTTGATAGATTCCATAGCCATAGGGTTAGAATCATAAGAAGTACCGGGAGCTACACCGAAGAAACCAGCTTCTGGGTTGATAGCATAAAGTCTTCCGTCATCTGGATTAATTTTCATCCAAGCAATATCATCACCTATAGTTTCACATTTCCACCCTGGGATTGTTGGCTGTAACATTGCAAGGTTAGTTTTACCGCAAGCACTTGGGAATGCAGCAGCTATATGGAATCTTTTGCCTTCTGGGTTAGTAAGACGTAAGATAAGCATGTGTTCTGCCATCCAGCCTTCTCTTCTAGCCATAGCAGAAGCAATACGTAAAGCAAAACATTTTTTACCAAGTAAAGCGTTTCCGCCGTAACCAGAACCATAAGACCAAATTAAGTTTTCATTAGGGAAATGAGAAATATATTTTTTCTCTATTGGAGCACAAGGCCATTTAGTATCTTTTTCACCGTCAGCAAGAGGAGCTCCCACAGAGTGTAAGCAAGGTATAAACTCACCGTCAGAACCTAATACTTCTAATACTTTAGTACCTACTCTAGTCATTATATGCATGTTACAAACAACATAAGGGCTGTCAGTAATTTCTACACCTATTTTAGCAATAGGAGAACCTACAGGACCCATAGAGAAAGGAATTACATACATAGTTCTGTTTTTCATACAGCCTTTGTATAATTCTTTCATAGTACCTTTTAATTCATCTGGAGCCATCCAGTGATTAGTAGGACCTGCATCTTCTTTATCTGGATAACTGATAAAAGTTCTATCTTCAACACGTGCTACATCAGAAGGATCGCTTCTGAAAGAGTGACTGTGAGGTCTTTTAGTTAAAGGCTTTGCTAAACCTAATTCTACTAAGCCGTTCATGCAGCTGTCATATTCTTCTTTAGTTCCATCACATACATATATATCTTTTGGCTGACACATATCTGCTACTTCTTTAATCCAAGCTTTTAGCTTCTCATGTTTTAAATCTTCAACCTTCATGAATATTACTCCTTATAAAAATTTGTTGCAAGTATTATACAATAAAATGATTTTTTAGTAAATGATTTTTATAAATTTATTCTTTATTTTATAAATATAACAAAATATATTTTTTTATCTGCAAAAAAACACAAAAAATTAATATTAATGAAAAAGAATATTAATTCTAATATATATAATAATGCTTATACACATAATACAATTTTTTTAATATGCTATTAAGATTTATAAAAAAATAATATATAATATAAATAATTACTAATATGAGGATTAAAAATGTTAAAAACTATTACCATTATAATATCAATTTCAGCTTTAATTTTAAGCATAATAAATTTAATTATGATTATAAAAACATCTAAACAAAAATAATTGTATAAATGAAGGTTGGTACATAATTAACAATATAAGATTTGCTAGTTTTATTATATTATCTTTATCTGTAATAATTTTATCAGTAGCTTTCATAATTAAAGGATAATACTGTGGCAAGAGAAGGGACAGTACGAAAAAAAATTGCCCCCTGAAAATAAAGCTAAACCAATATTAAAAGTATTTATGTAAGATTAGAAAATGAACTATATGATAAAATGATAAATTAGAAAATATTGCCGAAAGTGAAAATCAAACTAATATTACGTCAACTTTTATAATAGATAGTGAACATAGGGATATTAATTTAAAACCTTATAGTAATTTGATAGATTATGAAGAGCATTTAGCACATGGTAAATGTATTAATGTATTATAGAAGATATAAAAGAAGAAGCAGAAAATAATTATAACATTTAACTATAAAATAAAATGGGTTAGAGATAATGGCTAAAAGTACAGATGAAAAATATTGGGAACACTGGCTTGATGATGCTCCTTATCCTAATATAGATATAAATAAAATTAGACAAAAAATATAGATGCGGGCTTAATAAAACCGCTAAATCCTGAAGATCATGTTGTTATAGACTTGAAGTTAATAAAAAAGTTAAAAGAAGAAATCAAGAGAGAAAAAGAACAAGAAGACAGTCAGGAAAATTAATTAAAAATATTCATTAATAAACTAACTATAGTATAAATCTTTTTTGAAAAAACAAGGTTTAGAAGATAAGCCCATATTATTAAAAAAGAATATAATCGAAAAAAATAAGGCAAGCCACACTGATATTACAGAAGAATATAAAATAATAATAGTATGATTTTAGAATTATACAATGAAAAATAGAACTATTAAATAACTAGTTACAATATAAGTAAGAGATAAAAATATATTAGATAAAAAATCTAGAATAGGAAGGACACATATCCCATCCATCGCACAAGCGGCAGGCGTGGGCGGCAAATTTTCTGCCATTCGTACTAGCTCTATATATTTAGTTTAACAAAGTTTTTATGATAAGTCAATATAAAAATTATTAAACAGGATAAACTAACTATGATTTATATTTTATATTATTATAATTAAATAAAAAATGAAAAAATATAAATTACAAATCATAAACATAAATACTTTCTTCTATATCTTCATCATCTATTTTTAGACTATTTTTATTCCCAGAATCTTTAAATCCTTTTTTTTGGTAAAACTCTTTTGCCTTTTCATTTTTCTCAAAAACGCAAAGACATATATTTGTATAACCCAAATCTTTCATGTACTTTACAGCATGTTCAAGAAGCAAAGTACCTATTCCTGAACCTTGATATATTGGGTGTACATATAAGGATATTATCTCCCCATAGCCTTCCATACTGCATCTGCTTTTTCCATGAGAAATAACTGCTATAGGTTTATTATCAATATAGGCAATATGAGCCTCTCTTGTTTTATTATTAATACCCTCTTCAAACTCAGTACACCAATCATCTAAATATATTCTCTTTAAATAAGAATCGGGTATAATATTTTTATAAGCATCTTTCCAGCATATGGCATGAAGTTTACTTATATCAAAAACATCTTTTAATTCGGCCTTTTTTACAACTATATCCATAATAATATCCTAATAATAATAATTATCAATTACTATTATTATATGTTAATAACTATTTATTTTCAATTATTTTTAAAAATGATTTTTATATAGAACTTAAATTTCTTAAAGCATTACTTATCAAATCTTCTGCCGACATATTATCTTTATTTTCTATTGAAGACAAAGCCTTAACAGCCTCATTATTTGAAAAACCTAATGATATTAAAGCCTTTATAACATCGCTTTCATTATCATTATAGTTTTGAACAGATGAAGAAGAAATATTAATATCAATCTTTTCTATTTTATCTCTAAGTTCAAATAAAAGTTTCTCAGCCTTTTTCAATCCCATACCCTGAACTTTTTTTAATAAATTAATATCCTTATTAAAAAGTATATGCATAAGATCATTAATTGAATATGTAGAAAGTATCTCCATAGCAAGTTTAGGTCCCACACCTGAAGCTGCTATAAGTGTAGAAAACATCTTTTTTTCTTCTCTAGTTAAAAAACCATAAAGTATCATAGCATCTTCTTTATGTATAAGCTGAGTATAAAGTCTTATTTTATCATCATTTTTTACTTCAAGTTTTTTTGATACTATAATCTCATACCCAACACCATTACAAACAAGAGCTATGACACCCTCGGATATTATCTGAACATTACCTTCTATAAAAGCAAACATTTATAAACTAGGCTCGTATTCTAATTCTTTTATCACTTCAAGCATTTTATCAGTGCCTACTTTAGCCTCATCATATTCTACTTCAGCACATGCCTTTTCCAAACTTACATCAGCTTTGCTCACACCATCTAAAGCAGTTAATTCTTCTGTAACAGCTTTAACACAGTTTTGACAACCCATTCCTTTTATTTTTATAGTTATATTTTTCATTTTTTTAATACTCCTTTGTTTTAATTATCTAACAAAATTATATACTAGATAAGGGTATTTTGCAACACAAAAAAAACAATATTATTTATTTATTTTTTCTGCTTCTTCTCTATACAAATTAAAAACAACACTCATCTCTGTTCCGACATTCTCCTCGCTTTTTATATGTATGTTGGCATTGTAGTAATTGCATATGTTTTTTACTATTGTAAGCCCAAGTCCAGTACCATGCACTTTAAGATATTTATTATTTTTTACTCTGAAAAATCTTTCAAATATCCTGTTTAAATACTGAGGAGCTATTCCGCAGCCTGTATCTTTAACAGTAAATACTGCCTTATCAGCTTTTTGTTTTAAAAATACCTTTACACTTCCGCCGTCATCAGTATATTTTATAGCATTATCAACCAAATTATTAACTACCTCTGTAATCTTTTCTTTATTAGCCATTATAAAAGCAGATTCTATATCAAGCTCTATATTTATTTCTCTTTGTTCTGCCTTTATTTTATTACTCTCAAAAACATCAAGTATAATATCTTTAATATCTATCTTCTCATCAATAGTTTCTTTCCAATTAGCCTCTATTCTGCTTAATGTAAGCATATCTATAACAAGGTCTTTCATTCTCAAAGCCTCATTATTTATACGTTTAATAAAATCTGCCTGATTTTTTCCTCCTCCTGTAGCAATAAGAAGTTCAGAGTATCCTATTATAGAAGTAAGAGGAGTTTTCAATTCATGAGAAGCATTAATAAAGAAGTCCTGCTTTTCTATCTCTACTTTTCTTATATCTGTAACATCTTCAAATTTTATTAATGCTGATATATTTTCATTATTGCGTATAGGTATAATAGTAATTTCTATATCCATAGTATGTTCTTTTACATCAAATTTAGAAAATCTATTAAACTCTATAGCATTATTAATTCTTTCTATTACTTCACTGCTTTTTATGATTTCACTTAATTTTTTTATATTGCTGTCAGATATTTCAAGCAAGTCTAATGCATACTGATTAATAAAAAATATTTCTTTATTTTTATTAACAGCTATAATACCCTGTGCTATATTTTCAAGTACATAATTAAGTTTTTCTTTTTCAGTTTGATAGCCTGTAATATTTTCATTAAGACTAACTGCTAACTCATTAATATCATAAAGAATAGTATTAATATCATTATAACCTGTCAGGTTCTTGGGGGCTGCTGATTTATTATTGTATATATTATCAAGAGTTTCTTTTATCATATAAAAAGGAATCATTATATTTCGGCTCATCAAAGGAAGCACCAATGCCATAATGATAATAACAACACCTATAACCATAACGGCCGTAAATAGAAAACTTATTAAATATTTATTAACTGAATCTATAGGTATTGAAATTCTTAATATATAATCTCTGTCATCATCAGCCTTAATCTTTTTTGACACATACATATAAGGTGTTTTCTGGCTTATAGAGGTATGTATAGAAAAAGCAGGTTTATTTTCAATACTATGAAGAGCCTCTATTACATCGCTTCTGTTAGTATGATTTCCCATAGGATTTTTGGAAGTATCTGTAAGAGTATCTGCTACAACCATTCCATTAGTGGATATTATACTTATTCTAAGTTCCTCTTTATCTGATTGAAGCACAAATTTTCTAAAGGCATCTTCTGTCTGTACATCATATAAATCAATTTCCTTTTCAAGCATATCCATAATGTTTAATATCATAACCTGACTGTACATAATATTATTATATTGAACAGTAAACAGTATTCCTATAAACATTAATGCACTTGATAATATAAGAATAAGCAATGATTTATAAAATATATTCCTAATCATAATATTGTTATACTTCTGTCAATTTATACCCCATACCTCTGACAGTTATTATATTTTCTTTAGTTAAATCAAGTTTTTGTCTGATAGATTTTATATGCATATCAATAGTTCTTGTCTCCATAGAATGATCTACTCCCCATACTTCTTCAAGCATAGTTTCCCTATCAACTACATTATTGGCATTTTCCATTAAAAGTTTAAGCAAATCAAATTCTTTTTGTGTTAAAACAACCTGCCTTTCTCCTACAAATACGCTTCTCTTTTTCACTACAAGTTTTATTTCACCAAAAGTAAGCTCTTCAGCATCAAGCCTAACATCTTTTTTTCTTAAATTAGCCTTAATTCTAGCTAAAAGCTCCAAAACTGAAAAAGGTTTAGGCATATAATCATCAGCACCCAAATTAAGCCCAGTAACAATATTAATTTCGCTAGCCTTTGCTGTAAGCATTATTACCTTAATAGGCAGATGGGCATAATCGGTTCTAATAATCTTTAATATTTCCGTACCCTCTATGTCTGGAAGCATTATATCAAGAAGTACCAAATTAGGGGTCTGCTTCTTTAATGCCTCAAGCATGTCATTACCGTTTGAGAAACATTCTATAGTATATCCTGCTTCCTCAACAGTATACTTAATAAGATCTCTGATGTTGTCATCATCTTCTACTGAGTAAATAAGTTCTTTATTCATAATCTAAACTACCAAAATAATATAATTTTTTGTTATATAATCTGTATATTTTATACTATTAATATACAGCTTATATACAATAATAATATAATAAAAATTTATTTTTTGTCAAAATTTTTTATAGCCGCTAAAAAAATCATTTGTATTTTATCCAATATAATAACTTTCATTAATAATATTAAGTAAAAAATATTAAATTTAAATGTTGACTTATAATATTTTTAATATTAAAATTATATTTATGAAACAAGATATAACACCTATATTAGAAAATTATTTAGAAACTATCTACAACTTAGAAGTAGAAAAAAATTTTAAAGAAGCCATTAGAATAACAGATATAGCTGATGTAGTTGGACGCTCTAAAGCAAGTGTTAATACTGCTATAAAAACTCTGTCAAAACTTGGACATATAAAGCATGAACATTACGGCGATATAGAGCTTACAGAATCAGGAAGAGCTATTGGAAAAGATATTGCAGAAAGACATGCTATATTCTATTACTTCCTTACAAATGTATTAAATGTAGATGAAAAAATAGCTGATGAAGAAGCCTGCTTAATAGAGCATGCTATGAGCAGAGATACTGTACATAAATTCAAAGAGTTCCTCTGCGGATACTGCAAAAAAGAAAATATATTTAATAATACTAATAAAAACTAATAGCCTATATTAAAATTTTTATGTTCTAAACTATATTTGAATAATAATAACAATTTTATAAAAAATAAAATCCGCTAGAATTATTTTTTAATTAAATATAATTCTAGCGAATAAGTCTATATTTATTAATTATATAATTTCACTTTCTATCATCTCATTAAAAGTCTGTCTTTTTCGTATAATATAGTGCTTATCTTTATCTGCCATAACCTGAGCTATAAGCGGTCTTGAATTATAATTGCTTGACATACTAAATCCATAAGCACCAGCATCAAGTAATGCAACATAATCTCCCTCTTCCACCACAGAACACTCTCTGTCATAAGCAAAAAAGTCAGAACTTTCACATATAGGTCCCACAAAATCATAATTAGATACACTTTCTCTTTTTACTAAAGGATATATCTCATTATAAGCATCATACATAGCTACCCTTACATAATCATTCATACCGCCGTCTAATATAACATACTTTCTTCCAAGCTCCTCTTTTACATATTCTACTCTCATTATCAAAGCACCAGATTCTGCTACAAAATATCTTCCGGGCTCAGTTGTTACTTTAAGATTCATTTCCTTTAATAGATTTATGCTTTCATTTTTGAACTTATCAAAATCAAAACCAGAATGATCTTTATTATACCTTACCCCATAACCGCCGCCTATATCGATATCGGTTATATTAAATCCCATGCTATTAACCTCATTAATCAAATCTCTCATTACCAAAATTGCTCTGTAAAAAGGCTCAGCATCTGTCATTTGAGAGCCTATATGCATTGATAATGACTCTATTTCTATATTATCTAATGATTTTAAAAGATTAGAATTTTCTATTATAGTTTTAATACATACTCCGAACTTGTTTCCATTTACACCAGTAGTAATCTTTTCATGAGTATGGGCATCAACATTAGGATTAACTCTTATAGAACATTTTACTCTCTTTTTAAGTTCTTTAGCTATATTATTAATTCTTACAGCTTCCGGAATTGATTCTATATTAAAACGTTTTATATTAAGCTCAATAGATTTTTTTATCTCTTCTTCCGTTTTTGCTACACCAGAAAATACTATATTACGGGCATCTCCTCCAGCTTTTATATATTTTAAACTCTCCCCTATAGAAACAACATCTGCCCCAATTCCTTCTTCTACCATCATTTTTAATATAGACAAATTATTCTCAGCCTTAACTGCATATGCTATTAATACATCGTCTAAAGATGAAAATATATCTTTCAAAAATCTTATTTTCTGTAATATGTCATTTTTTGAATAAAGATAAAAAGGACTTCCGTAAACTTTTGTAAGTTCTCTTATATCAATATCCTCGCACATTAATATATTATTTTTATAGCCTATCATTATACCGCTCCTATTTTTATTAATTATTTTTTATAATTTATTCAAGTTTTTTAGTTAAAACTTCTGTTATATTCACGCTTAATATATTATACTCATAAAGAAGAGGCATATTATTTTCCAAAACCTTTAATGTCTCTTCACTTTGATAATGACCTATACCAATAGCAATACCGTACTCTTTTGATAATTTAATTAGCTCTCTCCACTGCTTCATTATGCTGTCATAATCTCTGTCATTATCCAAAAATACATTTCTCTTTGCCGTTCTTACATTATTTTCTAATGCCAAATCATATATCAAACTTTCTGCAGAAGTATAAGAATCAACAAAATATTTATTGTTATTTTTAGCATAGTCAATCATATAAGAAACTATATTAATATCCTTACAAGCAAGAGAGCCTGTATGATTATTCATTCCATTAGCATAAGGAACTTTTGAGAATGAATAATCCAGTAAATTAAAAACTTCATCTTTATTCATTCCAGTTCTTATTATAGTTTTCTCTCCGAAATAATCACTGCCCTCCATAGGCATATGCAAAATAACATCAACATCATTACTATATGCTGCATAAGAAAAATCAATGCTGTGAGGAGAATCTGGAAGCACCGCAAATGTTATGCCGTATTCATAAGCTAATTTAAAATATCGCTCTGTATAATCAAGAGTATTCCCGCTGTCATCTATTATAATACTTATAAAATTACTGCTTTCTATGGGTTTTATAATATTATCTAATATAGGTTCTGATATATTAGGAGAATTAATATCTGCTGAATAAAATACATCATTAGTTTTTTTTGACGTTATAGTTTCTCCAGATGTATAATTTCCATCTGCATATTCAAAACTAATACCATAACTTTCTTTAACCTTAATGAAGGTAAAAGAAAATACAATAATTATAATAAATAAAAATATAAAAATAATTATTCTTTTCATAAAAACTAACAAACTAATATTTACTTTTTATGATAATCTAAATACTAATAAAAGTCAATTACATAAGTTAAATCATTTTTCTATAATATTGTCAATACTCACAACAGCATGTTCCTTGCATTTAGGACATTTAGGGTAAGTAATATTTTTTATAATTTTTGTAAAAAAAGAATCTTTTTTATTATCATCATCTGAATTAACTTTCATTATTACATTTCCATTTTCTGAAATTTCAGTATTCTCAAAATCTAATGGAATACTAGAAAAAATAGAAGGAGCATGCAAGTTTTTATCAGAACTAAAATAATGTCCGCATTTTGTGCATTTATAAAAAAAAGGCGGTTTATCTCGAAACATATATTAATAACTCCTTAAACTATATATCTAATACCAATAATTTATCCTGTTCGCTGTCAAAATGATCCGACATGTAAATAATGGTATCATCTTTTTTTATAATACTATACGGCTTTACCCTATTATGCCCTACCACCTGATTATATCCAACCCAAGAATCAGCAGTCAAATCCTCTGTGTCAGCCCACAAAATACCTGCAAATTTACTTAATCCTCCTCGTCTGAAAGAGGCTATATTACAGTCATCTTTATCATTCTTATATACTATATTTACAATGCTTTCAATATTATCAATATTTATATTATCTATATTATATTTATTTTTTATATAATCAATCCAGCCATTTGTTATTCCAGCATGTGTAAAAATATAATTATTTTCTATATGTATAGGCTTAAATATATTAGCATTATCATTAAATATTTTATTCATTTCTTTTGCATAACTTTCTCTGTATCTGCTTGCTGTAGGATACCCCACTATATACTGAAAATCATGATTGCCTATAAGAAGTTCAACATTATCATTATGATTTTTTTTAAACTCTATCACATCTTTAAGATTATTAATTATCTCTTCATCATCAAAGCGAACCCAGCTGTCATCGCTGTAATCTCCCATAAATATTATTTTATCAAATTCAGAAAATCTTCCTTCAAGTAATTTCTTCCAGCAGTCTTTTCCATGCAAATCACCTATAACGGATATTTTCATTTTTAAAACCTCCCTTAAAGCCTCCTTGCAAGTATTAATATATTATGATAATCTATATTTAAATTACTAATATCTTTTTCTAATACTTTAGAAGTATAAATATTTTCAAATTCTTTTTGTAAAAGATCCTTAAACTCTTTTATATTATCACTATACTCATCTATATTATATTTATTATTAATGGAAGGTTCATAATCAGATTTTATCCTGTCAATAATATTATCTACAATACTTCCTTTTATCTCATAAATCTTTCCTATAGTCTGTACTATATTTATTACTCTATATTTATTAGAGTTTGAGTTAATATCATCCATCATATAAATGTTAATAGAATAATCTGCAGATTTTCTTTTATCTTCAAGAACATAATCTAAATTTTTTATGGCTTCTTCAACAAAATTATTAATTATAACCGTATCATATTCTTCATGCAAATCTTCTATACCTATAAGTTTTTCTATAAATAATTTATCAAACTGATCATAAAAATATTTTTTTATGTCATTAAAAAACATATATATATAAAAGAATTTCATATCTTTCCCTTTTACTACACTTATTAGATATGAAATAAAATCTTTTGTTCTTATTTCATTTATAGGTATTTCATAATGCGATGATAAATACTTTATTACATCGTATATATTATTATTAATAACATCAACAATTTTTGTTTTATCATTATCCTTAATATACAAAATATTATTATCCAGATTCAGACTTTCTAAATGAATAGAATCTCTTTTTTCTTTTAATAGTCTTACTTTATTTTCCATATCATTTTTTACAATTTCTTTTTTGTCTTCAGGTGTTAAAGATAATATTTCTTTTTCTATATATTTATTATCTTCATCTTCTTTTTCTCTTTCTAATTCCTCAATCTTTTCTAAAGTATAGAACTCTTTTTTTTCAAGTATATCTTCTATTCTTTTAAGATTATTTTCTTTATCATTACCATAAACGTATAATTTAAATCTAAATCCGTATTTTATATCAATCCCCATCATTTTTACAAAAGATTTGGCATTAACTATTTTTCCATTTTGATTTTCTATTTCAATTTTATCATCTATAGTCCTTAAAAAATCAACGATAGAATTAACAATTTTATTATCAGATGTCAAACTATTTCTGCATTCAAATTCTTTAGATATAAAATCTTCCATAAAACATAAGCCTTATAATATATTTTTTATAAAATAACATTAATTTATTAAAATTTCAATAACTTTTTGTATAAACAAGATAAATAAATTAAATAATAAAGGCTTATTCCCAATTATAGAAATAAGCCCTTATTTATGGAAAACTTTTTAGTTGGATATGTCTTTATTATTATTTTTATCCATCTTATTTAGCAATAATTGT
Organism: Brachyspira murdochii DSM 12563; assembly: GCF_000092845.1. Taxonomy (NCBI): domain Bacteria; kingdom Pseudomonadati; phylum Spirochaetota; class Spirochaetia; order Brachyspirales; family Brachyspiraceae; genus Brachyspira; species Brachyspira murdochii. Next base: position 2,787,227 of record NC_014150.1, on the reverse strand, counting down.
ACCAACATACATTTTATCTGTTCTTACTCCGGGTTTAATTTCTCCGTTAATAGAATATATTTTATTTCCTATTAATATCAAACCTTCTCCGCAAGGAGCATCAAAAGGAATCTCACCTATTGTTTTCCAAGTATTAGAGTCGCAGTTATAAATTAATATATTACTGTTCCAATTAAATTCATAAGGATCAGCTCCGAAATATCCGGATCTGAAATCAGCTAATTCAGCACCTTGAAGATTAGCTAAATTATAAACAGCATCATCATAAATAGCTTTATTAAATCCTCCTATAACAAGCATTTCACTTTCATTAAGTTTAACAGATGCAGCACCAAGTAAAGATATTCCTTCACCATTAAGAGCTACTTCAGCAACAGGAGTCCAAGTATTACTAGCAAAATCATATTTGTAACCGTCAGTGTAAGCTGTTAAATCACCGCCGCTAAATACATATATATTGCCGTTTAGTAATTGAGCAACAGCCTGAGTTCTGCTTTCCTCTCCGGGTACTGGAGCTAATTCTTTAGCTTCTTTAGCTGCTAAATCATATTCATAAAGTTTATTACTTCCTTTGCCTGCTTGTTTACCAGTAATTATATATAATTTACTATCTTTATAAACAGCTGCTCCATTTTGCAAAGTGAAAGGCAAATCACCTATTTTTTCAACATTTAATTTATTATCTTTTAATGTAATAAATAGTATATCATCATCAGCTTCAGGATTTGAAGATCCCCCTATATAATATATTCCATCATCAGTAGTTACAGACGCACCATATCCTATTTCATTTTCTAAGTTAATATGCTCTACTGCTTCTAATACGCCGTTTTTATCTTCAAGCATATAGATATCAGAATAAGTTCTTTTAGCTCCGCCGTTTAATACGGATTCTTCAGGGAAGTTAGCACCTCCGCCTACAACTATATATTTATCAGCCAAAGAACCATATAAAACTCCTGCTGTACCTATATTTTTATCCATTCCAGTTTGAGCAGGTAAATGTCCTCCCACTTCCCAAACTATTTTTTTATCAGTTTTTGAATCTAGTATATTAGTGTTATTATTAGCTGTGTTAGTTCCGGAACAGCTTATTATAAATATAATAGATAAAATTAAACATATTTTTTTCATTTTATCTCCCCATTATTTATTTTTCATAACTGTAGAATAAGTTAATCCTTTTATTTTTTCTGCAGATGGTTTTCCAAAGGCAAAAGAAGCCAAGAAAGAACCTATTACTCCAACTGCTATAATTATAAATGAAAGCATAAACTCAAATATTTCTGGTTTAGTATATCCCGGTATAAATTTAGTAAGCATTCCTGCAGGATCGCTTATATAGAATGCCACTATAACAGAAAGTATAAATCCTATCCAAACAGCTTTAGTTTCAATTTTATCAAAGAATATACCTACCAAGAATACAGCAGCTATAGGACCGCCTAAAAGACCTGTTATAGCTTGGAAATATAAGAACATATCGCCCTGACCATTATATATAAAGTATATAGCAAGCAAAGTACTGAATATACCTACTATCCAGCTTGATAATCTTGCAAATTTTAATTTAGAAGCATCTTCCATACCCGGTTTTAAAAACTCTAATATATCAGCAGTCATACAAGTAGAAACAGAATTAAGACTAGATGATACTGTAGACTGAGCAGCAGCAAATATAGCAGCTATTACAAGTCCGGATATACCAACAGGCAAAGCATTTACTACAAAATAAGGAAGTATAGCATTACCATTAACGTTTTCAGGCAAAGGAGTTTTGAAATGAAAATAAATATACAAAGCAGAACCCATACCTATAAATATTACTATACTAGTACAAAGTAAAGGAATATTCATATACAAACTTTTTTTAGCTTCATGTTCATCTTTATTAGTAGCGTATCTTTGAACTATATCTTGGCTTCCTATATAAGAATAAATAGAGTTAACAAACCCTCCAATTATGATAGTCCATATACTAGTTTTAAACAAATCAAAAGTAAAGAAATCAGGAGTTATAATTTTTCCATCATCAGCTAAAAGCTGAAAACCTTGACCTATTCCCTCAGGAGCAGATGCAAAACCTACTATAATAATAAGGAAAGCTCCCAAAAGAAGTACAACAGTTTGTATAGCATCAGACCATAATACAGCCTCTATACCGCCCATAGAAGTATAAGCAACGCAGAATATAGATACAATAACTGTTATTAATACAGGATTAAGAGAAGGAAGTACCTGCTGTATAGCCAAAGTAGGAAGATAAATTACTATAGCCATTCTTACAACGTGAAAAAGTATGAATGTTAAACTTCCTACTAATCTGAAAGAATTATTAAATCTTTTTCCTAAATACTCATAAGCTGTAGTAACATTAACTCTTCTAAAGAATGGTACAAATGTAGGAGCCACCCATAATACTATTAAAATAATACCTAACGGAGCCATACCTAAAAGCCAACTGTTATTATAAACAGAAGCAGGTATAGCTATAAATGAAATAGATGATAAAGCTGTAGCGTAAATACTCATAGCTGTTACCAAAGCAGGAACCCTTCCGCCTGCTTTGAAATAATCATCAGTTGATTTTGTTCTTCTGGCAAAGAACATACCAATTAAAAACATTACAACAAAGTATAGTCCGATGACTACCCAGTCAAACCAATGCCAAGCCATAGTTTTGTTCTCCTATAAATAATATTTTGTTCACGTGAACAATTATATTATAGTCAAATAAATTTATAATGTCAATTAAAAAATAGAAAATATTACAATTTAATACAATTCACCATAAAAAAAATGAAATTTCTAACTAAAAATATATGCTAAAATACTTTAAGTAATAACATTTAATAATATTAATATAAAAAATACACACATAATACAGAAATTTTATATACATATTGATTTTTTATAAAAAAATATTACTATATATAAAAAATATTAGTTTTTAATATGGAAAAATATATAGACATAATAAAAAAATCAAATCTATTTTGCAATATGAATGATAAACAGATAATAGTTCTGTTAGAAGATTTCAAATCTGAAAAAAAGTATTTTGATAAAGATAATATTATAATAGATGCAGGAGATAAAATTGACAGCATATATATTATCTTAAAAGGAAAAGTAGAAATTTCAAAAGAATATGATGATACTAGAAAAAATATAGTGAATATATTAAATTATGGAGATATATTTGCAGAAGCATTAGCATTTTCTGCTAATAAAATATCATCTATACAGGCTATATCATTAGATAAAACTGAAATATTAAAAATAAATATAAAAAATATATTTAACACAAATAACAATGATAAAAACATATTTTTACAGAATTTATTAATGGTAATATCTGATAAGAATAAATTTTTAGCCTTTAAAAATGATATTCTGAGCCAGAAAAGTTTGAGAAGCAAAATTATATTATATTTAAAATATATGTCGAATATACAGAAAAGCAGAAATATTGTAATACCTTATAACAGAGACAAACTTGCAGAGTTTATATCAGCTGACAGAAGTGCATTATCAAGAGAATTAAACAGATTATCAAAAGAAAATATTATAAAACTAGACGGCAGCAAAATAACTATTATAAAATTATAATACAAATCTTATAAATAAATAACCATATCATTTATTCATAAAATCAATATGTTTTTTTCTATTTCTAACCTCATCAGCTATCTTTTTTATAGTTATATTTGACATAGATTTCTCAAAATCAAGCCTCACATTATTAAACTCATCACCCAAAACATCAAACATAGCACAGCCTACCGGGCATACATGATTAGGCTCATGAAAATTAAAAAGTCCCCTTTCCTCCTCTGTAAATACTGCTTCATATATAGAAAGAAGTGTTATATCCTCTTCATCTTTTATAAGCCTGCTTCCCTTTTTATCTGTTTTTACTATTCCAGCAGACTGAAGTTTTAATAGTATTCTCCTTATAACTGAAGGATTAGTCCTTACACTTTTGGCAAGTAAATTTGATGTAGTGCCTTCATTTTCAAAAAATGCTATGCATAAAACTATATGAGCAGCTATTGATAATTTAGTATTAATCTTCATAGTGATATAATCATAAAATAAAAATTATTTATAGTCAATAATTAATTAAACAAAAAAACGTTGTTACAACTTTAGTAACAATATTTTTTTAGTTTTTAGTTGATATATATAAAAAAACATATAAAATTATATACCTAAATAAAACAAATTACTAATAAGGAGAACTTTAAAATGAATAAGCTTTACTATGCTATAGTTTTATCTGCTTTCATATTTGCTCTATCATGTTCAAATAATGCTGATAAAACAAACAATAACACTGCTTCAAATACTGCTGCTAAAAAAGAAGCTGTTACCATAAATGTTGAAGGAGCAGCTGCACCAGAAAGTGTAAAATTCAGAAATGGAAAATTATATATAGCTAATTTAGGAGATCCTAATGCACCAGCAGACGGATTTATAATCGTAGCTAACGAAGACGGCTCTAACCCTCAAAAACTTTTTGAAGGTCAGTTAGACAGCCCTAAAGGTTTTTCTTTCTTAACTGATGATATTATTATTATACCAGACCAAGTTAATGACAGTTCTTTAACTGGAAATTTGGTATTAGCTAATATCAAAGAAAATAAAATAATTACTAAACTTCCTATAGAAGGTTCTAAATTCTTAAATGATACAGTAGTAATAGACCCTACAACTGTAGCTCTAACTGATACAGGTGCTTCTACAGTTCATTTTATAAAAGTTGATAATAACTCTGCTTTATCTATAGCTTCATCAGTAACAGGCGTAGTTGGTGCTAATGGAATATTCTTAGATAACGGCGTATTATATATAGCTGGAAGTACATTCGGAGGAGATCCTAATGGCGGAGATATTTATACTTTAAATATAGACGGTACTGGATTAACTAAATGGACAGCTTCAGTATTAGGTGCTGGTGCTTTAGACGGTATAGCTATTGCTGATGGTAAATTATATGTTTCTGATTGGGGCGTAGACGGTGCTAATAACAATGCATGCATATATGTATTTGATTTAGCTACTAAAAATCAATTAGAAAAAATAGAAGGTTCTTTAAGCGGTGTTGCTGATATAGATTTAGTTAATAATGTTATATATATACCAGAACTTTCTACTAGTTTAATTAAAAAAGTTCAATTATAATTTTTAGTTCATATATAATTTTTTCGTTCATAGTAGCTCAAAAAACGTGCATTTAAAAATATTTTAAATGTGCGTTTTTTATTTTACGCTGTAAGTTTAAAATATTATATTTTTAAATTTGCTAAAGTAAATATTAGTTATTTTAAGTACGATTAAGTATGCGGCAGAGAAAAAGTTAAATAAACCTATTAGCAAACTTAAAAATTTTTAGTAAACTAAAATTTATAAAAAGTTTAATTTGATGAATATATATTTTTCAATCTTATCTCATCATAAAAAGATATCCTGTAAGAATAAAGTTTAATAACTCTATCCAAACTATCCAAATCTGGTTTTACATACAAAGACACACTAGCCAAATCCGATGACCACCATATAGTATATTCTTCAAAAGGTTTTTTATTGAATGAATAATATTTTACATCTGTTTTTGTTATTTCACCGTATTTAAATTTGAGTTTTTCTTTTATATCATCAATTTCTGCTAAAGAGGCAGGATTATAAAATGAAGGATTATTATAAATATCCCCTATATGATTGCATATTTCTATTCTGTAAAGTTCATTATTATAAAAATATAAATAATACGCTAATTTTTCAGTATCATTTTTATATATATTAATAACTCTATTATTTTTAAGTTCAAATGATTCTAAAAAATCAGCATATACATTTAAATTATAATTAGTAATTTTATTATTAACCTCATCAATACTCATGCCAAATTTTAAATCTTTATAACCATTAAGCTCAAAAAGTTCAGGCAATTGTGCAAACATGATATTAGCACTTATTAATAAAATTACTATTATATATTTCATTTCTATTTACTATCTTTATAAAAACCGTTAATAATATCCAATACTTCCTCTGCCTTTTCAGCATACTGCATTAAATCTAAATCAGAAATATCTATATAACTTTCTTTAACCATGTCTTTTTTTAGCCATTCAATAAGGTCAGAATAATAATTTTTATTCATAACAATAAGAGGCATTCTTTGAAGAACTTTAGTCTGTATCAAAGTTAAAGTTTCAAACCATTCGTCCATAGTACCAAATCCGCCCGGAAATATTATAACAGCCTTAGCATATTTTAAAAACATAACCTTTCTTGCAAAAAAATATCTGAATTTAAGTTCTTCTTTTACATAAGGATTAGTTTTCTGCTCAAAAGGAAGTTCTATGCATAATCCTATAGAACCAGAACCAGCATCAAAAGCTCCCCTATTGCCGGCCTCCATAATACCGGGACCGCCTCCTGTTATTATATCATATTTATTTTCACCCAATAATTTAGCTGTTTCATAAGCTAATTTATAATGCGGATGATTTTCTGAAGTTCTTGCACTTCCAAACATTGAAACCGCATTCTTATAATAAGACATAGTTTCAAAACCTTCTACAAATTCGCCCATTATTCTAAATATACGCCAAGATTCATTAGGCATATCAGAATTCTGAAGTTCATAAGTTTCTCTTCTCATACATTCTCCGATATATTTTATTTTATTATTACAGCAGTACCATAAGCTATAACTTCTGTAGTTCCTTCCATTACAGACGATGATGAATAATTTATACCTATAATGGCATTAGCACCTAATTTTTTAGCTTCTTCTATCATTCTTTTTGTAGCTATTTCTCTAGCCTCACTAAGCATTTCTGTATAACTTTCCACCTCTCCGCCTACTATATTTTTTAATCCTGCAAGCAAATCTTTACCTATATGTTTAGCTTGAGCTACATTTCCTTTTACTAAACCTAATAATTCATAATTATAATTGCTTGGCAAATAATCAACAGAAAACATTTTAATATCAGAACTCATTTCATTCCTCCTTATAATTCTTTAAAATATTATGTTAATTTGTCGGAAAACTGTAAATATACTTAAAGATTTTTATTAAATATAATTTTAAGATAATATTAGAAGCAAAACTAATTTTAGAACTACTTCAACCGAAGTATCTATCATTAAGTATGATTGTATAAAATATCAAAGATTACCCACAACACGATTTACTCTGTGAAAAGATTATACTTTTAAAAGAAATCTATTGTATTAAACCGCATTTAATACATATTAGCAAGATATAAATTGTTTATATATATAAATAGTAAATTACAAATCAGTGATAACATACCTTTAATAAACAACTCCTCCGCATAAAGTTACATCTTCATCATAACATACGCATGACTGTCCCCTAGCAACTATCCCAGTAGGTTCAAAAAATTTTATATTGATTACATTTTCTTCTATTGGTATAACTCTCGCCATACTTCCTTTATGAGCACTTCTTGTTTTTACCAAAGCTTCAAACTCTTTATCCCTAGGTTCTGCTATCCAATTAACATCATATACCGTAACTTCATTGACAAATGTATGATTTTTATTCCCAACATAAACAGTATTTGTTTTGCTGTCTAATGATACTACAAATAAAGGCTCTTTATATGCTATTCCAAGACCTTTTCTTTGTCCTACTGTATAATGCCATATTCCCTTATGGTGTCCTAATATTTCATTAGTATCTATATTAATGATATCTCCTTCTCTATCTTCATCAAATAGTCTGCTGTACTCGCCTGCAAAAAAATCCTGACTCTCACTTTTTTCTGCAACTTCCAAATTATACTCTCTTGCCATTTTTCTAGTATCTTCTTTTGTATTTTCATGCATTGGAAATATTATTTTTGATAATTGATTTTGAGTGAGCCTATATAAAAAATATGACTGATCTTTTATCAAATTTTTTCCTCTTAATAATAGATATCTTTTAGTTTTTTCATCATATTTTATTCCAGCATAATGACCAGTAGCAAATTTATCAAATTCTAGTCCCTGTTTTTCTATAGCCTCAAATAAAGCCATAAATTTAATCTGACTATTGCACATAATACAAGGATTAGGAGTAAGTCCTTTTTTGTAAGATTCAGCAACATAATCTATAACTTTTTTTTGAAACATATCGCTCACATCAAAAGCATAATAATCTATGCCTATAGCCTGAGCATATTTCCTGCACTCTTCAACCATCTTTAACTGCGAAGGACTGTAGCATGAACCGCTTAAAGGAGCTCTCTTATCTCCATTCCAAAGAAGCATAGTAACCCCAAATACTTCATTTCCTTTTTCTTTTAATATCTTTGCTGTAGTAGTAGAATCCACTCCTGCACTCATACCAACCGCTATTTTCTCCATACTATATTTCCTTTTATTATATTCATCTATATTTTTTCAGCAGAGCTTTTATTTATCCAGCCCCTAAAATTGCCCTCGGCATAATACCAATTATCATGCTCTTCAATAACCCTTAATTTTTCTCCTTCAGATATTTGCGAAACTATATCCGATTTTGTACTGCTTCCGCTGTATAAATTAGCATTATCAATAGTTACAATATAATCAGAGTTTGCATAACTGCTTAATATTATTAATGGTATAAAAAATACTATTGAAAGCAATATTAAAAAATTATTGATTTTCTTTTTTTTAATAAATAATACTATAAGCATTGTAAAAAATACTAAAAACAATATTAACAGCATATACATGGATATAATAATCACTGAATCATAATCACTGTTTCCATTAATTGAACTTATCATTGATTTTATTTCTTTATCAAAAGGTGAAATATTAAGTGCCTTTTCATAGTAAAGAACAGCATAACCATTGCTTCCTATAGCAGCATAAGAAGAAGCCAAATTATAATACAAATTTTTTGAAATAACATTTGAGGATGCTATATCTTTATATAAATAATTAGCCTCTAAATATTTGCCTTCATTATAAAGTTCATTAGCACTTTCAAATAAATTATTTATTTTTTCCAAATCAGTTTTTGAAGTTATCTGACTATATAAAAAACATGACTGGAATATAAAAAACATTATAATTATTTTTTTCATATTTATTTATTATATTACCCGTATTTATTTTTTTATCTTTAAATCTTTTATATATTTTATTAATTCTGCTGCTTTAGTATGATAATCTTCATTATCAGATGATTTTCCAGAATAAAGCTCATATCTGCATTTATTTATTATATATTTTATTTCATCAATTTTTTCTTTTTCAATATAATCATTTAATTTATTATATATATTATTATCATAGTCTATATTAAACTTATTTTTTATAGTATTAATTAAACTATTTTCTATAAGCCTGCAGTATTCTTTTCTATTATTTTCATTATAGTATTTAATAATATCATCTGTTTCAGAATGCTTATTCTTTTTAATATTAGAAAATAAAAGTTTTAGTTTATCAAATTTATTATTATTATAAATTATAAAAGATAAAGCTATTAATATTATTATATATAAATATACAATTTTCATATTAAATATTTTAAATACTTTATCCTCTTTAACTAGAGTATTTTTTATAGGTATAATATTAAGTTCTTCTCCGTCATTATTAATAAATGAGCTTAAGTTTTGTTTTGTGCCTGATACCATAAGACTAATAGGATTAGAATATATATTGCTATAACTTTTATCATTAGGAGAGAAATAGCAAAAATTAATATTTGATATTACAGAACTTCCTTCATCTTTGGCAACTAATACATACTCTTTGACTTTTCTACCCATCATTTTTTTACCGTCAAACCAATTTGTTTCATATACTTTAGGCTGATATACAGAAAAATAATTAGTTATATTATCATTAATTTTAGGCATAGTTATTATAGAAGTATTACCCTCTCCAGTTACTTCCATTGTTATTAATACCTCTTCACCAACTGAAACATTAGTTTTATTTACTTTTGTATTAAAATTAAAATCCCCCACAGCACCGGAAAAATTATCACCCTCATTTCTTTCTGGAAGAGGAAGAACTTTAACAGTAAACTCATCTTCTCCGTATTCTACACGCTCATTAAAAACAAATCTGCCCTCTTTTTCAAAAACAAAAGGAGTTGTTAATATTCTTTTATCTCCAGTTTTAACAGGATATAAAACTTCTGTTTTCAAAGGTATAGCACTTACTCTTTTGCCGTCTATTATCTCAGTAAAAGAGTTGTACTCGGAAGTTTCAGAATATGAAATAAAATCTGTTCTGTCTGGTATTTTTGAAAATCCTAAAACATTTACAGGAACATGAACATATGCTTTTTGTGTTATATATACAGGCTCGTACAAATAAACTTCTTTTTTATTTATATTATTATCAACATATATATCATCTCCATAATTCATAAAATCTTCAAACTGATTTCCATTTGGAGTATAATTATCATCTCTGTTTCTTACAGGAGCGTCAACTACTTCTATCTTTACAGGATTTGCCACATAGGTATTATTATTTACTTTTACTCTTATATCATCTATATTATAAACACCTTCTTTATTTGCCATATAGGTATAAATGTATGTTTTTATAGTTTTAAATGATCCTGAAGAATACATCATATTGACACTTTGAGATGTACCTCTCAATGTAAAACCGTCTATATCAGGTACTGTAACTCTTCCGGAATTATTGTTAATAGTTACAGACAAACTGAATACTTCTCCAACACCTATCTTTTCATCGGAGAATTTCGCCGTAATACTAGTCTGCGGAAAAAGAGGCAGGCATATAATAAAAAATATCACAAATGTATATCTTAAAATAATATTACCAATCTTTGTCAATTCTTCCTCCGCCATAATACTGATCTCCATTGTCTTTATCTTTTCTAAGCTGTCTTAAAGATTCGAGCAGCCTGTCAATATCAGATTTACTTTCCTCATTATCATTATTGCTGTTGTTATTATTGTTCTGATTATCCTGATTATTATTGCTGCTTTGATTGTCTTGATTATCATTATTGTTTTGGTTGTCCTGATTATTTTGATTATCATTGTTGTTTTGATCGTTCTGATTATTCTGATTGTTTTGATTTCCCTGATTATCATTGTTTTGATTATTCTCATCATTATCGCCAGAGCTTCCATTATTATCATCACTCTGACCGCTTTGATTTTGTTCATTATTCTGCTGACTGCTAGGACCTGTATTATTTTGATTCTGCTGTTCTTCTAATTTTTTATAAGCATATTCTAAAGCCCTTTTTGCATTATTATCATTTGGAGTATTAACGAGCGATTCTACTAATTCATCTATAGCACCTTGATAATCCTGCCCTTCTATCTTTGTTATTCCAGAATTATAATAAATAGCACTTTTTATATCTTTGCTTGTATTTTCTGCAGCACTTTTTTTAGCCATATCAAATAACTGTAATGCACTGTCCAATTCACCAATAGAAGACATAGTAGTACCCATGTTATAAAATATTTCCGGAGAATTAGGTACTTTGCTTAAAGCCTTTTCATACAAACTTACAGCACCCTCATAATCTCCTTTTCTCATAAGTCTGTTTGCTCTGTCTACATCAAACTTTGCAGTTAATTCATTTAATGAAAACGAATATGCATAGCTTACAGATATAATAAATATAAAAATTAATAGTGCAAGTTTTCTCATTATACAAATCCTAATTAAAAAATATAATAAAAAATAATAACAAAAATACTACTGATACAACTTTTCTTTTTTAATGCTAATTTTTTCAGGTTTTATTCTTATCTGCGTTAATATATTAAGTATTCCTGATATCATTATAAAAATCACAGAAATACCCAAAAATATTTGAAATCTCTCTTTATAGCTTCTATTATTTCTAACAGCAGAAACACTATCCATATTTTTTTTCATATCATCAAATATGCTTTCTAATGAAACATTTTCTGCAATATAGCTTTTTCCAAGTGTAGAATCTGCTATTAATTTTAATGTATTATCATCTCTTTTTGAAATAACAGATTTTTCTCTTACTCCCAAATCTGTACTTATAGCAGCACCCTGAGAAGTTCCAACCCCTATAGTATATACACTTATATTCATATCTTTAAGCTCTTTTAATACCTCATCAAAATAACCGCCATGATCCTCTCCGTCAGTTATTAATACTATAGATTTTTTACTTACAGCATCTACATTAAAAGTATTTTTGGCAGTAACCAAAGCATCGGCTATTCTTGTACCCTGAAGAGTAACAGATTTCGTACTCAAATTATCAAGTATATAGGAAAAAGTTTCCATATCCTGAGTAAAAGGACAAGCTATAAAACTAGTTCCCGCAAATCCTACTAATGAAACAGCCAAATTGTCAGTATTTTTTACAAATTTTTCTATTTCTAATTTTGCTCTTTCAAGTCTTGAAGGCCACACATCATCAGCATCCATTGACCTAGACAAATCTAATGCTATTGTTATCATATAATTATCAGTTTTTATTTTCTGCTCTATTATACCCCATTTAGGCTGCATTAATGCAAATATTAGTACAGCTGCTGAAAGTATCATAAATATTATAGAAAATATCCTCAAATTTGATATTCTTTTATAAGCTTTATCATTTTGAAAACTTAAATTTCTTGTAAATAAAGATAATACCTTATGCACTCTCATTCTTGATATAACAAATAATATTATAAGTACTGGTATTAATACATATAAAACTATAAACTTAAAATCACCAAAAAACATTATATTTCCATTTTTTAAATTTGTAATATTATACCTATATTTAGTATAATATCAATAGTATCATTTTGATATAAATAACCATAAATATGTATTTAATGTAATACTAATCATAAATTTATATAGAATTATTAATTTTATTCTCTCTGTTGCCATAGCAATAGATTTTTTTGTTAGAATATTCTACTATTATCTTTATAAAATTCAATATTAAAGGAAGTTTAATGAAAAGAAGAATTATAAAGATAGATGAAGATAAATGTACAGGCTGCGGTATATGTATTCCAGACTGTCCTGAAGGAGCTTTGCAAGTAATAGACGGTAAGGCAAGACTTATAAGCGATTTATTCTGTGACGGATTGGGAGCGTGCATAAAAGCATGTCCTGAAAATGCTATGGAAATAGAAGAAAGAGAAGCTGAAGAATATAATGAAAGTAAAGTTATGGTAAATATAGTTAAAGGCGGAGTTAATGTTATAAAAGCACATTTAAAACATTTAAAAGACCATGGAGAAAATAAGCTCTTTGATGAAGCTGTAAAATACTTAAAAGATAATAATTTGGAGGTGCCTAATATGGAAGAAAATAAAGCCTGCGGATGTCCGGGAAGTATGCAGAGAGATTTAAGAAATCAGTTTAGAGGAGAAAATAATAACAGTAATGTTCAAATGCATTCTGAATTAAGAAACTGGCCTATACAATTAAAATTAGTAAATCCTAATGCCAATTATTTTGACAATTCTGATTTGTTAATAGTTGCTGATTGTGTGCCTTTTTCATATCCTAATTTCCATTCAAGATTTTTAAAAGACAAAACTTTATTAATGTTCTGCCCTAAACTTGATTCAGATATAGACGGATATATAAGCAAACTAGCGAATATATTTACTGAGAAAAATATCAATTCTGTAACTATAGTAAGAATGGAAGTTCCTTGCTGCGGAGGAGTGGAAACAGTCGTAAGAAAGGCTCTTGAAATCGCTCAAAAAAACATCATTATAAAAGAATATACTATTTCTATAGATGGAAGTATCATTTAATTATTTTTTCTGTTTTTTAACTATTTTTTATATTTGGGGGGATAATTCCCCTCAATAATAAATAATAATTCAATTTTATTCATTATATAAATCGTACAGCAATAATAAATTCTTTCTTGAAAAAATATCACTTTATTATAAAATAGTAACCAGTATAAAATTATATTAACAGAGGCTTATGAAATATGAAAATAAAATTAATAAATATATATGTGATAATTGCCATATCATCATTTTTTATCTCCTGTGCCACAACATCAAACAGTTCATCAAGCGGCGTATATGTAGGAGAAGATACAGGAGAAATAGGAATAGTTAATAACTGGAAAAATCCGGATTTTAAAGGCGGAAAAACAACAAAGATAACTGCTGAAGGATTTGCCTCTGCTGACGGAAGAGGCGAAGCTGATGCCATAGAAAGATCAATAGAAAGTGCTAAAAGAAATGCTGTAGAACAGGCAGTGGGTTCCATAGTACAGGGAAGTACATTAGTAGAAAATAATAAACTTATAAGCTCAAAAATATATGATAATACTACAGGTTATATATCATCATATAAAGTTATTAATATTGCAAAAAGCGGAAGTGTATGGTATTCAAAAATAGAGGCTACTGTTGGTGTAGATATGCTTCAGGACAATCTGCAGGCTATGGGCATACTTATGGACAGAAAAAATATGCCTCTTATAGTTACGCTTGTAGTAGATGAAACTGGTAATTTAAGCGAATCTTTTAATACAGAGCTTGAAAAAAATATGAGCGAAAAAGGATTTAAATTTGTAAGTGCTTCATCTCTAAAAAATGCCATGAGAAAAGAAAATATAACATATGAAGATACTTCCCGCTCTTCGGACTCTATAAAAAAAATAGCTAATGCAACAGGTGCACAAATAGTAATATTAGGAAAAGCTGGTGCTTCTTTCTTTACTTCTATAAAAGGTACTGCTATGAAAAGCTACAGAAGCGATGTTGCAATTACTGCTGTTAATATATCCGATTACAGTACAATAGCACGTGCTACTCATCAGGCAGGCGGTGTAGGAGGAAGCGATAAAGACGCTCATTCTATTGCATTAGTTAAATCTGCCGACTATATATCAGATGATTTTGTTAATCAAATAGTACAAAAATGGCAGAGTGAAGTTCAAAATGGAACAGAATACACTATATATGTTAATGGGCTTGATTTTAATGATTCCATAGGTTTTGAAGAGGCATTAAAGAAAAATATAGGAAACTTAAAAAGTGTTTACAACAGAGGAGTATCAGGCTCTTCATCTAAATATGTTGTTACTTATATAGGAAGCAGCAGAGATTTGGCTGTTGATATCAATTCAAAGGCTGGAAGCATGGGATATCAAATTATAATAAGCAGCTTTGATGATAAAACTATTACTTTAAAAGCAAATAAGAGGTAGAATAATTATTTATGAAAGAAAAATTAGTAGTTCACACTTGCTGCGGAGTTTGTATGTCATATCCGCGTACTATACTTGAAGATTATGACAGTATATTTTATTTTTATAATCCTAATATATATCCTATAGAAGAGTATAAAAGAAGAAGAGATGAATTTATCAATTATGCTGATAGTTTGGGAATAAAAACTTATGTTGAAGAAGAAGATAATTCTGTTTCAAATTGGTATGATGATATAAAAGGATTTGAAAATGAACCTGAAAAAGGTGCAAGATGCAGTATTTGTTTTAAGCATAGAATTAAAAGAGCTTTTGAATATGCTAAAAATATCAATGCTAAGTATGTTACTACTGTAATGACGGTAAGCCCCCATAAAAACAGTAAAGTTATAGAGATGATAGGCAATTCTTTAGCAGATGAATACAAAGAAATACAATATCTTCACTTTGACTTTAAGAAAAAAGACGGATTCAAAAAAACAAATATTATAGCGAATAATGCAGGTCTTTACAGGCAGCATTACTGCGGGTGTGAGTTCAGCATACGCAGTTAAAATATTATAATTGTTTTTAAATCTATTGATATGTAATTTTGATAAATTATTTAATGTTATATTTATAACTTCAAATTAATAAAATGCTTGAAAATATTTAAAATTATGATATGATGAAAATGTGTATATATTTTAGGAGTTATTTATCTTAATTATGAAGAACAGAACAGAACAGAACAGAACAGAACAGAACAGAACAGAACAGATAATACTCCAAATTTTATATATTCATTAATAAATTCTTTTCTATATAGTCATTGCAAAAAATCTTATCAAAAACAAAAATTAAAAAATATAATAAATATAAAAAATATAAAGCATAATATCTATGTTATTGCATCAGTATTAAAGTATTTTTCAAAAAAAATTAAATATAAAAAAATATTAGGAGAATATTATTTATGAATAAAATATCAATAATTATATCTTTTGTCTTATTAATTTCATTTTCTTTTTCCTGCAGAAGAAATGTATTTAATCCAAGTATACCTCCAATGACAGAATTTGTAGAAGACCCAATAGCCAATTTGAGCATACCTTCTAAAGATGCAACAGTTAAGGTTATGCCTATTGAATCTTCAATTAATAATACAGATACTCCTGTTGGAGGTAAAGTAGTTTACGGACACTTTGAGCATTATTTTGAGTTTAACGGGCATTACTATCTTACAGCAGCATATAAATATACTTACAATAATAATAATGAAGTAATATGGATTGCTAATAATAATTTAATGGAAAAACCCAATGGTCATATATTGGAAATAGATGTTAATGATAACTTCAAAATGAAAGAAGTTAATATAAATCTAGGAAGAAATAATAATGAATATACAAGGATAGCTAAAATATCTCAAGGAAATGCATATCAAGACGGTACATATGTATATGTGCAGGACTCATCAGCAGGAAATTATTTTAAAACTTCCGACTTCAAAAGCTGGACTGATACATTAAGCACTACACAGCCTGCAGGAACTACAAAAATGGAAGCTGTAGATTTAAATAGAGTGCAGATTACTGCTGATAACGGTGTAACTTATACTTACGTTTACACAGGAGGAGGACTTCAATTCAGTATACAAAGGCTAGATGATAGAATGAAACAGTTAGCTCAAAGATTAGAAACAAAGTTCACATTTAATGAAGAAGATTTTAACAATCATCATATGTTTGATATAGGAATAAACTCTTCAGCAGGAACCGCTGCTGATTTTAGAATAAACCCCACAGAATATATTGAAAATGATACAAATTATGTATGGATAGGAAAACAATCTCCGCATCAAATATGGTTAATGCCTGTAAAAAAAGACGGTAAAGATTATTTAATCAGATTTGTAGAACATTGTAATGGCGGAGGGGCATATACTAAATCAGGATTACAAACAGAAATAAATAAATATAAAACAGAAGCTCAAAATGCATTATCAAAAGCATTAGCTGCTGTTGCTTCAGACAAACCTCAATCAGAAATAGAACAAGCCTGCTATGAATCTATAAAAGCTGATGCTAATTATAAAGTTAATCAATACTTTTATGATGTTGCAACAAAAATGGGAGGATTACAAGGTAATGAATATATTTCACCTAATAAAGCATTAACTCATTATGTAATAGAATTTATTAATATTAAATAGCAATATTGTTAAATTTTATAAATATATACCCAAATAATTATATTTTATAATTTTTAGTTGTTTGGGTATATATGCTGAAATAATTTTATTTTATCAACTGATGTACTTTATGATAATTATCAACTTTTTTGCCACATTGCTGCTTACCTAACATTATCAAGTACCTGCAAATCTAAATTTAAAAAATTATTTTTTTTACAAACTATATTTGTTTAGTTATATAATCAAAATAAGATTTAAATTATTTTGACAATTTTAATTTTATAGTTATTATTATATATAAATAATAAAACATATATAAAGGAAAATATAATGAATAAAAAAGCAAAGGCTATTTTACTATTGTCAGGCGGATTAGACAGTATGCTTGTGGGAGCTATATTAAAAAGAGAAAATATTGATGTTCTTGCTTTGAGATTTGTTACCGGACTGGAATATTCTGTTATAAAAGAAGAGCTTTTAAATATATATAATGAAGATCCTGCTAAAAAAGCTGCAGATTTTCTTAATATACCAATAAGATTTGTTTCATTAAAAGACGTTTATTTGGATATGTTTTTAAATCCTAAATACGGTTACGGAAGTGCTATTAATCCTTGCTTGGACTGCCATATATTAATGCTTAAAACTGCTAAAAAAATTATGGAAGAAGAAGGATTTGATTTTATAGCAACGGGAGAAGTAAGCGGGCAAAGACCTATGAGTCAGAAATCTCAAGATCTTATAAATGCAATAAGAGAAAGCGGACTTGAAGGAAGATTGTTAAGACCATTATCTGCAAAACTTCTGCCTATAACAAAAGCTGAAGAAGAAGGACTTATAAACAGAGAAAATCTATATGATATATATGGAAGATCCAGACATATGCAAATGCAATTAGCAAAAGAGTTTGGCATAACTGATTATCCTGAACCCGCAGGAGCAGGCTGTTCTATAGTAGATAAGGGATATGCTAGAAGATACAATGATTTAATTTCAAATAACGGGAAGGAAATATTAAATTTAGAACTTATGCAGTATCTTGCTATAGGAAGACATATAAGAATAAATAAAAATCTTAAACTTATACTAGGAAGAAATGAAAAAGAAAATGATGCATTAGAGAAAAGAAAAAGAGAAAACTGCATAATATTAAAACCCAATTATAATAAAGGACCTTTCGGATATTTGGAGGTTTATGATAATATTGAAAATGTAAATTATGATGATGTATTAAAATCAGCTACGATAATGGGCTATTTCTCAAAAGAGGATAAAGATACTCTATCTATAAATACTTCATACTACAAAAACGGCAATGAATATAAAAATGAAAACATTGATATAAATAAAGAAGATGCAAAAAATACTGTGTTTCAGCAAATAGTATAAAATAGTAATGCCCTTATAAATAAATATTACTTATAAGGGCACCACTATAACTTTTAGGATATTTTTATTTAACTTACTTTCTTATCGGAATAAATATAACTATCTTTATAAGCTGGTATCTTTTTTATTTCAGACAAAGCCTTTTGAGCTTCTTCGCGTGTATCATATCTTCCAACTTTTAATTTATACATAACCTTACCGTCAGACATAGTTTCTTCTTTAATAAAAGCCTTAGGAAATTTAGATTTCAAACTATCTCTTGCTGAGTAAGTATTATCTTTATCATAACCAACTGCAACTTGTATAAAGTATATAGAGTCAGAAGATGATGATCTTGTATAAGGTACTCTAGTAGTAGCAGAGCTTGATGTCGATGTAACAGGTGCTATGCTTGCAAGCTGCTGAGGAGGTGTGTATGTGGTGTTAGGTGCTTGACCTGCTGTTTCTTTTTCTTTAATATCTTCGTTAATAGCATCTAATTCTGAAGCTAAATTCTGAGTATACTCATTATATCTGTCAGCAGAAGTATTGCCCTCTCTTATAATGCTTGAATTATCATATTCGCTTAAAGCAGCAGTATTATTATTAGGAACATCAGCAGTGCTTATTTCTGTAGACATACTTTCAGACTGCTCAGCTCCTCTCATTAATGCTTCAATAGAATCGCTTGAAGTATTACTCACTTGTACAGGTTTAGATCCGCCCAAATGAAAACCTAATACAAAAATAAATAGTATCAAAGCTGCAGCACTAATAGAAAATACCAATAATCTTATAGGTGTAAAATTGACTATATAAAGAGTTTTTCTTCTGCTAAATTGATTAGTATTATTAGTAGAAGATCCTTTTTCTTCTGTGTTTTGATTTAACTCCATAATGCCTTCCTAATTTTTTTGAGATTATAATTAAATTATTATAATCTTTCATGTTGTTTATTAGAATATCGGCATTGAACTTATTATTTTTAACATCTCTTTGCATTTTTAGACGCTTTCTTGCTTCATGTTCAGAAATATTTCTGCTTTTTTTCATTCTCTTTATGATATCAGAAGTTTTAGAATTAACATATATAAGACTTGTGCACATAAAGCGTATTTTACTTCTCATAATAAGTGCTGCTTCTATAACAACATCTTTGCAAGAGGAATCTATCAATTCCTTTACTCTATTTTCTATATAAGGATAATTAATTTCTTCTAATCTTCTTAATTTTTTAAAATTATTAAATACAACAGCACCTAATTTTTTTCTGTCTATATTACCGCTGCCATCTAATATATCTGATGAAAACTCGCCTACTATATTATCTTTATTATTTATTAATGCCTCATGACCTATTAAATCAGCATCAATATATAAAGCATTCATCTCTTTGGCAAGCATTTTAGAAAAAGAACTCTTGCCCGAACATATAAGCCCGTATACACCTATGATATTTTTATTATTATCCATTTTTACTGCATATTTGTATTTGTACTCTGAACAGATGTATTTGTTATATAAGGCATAACTATTTGATTTAAGTTAATTTTATTTAAAAGCCTTCCGTCTATAAGTTTAGCCAAAGATACATTTTCATCTGCTGTTATAATTTTTATCATACCTATAGAACTGTTGTATCCTCTGTCTGCTAAATCAGTTCTAGGTTCTGTTGTATTATATACAAGCATATTCATATTATTGCTTATGCCCTGCATTTTACCAGCATTTATATATATATTATCATTATGAATCTTTATTATTTTAGAATAGAAAGGTATAGAATTATTGATAACTCTTCCAGCCATAACAGCCGCACCCATCATTTTTTCTCTGCCTCTAGTAGTAATAGTGAAATTAGTAATAGACTTTTCACTTTTTACATCAACTAAATCAAGCATAATAGTAAAAGTATCATCATTCTGAAAAACAGATCCTTTCAAAAAATAATCAGCATTTCTTGTATTTAATTCTCTGTATAAATCTCTAGTTTCATAATAATTAGTATACATATCAATTACATTAAATCTTCCAAACTGAGGTAATACATATGATAAAGTTTGATATAATGAAGTATTCAAAAACATAGGACTATCTTTCTGAGCAGTAATTGTATCAGCTATAGCAACAGTAAAACCTGATTTTTCTATATTGTACTGCTCTATACCCCAAGATTTTGACGCTATATTTTTGTCTAATCTTCTTTTATAGCTGTCATATTTATATATAATAGATTTCTCTTCTGGATTTACATTTTTAGCTATTTCCAATTCTTCCAAAGACTTCTCTTCCAAACCCATTCTTCTATATACATCAGAAAGCATTAATCTAGCATAAGTATTAGCCGGATTTAATCTCAACATATGTTTTAAATAAGCCTGAGCTCTTACATTATCTGCAAGTCTTGTATAATAAGAAGCCAAATTACCATAGTATAATGCGGCTCTGTCTCTTTCATAATCTGGGGTAGGATTTGTATGAATAAGCACTCTTTCATAAGCAAGCCTTCCAAGCTCATCTTCCGGTTTAGCTTTAAGATAATTTATATATGCACCTTTAGCCCTTACATAATTGTCAGCTCCCTCATAAACGCTGCCTATATAATAATATTTATAATTATTTCTAAAACTAGTATCAGGCATATATTCTAATATAGCGATAGCTTCATCATATCTATTTAAAGAAATTAATATATTTGCTTTTAATATTTCAGCATCACTATAATTTGTATAATAAAATAATGCATTATTTACTTCATTTAAAGCGGCATTGTATTGTTTATTTAAATAACGGTAATTAGCCAAATGATAGTACGACTCTGCCATTCTAGGATTATTAGTCATATTTTCATTAAAAAGATTCAAAGCCGTTTCATTGCTTCCTATAGCAAGATATAAATAAGCTAAAGCCGTTGTAGCTTCTGGTCTTACTCTGTCTATAACTCTAGCTCTTTCATACATACTCATAGCAGTTTTATAATATCCTGCCCTTTCGCTTAATACTCCTTCAGCATAACTTGCAAGATAGTTTTTACTGTCTAAATTCTTTATTGTATTGGCAGTAGTTCTAGCTTCTGAGTTTCTATTGTTTAAAAGTTCTATAGTAAGTTTTCTTTCAAGGAGCCTGTAATTTCTTGAATGATAACGTTCTGCATCTGATATTAAGGTTTCCGCCATAGAGAAATTATTAAGTTTTATATAATTATCTATTAGAAGCAAATAAGCGTCTAAATCACTAGGCTTAACATTAAGAGCTTCTAATATATTTATAGAATCTTCATAATTTCTTTCATTGTATAGTTTTAAAGCATTTTCTACAGTATTCTGAGAAAAAGCTGAAAAACTAAATATACAGAAAATAAAAAGATTTATTAATAATCTTTTATTATTTTTCTTCATAATATTTTTCTTCATATCAAAAATAACACCTTATCTCATAGTATTTCTTGCTTGTATTTGGCGTCTTAAGAAAGCAGGCTTTTCCAAATCTGTATCGGTTACGGCTGTCTCTCCAAATATAGCCATTTTTGAACCCAATTTATTATGTTTATCCATATAATCATCTGATACTATATCAAACGGTCTTTTGTAATCAGAATGAGGGTTATTATGTTTTTCCTCATCTTCAAAACGCATTTCCTCCGCTATTTTTTCGGCTGCTATGCTATGAATAGTAGATCTTTTAGTTTCATATCTTTGAGTATTATCAGCAGCTGTTCTATTAAACTCCTCTTTCATAATTTCTTCTCTAATATTATATTCTGCCTCTTCACCATTACTATATATATTCTCATTCATATTAGTAAATCTATTTGATTTAGTTATAAGAGGTTTTCTAAGAGTTTTTATCTTATTCTCAAAACTATAATGTTCCGGATTTTTTTCATCTATTATTATTTGTTCTTTTACTATTTCTTCTTTTATTATATCAGCTTTAATTTCTTCTTTCTTAATCTCATCTTTTACTTCAAGAGTATTATTAGAAGTATTCAATTCAACTTCCTTTTCTGCCTCTGGTTCTTTAACTATTGTATTAATGCTGTCTATTTCAGTAATATTTTCTGTTCTATTATCTGATAATATTTTACTTTCAGATGCAATTTTTTCATCAGTATATATTTTTTTAGTGTTTTCTTCCTGAAATAATTTATTTACTGTATTATCAGCATCTGCTATATTATCGGAAGTTTCATTTTCTTCTATTTTATTTTCTTTAACTTCTTCAACTTCTTTTTTTATTTCTGTATCAATTTCTTTTTTATTGGTGACTTCACTATTAGAAGATTTAGAAGATAATGAATTATTAGAATTATTAACAGAGGAGCTGTTATTATAAGACGTATTTCTTGATATATTAAATCTGTCATTAGCATTTTCATCATTATTTTTTTCATCATAATCTTTTTGTATATTAGCATCAAAACCAGTAGCTACTATAGTAACAATAATTTCATCTTTAAGTTCTTCTTTAGGACAAACACCTATTTTTATATTAGCATTTTCATTAGCATAATTATTAATAATTTTGCTTGCTTCTCTGTATTCTTTCATAGCAAAATCTTTAGGACATACTATATTTGCAAGTATACCTCTTGCATTTTTTATGCTTGATACATCTAAAAGCGGATTTTCAAATGCATTAGTAATAGCTTTTTGAAGTCTGTCATCACCTTTTCCAACACCTATGCCTAAATGAGCCCTTCCATTAGAAAGAGATATCATAGTTTTTACATCGGCAAAGTCTACATTGATAAATCCAGTTTGAGTAATTATATCGGATATTCCCTGAACTCCCTGACGAAGTATATCATCTACAACTGATAAAGCCTGTTCATAGCTGTAATTATCCATATCAACCATATCATATAGGTTTTCATTAGGTATTATTATAAGAGAATCCACTACAGTAAGCATTTTATCTATACCAGATTCAGCACGGCTCATTTTTAATTTGCCCTCATAATCAAAAGGTTTAGTAACGACACCTATAGTTAAAGCTCCAGCCTTTTTAGCTGCCTCTGCAACAACTGGGCTTGCTCCTGTTCCAGTACCGCCTCCGAAACTGCTTGCTATAAATACTAAATTAGCACCATTTACAAGTTCTTCTATTTTAGCAATATCTTCTCTTGCAGCTTCAGCACCTTTTTCCGGGTCGGTACCAGCACCTAATCCCTGAGTTATTCTGTCGCCTAAAACCACTCTAGTAGGAGCATTAGAACGGGAAAGTGCCTGAGCATCTGTATTCATAGCAATAAATTCAACATTTTCTAATCCCTCTTCTATCATTCTGTTTACAGCATTACAGCCGCCGTTTCCGACTCCTATTACTTTTATTACTGTATCCAAAGAAGGACTATTATTAAATGTCATTTTTTCTCTCCCTTTATTGTTATCTGCCAACTCTATACGATAGTTAGGATTCATTGCCTACTCCTAAAAGTTATAATATATATTTATCAAATTTAGAAAATTGATACTATACTCATATTTTATTTAATAAACATAATTATATTAACATAATTGTCAAATTCTGCAAGTAGCAAAAATAAAAAAATATCTTATTATGTTAATCGGAATATTCTATTCTTATATAACAAAAAATTATTATGTTAATTAAATATTTTTAAAATATTTGAGTTATTATAGATTTTAATATATACTAATAGAGAATTAATACTATTTACAATAAAAGAGAAATTTATGAACATACATTTACATACTTTCGGATGCCGACTAAATCAATATGAAAGCGAAAAAATTTCATATGAATTAAAAAATATGGGTGCCAACATCACCGAATTAGATAATGCCGAGGCAATAGCTATAAATACATGCACTGTTACTAATGACAGTGATAAAAAACTCATTGCATATTTAGAGAAACTTGGAGATTTATCACAAAAAAAAGTATTTTTAATAGGCTGCTATGTTTCAAAAAAAGATAAAGATTCTTCCATTATAAAGGACAATATTATACTTATACCAAATGAAAAAAAAGAAGAGGCTTCTGAAATAATATTTAATACTATGCATAACAACTCTGAAAATAAAATAAATAATCCAATATTTTTTCCTCAAGAGCAAAGCAGAGCATATTTAAAAATACAGGACGGATGCGAAGTATTCTGTACATACTGCATAGTTTCAAGAGTAAGGGGAAGTCATAGAAGCGTAGAGCCTCAAAAAATATTTGATGCTGTAAAAATGGCTAATGATTACGGATATAAGGAGATAGTATTAACTGGTCTTAATTTGGGGTCATACAACTATAACAATGAAATTAGCTTCTATAATATACTCACTCAAATATTAGAACATTCTTCAAAATACGGCATTAGAATAAGGCTTTCATCTGTAGAACCTCTTTATTTTGATGACAACCTTATAAGTCTATTTAAAAATGATGATGTACTTTGTCCGCATGCACATATACCTCTTCAGTCTGGAAGCAACAAAATACTTAAACTAATGAACAGAAGATACACAAGAGAAGATTATCTCTCAGTTACAGAAAAACTATATAAAACTAATTCCAATATGGCAATAAGCAGCGATGTAATGGTAGGTTTTCCTCATGAAGAAAATACAGATTTTAATGATACTTATGATTTATGCGAAAAGTCAAAATTTATAAAGATTCACATATTTAGATATTCTAACAGAGAAAACACCCCTTCATCAAAAATGGACTCTCAAGTAGGATACAGAACAAAATTAAAAAGAGCTAAAATATTAAATACTCTAAATGGTAAATTAAAAGATTTATATTACAAAAATGCTGAAGGAAGAGATTTAAAAATAGTCATAGAAAAAACTTTATCAGACAATAACTATATAGGTACAAGTGGCGAATACTTAAAATGCAAACTTCATAGTGAATCCTCTCTAAATAAAAAAGAACTTACAAGTGTAAAGGCATTAAAATATGAAGGAGGTATTATGCTCTGCAACTGAATACAATATAAGGATAATAATTATGAATAAAATAGAAGGTAAACCTAAAACATTAAAAGAATTATTGCAAAATACAAAATATACTATCCATTATTATCAAAGAGAATATATGTGGCAAGAAAAACATATAGGTGAATTAATTGAAGATATTACATCAGAATTTTTAGAATATTATAAAGATGTACATACGCGTCAAGATGTAGCAAATTATGGCGGATATTTCATGGGTTCAATTGTTTTAGCAGGAAGAGAAAACGCCATAATTGATGGTCAGCAGCGTTTATCATCTTTAACATTATTATTAATTTATCTTAATAATAAGTTAAAAGAAATAAATGAAACTCATGATAGTATTCCTTTTATGATATTTTCTCAGTCTTTTGGAATAAAATCATTTAACATAAATATAGATGAAAGAAAAGAATGTATGGAGGCAATTTTTAACAATAAGGAATTTGATACAATCAATTCTAATGAATCAGTAAAAAATTTATATAAAGGTTATCAATATATAAGTGATATATTTCCAGATGATATTACAGAAAAAAATTTACTACATTTTTGTGATTGGCTTATAGAAAAACTTTTTTTCATTGAAATTGTTGCTTCTACTGAACAAGATGCTCACAAAATATTTATAAGTATGAATGACAGAGGTTTAAGTTTAACTTCTACAGAAATGCTTAAAGGATACATACTTTCTGAAATAAAAGATGATAAAGAAAGAGAAGAACTTAATTTAAAATGGAAAGAAAAAATACTCAGTTTAAAAGAAAATGATAATAAAGAAGATGAAACATTCATAAAAGTATGGTTAAGATCCCAATATGCTGATACTATTCGTCAGGGTAAATCAGGTGCTGAAAATAAAGATTTTGAAATTATAGGTGGCGAATTTCATAAATGGGTTCGTGATGAAAAAGATAAATTAGGATTAAAAATATCTAAAGATTATAAAGATTTTATTGAAAAATTTTTATATTTTGCTGATATATATAAAACAATAAAAAATTATGAATGTACATATAATAAAAAATACAAATATATATTTTATAATGATAAACTTGATTTTACTTTTCAAATGCAATTATTACTTGCTTCTATATGTTATAAAGATGATATGCAAACCGTATCTCAAAAAATAATATTAGTTTCTAAATTTATAGAATTTTATATTTTATCAAGAACACTTAATTACAGCAGAGTTACATATAATACAATAAAATATACTATATTTAATATAACAAAAAATATAAGAAACTCTAATTCTAATATAAACGTATTAAAAAATACTTTAAAAATAGAATACAAAACTTTAAAGTTAAATATTTCTGAAACATTAAATAATTTATATTTAAATAATTTTAATAAAAAATATTTAAAACATTTCTTAGCACATATAATTTCATTTATAGAAGAAAAAATTTCACAGCCTGAAAATTATGTTAATTATATGAATAATGAAACTAAAAATCCTTATGAAATAGAACATATTATATCTAATCATTATGAATGGTTTAAAAATGAATATTCAAGTAAAGAAGAATTTGAAAATTACAGAAATAAAATCGGAGCGTTACTATTATTACCTAAAAGCATCAACGCAAGTTTAAATGATAGTAATTATGAAGAAAAGATAAAAAAATATTCACAAGAAAATATATATGCTTCATCTTTAAATATAATAACTTATAAAAATAATCCGCAATTTAAACAATTTCAAAATGAATATAATATTAATTTTGAGCACTATTCAAAATTTGGAAAAATAGAAATAGAAAAACGAACCAAATTATTAATAAAATTATTTAACATAATATGGAATAAAAATATGTTCTCATAAAATTGTTTCAAAAAAATGAAGAGTAATATTAAATGATTAAAAAACTGAATAATGAACGCAAACAAAACATTCTTAATCTATTAAAAAAATGCAAAGAAACCGATAAAAACTTTAAACAATTTGCATCAGAAAGCCATGAATATAAATTAAATCCTCCTATAAGTAAAAATAAAGTTATAGAATTAGAAAATAAATATGAATTCAAACTGCCAGAAGATTATTTTTGGTTTATAACTGAAGTAGGAAACGGAGGTGCTTGTCATGGATATAGTATGGATAAATTTGAAGATATGTATTTTGATTATTTGAAATATGACAGCAGAATAGATTTGATGAGAGAATATTCAAAAAAAGTAAATGAAGGAAATGCTAATGATATAGAAAATACAGACTTTGAATATTACGGAATATTAAGGTTTGGTACTTTGGGCTGTTCATCTTCTATAGGATTAATAGTAACTGGAGAAAATAGAGGAAAAGTTGTTTATTATGATGAAGAGTTTTATGAAGAACCTTTTATAACATGTTATGATAATTTTGTAGATTATTACGAAAATTGGGCTTTGGAAACATCTCTTAATTATAATATGGGTTCTTTTGGAATAAGGCTAAAACTTGAAATTGATGATTTAATAAAAAGCTATTATAATATATTAAATAACAATACAAAAGAAGAAATTTTTATAAATAAACAAAGTATCATAACAACGATGCATAAATACAAATTATTAGAAGAAAAATATCTAAATGAAATATATAATTTATACAATTTGGAAAAAGATGAAAATTATAAACTACTATTTGCTGTTTTATTAATAAATCATAATTACAAAAAAATAGAAAAACATATAAAAGAAGCATTTAAAAACAAAGATATTATAGATTCTTATGTTAGAGTTTTATATTTCAAAGTTCATGCAGAAACTGATTTATATATAAGTAATTTTAAAAAAGAAATCTTTGATTGGACAGATGAAATAAAATTGGCATTGGAATATTACAAAAAATTATCTAATGAAGAAAATAAGAAAAATAACTTTAGTATTTTTATAAACATGGCTTTATATCTATATAAAAATAATTTAATCGATTTTAACGAGTTTGATATATTTATTAATAACAGAAACTCTACTATATTGTATCTTCTATCTATCAGCAGTTTAGAAAATGATAATATAT
Organism: Brachyspira murdochii DSM 12563; assembly: GCF_000092845.1. Classification (NCBI taxonomy): domain Bacteria; kingdom Pseudomonadati; phylum Spirochaetota; class Spirochaetia; order Brachyspirales; family Brachyspiraceae; genus Brachyspira; species Brachyspira murdochii. The sequence continues at coordinate 2,758,509 of NC_014150.1, read as the reverse complement.
TCAATATTTATATAGACGAATTTATAAAAGCATGTTCAAATAAAAACACAGAAAAAATAAGAAATACAACATCATACTTAGAAAATATTTTGAAAAATAATAAAAAATATAAAAAAGAAATAATAAACACAATAAAAACAGAATATCAAAAATTATTAGAATATTATAAAGTAAATGAGCCTCAAGATAAATACATAATTGACTTTATTAGCAATACTTCAAAAAGAATATTTAATTATTAAAATAATATACCATTAGGAATAAAGATGAAATACAAGCCTACTTCCAAAAAAGAATTAAAAGATTTAATAACAGATGAAAGTATTTATTTAGGTGATATTGATACCAGCTTAATAACTGATATGGCAAACTTATTCGATTTTTTTAATAGAGATAATTATGATGGTATAGAGAATTGGGACACTTCTAATGTAGAAAATATGGCTGGTATGTTTTCTGCTAATAGGAATTTTAATAAGGATATTAGTAAATGGAATGTTTCTAAAGTAAAAAATACAGCTTATATGTTTTTCTTGGCTGAAAAATTTAATCAACCTTTGAATGATTGGGACGTAAGTAATGTGATAAATATGAATAGTATGTTCATGAATGCTAAAAGTTTCAATCAGCCTCTTGATAATTGGAATGTAGGTAAAGTTCAAAGTATGAGCGATATGTTTCATTGTGCTGAAAGTTTTAATCAAAATATAAATGACTGGAATGTAAGTAATGTAGAAAATATGAATCATATGTTTTCATCTGCTCATAAATTTAATCAGCCTTTATTTAAATGGAATACTTCTAAAGTGAAAGAGATGTCTGGTATGTTTTCATTGGCTTATGCATTTAATCAGTCTCTTAATAATTGGAATGTAAGTAACGTTACTAATATGAGATGCATGTTTATGTTTGCAAGAGATTTTAATAGACCTATTAATAATTGGAATACAAAAAAATTAAAAGATGCAGGAAGTATGTTTTCAAATACATCAGCATTCAATCAAAATTTAGATGATTGGAATATTGATAATCTTTCAGATATGAGTAATTTTAATAAAGATTCTGCATTAGAATTAACTTTTAAATTCAAGACTTATTTATATGCATTGACTTTGGATAAAGAAGAAAAAAATAATTTAAATGATTTTATAAAAAACAATGTAAAAAAGATATATGAAATTATAGAAAATCATAAAAATAAAAAAGTTAATTTTCTTAAAAGATATTTAATAAATAATTTTTATAATGAATTAAAAGAGTTAATACCAAATTATATTGAAAGTTTTAATAGCATAGAAGAGGTTTATAATTATATAGATAAAAACTATAATAAAAAAGATGATAAAAAAGTACAATTTATAGATGATATAAAAATTGAAAATATAGATAAAAGAATAATAAAATATATTTACTTATCATATTTAGAATTAAAAAGAGAAGCCTACAGAATAAAACAGATAGATTATATTATAAATTTAATTGATGAAAAATTTTTTATAAATGCAATAAAAACAATATACATAAACACCAACAAAGAAACCTCAGCTATTATCTATGGAATATATGGAGGCGATGAAGCATTAAGAGAGATTTACAAAAAAGAAAAAGATTCAAAATTATGTTTGATTATATTTTCTATCAATAAAAACAGTAAATATGCTATTAACATGCTTTATAATGTGTTCAAAAAAAGCAAAAAATCTGAAGTAAAAGAGATGACAGAAAAAATTGTTGAAGATATAGCAAAAGAAAATAATTTGAGTGTTTATGAATTCGGATTAAAAGCTATACCAAATTTCGGATTTGATAGAAACGGAGAGAAAATAATAAATAATAATCAATATAAAATAATTTTGAAACATGATTATACTATAGATTATTTTGATATTAAAGAAAATAAAATATTAAAACAAATACCTAAAAACTTTGATGATAGTATAAAAGAAGAAATTAAATACATAAAAAAAGAAATTCCAAATATTATAAAAAATCAGAGTAGAAATTTGATAAAAATTCTATTAACAGGAAAAAAGTATGATTTCAATTTTTTTAAAGAAGTATTTATTGATAATCCAATAATGAATAAATTTGCTGTTAATTTAGTTTGGAATTTATTTGATGAAAATAATAATTTTATAACAACATTCAGATATTCAGACGATGGTAGTTATACAAACTACGATGATAATACAGTAAATATAAATGACAATTATTTTGTAAGTTTATCAAGCCCTATAGAAATGGAAAAGAGTATTATATCAAAATGGAAAAAACAGCTTGAAGACTATGAATTATCACAGCCGATAATGCAGTTTACAAATATACAAATAAATAATTTAGAAGAAGTGTTAAACAAATTACAAAATATAGAAATAAGCTATGGTACAATAAAAGCATTTTCTCAAAGATATGATATGAATATGGAACATAAAAGTTATTATGAAATTAACGGATATTCTTATAAAGATTCATACAATAATCAAGATTTTTATATAAAAACAAAAATTATCAATACTGAAACCAATTATAATGATAAAATAAAAATTAATATAGAGTTCAATAATTCAAGTAACAGATTTATATATACTTGGCTTATACTCTTAATATGGGATTTAAGATTAACAGAAACGTTTTAATAATCAATATTATTATTTTTTAAGAACTCTATTGCAGGATCTATATTTTCAAGGGCTAATTCTTTCATGTTATCCATAATTGCATTTATTTCATATTCATCATTATTTTTTAAAGCTGTTTGATATGATTTATTAAAATATTCTAATGCTTCACTATTTAATTTATTATAATTTTCTATATTGTTTTTTTCTTTTAAAGCCAATCTTGATTTCACCTCTCCTATATTGTTAGTAGGAATGGCAAGTTCAGAATTTATTTCTAATGCTTTATAAAAATTTTCTAATGCCTTGTCATATTCTTTTAATTTTACATAACAGCTTCCCAAATTATTAAAAGCATAATCATGTTTATGATTTAATTTCACAGTAGTTTCATAATCTCTAAAAGCCTCATCATAATTTTTCAATGCCTCATTTGCAATACCCCTATTATAATATGCCTCATCATAATTTGGATTTAACTCTATAGCTTTATTAAAATCTTCGATAGCCTCTTTATATAAATATAAATCAAGTTCAGCATTTCCCCTATAACCATATATTTCATAATTATAAGGTTCTAATTCTATAGCCTTATTATAATCATTAAGAGCATCTTTTATTAATCCTGCATTATGTTTGGCAATAGCCATTTTATAATAACATTCATTTCCAAGTTCTATAGCATTAGTATAATTTTCTATAGCATCATCATATTTTTTTGATATTTCATTTAAAGTTGCTTTCAAAGTATATAAATAAGCTCTATCAGAATCTGATTCTATATAAAATAATGCTTCGTCAAAATCTTTCATAGCTTCATCATACATGCTAAGCTCAATTTTTACCTTAGCCCTTTCATAATAAGCATCTATATAAACATTATCCAATTCCAAAGTTTTATTATAATCTTCAATAGACTCATCATAATATCCTAAACCATACTTGGCATTTCCTCTATAATAATATGCATCAGCAAAATCAGGATTAACCTCTATAAATAGATCAAAATTATTAACAGATTCTTCGTATCTCTCTAATTCCAAATAACAAATACCCAAATTATAATAAACAAATATATTATCATAATTAATTATAGCATTAAAATCTTTTATTGCCTCTTCAAATAAATTCACGCTCTGTTTGCATAAAGCTCTATTATAAACAGCTTCTTTATCATTATGATTTAATTCTATAACTTTATCATAATCTTCTATTGCCTTATCGTATGCTTCTATTTTTGAGTATGTTAAAGCCCTATTATAATAAGCCTCATCATCATCAGGATTTAATTCTATAACTTTATTATAATCTTCTATTGCCTTGTAATATTCTTCTATTTCACAGTATGATGAAGCTCTATTATAATAAGCGTCTATCTCATTTTTATTTATTTCTATAGCCTTTGTATAATCTCTTATAGACTTATCAAACATATTTAATTTAGAATAACTTAATGCCCTATCATAATAAATATATCCTTCATTAGGTAAATAGTAGGCAGCAATATCAAAATCCTTTACAGCTTCTTCAAATAAATTCAAATGAAACTTTGAAAGTCCTCTGTAATAATAGTAAATATAATTTATTTCATCGAAACTGTTAAGCAATGTATCAAAATCTTCAATAGCCTTTTTATGTTTATTTATCTTAGCATAGCATAAAGCCCTTATATAATATGCATTCTGCAAATTAGGATTAACTTCTAAAGCCTTAGTAAAATCAGAAACGGCATTTTCGTAAAATTTCAAATGATACTCAGCTACTCCCCTACTGTAATAAACATCAAAAAAAGAAGAATCCAATTCTAAAGTCTTATTAAAATATTCTATAGCCTCATTATAATTTTTAAGATTATGCTTGGAAGCTCCTATATTATAATAAGTATTAGCCAAAAGAGCATGTATATTATCAGTATCATCTTCATTATAAATAATATATTCATTATCAGAATAAAAAACTAAATCTTTATTATAAATATCAATTATCTTTTCTAAGTTATAAATAGCCTCTTCATATCTTTTTTCTTTAAAAGCATTTTTTCCTAATTCAAATAATTGCTGTACTTCTTTTTTTATCATTCATTTATCCTGAATATCAATTTATAATTTGTATATTAGAATATTTTTATAATTTTTCAAGCAGTAATAATGAAAATATCTTGATATATAAATTCTATCTGTTATACTAAATTTTAATAATTAACATAATAATTGGAGAATATTATGAGCAAAGAAAATTTAAACAATAATGATTTAAATAACGAAGAAATAAACACTTCTGGTTTTGATGCCATAACTAAAACTTTTGAAAAAATATACAAAGAACAAAAAGAGCCTTTACACTACAGACCTATAATAAGCTATGAACTTGGAGGAAAAGACCCTCTTGACGGAGTAAGCGTTTACAGGTGTGATGGATATTATCATTTTGTTACTTACGGATTTAGTGAACTTTATGAAAAAGAATCTGAAGATAAAGAATACAGCGGATTTGGTTTTGAACTTACTTTTAAATTAAAAATGAATGAAAAACAAGCTTATAATACCAAAGACGAAGACGCTTCAGATGATGAAATAAAGTCAGCAGTAGGATTTTTACAGCAACTGGCAGGATATGTATTTGAAAGCGGATCAATATTCAATCCATACCAATATATATGGACTAAACAAAAAGAAGGAATAGACTCAAAACAAAAATCTAAAATAACTGGATTCATAACGATACCAGATGAAGCAGGCGAAATAGACACACCTAATGGAAAAGTTATTTTTGTTGAGCTTGTCGGAGCAACTGACAGCGAACTTAATGCTATATATGACAAAAAAATAACAGTAAAAGAATTAGCTCAAAAAATAGGAACGGATATAACAGATTACAACAGGGCTTCTTTATTGTGAATATTGCAGTATACACATAAACAAGTTTGTAAAAAATAAAGTTATATTTTGTTTTTAATATTTGTGACTTTGCCTTATAGCCAAGTTCTTTTATGACGTCTATCAGCCGGCGGCGTTGTATGAAAGAACCAAAAGAACTGCATTTGACGAAGTCTATCTTTATGGGTAGTTTAAATTTATGTTATATGCTAAATTTAATACATACATATAAAACATAAAGCTCTCATAATTACGTTTTTCATGAAGCTTGCCTATGGTAAAACTTTGGAGAAGCCATGAAAAAAGTTAATAATTATGTATAAAATGCATAAGTTAACAAAATAAAATTGTTACAGTATATAGCTAAAAAATAAATTTTTTAGCTATCAATCAAAACCTCTATTAATTCTGACTGTAATGCACTATTTAAATAATTATTTTTTATTTCTCTTTCATATATAAGTTTAGTATATCCGTATTTATTTGAAAGCACATACAAATAATCTCCAAGCATAACAGCTTCAGATACATCATGAGTAACATAGAAAAAAGTTTTATTTGTATTTAGCTGTATTTTTTTTATTATATCAATAAGTTCTTTCTTCTTTTTTATATCCTGCCCCTGTAATGGCTCGTCCATAAGTATAAAATTTGAATCATAGGCTAAAGCCCTTGCAAGTGATAATCTCTGCCTCATTCCTCCGCTTAATTCGCTTGGTTTTGAATATATATTTTTTGTTAGCCCTACCATTTCTAAAGCATATTTTATTTGTTTATCTATTTTGTTTTTTTTATCTTTCTCTTTTATTTTATCTTTCAGCACATATTCTATATTTTTGTAGCAGTTAAAATAATTAAGAAGTCTAGGATCCTGATATACAAATGCTTTATCATCTTTAGCGATATGTGAAGAGATTATATTTAAAAGTGAAGTTTTTCCAGAACCTGAAGAACCTAATATTATATTTATACTGTTTAAATGAAAATCTATATTGAAATTCTTAAACACTATTAAATCTTTATATGATAGATTTATATTTTCTAATTTAAATATTTTATCTGTCATGAGTAATCCTTATAATGATTTCCAAAACAGCATTAAATATCACAGCAATAAGAGAGTAGGCAAATAAACTTACAGTATCCAAATATAAATGCGACTCATAAAGTCTGCTTCCTATACCAAAGCTAGGAAGTGCCAATATTTCAGCCGCTAATATGCTTTTCCAAGTAATACCCATAGACTGTGATAAAGCAGTTAAAACATAAGGTTTTATATAAGGTATATAAAGATTAATTATCTGATTTTTTAAAGATACATTGTAAGACAAAGACATTTCTATAAGATTTTTATCAACATTTATAATGCCGTTAGTAATAGCATCATATATTATAGGAAATATAACTAGCATAGATACAAATATAGGCACAGTATCATTATCAAACCATATTACAGCAACTAATATAAGAGGTATTGTAGGTATAGTACGTATAAAATTTATTATAGGCATAAGTATATATCTTAAAGGTAAAAATATACCCGATAATACCCCGAATAAAAAAGCAGACAAAAATGACAAAATAAATGCCGCAAATACCCTAACTATACTATACATCAAATCTTTATAAAATGATTTTTCTAATACAATATCACCTAACTTTTTTATTATTGTAAATATATTTGGAAATATTATTTCAGAATTGATTTTAATAGAAATAAAGCACCATAACAAAATAAAGATAATTATACCAAATAATATATATATAATTTTTTTATTATTCATTTCATTTTTATTTTATTCTTTTAAATACAAGTCTTTCCTCATCTAATGTTATTATGGTAAGCATATTGCTTGTAAGCTCTATTGAAGATGCTTTATTTAATAATTCAATATATTGTCTCTCTGCCTCAATAGCTTCTGATTCTCCGCCCATTTTTGTAACAACCATATCTTTAAATATAATCATATCGCCTCTTCTCATTTCATACTTTCCTAAATAAGTATTAAAACCGCTGTATCCGTAAAACTCTTCATTATAAAAAGATATAGTAATACCTCTTCCTTCAAACATATTAGTAAGCTGAAATGTTTTTCCATTAAGCGTACTTGTAGATACTGCTATTGATTTCTTTGATGAAGCACAGGAGCTTATAAAAATTATCATAATAAAACTAAATATTAATACAAAATTTCTTACCATTAAAATATCCCAATAATTATATTTCTTCAAACACTAAATTATTATTTGACAACAATGTATATATTGTTAATTTTTTTCCTTTAATCTCATATGAAGTTGCATTTTTAAGCATATTAAGATATTCAATTTCAGCTGCAATTTTCTCTCTGCTTCCAGTCTTTTTTGTCATAGATATAGATAATACATTAAATATATCACCGTCAAGCATATATGATGATGAATAATTATTAACAGCAGAAAATCCAAAAATAGTGTCTGGAGTAAACTCTATAGTGATATTCATTTCCGGATAAATACTTATCAATTTAAATTTTCTTCCATTAAGACTATCATCAGTATTAATTTCTGTATGGGTAACAGATTTTGTAGTTGAACAAGATAATATAATTAATAATATAGCTAAAACCTGTACAATATACTTCATAATTATCCTAATTTAATTTATAATGCTGTTATTATTGTCGGTAAAAAGTTTTTATATTTAAATATGTATTTTTATATATTATCCAAATGTTAGTGCTTTAAAACATGTTGAAATTTGACAATTATAGTATTATAATATTAAAATAATATTTATCAATTATTTATTAAAGGATTTTTAACATATGAATAAAATTATAACAACTATTTTTATATTAATATTAATTATTAGCTGTAATAATAATGCCAAAAAAGATAATAACAGTCAATCAGAAGAAAATTATCTCGTAATAAATAAGCCAAAATCAAATGCTGAAAAACTTCAGATTTATGCTAGTATATACCCTATATATGACTTTGCTAAAAAAATAGGCGGAGAAAAAGCAGATGTTTATAACATGACTTCATCAGGTTCAGAACCTCATGACTTTGAAATAACTTCAAAAGATATGGGTAATTTAACTAAAGCAGACCTTTTTGTATATAACGGAGGCGGAATGGAACATTGGGCTGATACTGTAAAAGAAAGTATAAATGATTTAAATTATTTAGAAACTTCATATGGTATAGAAAAAGAAGAATTAGACCCTCATTTTTGGCTTTCTCCTATAAAAGCAAAAAAACAAATGGAAAATATCAAAAATGCTCTCTCAGAAATAGATAAAGATAATGCCGGCTATTATAATTCTAATTACAATATATACGCTGTACGTTTAGATGAGCTTGATAAAAAATTCAAAGATAATTTATCTAATATAAAGAACACCAATCTTATAGTAACACACCCTGCTTTCGGTCATTTCTGTAAAGAATATTCTTTAAATCAGGTGGCTATTGCAAGAGATGAAGCTGACCCTAAAGCTATGTCAGAAACAATAAGTTTTATGAAAGATAATAATATAAAAGCTATATTTTATGAAGAGTTTTCAAGTTCAAAATTGGTGGATTCTATAGCTAAAGAAACTCAAGCTTTAACATACACTCTAAACCCAATAGAATCTTTAAGCGAAGAAGATATAAAAAATGGCGAAGACTATTTTTCTGTAATGGAAAAAAATCTTATATCATTAACTAACGGTCTTAATCAATAAGATATCAAATATAAATATAAAGAATAATATTATGGATAAAGTTATAGAGTTTAAAAATGTACATTTTGGATATACTTCAGAGGACATATTAAGATGCATAAGTTTCGATATAAATAAAGGTGATTTTGTATCTATAATAGGCTCTAACGGAGTTGGAAAAAGTACTATATTAAAACTTATACTAGGCGAACTTCATCAATATAAAGGAAGTATAAAACTATACGGAGAAGATATAAATAATTTTAAAGATTGGAAAAAAATCGGATATTTAGAACAAAATGCATATTCTAAAATAATGAATTTTCCAGCAACAGTTTATGAAATTGTAATGTCTAATAATTTTGCTGATATAGGGTTATTTAGATTTCCTAATAAAAAACATCATAATAAAGTTATAGAAGCCTTAAAACTTTTGGGTATGGAAAATTATAAAGACAGAATGATATATAAACTTTCAGGCGGTCAGGTTCAGAGAGTATTTTTAGCAAGAACTTTAATATCAAAACCAAATTTGCTTGTACTCGATGAACCTACTAATGGAGTTGACAGAGAAACAACAGAACTAATATACAATATACTTTATAATTTAAATAAAAATGAAAATGTATCTATAATAATGGTTACACATGATGTGGAAAGAATGTCAAAAATATCAAATAGAATATTTTGTTTTGAGGACGGTACTTTAATAGAACTTGAAAAGAATCAAATAGATATAGAGCTTTCTCATAAGCATAAACACCCTAATAGTGATAATGCTTGTTCATGCTGATTTTGATTACATTTTATAATATTAATTAACAAAAATATATTTTAATGTAAAATAAATTTGATTTTTTAGTATATAATATATATAATTTCCTAAATTTTTTTAGGAGAATTCAAACTATGAAAAAAGTTTTATTTACTGTAATTGCTGTACTATCTATAAGCAATGCATTAGTTTTTGGTATGTACGGCAATAATAATGATTGGATTGACTTTCTCACAGATGGAAATCAATTCAGAGCCAGAATGGATCAATTAGGCTTTACATTAGGAAATGATACCATTAAAGGTACATTTGGTTTTAGAGCTAATACTGGTTATTTAGGCTCAATACTAGTTTCTTCAGATAATAATTTTAATTTGGATGCAACTATATCTGCTGGTATAGGATATACTTCAGACTTGATAGGCATAGGTATAGGATACAATTACACTATGCCGTTAATAGATGAAATTCTAAATTCGCATAAAAATTTTGGTATACATACTCCTGTTTTGGCTGTTAATGCCTTAAACAATAACCTAAGAATAGTAGTTCCGGTACAAATTGCTGTAACAGATTCTCTATTTAACGTTAATAATTATAAATATACAGGTATAAGCCTTGACCCGCAAATAAGATATTATAGTGATTCAGATATTTTTAAAGAATTCAGATTGACATTAAAATACGGAATTAATCAGACTAAAGATACCTATTCTACATACACAGCTTCATCATTCGGTTTTGATTTCAGACTATATTTTGGAGCAGTAGTTGGAAACGTTTCTCTTACTCCGTTTATTAAAGTTACTTATGATACTTCTTTAGGTGCTAAGGGAAAAACTTTAGGAAGTTATGAAGTATATTCAGACAGTGTAATAATACCAACAAGTGTAGGTACTGATTTGCTTGAAAGAGAGACTTATCAATTATCAATACTTCCTACTTTAGGATTAGAAGCGAGCAGCGATATAATTACTTTATATATGGAACCGGGTTTGGGATACTCTATTATTGATGAGGGATTTAAAGGTTCTGGTCTAATTCATGCTTTAGCTTGGTCTGCATATACTGAGCTTTATATTACTCCAGTTGAAGATTTAGAATGGTATTTTGAGATGGACATTAATGGAGATTATGCTCCAAACGGAAATTCTATACCTGTATATTTTGAAACTACTACTGGAATCACTTGGTACTTACCTTCTTTTGGTAATGAATAATAATATATAATTTTATTATATTAAGGGCTTATATTTAAATAAGCCCTTTTATAAACTTTCATTTTAAAATAATTATAGTATAATATCTTCAATTATCATTGATTTTTGGAAAACTTATATGGAAATATTTCAGTATGATTTTATGCGTAAGGCTTTTATAGTAGGTATTATGCTTGCTGTAATTATACCATGCATAGGTGTTGTAGTTGTATTAAAAAGGCTTTCTATGATAGGAGATGCCATATCTCATACCTCTCTTGCAGGTGTTGCTTTCGGGCTTGTATTTAATATTAATCCTATAGCAGCCTCAATTGTATTTTGTATATTGGCGGCTTTATCCATTGAGTTTATCAGAAAAAAAATATCAAAATATGGAGAAATGTCTATATCAATTATAATGTCTTTATCAATAGGAATTGCAGGAGTACTCTCAGGGTTTGTTTCCAACAATGCTAATTTTAACAGTTTTTTATTCGGAAGTATAGTAGCTATAAGTGATTTTGAATTAAAGTTAATAATATTAATAAGTTTAATATCTATACTTGTTTTTATACTTTTATATAAAGAGATTTTCTATATAACATTTAATGAAAGATTAGCTAAATTATCAGGTGTTCCAGTTAATAGGATAAACTTCATATTTACAATACTTACAGCTGCCGCCGTATCAATATCAGCAAGAACGATAGGCTCTTTAATAGTATCGTCAATGATGGTAGTTCCTGCTGCATGCTCTATGCAGATTGCAAACAGCTATAAAAAAACTATTATTTATGCTGTGATTTTCAATTTATTTTTTACAATACTAGGAATATTTATTTCATACTATAAAGGATTAAAACCCGGTGCTACCATAGTTTTGATAAGCATAATAACTTTTATAGCCATACTTTTGATAAAATCATTACCGTCTTTTAAGAAATAATATTAGTTTATAATACATAATTGACAATAAAGTAATTTTGATATATTATTATTATCATTATCTACAAAATTATTTAAGGAAGTAAGATTATGAAAACTATAGATGCTAGAGGCGTGCCTTGCCCAAAACCATTAATTCTAACTAAAACTGCTCTAAACAATGCTGCATTAAACGAAGAAATAGAAGTTCTTATAGATGATGATGTTGCTTTTCACAATATCACAGACTTCTTAAAAAATAATGGCATAACATACACTAATGAAGGTCAAAACTTTAAAATTGTAAAAAATAAAGAATTGTCATTAAATAACAGCAAAGAAAAATCATCAGGACCTGTAATAGCAGTAGTTGATAAAAAAGTTATGGGACTTGGAAATGATGAGCTTGGAGAATTATTATTAAAGGCATTTTTAGGTGCTTTAAAAGATGCAAATCCAAAACCTGAAGCTTTATATTGCTATAACGGCGGAGTTTATTTGGGTATTGAAGAGCCTTATAAAACTTTACTTCAGGAATTAAGAGATGCAGGAATAAAAATATTTTTCTGTGGTACTTGTGTTAAATTTTATGAATTAGAAGGAATTAAAGTAGAAGAGCAAACCAATATGCTTGGAATTATAGAGGCTATGGCTAATGCTTCTGCTGTAATAAGGGCATAAAACTTATTTTTATTATGAAAAATTATTATTTTGATAATTCTACAACTAGTTTTCCTAAACCTAAGGAAGTTGCCGAAGAGATGTATAATTTTATAATGAATGTAGGCGGCACTTACGGAAGAGTTAACACAAAAAGAGGAAAAGAAACCACTCAGAAGATAGAAGAATGCAGAGAAATATTAGCTAAAAAATTTATAGGCACTAAAAATGACGCCAATATAATATTTACTTCTGGGGCTACTAGATCTGTAAATGATATACTTATAGGTTTGAACCTGCATGATTGTAAAATATTGATATCTGCTTTGGAGCATAATGCAGTGCTTAGACCTGTATACAAGTTAAATAAAAATAATAATGTGGAATATAAAATAATACCTTCAATAGAAGGCGGTATAATAGATACAGATGCTCTTAAAAGTATAATAAAAAAAGAGAAAATATCATTAGTTATAGTTAATATGGAGAGTAATATAAGCGGAGTAATACAGCCTATAGCTAAAATTAAAGAAACCATAGGCGATATACCGATGCTTGCTGACGCTACTCAGGCAGTAGGAGTGCATGAAATAAAAGCTGATGAATGGAATGTTGATTTTATAGCATTTACTGGTCATAAAGGACTTTTAGGACCTACCGGAACAGGCGGTTTTTATGTGAAAAATCCAGAAAACCTAAATCCTGCATACTTCGGAGGCGGTTTTGGAGATGGATATGAAACCCCATATAGTGTACCGGAAATATATGAAGCAGGAACTCCCAATACTGTAGGAATTATAGGACTCTTGGCGGCACTAAAACACAGACCTGATTGGAATATTACTACGGAAGATTTGATAGACACAATAAACAAAATAGAAAATCTCAAGAAATATAAAACTGTATGGTCTAAAAATAAAAATACGCAGGGGTTTGTATTTTCTATAACTACTAATTCTATAAGTATGTCAGATTTAGCTCATAAACTATATGAAGACTATAATATAGAATGCCGATATGGTTTTCATTGTGCTTTTTTAGCACATAATTTTTATAAAAATGATAATGGTGCTATAAGATTTTCTTTCTCACCGTATACTACAAAAGAAGATTTAAAATATTTAATCAATACATTAGGAAATGAATTATGGTAAAGAGTTTTTGTTATTTACAAACACCTAGAGATTTAATTAAAGCAGAAAAAATTTTGCTTGATGCTGGAATAGAAGTAGTTGTAAGACCTGCACCTGAGCCTGTATTCGGTGTATGCAATATGGCTATAGATATAGAGGATAATGATAAAGTATATATTGTATCATTGCTTGAGGCAGCTGGTTTGGTTGTAAAAGTAAAAGATACTGAAAATTAACAAAATATTTAAATGCTTGGTTTTTATTACAAAAATAAGCATTTAATTTTATAATATATCACTATTATTAATAAAATCTGATATATAATTATTTTTAAATAATTCAAATATTAAATTAATCACTTTTGATTTTTCTATATAATTAAAATATTCCGGAAGATAATACATAATTATCGAAGATAAAAAATAAATAATAATGCATGCAGCAAATAAAACTATAGCAGCACCAATAATCCTATCAACCCAAGATAAATATATTATTTTCAAAATATCTTTTACACTTTTTTCTACCTTTGAAAGTATTATCCTTATAACAGAGTAAGTAACTATTAAAGATATAATCTTCAAAATAATAGAATGATCAAAATATTTCGACATATGATTATATATAATAGGAGCTATTATAAAAGAAACTATCACAGCAGCAATAGGTATAATAATAGATATAAGTCCCTTTTTAAAACCATATATAAATAATATGGTCAATATTATAATCAATAATGTATCAATATTAATCATTATGATTTCTTTAGTAATGCTATAATAGGGGCAAATGTGAAGCTGCTCTTCTTTCTATGTGTATTTATAATATTTGATAATGCCTCTATATCAGTATGAGAAAATGAAGAATAACTTCCTATTTTTTTAGTTATATCGTTAAGCTCATCTTTAGTTTTTATTATAGTATTAAAATTATTAAATATTTTATATACATCTTGATTTTGATATTCTATTTTTGCATTTAAATTATTCTGAACATCAAGCATAGCAGCAATATTTTCTTTTATAGATAAAACTATCAAATTCTGATTTACCAAAATATTAGACATAACTTCATTATACTGCTCTAAAGATTTAAAATTACTCAACTTTTTAGAATCGCTGCTGATATCATTTTCTATTTCATTAATAAGATTGTCTATATTTTCTGCAATACTGCTTACCTCTTCTGAAATAATCTTGCAGTGATCATGTATATAAAATGAAGAGTTTTCTATTACAACAAGTCCTGCAAATATATCAGTAAGCATTTTTTCTATTGCTTCTGTTCCTTTAGATATTTCAAAAGATAAAGCACCTATCTCCTTTGCCACAACAGAAAAACTCTTTCCATAAAAACCAGCTTTAGATGCCTGTATTCCGGCATTTATGGATAAAAGGTTTGTTTTATTTGTAATGGCTTTTATATATTCTATTGTGCTGTATATTGCCTCTGTTATTGTGCTTACATCTTTAAACTGATCTGCTGATTCTAATATAATAGAAAGAAATCTATTAGATGTTTCAATTAAACTTTCTTTTATAAGTCTTAACTCATTTTTTAAAGTCATTATTTGTTCATTAGAAAAATCAGATTCTTTCAAATTTGATATTGTCTGGCTTAATACTCTAAAATGTTCCTGCATTTGAGATTTATATTTATCAAAAAATGTAAAGATGGTATTTGTATATTTTAATCCGTCTTTAATAAGATTTTTCTTACTATTTTTTGCTTCTATTAATTTATCATTAGCATCTAATATAGCATCTATCTTAGAACTAATAATATTATATGCATCTTTAGTTTCTTTATCTATCTCAAATACAAACATAGACGTATCCATTAAATTTTTATCTATATTATTTAGCTCCTCTGAGATTCTATCTATATTATTTAATGTCTTTAAATTAAGATGAAGTTTATTATTTAATATACTCTCTCTCTTTATAGAATCAAGGGCATTTTTGGCAAATGAAGAAAATATTGATATAGACCTAAAAGAAGATGATATTATTATAGCAAGCCCTATTCTATCATAATCAAGACCATTTAAAGTTTTATCCACATATAAATATCTTACTATTAAAATTAATGATATTGAATTTGCTATAATCATAGGTATATTTACTTTATAATTATAATTCATTATCATATCTGATAAAGAAGATATAAACATTACAAAAAATACAAATAATATAATACAAGTTCTAAGTAAGAAAAATAAACCTCTAGGTCTTAAGAAATATGATACGCTGGAAGAATCATAATAATTAATAGTAACTGACAAAAATCTGCTTGGATATATTATAGTAAAAATTATTAATACAACCGATAAAACTATACCAGTTATAAAAACTACATTATTTACATTTGATAAAGTTTTATTCCCAGATATAAAACTCTTTGTATTTATAGGCATAAGCATTACAGCAATCAGTATTAATATACTATTGGCAGTATACATATTCAAAGCTATAGTTTTATTGATACCATACAATTCAAAAAATATTATAATAAGAGATATAATATTATAAATGAGTATAAATGTAAGTGTAACAGAAATAGTAATATATATAGCCTTTTTCGTTTTAATAGAAAGTAATAAATATAACATAATAAATACGGACATTAAAGAAATACCAATAATAGGCACTAATAATTTTAGTATTGTTATATTATATCCTAATATTAAATTTGATAATATATTCATATCTGTTCCTTATTAAATTACTTTAGAATATTCATCAACCTTATCTTCTAAATCATTAGTATATTCTAAGAATCTTTTCATCTCCTCATTAAGTTTGCTAGTAACAGATTCTAAATCATTAGAAGTAGCCAATAATTTATTCATATCTCTCATAAGATTTTTTACCTCATTATTTTCTATAGAAGCTTTTTCTGATATATCCAATATATAAGCATTAATTTCTTCTATCTTGCTTTTTATATTAAGAAAATCATTCTCTTCATTAATAATAATATTAGTCATATTTGATATTGAATTATACATCTTATCAGTATTTTTTATTATATTCATATTGTAATCATTTTGTTTTTCCATATTTTTATTAAATTTATTAAGCCTGTCATAATGATTTTTCATCTCTTCTATAAGCAAAGATACATTATTAGTAATATTATTGCTTGAATAATTAAACTTTTTAAATATATCCTCTATTTGAAACAATAATTTTTGCATATTATTTGTAGCATCAGAAGTTTCAAATACTAATTCTGCTACCTCTTTAGATACAACAGAAAAATTATTATACCATTCTCCAGCCTTTGAAGCCTGTATACTTGAGTTTATGGCAAGAGTCTTAGTTTTATCAGACATATTTGTCATAAAAGAAATAATTCTATTAATTTGAAAACTTAATTGATTAAAAGATTCTGATTTACTAAACTCTTTAATAAAATTATTTTTTTCCTCTTCAAGTTTTTTTTGGAAATCTTCAAATAAACTCACTGTATCTCTGCTTTCTGCCTGAAGCTTATATATTTTTTCTACAGATTCCTGAAGTTTTAAATTTGATTCTTCAAGTGCTTTCTTCTGCAGTTCTACAGATATCTGCAAATTAGGATAAGTCTCTACTAATTCGTTAATTTTATCTACATTGATTTTGCCATCATTAATTTGGAAATTTTCTATAGTTATAAATTCATTAGTATACTCTATAACCTTATTTATATCATTTTTCAAATTATTAATTGTTGAATATGTGTTTTCAACTCTGCTTACCAAATTATTTACAGAGTCTGCAAAATTATCTTTTAGTTCTGATAATTTTTCAGAAGTGTTTATTGCTGTATTAATAATAATAGAATCCTGAGCTTTTATGCTTTCCAAATCATAAGACTGAGTAGTTTTCCTATGTATCGCTGAAATAAATCTGCTTACAGAAAAATATATCATTATAACATTAAATACAGCATATACTAATGTGATTCTTGAAAAAGTTAAATTTGAAAAAAACAAAAAATTACTTGAATATTCTCTATATATTGATACGCCATTAAAATCATCAAAAAATGCCAAAGAGATTAATGATATTAAAACAAGAAAATGTATATTTTTCTTAACTTTTTTATTTACAGTCATTTCATATATAAAAGCACATATAATAACAAAACAATATATTGTAAATATAAAATCTCTGAAAACATATACAGGACCTAACTCTCCTCTGCTTTTTATACTGTGTTTCATAGTATCATTTAAAGTAGTTATAGGATTATTAGAAGATATAAAAGCCTGAGGATATAATAAGGCTATAGCAGACAATAATATAAATATAAATACAATTGCTATATAAAGCTTATCTAATACAAAATGAAATTTCTCACTTAATGTAAGCTGGGTTCTTATGTAGGCAAGCCAAGGGATAATAGTAAGAGATAAGGCTAATTGCTCAAATTTATATAAATTTAATGTTAATGGGTGATTAGGACTATATAATGATATGATTATATTTATTGCTTCTAAAGCAGAAAATACAAAACATAAAAAACCTAAAGACAATATAATAGCCTGCGTTTCTTCATACAATTGAAAATATATATAAGCATATAATATTATACCTACAATAGATATAATAGTTGCTATAACTGGAATTCCTAATTCTAATGTTATAAGAGAAAAATTGTAATTCATAAATCCTCTACAATTAAATCAATTTACAATATATTATAAGTTAATTTTAAGATATTAAAAGTATGAAAAAAATAAAATTAACTAAAAAATAAAATATCGTTTATATAATCGGAATTAGTTTATTAAGTATTTACCTAGCTTGCAATAATTTTCAGCATTACATACTGTATATTTTATCATTATTTTTTGATACAAATACGAAAATATTTTACTCTGTAAGCTTTCTAACCCATCTTTCTTTTTTAAGCATTATTACACCTATTGTAATTTTAGCAAAGTCAGTTAATTTTGCTATACCAAACATAGCAACAGGACCTACAGAAGTAAATTTAGCAAGTATCAAAGCCAAAGGAGCAAACATAAATAAAGATACAGGTACATCCACAGCAAAACCAAATACTGTATCTCCTCCAGCTCTAGAAACTGCAAACTGAGAATTAATATAAGTCCATACCGGCATATAGCATGATATTAATATAACTAAATTTCTAGTAATTGCTTGGGCATCAGCAGTAAGTTTTGAGAATATTACTGGAATAAGTAAAGTTGATGACATTTGTACAAGCCCTACAATCAAACCAGCTATAATAGCACCATTCATAATCCACCTTGCCTTATCTTTAGCCTCTTCAAGCTCCCCTCTTCCAAGTGTACCGCCTACTATAACCATAGTAGAAACAAATACACCTTGAAACACAAGATAAAATATATTAGCTATTGTAAAACCAGAAGCCATTCCAGCAACTGTTTCAGCCCCTCCCCTACTATTATAAAGTGCTGTCATAAACATCTCGCTTAAACCCCAGCTTATCTCGCTTAAAAATATCAAACTAGATTTTTTGAGCATAGAATAAAATACATTTAATTTTACTTTTAATATTTCTCTAGTTCTAACATAAAACTTCTCTTTATGGAGTTTTATATAAGCTATGAATAGTACCATCTCTATTATTCTAGCTATGAGTGTGGCGATAGCAGCCCCTCTCTCTTCTAGTCTTGGAGCTCCTAAATTACCGTATATTAATATATAGTTTCCAAGAGTATTGCATAATGTAGCTATAACAGATATTATAAGCGGTATATGCGGTTTTCCTATTTCTCTGTATGAAGAACCTATAGCACCAGATATAGATATTGGTATAAATGTAAAAGCTATTATACTCATATATTTTGTACTTGATACAAGTATAGCTTCCTGAGAAGTATTTCCTCTAGTCATTAAACGCATAAATATTTCCGGATTAATAAGCATTAATACCATATAGATAATAGAAATAACAAGCGGAAGTATAACTTTAAATCTGAAAGCCTGCTGCATACCTTCTTTATTATCAGCCCCATTATTCTGAGCCATATATATTCCGCCTGCCCCATAACAGGTATTGAGTATAACAAGATATATAAAGTTTAACTGATTAGATACATTTACGGCAGCCATTTTTATATCGCCTAGTTCTGCCACCATGAAATTATCTATTAATGATACCATACCCATTATAAGCTGCTGAAGCATTACCGGTACTGCAATAGATATGCATAATTTATAAAAGTCAAAATTTCCAAAGAGTGTTTTCTTTTTATTAATAGAATTCATAATATAATCTCTAAAAAAATTATTCTGATAAATAAAAACGTGAAGTAATATATAATTAATTATATATTTGTCAATATGTTTTAATAATTTTTTATATAAAAGTAAAATAAATAAAATATTAAAATAATGTATTTTATTGACAATTTTTCAAATTAATGTATATTATTAAATAATTCTTAAAAAATAATTAATATATAGGATTTTTACATGTTCATCGCATCGCATCGCATCGCATCGCATCGCATCGCATCGCATCGCATCGCATCGCATCGCATCGCATCGCATCGCATCGCATCGCATCGCATCGCATCTAAATAAATTAATTTCTTATATTATTAATTTTTATATCATACAATACCTAATTGTAAAATATTATATTAAGTTAGAAAATTATATAAAATATTTTTTTAGCAGTATTTTTAATTCAATAAGTTTTAATAAAGTCTTTAGGAGCAATAATGCCTATATTTAATAAATTATTGCATTCTAGTATAAGAAATAAGTTATCCAAAAAAATATCTGACGATTTGAAAAAAAAATCAATTAATGCTAAAGATTCAGAATATACAAATTATATACCTATACAATATAACTCATCTAATAAAATTGATTATATATGTTCTATAAAGAATGCTGTAATTTATTCAGACTGCGGATTCATATTTACTAAAGATGACAAATTGATAAAAGATAATTTACATGATGATATGATAGAACCTAGTGCACAGTTATCAGGGAGATTTCTATTTTTTAATTTACGCAGAAAAATTAGAATTAAAGGTAATATTTTTGCTTTAAAATCTGCGGCTCAGGAATATTACGGACATTGGGTTCATGATATATTATCAAGATTATTTATACTAAAAGATTCTGGATTATTTGATAAAATAGATAATTTTATTATAAGTGAAGGCTGTAAAGCTAAATTTTATAAAGAAAGTCTTGAATTATTCGGAGTTAAAAATGTTATTAATGTTCCAGATGAAAAAAAGATAGAATGCGAACATTTATTTTTTAGTTCTTTTCCTTGTTTAGTACCTTCAAAACCTTTTAAATGGGAATGCGACAAGTTTTTAGAGTTTACTGAAGGATTATTAAATAAATGTAATATTGAATTTCATGATAAAGTATATATAAGCCGTAAAAAAGTAAAAACTAGAAATATTATAAATGAGAAAGAATTACTTGATGTACTTCTACCTTTGGGATATAAAGTTATATATCCTGAAGACTATTCTATAGCAGAACAATTTTGTTTATTTAATAAAGCTAAAAAAATAATATCTGTTTTGGGAAGCGGATTAACTAATATAGTATGCTGTGATGATAAAACTTCTGTACTTGGTATAGTAGCTAATGTACGTTATGAGGATTGTCATAGATATATATGCAATATAAAAGGGATGAAATACTTTGAGTATGTAGAAGATAATCCTAAAAATATACATTATTTTTACAATATAAAGGATAGAGATAGATATAATTTTTCTATAGATTTAGAAAAGTTCAAAAAAACTCTTGAAGACTTTGAGAAATGCTGATTATAAAATATTAGATCAATTTATATACACATCAATATAATTTTTATTAAATGAGTTTGCCGTATATGATGATACATCATAAAAAAATTTACCGCTGTACTCACTTTCTAATCTTGAAAATAAACATATTTTTTGCAATCTGTTTCTATTTCTATTATTATCTGAATATTGATTTGGTGATAAATCATCTGGTACTATTATATAGTAATTGATTTTAATAAAATTAAAATCAAATAACTGATTAAATGTTTCTATTAACTTCTCTTTTTTTAACAATTTAAATAATACTATTAAACTTTCTATTCCTTGAACTTTTAATTTATTATAATAATTATCTTTTTTACTTGTAATATTTTTAAACTCAATTAAATCTATGGTATCATTTTTTATATGCAGCATATCTACAGATTTGAATTCAGTATTTCCTTGAGTCTCATTTTCAGATTTAAATTTTTTTGATAATTTCGCATCAAAGTTAATCGATATTTTATTATTTACAATAAATAATATTGTTTTGTTTTTATCTCTATTATCTGAAGAAATTTCTGTTATAGTGCTATAGCAATCTTTATAATTATTTTCTAATCTTCTTTTTATTTCATTATAATCAATCATAATTCAATTAAGCATATCCTTGTCTAAAATATCATATGCTTCATATAAGGTATCATATATTAATTTCAAATTACCATTAACATTTTTTATCAAAGCATAACCATCATCTTGTTTTTCACTTAAATAAAAGTTAGTTTTATCAGCAATTTTTTCTGACTTTTCAGAATACTTTTGTATAGCCTCTATAAAATAAGGACTATGAGAATTTATTAAAATTTGTATATCCAATTCTTCAGCCATTTTAACCATAAGTTTAGCATATTCAATCTGCCATTTAGGATGCAAATGTACTTCAGGCTCATCAAGTATCAAAATATGTTTATCATTAAAAATACCAGATTTAAGCAGCAAATCTATTATAGCGAAAGATTTTATACCAACTGCAGTATTTGAAAGTTCTATATAGTTATTATTTCTTTTAAATAAAATTAAATCTTTGCTTCTGTCATATTCTACAGAGCCATTTATATTTTTTTGTATACTATCTGATAATTTTTTTGTTTTATTTAATTCTTCAAAAAGAAAATAATTATTGTCTGTTATATATTTTCTTCTATTTTCAATTATTTTTGTTCCTAAATCTACTAAATGATTATCAACCTTATAGTTTCTTAATTTATAATAAAAAATATTATTTTCTATCATATTAAATATAAATGGAGTTTCTATATATGTTATGTCAGATGCATATACATTTCCTATCAATTCATCATCATTAAATTGATTATTGATAATATCTATATTTATAATTTTATTATTATCTTCCAATATAGATATATTTGATTTTTCAGCATTAAAAGATTGTATATTATTTTTTAATTCATTTAATATATGCTGTTTAACACTATAATGTTTTATTTCATTAATATTTGGTTTATTTATTAATATATTAAAATATTCTTGAATATCTTCTTCTATACAGTTGTATAAATCATATGTTTGAAGTAAATTTTTAAATTCCTCAAATACATAATAATATTTATCTAAATTATCTGTATTAAAATTAAAAAATCTTCTTATTTCATTTATTTTTTCTTGAAAATCATTAATATCTAATTTATTTTTTCTAACCAAAGAGTTTTTATCATTCATTTTTTTTATAAACTCATTTTCTAATTTTCTTATTATATTTCTTGTTATTGGATATATTTTTATTTCTTCAACATATTCTTTATAGTTTTTTTCAGCATTATTCAACCCAGCAACTACAGCATATAAAGCCTTTCCTACTGTGCTTTTTCCCGTATCATTTTCTCCTGCTATCAAAGTAAGCCCATCTAATACTATATCAGCTTCTTTTATCATTCCTATATTTCTTAATTGAAGTTCCATATTTATTCCAAGTTATTATTAAATGATTTATGATATTATTATATATTCAAAAAATTATTTTGTAAAACCTTTAGTTTTTTCAAAGAGTTCTATATATTTTTTTATACCATTGGCAGCAGCTTTTACCATTTTTAGCCTTGTCTCTTTTGTATTCATAAGTTTGGCGTCTTCCGGGTTGGTAATAAAACCTAACTCTATTAAAGTAGAAGGCATAATAGCACCTTTTAATACATAAAATAAAGCATTCTGTACTGGTTTAGTTCTCCTTGCTACCCCAGATACTTTAAGCACTTCTTCTGTAATTGATTCTGCTAATAATCGGCTTTCTTTTTGATACTGCTCTATAAGCATATAATTATGTGTTATCTGTGAGGAATCATTTTCGTATCTTGAAGTATCTATATTATCAAACTTTACTAAGGCATTATTTTCAAACATAGACACTGCCCTAGCATATTCGCTTGATTCCTGAGCACTTACAAAATAAGCCTCAAAACCTCTGGCACTAGTACTAAAAGATGCATTAGCATGCACACTCACAAATAATGCATTTTTGGATTTATCAGTATTTATTTTAGCAGCCTCATTTGCTATCTTAAAACGCTCTTCAAGTGTAGGATATATGTCATTAGTACGCGTTAAAACTATTCTTACATCTGGAAGTAATTCTTCTAACTCTTTTTTTAATTCAAGCGAAAAAGACAAAACTACATCTTTTTCAAACAATTTATTTACTCCAATGGCTCCGGGGTCTTTTCCGCCATGTCCGGGGTCTATTATAATAGTAGATATAGTTTTTTCATTAAATTTATTTACAGCAGGATTAAAAGCATTTTTTAAATCTTCAGGCTTTATATTTAAATTGTTTAACTTTATTTTGTCATTATTCTGACTGTATAAAAAGCATGTATTAAATAGAATTAATACCAAAATAAAAATTAATGTTATTCTTCGTCTTCTTTTATCTCCTCTGAATAACCGCAATCTTCCTTGATACAAACTTTAAACAATCCTTTGTTTTTAATATTCTTCTCAACCATAAGTCCTCCGCATTTAGGACAAGGCTCTTGAAGAGGTTTATCCCAGCTTACAAAATCGCATTTAGGATAATTGGAACAGCCGTAAAATTCTCTTCCTCTTTTTGAACGTTTCAAAGTTATATCACCTCCGCATTTAGGACAAATACCGAATGATATACCTTTAGTGTTTTTGCATTCAGGAAATCCGGAACATGCTATAAAATACCCGTATCTTCCCAAACGCTTAATCATCTTCTTACCGCATTTCTCGCATATAAAATCTGTTTCTTCATTGAAAAAGTCTTTCATATTGTTGATATTTTCAGTAGCTGTTTTCAATGTATCCAAAAAATGAGGATAGAATTCTTTTAATATATTATTCCATTCTATATTATCGTCTTCTATTTTATCAAGTTTACTTTCCATATCAGCTGTAAAGTTAATATTAACGAGTTCTGGGAAGTTTTCGCTTATAAGTTCATTAACTAATTTACCTAATTCTGTAGGTACTAACTGCTTACCTTTTCTCTGTACATAGTGCCTTGATATGATAGTTTTTATTGTAGGAGCATAAGTAGAAGGTCTTCCTATACCTGATTCTTCTAATATTTTAACGAGAGAAGCATCAGTATATCTAGGAGGAGGAGTTGTAAAATGCTGCTGCGGATTATTTTCAACAAATTCGCAAACATCATCTTTTGACAAATTAGGCATTTTTGAAGCCTTTTCTTTATCTTCTTTATCTATTGTAAGAACTTTCATAAATCCGTCAAACTCTATTTTTGATGAAGATAATGAAAACTCGCAGTCGCCTGCTGTTATAATAGCTCTTGTATTTTTCATTTTGGCTGGAAGCATTTGAGAAGATACAAATCTCTCCCATATAAGTTTATACAGTTTATATTGATCTGTTTTTAAATATTCTTTAATGCTGTCTGGAGTTAAAAATACATTAGTAGGTCTTATAGCTTCGTGTGCGTCTTGGGCATTCTTTTTTACTGAGTATGCAGGAGGTTCTGCAGGCAAATAATTACTTCCATACTCTTTTCCTATAAACTCTCTTGCCTGTTCCTGTGCCACTGGAGATATTCTAACACTATCAGTACGCATATAAGTTATTAACCCTGTTGCCTCTCCTGCTATATCTACCCCTTCATAAAGCGACTGAGCCACCTGCATAGTTTTTGAAGCACTGTATCCTAATGCACTGCTCGCTGCCTGCTGAAGTTTACTTGTAGTATATGGGGCTGTTGGATTTCTTAGTCTGTCTTTTACCTCTATGCTTGAAACTGTATATGTTTTATCTTTAAGATGTTCCATTATATCTTCAACATCTTGTTTTGTTTTTAAATCTGGTTTTTCCCCTTTATATTTCTGGAGATCTGCTAAAAACTCTTTATTTTTATGCTTTAAAAATACTCCGAATGTCCAATATTCTACTGGAACAAAAGTTTCAATTTCATCTTCTCTATTGCATATTATAAGTAGAGCAACATTTTGTACACGTCCGGCTGAAAGTCCTCTTTTTATCTTTTCCCAAAGCAAAGGACTAAGATTATAACCGATAAGCCTGTCTAATACCCTTCTTGCCTTTTGAGCATTTACTTTTGAAATATCTATATCTCTAGGCTGATCTATTGCTTCTTTTAATGCATCTTTAGTTATCTCATGAAAAACTATTCTTTTTATAGGTACAGCAGAGTTTACTCCTCTGATTTTATTTCCTATATGCCAAGCAATGCTTTCTCCCTCTCTATCATCGTCAGCTGCTAGTAAAACTTCTTCTGCCTTTTTAGCTTCTTTTTTTAAATCATTTAATATTTTAGCTCTTCCTCTTATTGTAATATATTCAGGTTCAAATCCATGATCAACATCTATAGCAAGTCTGCTTCTAGGCAAGTCTATTAAATGCCCCATTGATGACATTACAAGATAATCAGATCCTAAATATCTGTTAATAGTTTTAGCTTTTGCAGGAGACTCTACAATAACAAGTTTCTTCTTCTTAGACTCTTTTTTAGATTTTCTGCCTGCTGTTTTTTTTACTTTTGCTTCTGTTGTTGTATCAGACATAGTTAAATCTCCTTTAATATCCTAAAAAGTTATAATTTTTATTTTTCTATAGTATAATATTTTCCAGATAACTGTTTTATAATACCCTTAATTTCAAGCTGCATTAAAACTGATGCTGCTGTATGCACTTTTATATTACTCTCTTCTACTATATCATCTATATGTATTTTATCCGATTTTTTTATTATATTGTAAAGCGAAGTTTCTTCATTATTCAAATTACTGATAAGTTCATTATTTTTTTCTTTAATTTTATTATCATTTTTTTTGTCATGTTTTTTATTAATTTCTGCAGTTTGTTCTTTATATTTTTTATTTTCTTTTTTCTCTCTATTTTCTTCTTTTTTATTTTTTTCTTTGGATTTATTACTTATATCTCCGCCTTCAAAATATTTTAATTTCATTTTCAAATAATCATCATCGTTTGAAAATATAGAATCAAAATCTTCTAATATATCCTGTACTCCATATGCTATTTTAGCACCATCTTTATATAATTTATGATTTCCGAAATAAGCATTATTTTTCTCATCATAAGGAGCTATATAAACATCTCTTCCCTGATTAAGAGCATAATCAACTGTAATCAAAGCACCAGACTTGCTTGCTGCTTCAACCATAACAACAGCATATGAAAGCCCTGATATAATTCTGTTTCTTCTAGGGAAATTCATTCTATCTGGTTTTCTTCCTATTTCAAACTCGCTTACTATTATGCCTTTTTCTATTAATTTATTATATATTTTTAAGTTTTCAGAAGGATAAACAGTGTCTATTCCGTTTCCCAAAACAGCAGCAGTATTAACAAGAGATGATATCGCTCCAAGATGTGCCTCTCTGTCTACCCCCTTAGCCATTCCGGATACTACAGTAATATTTAAAGAAGATAATTTACTTGCAAGCTCAAAGGAATATTTGCGGCTTTCATTAGCAGGCTCCCTTGTTCCTACTATTGCAATAGCATTTCTTCTTAACTTTTTTAAATCTCCTTTGTAATAAAGTATATAAGGAGGATTATCTATTTGTTTTAAGTTAAAAGGATATTCTTCATCAAATAAACTTAATATCCCTATCCCGTAATCTCTTGATTTATTTACTATTTCATTTGCTTTATCTAATATTTCATTTTTATAAAAATTTCCTATTTGAGATTTGAATTTCTTTTTAAGCAAATCTTTTATATTTTCTTCTTTATCTTCAAAAATATTTTCTACAGATTCATAATGGTTAATAAGCTCAGATATTCTTTTATCTCCTACTTTATCAATTTGATTTAAGGCAATCAAATATGTTTTGATATCATTATTATCTGTACTCAATTTTGCTGTCCTATTATTTGATTAATGTTATTTAATGCAGTTTGTTTTATATTATTTTCCGCTGCAATATTTGATATTTTCCTATATGCAGCTATCGCCTCATTATAATTCCCCCTGCTGTACTGTATTCTAGCCAATATAAATAAATAGTCTACATTATTGGGATTCATCTCCACTGCTTTTTTTATACTTTCAAATGCTGCTTCATAATCATTTTGCTGCAAGCCTTTCAAAGATGCTAAAGCTGCATAATAGTTAGCATTATTAGGATCTTTACTAATGGCAAAATTAATATTATTTTCAGCTCTCTGTAAAAAATTTGTTTTCTTCTCTTCAGTATCTGCACTCTCTGCCAAATTAGCATAAGATATACCAAGACCGTATCTTAAATAAGGACTGTTAGGAAGTATTTTTAATGCTTCAGAAAAATATTTTGCCGAATAGCCGTACTGCTGTTTTACCAAACTTCTCTCTGCTAATGTTCGGTATACTGCAGCAAGCCTATCCTGAGCGTATATTTTTTGATTAATAATATCATTATATGTAGAAGTTATATCAAGCAGGGCTTTATCATCATCTGCATTTTTTCCTTTTTCATACAGAGAATATGCTTTATTTAATTTAAACCTGTTTTGAAAAACCTGAGTATTACATGATATCATTAATACAAAACAAATTATTAATAATAAAAAATATTTTACACTTTTTTTCATTAATTCTTTTCCTTATAATTATAATATATACATTATAATAGAAAAAAGTAAAGAAAATTATTAATACAATAGAATATAATTGATAAAAATATGCAAAGATAATATATAAAAACACTATATTTCCGTATTATTAGCTAATATTAAGCATCATTCAGACTTTTATTAAATTTAAATATACTGCAAATATTTCTGTATAAAAATTATAAATTATTTATTTTTACATATAATAAATATCTATTTTAAGAATATAATACCAGTATTTATTTTGCTTTCATCTATATTAAAAGACTTTTGAAACATATATTTATAGCTTTCTAATTGAGGCTTATAAAAATTTATACTCTCTTCGCTAAACTTAGATACTTTATAATCCAAAATAAAATACTCTCCATTTTTATTCTTTGTTATAATATCAATCTTTCCAGTAGTTCTATATTCTCCGTCATAGTCCTGAAATGTATGCTCTCTTGATACTATCTCTTCATCGCCTTTTAATATATTATTTATATGTTCATTTTCAAATAACTTTTTAAATGCTGTATCTAAACTATCAGATAACTGCTTTTGATTGTACTGAATATTGCTTTTTAACACAAATGTTTTAACTTTTTCTAAATATAAATCTTTTTCTTTAAGATATTTATTATAATCAAAATGTTCAAGCATTTTATGTATTATAATACCCAAATCTTTAAATGATATAAATAATACATTTTCATCATCATAATCTTCTTCATCATTATTTATATAATTTTCAAGCTCTAATATTTTCCTGTCAAGAAGACTTGATATATCAAAATCACTATAATGATTATCATACTTATTTCTCAAAGAAGGCATAATATTTGATATAGTTTTAGCTTTTAGTTCATTTTTATTTTCTTTGATACTTTCCATTTTTTTTACCATATCTTCTATATCCGCTTCTGTATTATTAACTATATCTTTAGGCTCAAAGGCAATTCCGTATAAATATGAATTAATAAATTTATTAGTCAAACTATTTTCTATTACAAAATCATCATTTTCTTCACTTTTTATATCAGTGTGATGTTTTTTAGCATCATAAGAAATATAATTATTGATATAAGACATGTAGCTATTTCCTCTTGAATGCTCCCCTGAAAGTATTAAATTGTTAGAAGCACGTGTCAAAGCTACATAAAGAAGTCTTTTTTTTTCAGCCTCTTCACTTTCAGCATTATAGCTTTTATCAAAGAATGAAAAATCTAATGTATAATATTTATTTTTTTCATATACTGGAAGTCTTATAAAAGGATAATCCTCTATAAAATCAAAATCTTTATATTTAGGAGACATATAATGACCCATTCCAGCTAAAAATACATTTTCAAATTCCAAACCCTTAGATTTATGTATAGTCATAATCTTTACAGCATCTACTGATAATTTAGGTATTGAAGAATAGGCTTCATTTCCTCCGGCATTCTGCAAATTTAATACAAAATCATAAACATTATTACCGGTCTGATTCTCAAACTCATCGGCTATCTTTTTTAATTTTTCTATATTGGCATATGAAAGCTCAGCATCTTCCATAGTCATTAAATAATTATAAAAGTTTGTATCAATACATATAGTCTCTATTATATCAGATGCGTTCATCATAGATACTTTGCTCTCTATTGAGTTTAAAAGCTCTTTTGCCTCCTTTAATTGAGCATAATAACTTTTTGAAGAGGCTATTTCTGATATTTTTTTATAATTATCTTCATTATTTATATTTTTTGGAAAATAGTCATTAATATCAAGCCCGTTTATAAATAAGCTGAATAAAAAGTCTGATAAATTGTTTATATCTATATCAAATAATTCGCTTCTAAGCAGTGAAGGCAATTTTGCATGATCTCTAAGTATTAAATATTCTAAAAATGTTTTTATTAAAACAATCTCTTCTCTTTCATAAAAACCATTTCCGCCGTCAATATAATAAGGTATTTGAAAATCAGATAATGCCTTTAAGTATACATTTAATCTTTTAAATGTTTGAAGAAGTATTACTACATTTTTATAGTTATTGTTATAATATTTTTTTATGTATTTTGCTATTGAATAGGATTCTAATTCTGTTCTTTTTTCTATATTTAAATCTATATTTTCATTTTCTATATTTCTGTTTAATATAAGAAGAGATACTGATTTATCTTTAGATTCTTTACTATACTGAAGATTATCCTCTTCTATATAATCTATATCATCATTTTTAAATACTATGTTCTCAAAAAAATCATTAAAAAACTCTATTAACATAGAATTGCTTCTATAATTATTTTTTAAATATTTTACATAGTTATTAAAATTATTTTTAGCTTCAATGAACGCTCTAAAATTAGCATTTCTAAACCTATATATAGACTGCTTTTTATCTCCTACTATCATTAATTTTTTTTGATTTTTATCATTAGGAGTGATATCTTTCTTTCCAAATACTATCAAATTTATAAAAGAAAACTGAAGATAGCTTGTATCCTGTGCTTCATCTAGTATCAAAGTAGAAATATTATCTCTTATTCGCTTTGATATATCATTATCTTCTAGTGCCTCTATAGCTTTATACATTATATCTTCATATGAATATACTCCGATATCTTTTTTTACTTCCTCAAAATGTATATATGTATCTTTTATAAATCTTATTACAGTTATATACTTTTCCTTATTTCTTTCTATATCTATATAATGAAAAAGTTTGGGGTATATTTCTTTTAAAGACTTAACACCATCTCTAAATGCTGCATTCTTACTTCCGCATGAATTTTTTTGATTAATTACCCCGCTAAAAGAATTTATTAAATGTTCAAGATCATTTTCTTTAATATTTTTTATATCTTCAAAATTTGATAATTTATTTATAGCATCTATTGTATTTGATATTAATACTTTAAATTGTTTTATAGTATTATTTTCGCTTCCGTCATCATTGATTAAAGAACTGCTTAAAAAAGATATTTCATTATGAAGTTTTTTATAATCTCCTTCTATATTCAAAACAGACAATGCTCTTTTTTCAAATTCATCTATAGTTTTAAGTCTAGGTTTTATTTTTAAAAGAAAACTCAATATTTTATCAGCAAAATCATCTTTAGACTCTTCTGTATATATTCTGTATATTGTGCGTATTGTTTCGCTATAGCTAACCTCATTAAGTACATTAAGTATTTCATCTTTTAATGTTTCTTTTATATCAGAATTATCTTCTAAAATCGAAGCATTAGGAGGCATAGCAAGAGACAATGCATTTTCCATAGCTATAGAATTAGCAAATGAATCTATAGTGGATATTTTAGCATTTGTAAGTATATCTTTATAGACTTTCTGCCAGTAGTCTTTTTCTTTTGCTGTATTTACAAATGATATTTTATTTCTTACTTTAAGCCTTATTCTAAGAAGCATTTCATTGGCTGCTGCTTTAGTGAATGTAATAACAACTATAGAAGATACTTTTTCTCTATTTTCTAGCAATTTTATATATAATTCTGTTATAGTGCTTGTTTTACCAGTACCTGCTGAGGCATTAACAAAACATATTCCATTGTCAAAAAAACAGTTTATTATATCCTCTTGCTGTTTATTTAATGCAAATTCCATGAATATATAATAACATGAATACATAATAATTCAAATTTAAAATGCTTGAAAAATATGATATATATATTATGATAAACATTCTAATTAATTAGATTTCGGAGACAATATGAATAAAAACAATATCGGATATATATTTTTTATAGCTTTTATATTTTTATCTATATTTATAATGTATAAACTATTAAAACCATTCGGCATGATTATATTTTTTGCAGTGGTTTTTTATGTAGTATTAAATCCATTATTTATAAAAGCTATGGGAAAAAGCTATAAGAAAAAAGATAAATTATCTGCTATAAAAAAAAATACTCTTGCTTTATTGTTTTCACTTACATCTTTAATTATATTTTTAGTTCCTACAAGTATATTGGCATATACTATAATAGTTCAGCTTATAGATATATCAAATATAGGAATAAAATATTTTATGAATCTTGATGTTAATGAAGTTTTAAGAAACTCCAATATAAATAATTTCTTAAAAAGTCTTCCTATAGATGTTTCTATGGAAACTATATTAAAAAGAATACAAGACTCATCACTTTCTAATTTAACATTTATAAGTTCATATTTAACACAAAATGTTGCTAGTTTATTAAAAAGTACAGGCGGTTTTGTAAGCTCATTTATATTTATGATGTTTTCTTTGTTCTTTTTCTTTATAGACGGAGAATATTTAATGGAACAGGTAAGAACATTAGTTCCTATAGAAAGAAAATATTTTGATAGACTGATAAAACAAGTGTCTGAAGGAATAAAAGGTATTGTATTTGGTAATTTATTTACAGGATTGTTTCAGGGAGTTTGTGCTTTTATAGTATACAGTGTATTTGGAGTTGCTAATTCCTTTACATTTGCATTTCTTACTATAATAGCTTCTTTTATGCCTATAATAGGAACTACTATAATATGGCTTCCTTTAGGAGTTCTTTTTATTATTAACGGACAATTAATAAAAGCCATAATATTTGTTATTTGTTCTTGGTTTTTTATCACAATACCTGATAACTTTGTACGTCCGCTGCTTCTTGGAAACAGAATAGAACTTCACCCTTTATTTATTTTCTTTGCTATACTTGGAGGCGTTTTATTCTTTGGGCTGTCTGGAATTATACTAGGACCTTTGACTTTTATACTGTTCTTTGAAATTATGAAAATATTCAATGAAGAAAGAATACTGGAAGCAAAAAAAGAAAAAATCATAATAAGAAGGAAAAATACTTTAAGAGTTAATAAAAAATGATAAAAATATTAATTATAGGAATGAATTATATAGGAGATACTATATTTATTACTCCGCTTATAAGAGCTGTAAAAAAGCATTATAAAGACAGCATTATTGATGTTGTAAACGGAGTAAAAGGAATTGATATATTAAAAGAAAATCCATATATAAATAATGTAATAGTGAGAGATGATAATGTATTAGAATATATAAAAAAACAAAAATATGATATAGGTTTAACTGCTACAACAGCATTTTACGGAGCTTCATTACTATATAAAGCTAAAATACCTGTAAGAGCAGGAGTAAACAGCGAATGCCGGGGATTTCTTCTCACTAAAAAGACTTCCTGGAAAAAACATAAAAGACATATTGTTGATACTATACTCTCTATACTTAAACCTCTTAATATAGATGATGACGGAATTAATACAGAAATATTCTTAAATGAAGAAGAAAATAATTTTGGTATTAATAAAATGAAAAATTATCAAAATGCTTTACTCGTACATGGAGGAGCGACTAGGATAAGCAAAAGATACGGTTATGAAAATTTTTCTAAACTTATAGAGATGTTCTACAAAGAAAAAAAAGTTCCTATAATATTAATAGGCTCTAAAGATGATATAGGTTTTGCTGATAATATGAAAAGCAAATTAGGAAATATAATTAAAGATGACTTTACAGGAAAATTAAATATAAGAGAACTCATATCTGTAATAAAACATTCTTATGCTCTGATAGGAGGCGATAGTGCCCCGCTTCATATAGCTAATGCATGTAATATATATTCCATAGGTATATTCGGAGATACTCTTCCAGCCATTTATGGAGCGAGAGGAAGTAAGGCTTTTAATGTAGAGGCAAGAGAAAAATACTGCAGCACCATAAAAAGTTTTCACTGTGAATATATAAAAAGAGGCTGCAAAACTATAGACTGTTTGAAGAAATTAGAACCTGAAGAAATTCTACATACTCTTATTAATATATACTGAAAATTTTTAAGTTTGTCAATTTTTATTTTGTTCTTTTTCCCAGCAACTTCGTCAAAGACACTTATATCCTTGATAAAATCGTATATGTTTAGCAAAAGTGCAAGTATTGAAATTATTATCAAATCGCACTAATTATATTTTATATGTAGTATAAATTATTCAATTCAGTATAAAATTATGCATTTCGCTGCCTTAGGCACTCAGAGCAGGTCTTTTGCGTCAATACCATACTTAACATTACTTCCTTTGGTCCCAAAATAAGCGTATGACCTTAAAAATATTTTAAATTAAAAAAATTAATTTTTGACAAATTATAATTATTTAGGTATATATAAAAAATCCTCCTACAAAATATTAAAATATTATAGGAGGAAAACTTATGACGAAGTGATATTTACTATTCTAATAGAAATAATAAATAAATCAATATGTTTTATTGTAAATTTAAAATCTTAAGCATCTCAGTTTCTATCGCTTTAATGTCACCTTTCGCTTCCTGAATAGTTTTTATTTCTGCCCTTCTTTGCTCCAATAACTCTTCCTGACCTTGTTTATCCAAAGTTGATTTTTTAGCAAAATATGCATCGCTTATTAATTTATCAGCCATTCTCAAAGTTCTGTCGGACACTATGGCTTTGTCGGATGCATTTTCTGCTTTAGACATGTCAAAGCTGGCATCAGTTTTTAAAGCCCCTTCAGGTACTCCGTAAAGTATACTTCCTTTCCATTCCAATTTAGGCTGATAAGTATAAGTAATATAATCAAAATAATCTGCATTCTTTATTTCATTATTATCAATGAATATATCAAATGCTTTATTATAATTTGTATCTAATAAAAATATTTTATTCTTACCATCTTCGGTATATATTTTTTGAATACAGTTTAAATCTTGAAAATCTTTATTATTAATAAGCTGTCCTATTTCTGAATCAAAATCTACTTCCAAATTCTCTTTCAAAAGCAAAGTAAAATTCACTGTACCGCCTCTTCCTCCGCCATAATCATAATCTCCTGAAAGCATTAATTCTTCTTTACCATCATTATTGATGTCGCATAAAAAGAAAGACGGAAAATATATACGCCAACCCATTGTTTCATCTATATACTCCAAATATTTTTCTTCATTAAATTTACCGAAACTTATAAATTTAGAGCCTTTAGTATAATCTTTCAAATCATTTGTAGAAATTGAATTAATTTCAGCGGATTCTACTTTGTCTATATCTCCAAGTCTGAAATTGTAAGTTTTTATCTCTTCAAATGAAGCATATATATGCTCGTTCATAAACTCAGGATTATAATAATGCATATTTGCTCTTGATTCAATCAAAAATGTATTTTTCTTAAACTCAAGAAAACTAAGTCCATTCCATCCATCATAATACTCCATAAAATCAATTCCGTAATAATTTCTAAAATACTCCGCATCATCAAAATATAATTTATCATCGCTAAGTCTGTTTGTAACATAAGTTTTTAAATATTTATTTATTATATTTGTATTGACTATTTCTGGTACTATATTTACTGAAGCTACATGAGCTGTACCTTCCAATTCAATTGAACTTAAAGAATAATTATTTTCATTAAATAAATCTATATATCCAGTATTTTTTGTAATATATCTAACTAAACCATTGTTATAAGCATCAGCAACTAATTTTTCTGCCCTTAAAGAATCAGGGGCTTCTATTATATAATCAACTAATTTCATTTTACCACTGTAAGCGTCATCATCATCATACTTTGATATCATCATAGCAATATTACTTCCGCCTACTTTTTTCCATTCTGTTAAATACTTTTTTTCTTCTTCAAAATAATAAAGCGAATCGCAAGCAAAATGCGATAAGAATAAGGCTAAATAAACCTCAGCATCTTTTTTATTTAATTTTAATAATTCTTCTCTTGCTTTTTTTAATGCTAAATTCTGTTCTACATATAAATATTCATCAGCATAATAATCTGTAAGATCTTCATTATATCTATCCCAAGTTGAGAATGTTTCACTAAATGGATCATAATTAACATTTGATATAAACTCTATAGAATATTTTTTTCTTTCATCATCATTTGCAAATTTCCTATTAAGAAAATCAAAATTTCTTTTTGCATATTCATTATTTTCTCTTGTATTTTTAAGCTCTTCATCAAATTTAGCTTTATCTACTCTAACACCTTTATAAACATATTTCATATCAAAGAATTCTTTTTTAGCTTCTGCTTTTTGATTATCCGATGAAGTTTGAGAGTTAGTGTTTTGTGATTGTTCTGTTTGATTTGCTTCTTTATTACCGCCGCCGCAGGAAATTATAGCAATCATAAAAATAAATGCTGCAATTATAGAAATAAGTTTTTTCATGCTAAACCGTCCATAAGTATTTTTATGTATCATAAATTAAAATGATTGAAATTGCAATCAAAAAATATTTTTAACAAAAAAAGTGCATACATATAATGCATACACTTTTTTATTGTAACTTTTATATTTATTATAGATTTTCTATTTCTTGTATACTTAATCCTGTTATTTTACTTATAATATTAATATCTATATTTTCTTTTTTCATATTTTTAGCTGTTAATATTTGATTTTCTTTAATACCTTCTTTAATACCTTCTTCTTTAGCCTTCTTTATATCTAACTCCATACTCTTATTAAAGAAATATGTATCTACTTCTCGTTTTTTATATTTATCTATTACTGGACTATCATTAACAAAAGTGAGGCATTTTTTTTCTACCTCTTCAAATATAGTATTTTCTTTCATTAAAATAGACATGTCTTCCCCCTTAAAAAATTTTATCCAAGAAATGAATTCTTTATGTATATTATCTAAACTTTCTATTGCAGAAATATCTTTTAAATTGAATTTAGGAAGTTCAAGGAAATGCAATTGACAATGATCTGTTAGAATTTTATTATTGTTTAATTCTTTTAAAACATAACAGCTATGCACTTTATCTTCATCTGTAAGTATAAAGTTTGTAATATTAATACTTACAGTAGGTTTTAATCCATCATAAAAAGAACCTCTATTTAAACTAGAACTATAATTATAAGCCCAATAGTATAAAGCTCTTTTTATAAAATCTTCATTTCCTCTTGATTGTATCTCTATTAAAACAGTGATACCTGTTTCTGTAGTAGCTTTTATATCGACTATTGATTCTTTTTCATCATAGTTTTCTGATATATTAAAAGGATTAAGTATTTCTATTTTATTAAAAGTTTCAAAGTTTAAATCTTTAAATACGGCATTAATGAAATTTAAAGCTATATTTTCATTGCCATCATGCGAAAATAAATAGCGTACAAAATAATCATTAATTCTATTTAAATTATTTATTGTAATAGGTTCATTTAATATTTGCTTTAACTTATTAAAATCTTTCATAATATTATTATACAAAAAATAATTATAAAAGTAAAGTTTATTAAAATTATTATATATAATAAAAAGTGCATACATATATAATGCATACACTTTTTTAGTATTTATTAGTAACTAAGATAACTTTCTAAATCTCTTGGATTAGTTAAATGATGAAGTGCTGATTTATCATTTCTAGCTGAAGCAATATCAATGGCTGTTTGTCCTTCTTTGTTTTTAATATTATAATCAGCCCCCATATTGGCAAGAACTCCCACAATACCATAACTATAACTTGCCGCAGCAATCATTAATGGAGTATTTCCTTCCTTGTTCTTTTTATTTATATCAGCACCATTTTTTATCATATAATAACAAAGATCTGCTCCGCCGCCGTACTTGTTGGCATTTACCAAATATGTTAAAGGAGTATCGCCTGTTGCTGAACATATAGCATTTAAATCAGGCTTCAAATCAATAATATTTTTAGCTAAACCAATATTATAATAATCTATTGCTTTCATTAAAGGAGTATATCCGTATCCATCTTCTAAATTTATATCAGCACCTTTCTCTACTAAAAATTTTACCATTTCTTTATCATTTCTAGCAGCAGCTAAGCCAAGAGGTGTAATATTATCATATTGTTTATTCAAATCAGTATCATCTTTTATAAGTTTTTCTAATGCTTTCATATCGCCTTTAGATACAGCATTCATTAATTCATCATATCCGTCTATATTGTTAGAATCTTCGCTTGATAATAATTTTTCCATTTCATAATATTTTTGCTTCTTTGCTAATTCTATAGCTTCTTCTCTAGTTGTATTAGTATTAAGATTAAAAACATCATTATCTATTAATAATTTAGCTATATCATAATTACCATAATCAATAGCTGAACCTATATAATCATCGCTTGAGTTTAAATTTACTCCTTTATCAATTAAAAGCTTAGCTATTTCTATATTGCCATTTTGAGCTGCTACTTTCATAGGAGAGTTAATCCAATCTCCATCTGCAAATATTTGAGCATTTACATCTTGTCCTATAGATATTAAATATTTAACCATTTCTATATTATTTTCTTCTATGGCATCAGGAATTAAGCTTGATTTTAAATCAATATCTCCGCTTTGTACAAGTATTTTAAGCATATCAAGATTATTATTGTTTATTGCTGCATCTGTTAAATAATAAGAATATTCATAACCATAATCTCTTCCTGCATCAAGTCCTTTATCAATTAAAATTTTACTCATTTCAACATTATTATTTCTAACAGCATAATAAAGCATATCAATACCATCTTCTGTTTCCATATCGCTTGCTCTGGCATTAACATCAGCCCCTTCTTTTATAAGCTCTTTTGCCAAATCATTGTATCCGAATTGTACTGCCAAAAACAAAGGAGTAGAATCTTTATCTACTTTATATATATATATTTATCACCAAAATTTGTAATTTCAGTGATTTTTCCTTCTAGTCCTTCCTCTGCCAATAATTTTGATATTTCATATATTGGTGCTTTATATTTATATTGATTAAGTATTTCATCTATTTTACTATATCCTGTAGGTATAGGCTCTAACTCTGTACCTTGAATATATTCATTAGTATGTTTAGTTTTATTAATATCAATATCTGTATTATGATTTTCATTTGTAGTTGTTGGATTGATATATACTTGTTCATTTGTTTGAGTTTGATTAGTTTGAGTATTTTCTGTTTGTTCAGTATTACCGCTGTTACTGCTTCCACATGAAATTATAGCAGTAATTAAAATAAATGCTGCAATTATAGAAATTAAATTTTTCATATTGTACTCCATGTGTGTATTGTTGTTTTCGCATTATAAATTAGAATTATCAAAATTTCAATTATGGAATATTGCTATAATAAAAAAGTGCATACATATAATGCATGCACTTTTTATAAACCTATAACTATTTTGTAAGAAGTTTTATTATCTCTTCATTTTCTCCGTATTCTCTGGCATGATACAATGCATCTCTATTACCTTTTTTTATACTTTTATCAGCACCAGCATCTAAAAGCATTTTTGTCATTTCTAAATCACCTCTATGACAAGCCCACATTAATGCTGTCATGCTGCCCCTATTTTGAACATTAATATCTGCATTATTTTTTATAAGTAATTTTACAAAATTAATTTTACCCTTAAGGGCAGCATATATCAAAGCAGTATCTCCATTGTAATTTTTATAATTTACATCTGCACCGTTATCAATTAGCTTCTGTAAAAATATTTCATTAGTAGAATTTCTTGAAGCATTTATTAAAGGAGCATTATCACTAAGCAAAGTTTCTTCATTAAGATTAGCTACATTCAAACTTTTATCCAAAGAATCAGAACCATTTTGAAGTAAAATATCTGCTATATCATCATGTCCAAACATATAAGCATAAATCAAAGCATTAACATTATTTCTATTTCTTTTATTTACAAGAGCTTTATTTTCAATTAATATTTTTACCGTTTCTTTATAACCTTTCATAGCAGCATACATTAAAGGTATTTCTTCATTTCATCTATCTCCATTATAAGCTATATTAACATCAGCTTTATTTTTTATTAAGAGTTTTACCATTTCAATATTTTCTTTTCTATCATATTCTAAATCAAAAAATAATGCAGTTATTCCTCTAAAGCCTTGATAATTAATATCAGCACCATAACTTAAAAGAAGTTTAACCATTTCCATATTATTATTATCAACAGCAAGTATCAATGCAGTATCGCCATCATATACTACAGTATTAACATCCGCTTTATATTTCAAAAGAAGTTAGACCATTTCTATATTATTATTTATAACAGCGTCTGATAATAATATAAAATGTTTATCATAATAATTATTTATATCAACATCATATTTTTTAAGAATATTTTCAACTTCTTTAATATTGCCTTCATATACATAATCTCTTAATTGATCAGAAACTTTGCTTTTATTAACAATTTGAGTGTTTAAGCACATATTAAATAAAAACATAATAAACTTTTCCATATAGCCCCGTATGTATTATGGTTATGTATAATAAATTAAAAGGGTTAAAATTGCAACTAGAGAATATTATAAAAAGAGATTATCTATTAATATATATATTCTTATTAGAAACCATAATAATAAATGTTTTCATTTTTTATAACAATTTAATAAAAAAATATACATTTCATTAATATTTTTTAAAATTAAAATGAATGAATTATAATGATGATAATTTAATACTATTAAAAAACTAATAAAACAAATATTTATTACTTATTTTCTCTGCTATTATTTACTTGTCCATTTTTAGCCTGCTCTGCCATTATACTATTTAAATGATCAAGCATACTTCCTATAAAATCCAACTTATTTTCTTCAAATTTTTTTAG
This sequence comes from Brachyspira murdochii DSM 12563, assembly GCF_000092845.1. Lineage (NCBI taxonomy): Bacteria > Pseudomonadati > Spirochaetota > Spirochaetia > Brachyspirales > Brachyspiraceae > Brachyspira > Brachyspira murdochii. The sequence continues at coordinate 2,717,163 of NC_014150.1, read as the reverse complement.
CTTTTCAGAAATAGCGAATATTTTTTCTTCTGAGTTTTTTAAATTATAGGTTCTCATATTAAGCAATGTATCTGGAGATGTTTCTAATGCCTTACATATTTTATTTAAATTTTTTATAGATATATTTCTATTTCCTACCTCTACACCCTGCAAATACTTTCCAGAAAGCGAAGATTTTTCTTCAAGCTCATCTATAGTCATCTTTTTATTTTTTCTCAATTCTCTTATATTTTGACCTAAATTTTTTAATACAGCTTCGGTATCTATCATAAAAAACTCCCATTTTCATAGTAATTACTAATTTTAATTATGATATATAATAATTTTAATTAAAAAAACAATTTATAAAATGACTATTTAGGAAAAAAGTAATTTTTATCTTCTTATAGTTGGATATAATATATTTATTTAAATACAAAAAGGGACTGCCTTTTTATAAAAGCAGCCCCTAAACAAAATCATTTTTTTATGCATAAACATTCAAATTCTGACCAATACCAGGTCTTACAGGAGCAGAAACAGCTTGAGGCTGAACACTGCTCATTATTTTGTCAACTGCCTGAGCCTGCATATCAGAAGTTTTTCTTATCATGCTTAGAGATATATCTTGTTTAAGCATAGCTGTTGAATAAGAATTATAAGCTGAAATATCCATGATGTCCTCCATTTTTTTAATATAGTGTATAAAACTTATATATAATAATTGTAAACCAATAAAAAATTTAATCAAGGAAATTTTATAAAAAATATAGAAAATAAAAAAACAACGGAATATATTATGATAATAAGCACTTACATATGTATATTGTATGACCAACTGTATCTTTTATAACACAATTGGTCAGGAACAATAATTAAGCATACACATCTAAACTCTTTCCAATGTTGTTATTAATAGCCGCAGATGCTCCTTGAGGAATTACCATACTTGCAACTTTTTCAGCAGATTGAGCAGAACCGTAGGCTGAAGAGTTGTAAACATTTAATCCTGCAGAAGTCATATGTCTAGTCAATGGAAACATGTCAGATGAATAAATAGAATAAACTCCCATTTATAACCTCCAGAGACTTATTATTTATACACAATTAAGTATCGGAATATATGGATTATTTATTAAAATTAATACAATTTTTACAATAAAAAAATGTAAAAAATATTAAAAAATTATTTTGTGATTTAAAGTATTTTATTAAAGCTGCTTATTTCTATTAATAATATTATTAAATGATATAAGAAGAAGTTAATTTATTTTTTGTGTTTTTTTGTATAAAAATATTGACTTCTTTTTATATTATACATATACTAGGTATATAAACAATAATGGAGTTTTAAAATGAAAAAAATATTAATAGTAGGCGGTGTAGCAGGAGGTGCTTCTGCTGCTGCAAGACTTAGAAGATTAAATGAAGAGGATAAAATTATAATGTTTGAAAAAGGTCCTCATGTATCTTTTTCAAACTGCTCACTTCCTTATCATATAGGAGGATTAATACCAAATGAAGAAACTTTGCTTTTAATGAATCCTGAGAAATTTTTAAAGCAGTTCAATGTAGATGCTAGAATAAACAGTGAAGTCGTAGCAATAGACAGAGAAAAAAAAGAAGTTACTGTTGTAGCTGAAGGAAGAGAATATAAAGAAAGCTATGACAAACTTATACTTTCTATGGGAGCAAAACCAATAGTACCTCCTTTTAAAGGAATGGATAAAGTTAATGTATTTACTGTAAGAAATGTTGTTGATATAAGCAAAATACATAATTTTCTTAATGGAAAACCTAATGCTAAAGTTACTGTTATAGGCGGAGGTTTTATCGGTATAGAGATGGCTGAAAACTTAAAAAAAGCAGGATATGATGTAACAATAGTAGAAGCATTGCCGCAGATAATGAAGCCTTTTGACTATGATATGGTTCAAATTCTTCATAGAGAATTAATTGATAATGGTGTTGATTTGATTGTTAATGATAAAGTAGACAGTTTTGATACTAATACAGTTATTTTAGGTTCTGGTAAAAAAATAGAGGCTGATGCTGTTATTCTTGCCATAGGAGTTGCTCCAGAAACTGATATAGCAGTTAAAGCTGGAATAGAATTAGGAAAAACAAAAGCAATTAAAGTTGATGCTAATTACCGTACCAATGACAAAGATATTTATGCTGTAGGCGATGCCATAGAAGTTTACAGTCCTTTATTTAATGATTATTTCAAATTGGCTTTAGCAGGACCTGCTCAAAAACAGGCAAGGGCAGTTGCTGACCATATTAATGGAAGAACTGTTGATAATAGAGGATTTATAGGCTCATCAGTTATAAAAGTATTTGGATATAACGGAGCTTCTACTGGACTTTCTGAGGGCTTGATAAAAGCTATGAACTTAAATATAGATTATGATACAGTTGAAATTATACCATTTGACGGCGTATCAATAATGCCTTCTGCAAGACTTCTTCATTTCAAACTCATATATGAAGTTCCTACTGGAAAAGTTTTAGGTGCTCAGGCTATAGGTAAAGGAAATGTTGATAAGAGAATAGATGTTATAGCCGCTTTAATAAAATTCGGCGGTACTATAGATGATTTAAAAGATTTAGAATTATGCTATGCTCCTTCATTTGGTACTGCTAAAGATGCTGTAAACTTTGCAGGATATGTAGCTTCAAATTTAAGAAACGGAGATTTCAAACAAGTTCATTTCAGCCAAGTAAGAGAATTAGTGGAAAAAGATGCTTATTTCCTAGATGTAAGACCTCCAGAAGATTTTGCTGTAGGACACTTAGAAAAAGCAGTTAATATACCTCTTGGAGCTTTAAGAAGCAGATACAATGAAGTTCCTAAAGACAGACCAGTATACATTACTTGCAAAACTGGATTAACCAGCTATACTGCATGCAAAATACTTCAAAATATAGGATTTAATAATGTTATTAATGTTTCCGGCGGATTTGTAGGTTTATCTCAATATGAATATTATAATGACAAAGTTACCGGAAGAAAACCTATTTTAACAGGTTATTTTAAATAATTGTAAAATATGTGATAAAGATAGCTATTTTTATTCATAATAAATAACATTTTGCATTTTTATTTCAAAAAATATTTTGTAAAAATCTATTTTTTTTATATAATATAAAATATAATAGAAATATAATAATAAGAGGATTTTTATAAGGATTTAAATTATGGTAATAGAAAATGGGTTAAATATAGTATCGCCTTCGGAGGCTGGTGAAATCATTAAAAATACTGCAAATGTAGTTATACTTGATGTCAGAACAGAAATGGAGCATAACTATGAGGGTATGATTGAAGATTCAGTTTCTATGGATTTCCTTAAGCCTAGAGCATTTAAAAGAGAAATATCTAAACTAGATAAAAATACCCCATATCTGCTTTATTGTTCCATAGGGAAGTTAAGTATTAAAGCGGCTGAATACATGAAAGAAGAAGGATTTAATAATATTTATGTTTTGGAAGGCGGACTGAAGGCTTGGAATAAACATTTCGGAGATAGTAATAAAGTATCTAAATTTGACAGAGAAGAAGCTGTTGAAAGAAGAAAAAGACTTATAATAAGATTAAATAGAATAGAAGGACAAATTAATGGAATGAAAAAGATGCTTGCTAAAGGAGAATACTGCGGAGATATACTTAATCAGTCGCTAGCTGTCAAAGCTGCTATGGGAAGTGTTAATCAGGAAATTATGGAAGTATTTTTAAACACCTGTATGATTTCTCCGAAAGAAAAAGAAGATTTCTTCAGATATATGAGAAAACTTATAAAATAATATTATTATTGTTGTATTTTATAATGGCTTTTAATATTATCTACTAAAAGCCATTTCATTATTAAAAATCTATTTTCCCCATTCATCGGGATTTTTATTCCATTCTAATGCTTTATTCAATTCATCTTCTGTTATATAATTTTCATCTTTAGCTATTTCCATAAGAGATGTAAAGTTAGAAAGTGAAGAGAATTTTATACCTGCCTCTTCAAAATTTTTGTACGCCTTTTCAAACTCATAAGAAAATATTGATATAATCTCAAGACCGATAGCACCTTCATTTTTAGTAGCTTCAAATGCTTTTATAGAACTTCCGCCTGTAGATATCAAATCTTCTATTAGTATCAATTTTTTTCCATCACATTCAGCACCCTCTATCTGCTTGCCTCTTCCATGTTCTTTTTTCTCTGCTCTTATATAGCATAATGGTTTATTAAGCTCATAAGCGATAAAAGAAGCCCAAGGTATTCCAGCAGTAGCAGTACCAGCTATAACATCAAAATCTTTATCTTTTAATAAACTCACAAAAGCATCAACTATAACCTGTCTATGCTTTGGAAAACCTATAACATATCTATTGTCGCAGTATATAGGACTTTTTATCCCAGATACAAAAGTAAATGGTTCTTTAACATTAAGTTTAACAGCTTTTGTTTCGAGTAAAGCACTGGCTATTAATCTTGCCTTTAATTTTTTATTATGTTCTATACCTTCTGCAATTTCTTCTACAACCATTTTACATGCTTTTACTCTGTCCTCACTTCTTGTAATAGGTCTTCCTACAACCAAATAATCGCATCCGTTTTCTATAGCCTCTTTTGGAGTCATTATTCTTTCCTGATCATCAGTACTAGCCCATTTAGGTCTAACACCCGGACATACTGTTCTGAAGTTTTCTCCGCATTCTTTTTTTATTATACTAGCCTCTTTAGGAGAACATACTACCCCGTCAAGTCCTGCCTCTTTTCCCAATTTTGCCCAATTAACTGCTAAATCTGTTAATGGTAAATTGGAGCTGAACATATTTTTTACATCATTTTCAGAAAGACTTGTCAGTATTGTAACGCCTATTATAAGATTATCTTTGTTTAATTTTTTTATCTCCTCAACAGTTCTTTCCATCATCTTTTTTCCGCCGCTTGTATGAACATTAAACATAAATATATTTTGTTTTGCAGCAAAAAGAGAAGCCATAGCTGTAGTATTAGGTATATCATGGAATTTTAAATCAAGAAATACCTTTTTATTTTTGCTCGCCAAATACTCTATTATTTCTCCTTTAGTATATAAGAAAAGTTCAAGTCCCACTTTATAGAATACCGCCTCATCTCCAAGCTCATCTATAAGTTTAGCTGCCTCTCCCATAGAATTAAAGTCTAATGCTATAATTAATCTCTCTTTTGGATTATCAGTCAATTTTATCATAAGATTTATCCTTTATAATTTATATATCTTCAATTTGTATATATCAAAATATTATTATATTTTATGAGTGAGCTGCCCCTATCAGGTCTTTTACATTATTTATACTATTTTCTTTAAGGTAATTATCTATTCCATTAATAACCTCTATAGGAAGAGTAGGATTTGAAAATATACCAGCCCCTATAGAAACCAAAGAAGCCCCAGCAATTATAAACTCCAAAGCATCATTATAACTGCTAATCCCTCCCATACCAACAATAGGTACTTTTACAGCTTTGTATACCTGATAAACCATTCTTACAGCTATAGGGCGTATACATGAACCTGATAAACCTCCGAATATATTACCAAGCAAAGGTTTTTTAGTTTTTGTATCTATCTTCATGGCCAAAAATGTATTAACTAAAGATACACTGTCCGCACCTGCATATTCAACACTTTTTGCTATGCTTGCTATGTCAGTTACATTCGGAGAGAGTTTTACTATTAAAGGCTTTTTATTAAGCACTTTTTTTACAGCTTTTGTAATGGATTCAGCACTCTCACAGCTTGCACCAAAAGCCATGCCTCCATTTTTCACATTCGGACATGATATATTAAGCTCTACAAAATCAACTCTTTCTATTTCATTTGCTATTTCAGCTACTTTAACATATTCATCAGTATCAGCACCATTTATATTTAATATTATAGGAGAATTATATTTGATATTTTTAACTATATTGTTTTTAAAATATTCTATACCCGGATTTTCAAGCCCTATACAGTTTATCATTCCAGATGGAGTTTCTGCTATGCGTGTACCTTTATTGCCTTCTTTTTTATTTAAAGTTATTCCTTTTAAGTTAACAGCACCAAGCTCATTAATATCAAAATAATTACTGTACTCTTCTCCAAAACCAAAACAGCCTGAAGATGTTATAACATTATTTTTTAATTCTTTACCCAAAAAATTTATATTCAATCTGCTCATAATAATATCCGTTATTTAAATATTTAATAATTTAGAATCAAATACTGGTCCGTCATGACAAACTTTTTTTAATGTATATCCGCTTTCTGAATTATTATCTTTTATTTCTATATTGCATCCCAAACATGCATTAACTCCGCATGCCATTCTCTCTTCAAGTGAAGCATAGCAAAGTATATTATTTTCATTAGCTATATTCATTATTCCATTCATCATAACAGTAGGTCCGCATGTATATATAATATCAAAACTTTTTTGCTTTAATAATTCTTTTGTTTTATCTACCGTATTGCATTTATCACCCACAGAGCCGTCATCAGTTGTAATGTGTAAGTCAACACTGCTTGTATCAAATCTTGTTATTATTTTTATAGCAGTTTCATTAGCTCCGCCCATTATTAAAGTTATAGAGTTATTATTGTTTAACAATTTTTCTATCAAAAGTTTGAAAGGTGCTATTCCCATTCCTCCAGCTACAAGGAGTATATTTTTATCTCTAAAAGATATGTCAAATCCATTTCCTAAAGGACCTTGAATATTAAGAATATCATCTTTTTCTAATTGCGATAAATACTTTGTGCCTTCACCCTTTACCTGATAATAAAACTCTAATATATCATTATCAATATAGTGAATACTTATAGGACGTCTTAAAAAGGTATTACTTTTAAGCATGAAAAATTGCCCTGCTTTTGAATATTTATAACTTTCTTTTGATTTTACTTTAATAATATATTTATCATCTGATATTTGTATATTGTCTATTACAACAGAATCTTCTAAAAACATTTTATATAAGCCTTTGATTATTAATATTAAATTATAAAAAAAGAATACTTCTTCTCAATAAAGAGAATTTAGTATTCTTAAAAAATATATGTTCCAAATTTGGTATAAAAAATATAACACGTTTCATAAAGATTTAATATATCATATATTAGCAAAAATTCAAGCACAGCATAAAAATAATTTTTTATCAAAAATATAATAAAATTGTTATATTTTAATACAAATAAAACAAAGGATAAAAAATGAAAAAATATGTTTTTATTATGCTTATAACAGCATTCTTATTTAGTTCATGCCAAAATGATACCACAAAACCTAGCAGTAATTCTTCAGCCAACAGCAATACCTCTGAAAATAATAATGCTGTAAGTTCAGATGCCCAAGCTGTATTTGATTTGGTAAATCAAGAAAGAGCAAAGGCTGGACTTAAAGCATATAAATTAGATACAAAATTATGCGAAGCTGCCGTCAAAAGAGCTCAAGAAATAGTAGAGAAATATGACCATATAAGACCAAATGGAACTGATTTTGATACTGTACTTGATGAATACGGATTTAATTCAAAAGCATATATAAGAGGCGAAAATATAGTTGCTATGCGTGAAAGTGCATCTTCAGCTATGAACGCTTGGATGAACTCTCAAGGACATAAAGATAATATTCTAGCTGATTATTATACTACAATAGGCATTGGTGTTTATGAGTATAATGGAAGTATATTGGGTGCAGCTTTTTTTAAGCGACTCTTTCATCTAAATTATCCTATATGTAATCATGGCATTCATGTCGAAGTATAATGTAGCTGGAAACTGAGGATGTGCTATATACTGCCCTATTTTCAAATTAACTTCAGTATATATTCTGTTTAAGAACTCATACTGAAAATGGGCATAAGCCCCTATTGAATGCCATAATTGTTTAGTGTTATTCATATAAGCAAGCATATAATTAATACCTACAGTAAGGGGCATTAAATCAAAAAGAAGCATAGCATCAAGTTTATACGATATATCATTTTGATCTCTGATTAATAATAAGTCATAATCCAAATAATATTTACCATATCTGTTGTATGCATATTTAAAAGTAAGTCCCGCCTGAAGAGTTAGTCCTCTGCCTTCAAATAATGATCTTAAAAAACTCACTTTAAATGTAGGAGTAGCCTCAGCTTCAAAAGATATATTAGAAGTTTTTGGGGCATTAGCTATTTCTTCAGTACCGAATTTATCGCTCGGACTATTAAAATTGACAAAACCTCTTTTGGCATATGAAAGGTAGTAATTAAGCATTGATACTTTTACATCTATATTAAAATATTCTGATATTGAACTATTTACAAAAAAAGTAAGCCTGTTCATTTCAGCACTAATATGATCGCTTATACCTACATCAGTTTTTATACCTTCCCAAATATACCCCGGAAACACATCAGATATAAATCTATAAAAAAGCATAATCTTTCCGCCGCCGTCTAAATATGGACTAAACCTTGCATTTAAATCTGCACCTATATAAAGACCTGCCTGCATATTGGTTTGTGCATTAAGCGGTTTTAGTATTACTAATGCATATAATATAAAAATAATTAAAAATTTTAATAACTTCATCTAAATAAAAAATAATCAATATTATAATAATTGAATATATTATAACATTTTATAAAAATATGTATATGCTTTTTATGGCTTACTTCACTATAAACAATAATTATTAAAAAATAAAAAAAGGAGACATTATTAAAAAGTCCCCTTAATAAATTTATATCATAAAAAATTATTGATTTTTTAAAGGTGTTACAATAGTATCTTCAAAATCATTGTCGCTGTAAGTTTCATCATCAGAATAAGCCTCTTCAGCACTCATTAAAAGATTAGCTTCTTCTTCCTCTTCCGATTTTTTGCTTTTCTTTTTTGAAGAAGAACTTTCATTGCTTTCTTCATCATCGCTGTTTTCTTTTGATACTTCTTTAGGTACGCCGTTTTTCTGCTCTTCTAAATACTCAGCAAGTTTTTCTTTTACCTTATCAGCTCCGCCCATATTCAATGTTTCTCTAATTTGTATCTCAAGCTCCATACGCATTTTAGGATCTGATGCTAAAAGTTCTCTTACCTTCTCCTTACCCTGAGCAATCTGTTCACCATTATAGTAGAACCAAGCACCGCTTCTAGTGATGATTTTTGCTTCCATAGCTAAATCTATTAAAAGACCTTCAGATGATATGCCTTTACCGAATATTATCTCTAAATTAACAACTTTAAATGGAGATGATAATTTATTTTTTACAACTTTTATTTTTACTTTATGACCTATAGTTTCATCGCCTTTTTTAATCCATTCTGTTCTTCTAATATCAAGTCTAACAGATGAATAGAATTTCAAAGCCTTACCGCCTGTAGTAGTTTCAGTAGGACCTGCCCCATAACCTGTAGTAGCAATATTTTGTCTTAATTGGTTGATAAATATTACCGCAGTATTTGTATTGCTTATTATAGCTGTTAATTTTCTTAAAGCATGGCTCATAAGTCTAGCCTGTAAAGCAATATGAGCATCTCCTATATCACCTGCAAGCTCTGCTTTAGAAACAAGGGCAGCAACAGAGTCCACAACAACTATGTCAAAAGCAGTAGAAGAAACAACTTTTTCTAATATCTCCAAAGCCTCTTCACCGCTATTAGGCTGAGAAATATATAAATTGTCAATATCTACCCCTAAAGCACTGGCATATACTGGGTCTAAAGCATGTTCAGCATCTATAAAAGCAGCATATCCTCCAGCCTTCTGAGCTTCTGCTATAATGTGAAGAGTAAGTGTAGTTTTACCAGAAGCCTCATGACCGTAAATCTCTATAATTCTTCCGCGAGGAACTCCGCCCACACCTAAAGCATGGTCAAGAGTTAATGCTCCAGTAGATATAACATCAACATTAACAGTTTTATTGCTTCCAAGTCTCATAAAGGAACCCGGACCGTATTTTTTATTTATTTGGTCGGTAATAGCTTCAATAGCCTCACTTTTACCGTCTTTTTTTACTTCAGCAGTTTCTTTCTTTTTAGTAGCCATATTTAAAGATTCTCCTAAAAAACAATATAATAATACATTGTATAAAAATACATTGTTTTTGTCAAGTTATTTACAGATAAAAAATGAAAAAATTAAAAATATTTTAGTTTATAAAAAAAGCCCCTTATAACAGGAGGACTAGCACCCAGTTGGGTTGACTTACCGTTGCTTCCTTCCGAACCTGGCGGATTCATCATCAACTGCCGTAGAACCCCGTTATAAGAGATGTATAAAATAAATAAAAACATATATACGGAGAGAGTGGGATTCGAACCCACGGTACAGTTACGTACACACGACTTCCAATCGTGCTCCTTCAGCCAACTCGGACATCTCTCCTAATAATTTAAGCGTGCCTGAGAAGATTTGAACTTCCAACCTTCAGAACCGCAATCTGATGCTCTATCCAATTGAGCTACAGGCACATAAGTTTTAAGTTTATAAATTATAACATAATTGATATTTTTTTGCAAATTTAATTAAGTTAATATTAAATAAGATTGACTTATTAAATTATTTGTATATAATAAAATCATATGAATAACTTAATTAAAATAATTACAAAATACAATCGCATCGCATCGCATCGCATCGCATCGCATCGCATCGCATCGCATCGCATCGCATCGCATCGCATCGCATCGCATCGCATCGCATAAGTTAATATTATATTCATATAAAAAATTATCTCATACAATATCTAATAGCATAATTTTATTTATTAAAAATATTATGTTTATTCTTAAGCATGCATCAAATATGTATATAAATTCATTTTATATAAATCACAAATAATTTAAGGAGTATTACAATGTTATCAAATGAATTAGAAGAACAAAATATTAAAGAAACAATAGAAAAAGATGAAAGATACTGCAGTTTCTGCGGTAAAATAATTACCAAGCATGATGAAATATGCGAATATTGCGGGGCAAGACAAATGATGTACCCTGCTAAAAAATGGAGTACCTGCCTGCTTTTATTTATATTTTTATGGGAAGTGGGTGCTCATAGATTTTATGCGGGAAAACCAATAACAGCTGTACTATTTATTTTAACCATAGGCGGAGCTGGAATATGGTGGATAATAGACCTCATTATGATTTTAACTAAAAATTTTACAGATTATCAAGGAAGAAAAATAAAATCATAAAAATATAAAACTGATATATTCTGACTATATAATTAATATATAGTCAGGATAAAAATTAAAGGAAATAAAAATGAAAAAGTTATTTATAATAATAATTGTAGTACAATATATTTTAATATCATGTAATGAAACTGCAGAAAAAAGAACAGAGAGATGGATAGATGCTGTATCAGGAAAAGCATACAGTTATGAGGAAGACGGAGAAACAATGTGGATAGGGTTCTCTGACTATAATTTTATAATGCAGGAATTAAAATCTGAAGATGATTTTTTGGGAGCTTTAGGAAACGGATTATTATTTATAGGTTCTGCAGCATTATCAGAATATATAGAATCTCCTAAAAAGGATACTGCATTATTTAAATTTGGAGATGATGATGATAAGTTATATTATTTTTACTTTGAAAAGAAAGGCAATATTATAACAGCTTATATGTCTGAAAACACTAATGATATAATTAAAAGCACCAATACTGCAGTTTTCAAATATGATGAAAATATAACTAAAAAATATGCATCTGATATTCTTGAAATGAATGATTATTTTGCAACAAATAAATAATATATATTTTTAATAAAAAGGAAAACAAATGAAAAAACTTATAGAAAGAATTAAAATATTTTGGAGTATGTATATAGTATTATTTATAATATTTTGTATAGGCTCTATAGTAATAACAAATAAAATAAGTAAAGATGCAGTATCAATACCAATTATTATTATAATAGCCATTGCCTTTATAATAATATCAATATTATCTATTACATCATCTCAAGACGGTAAATTATTTAGTATACTCTACAAATCAAGCAGAATTACCAGATATATAATGAGCATATTTACAGAAGCATATAGAAGATACGGAGTTGTAACTAAAGATAAAAGATTAATATGTTCAAAATGCGGACTTACTTATCCAAGAACTCACTCATCTAAATGCGACAGATGCGGAGGAAGTTTACATTGGAATTGATATATTTTTATATAATATAAGATAATTAATAATCTATAAAATCAATCATATTAAAAAATTAGGGCTGTATATTTTTATGTAGCTCTAATACTAAAAAATTGTATTAAATTGATAAACTATAATTTATAAGGAAATATTTTTTATGGAAGAATTAATAAAAATTCAAAATGAAATCAAAGAAATGGATAAACAAATCCTAGAAATTTGTAAAGAGAATAAAGAAATTGATAAACAATATACAGGTATGCAAATATATTTTAGCCCTTTAGTTATAAATCCTACAATAATGTTTTTAGGAATTAATACAGGAGCTGGTAATTTAAAATGGACAAACAAAAGAGCACAAAGATTTGAACCTTTAGATGAAATAGATTATATAAAATATGAATATAGATTTGCAATACAAAATAGAAAATTATTTGAAAGTATAGGAAGAATTGATTTATTAAAGAATGCTTTCAAAACTAATTTATATTATATAGGAACTGAAAATCAAAAAAATATAAAAAAACTATTTACTAATCTTCAAAATATTACAGGTATTGACTATTATAATAAATTTCATCAATATATAAAAATATTAATAAAAAATATAAAACCTCAAATATTAATTTGTGAAGGAAAATATGTATTTAATGTAATAAAATTAATATACCAAATAGAAAATAAAAGTATAAGAAAAGTTGAAAATAGTCATATAGTAGTAACAAAATTACATAATATACATATAGTAGGATACAATAGATTTTCAAGCAGTATAATAAATAGAGAGATACTTGCAAAAGAATTAAAAAAATTAATAAATGATGTAGAAACCTATTAATAAATTATAATAGACTTGTTTCATAAGTTCTTGACAAAGAAAATATTTTAATGTTATTTTTTTTATTGTTCTTTTTTCCACAGCAAAAAGAACAATAAAATGGAAATAAAACACTTAAAAAATAAAAAATATATTAATAATTAAATTCTAAGATACTTTTGAAACAAGTTTAATCTATAAAAGGATAAAATTATGAAAAAACTAATAATTTTTTTTATGTTTATAATGACTTTAAATATTTTTTCTGAAGAGAAAATAGAATTTCATTATTTCTATTATACTAACAAATTATATCATAGCACATTAAAAACGGAAATAATACCCAAAGACTGTATATTTATAAATGAATATTCAAATAATAATACTTATAAATATATATATGATTTTAATAAAAAAGAAAAGAAATTATTTTATAAACATATTGAAGATGAAGATAAGTATTATTACTATGATTTTAATAATAATATGTATGAAGATTTTGCAGATGAAAATATAGATATAAATTCAATGTATAAAGTTACAAAAAATAGATTTGGTGAAAGTCTATATGATATAGTAATAAATAATTACTATAATGGTAACTTTAGTAGTTATTTAAATCAACAAATCTATTTCTATAGAAGCGATACATATAATACAAATTATATAAACAAAGCATACAAATATAGTTTAACACAGGATGAAATAATAAATAAAAATTCTATAGGTATATACTTGTTAAAGACAAAAAACATATATGATAATGAAGAAATAACTAGTATATTATGTTTTCAAAATGAATACTATGATAGATCTTATAGTGATGAAGAAGTAAAAAATTATAATAATTATGGGAATATAGAATTTGTATATAGCCCTCAATTTTATTATACCAGCACTATAGCTCAGTATATAGACAGCAAAGATTCATTTCTCAATTTATTAGTACCAAAAGGCTGGTATACTAATACAGAAACTTATTATTTAAAAGAAGATGAGTATAAAATAACAAATTATCTTGATTTAAAATCCAAACAAATAATAAAAAAAGATTATAATGCTTTAACTAATGATTATTTAAATAGTGTTATAAGTAAATCCAAATCTACTAAAACATATATATATTTGAAAAATTTTTATAGTAAAGATGATATGGCAAACAATGTAAAAAAATATAAAAATACTGAACTAATAGGATTTATACCTTTAGAATTTTTTGAATACTATTTACAATAAAATAATAAAGACCTTACAGTATAATTAATAAATAAAAAATTATGCTGTAAGGTTAATTGTTTTTATTAAAAAAGATTTTCTCCTATTTTCATACCTAATTGAATGCCTAAATCAAATGAAGCTAAATTTCTACTGTCAACCATAACTAATTCAGCACCGCGTAAATCTATACCAAAATCTGTTCCTATATAAGCACCCAATAAAAGTGCAATATTATCATGTACATATAGAGAATAATCAAAAGTAAGTTTAACATAAGTCATAACAGCATTTTTCATAACAGTATTCATTTTTGAAGCATTATAATATCCGTAAGTTTTTGTAGCTGTATTATCTTTTGATATTTCTGTAGAGTGAGTAAGATATAATGGAAGTTTTACTCCTACACCCAAACCAAACGCAAACTTCTCATAATGAAATTTAGGAAGTATTCCTATAGATAAATTCTCAAAAGTATAATATTCTTTTACCTTTACATTTACATTATTTTCATCATAAGAGCTTGATAGTCCGAAAGAATCATGTGCATATCCTAAATCAAGAAGTAAACTTATACCCTTATCTCCGTCTGTTATCAAATATCCAGCCTGTAAATTCACACCTGCATCAAACCCAACTATCCCGCTGCTTTTTCTATAATTGTTAATATAATCTGCTGTAGCTTGAGAAGTATTAAAACTAACATTATAAAAACTAAAACTAGCTCCTATAGGCACCATAATATTAAACTGCCATCCGCTGTCAGCAAATGATAATTTAGCAGATACAAGCATAATAGATAAAATAATAACTGTAATCTTTCTCATAAAGATACTCCTTAAAAATAATTATAATAAATCTATCTTTTTAGCTTCATGCCATAATTTATCCAAATTATAATACTCCCTTCCCTCTTCAGTAAAAATATGCACCACTAAAAAACCATAATCACTTAAATACCAAACAGACTCTGGATTATTATCATTTTCAGCATAAGGTAAAACACCCTCTTCTTTTAATTCCTTGTAAACAGCATCAGAACCAGCTTTCATTTGCGGAGACGAAGATGCTGTTGCCAATAAAAAATAGTCTGAAAGAGTTGTTACTCCGTCTAAATCAAGAATTGTAATGTTTTCTAGTTTTTTATCATCTAAAGCCTTAGCTGCCTTTAATGTCAATTCTTTAGCTTTTTCTCTGTCTATAAATTTCTTTTTTTTAGGCTTTGATTTGTTTTCATTAGTATTTAATTCATTATTGTTTTCATTATTATTAATATTATTATTGTGTAATTTCATAGTAATCATTCCCCAAAATTAATACTGCATTATTTAATACTCTTCTGTCAGTTTTAGCATATACTCGGCTTACCCTGCCCTCATTTGCAACCATAAATGCCTTTTCTATCTGACCGTCTCTTATAAGTACAACACTTTCATTCAAGTTGGTAGTAAAATTGCCGTACTCCCCTGCTGCAAACCCCCTATAACGCATTCTTATATTTATTCTGTCGGCAAGACCTGCAACTGTAGTGGCATTAAGTACTGTCAAACTCACATCTTCATTAGTTAGCTCACTTTTTTGAGTTTTAAGCTCTACATATAATGTTAAATCGTCCATCTGTTTAATAAAGGCACTTCCTTCAAATATAGGAGTTAGTACACCATTGTCATCTAGTCTTGCATCTATATTTTCTATAACTAATGTCCTTTCATTGCTGTTTGCTAGTATATCCAAAAATGCCTTCATATCCGGAGGTCTTAAATTACTTTTTACTTTTGAAGCTATAGCTTTACGCATATCCTTAGAATGAAGAATATTTCTAAGCTGAGGACTTTGTATAAATCCTATCATAGAATTAATTATTACATCTTCTAATCTATAAAGCGTTTCTATATCGCTGTATCCGTTCATTTGAAGATAATGCAGATATGATATTACTTTACTGCTAGTAAAAAGCCATTCCCCTATACCAAATGAAAGCTCGTATCCTTTCTCCTCATCTTTAAACTCAATAGGCTCTTCAACATACATTTTCACACCGCCTATCAAGTCTATAATATCAGAAATTTGATTATTATCAATAGCAATTCTATAACTTATTTTTTTATCAACAGAAGTTTCTATAGCCCTAAAAACAGCATTTTCTCCTCCGTTTTTATACAAAGTTTCTAATGGTATAGGAGGTAAATCCTTACTGCTTTCCCATAAAGCTATATTACGCGGAAGCCCTATCATACCTATCCTATTATGAAGACTCGATATAATACCTACATAAGCACCGTAAATTTCTCTGTCATCATCTATAAATAATACAGAAAAATATAAAGGCTCATCATTCTTTTTTGCAGTATTTAATTTACTAAAGAAAAAGTAATAAAATATAAAACCAAATACAAATACGATAATAATAGCCGAAAAAAGTACAAGCATAGCAGCTTTCTTATTTGCCTGACTTATAGTTCTTAGAGCTTTATCATCATTAGTATTATTTTTTTTATGTTCAGTCATCAATATATAATATATTATGTTAATTAAGTTGTCAAATATATTTGAATACTAATAATATAAAAAAGAATTACAAAAATATTTTTTATGTTAACTCTATTGAAATTGTTATACTTTATACTATAATATAAAATACTAAAGAGGAATCTAAGTATTATGAAAATTTTCAGGAAAATGTTTTTTCTTTTTGGAATAATTTTGTCATTAATATCTATAAATGCATTAATGGCATACCGCGAACCAAAAAAAGAAAAGGAAATAACAAAAGACTATTAAATATGTTTTTTTTTAAAAGTAAAATTATATTAAGTATGATACTAATCTATAGTATTAATATATATTCTATTACACTGACAATACTGCCTTTTACCTCAGAAAATGAAGAGTGGATAAACGAATATAAGGTAGATGACGGAATACCAAGAGTTTTGCAGGACTCTCTTATAAATACAAAAATGTTTAATGTTACTGATTATGACCTATTAGTATCATATTTTAGTTCATATGATATAGTGCTTTCATATAAGTCATTAGCGACTAATCTTCAAATAGCCTCAGATTTTATTAAAGAAACCTTTAATTCTGATTACATAATAACTGGGGAAATATTGGACTTTAATTTGAAAAAAGGAGGAAAAGATTCAGCGAATGTTAAGTTTAGAGTAAATTTATTAGATATAAACTCATTAAGAACTATAAAATCATTTACTGATACAGGAACATATACGCTTCCAAATAATAGTCAGGTCTATTCTGCAGAAGATGCATTATTTAACGAAACGGCTTTGGGAAGGGCTTCCGCTATTGCTCTTAATAAAACAGCATTAAGTATATCAGGTTTTTTGGGAAATCCTCCATTAACGGGTATTATAACTAGAGTTGATAATAATCAGATTTACATAAATTTAGGTAAAAAAAATAATATAAAAAAAGGAGATGAATTTAATATCTATAAATTAGAAAAAATATTAGAACTGCCAAGCTCAAATCAGATGAATATTGCAACTAATATAAGCAACAGCCCTAAAATTTCATCACAGACAAGTCAGAAAAATGCGGGATATGTATCTGTAAGAACAAATGAAAAAGGAGATATTTGGTACACCAGTGAAATGCTTTATAAATATAGATATTATAAAAATATTGAAAATTTAATAACATCTGCAAAAGTTATAGAAACTTATGATAATTTTGCTGTATTAGAAAGTAAAGATCATGATAAAATAGAACCTATGATGATAGTGAAAATAAAAAATTAGGAGTAAAAATATTATGATAACTAAACAAAATGTACTTTATAATGAAATAGATAGAGAAGATTATTATATTTATATAGATCAAAAGACAAATAAAGGTATATTTACTCCGTACTATAAAGGAAGTTGGAATAGTTTTTTATATGATTTTAAATTAGATATCTGCAGAATATTTCATAAAAATGCTAGATCATACTCTATTATAGATCTCTCATTAGACGGAACAAAAATAATGACAACTTCTGTTACAAGTAATGATTCTAAAAATAATATATTTAAAATAATAGAGATAGGTACAAATAAAGTATTATTAGAAATAACTGAATGGTATGTATACGAAAGCATATTTTACGGCAAATGAAAGATATATTTTTATGCGTATTAAAGACGGAAACATTATGAAAGTATTTGTATATGACGTTCAAAATAAAAAAATTATGCATACTTTGAAAGAACATATTTTCATTAAAAACGGATGTTTTGATGAAAAAAAGAATTATATTTTCATATCCTTCAATATCAGAAAACAGGGGTATTATATCATTTAAATTTTAATTCTCTAACTGAGACAAAAGAATTAATAGGATACGCTGAAATTAAAGTATCTAAAATTTTCAATGCCGAAGGAAAAGATTTACTTCTAATGGATCATGACGAATCAATTTCACTATACAGCAATAAAAAAATTATATGGAAAATACAATTTTTGTCATTTTTAAATCACTACAGCGGAGGATTTTTTTACCTCAAAGAAGACAATAAAGTATATTTGGATACGCCTGCTATAATACAGGAAAAATTATCAAACACTCAAATTGATGCTATGGTACTTTATAGAATAGATGCATATTCAGGCAATATAGAAACTATTCAATTGCCTGCTAAAATTAAATATAAAAAATTTACTCATATGTTTGATTATAAAATAATAGATACTTCGGGAAATATTTTTGATATAAGAGACAGAACAGCTTATAGTTTTCCTATAAGAACACATAGATAAATAAAATAAATAAAAAATTAATTTAAAGGGATAATTAATATCAGTAACTGCTATGAAAAAAAATATTTTTTTACTTATTTTAATATTTATAAGCATCATATCATGTGATGAAAATAATGATACTAGTAATACCAATGATAATATATACTCTGCAGCAGACTGCTCAAAAACTCTGTCTGCTCAGGAATATCATGTACTAATAAATAAAGGCACAGAACTTCCTTTTACTGGAGAGTTGTTAAATAATAAAGAAGACGGAATATACACATGCAAAATATGCAATACGCCTTTATTTCGTTCTGAAGCAAAATTCAATTCTGGTACCGGCTGGCCTAGTTTTGATGATGCTATAAAAGAAAATATAAAATTAGAAAAAGATGGTAATAGAATTGAAGTCGTATGTGCAAATTGCGGAGGACATTTAGGACATGTATTCTATAATGAAGGATTTACTGAAAAAGAAACAAGGTATTGTATAAACTCTGTTTCTCTTAATTTTATAAATAAATTTACAAATGAAAATTATACAAATAAATAAAATAAATATAAAAGATGATAGGAGAATACGATGATAAAAAAAATTATAATAACAATATTATCTTTATTATCAGTAATATCCTGTTCTCAAAAATTAAACAGCCAAAATATTAATAATAAGGACTATGATATGACGAAAACAGAAATACCAGATAATGTTAAATATGCATATTTTTCTTCAGGCTGCTTCTGGGGAACAGAATATTGGTTTGAAAAATCTAAAGGAGTCATTTCTGTTGTGAGCGGATATGCCGGAGGACATAAGGCTAATCCTACTTACAGAGAAGTATGCACTGGACTTACAGGTCATTTAGAAACAGTCAGAGTATGTTATGATCCAGAAAAAACAACTTATGAAGAGCTTGTAAAACTTTTCTTTGAAACTCATGACTTTACTCAAAAAAATGGTCAGGGGCCTGATATAGGATCACAGTATTTATCTGCTATATTCTATCAAAATGATGAAGAAAAAGAAATTGCAGAGAAATATATAAAAATGCTTAGAGATAGAAATTATGATGTGGCTACTACATTAAGAGAGTATAAAAACTTTTATGAGGCAGAAGACTATCATCAGGATTATTATGCTAAAAAAGGTTCTATGCCTTATTGTCATTTCTATACAAAATTATTTTAATTAAATACTATAAATAAGAGGAAATAAAAACATGAAAATAGCTATAGGCGGAGATCATTCTTCTATAGAGTTAAAAAAAGAGATAACAAGATATTTAGAAGAATTGGGACATGATGTAAAAGACTTTGGCACTTATACTCCTGAGAGTGTAGATTATCCTATATATGGAAAAAAAGTTGCTGATGAGGTGGCAAGCGGAAGATATGAGGGAGGCGTTTTAATATGCGGTACTGGTATTGGCATATCATTAGCGGCAAATAAGGTTAAAGGAATAAGGGCAGCAGTTTGCAGTGAGCCTTATTCTGCTAAACTTTCTAAGCAGCATAACAATTCTAATATAATAGCATTCGGTGCTAGAGTAGTAGGTGTTGATTTAGCTAAAATGATAGTAAAAGAATGGCTTGATGCTGAATATGAAGGCGGACGTCATTCTAGAAGAGTTGAACTTCTCACAAAAATAGAGAACGGAGAAGAAATTTAATTTTTTATAAAATATATGTGTTAAGTCTAATTTGAATATGTTTTTTATATAACCAATTTTTTGATTTAGTAAATATAATAAAGTGTATGCGTAACAAGTATACACTTTTTAAATTTTGACAATTTATAATTATTTTAGTATAATATTTTTATGAAAAAAAATATAAATACTAAACAAATAAAATACTTTAATCCTTTGAATGATTA
The DNA here is from genome assembly GCF_000092845.1 of Brachyspira murdochii DSM 12563. Classification (NCBI taxonomy): domain Bacteria; kingdom Pseudomonadati; phylum Spirochaetota; class Spirochaetia; order Brachyspirales; family Brachyspiraceae; genus Brachyspira; species Brachyspira murdochii. The sequence continues at coordinate 2,696,361 of NC_014150.1, read as the reverse complement.
TTTTATAAGATATCTATTTACTGATAAAGGAAGCAGCGAAACTATACTTTTAGATTTTATTAATTCTATAATGATTAATGCTAATATGAAAACTTTCCGTTCTTTAGAGATACTCACACCATTCAACTTGAAAAAAAATAAAAATCTGAAAGAAACTATTGTTGATGTCAAGTGCATAACTCAAAATGGATCTGTTGTTATTATAGAAATACAATTACAAGGTAACTCAAGATTTCCAGAAAGAATACTTTATTATTGGGCAGCTAATTACAGTAAGTTATTAAAACATGGCGAAAGATATGATGAACTTACTCCAGTAATAAGTATCAATCTTCTTAATTTTAATTTAGATAAAACAAAGAATATACATTCCTGTTATATGCTTTATGAGATGAATAATAAAAAACTTCTAACCGACCATCTTCAAATACATATAATAGAATTAAAAAAATTTAAGAAAAATGTATTATCTAAAGATTTAAATTACTGGCTCAAAATATTTACAAGTAAAAATTTGGAGGCATCTATGTCTGAAATAGTAAAAGAAAAACCTATAATGGAAGAAGTACAGAAAAAATATAATAATTTTGTAAAAAGCAGATTGATGATGATGGAATATGAAAAAAAAGAGGCTTATTTATATGGCAATCAAATAATGCTTGATGAGGAGAGAAGATTAGGAATAGAAGAAGGTATTAAGAAAGGTAAAGAAGAAGGCATAAGAGAGGGTAAAGAAGAAGGCATAAGAGAAGGCATAGAACAAGGTATAGAAAAAGGTATAGAAAAAGAAAAATATTCTCTAGCTAGAAATATGAAAAATAAAAATATGGATTTAAATCTTATAAGTGAATTAACAGGATTGAGTATAGAAGAAATAAAAAAATTATAATCAATAAAAAACAAAGGGATTTAAGTTAATTAAAAAACTAAAGCCCTTTATTATTTTTATTTATTATATTCTTCTATTAACTTATTGAAGAAACCTCTTTCTAAATCAATAGCTTTTATTCTGCTAGTATGATTAAATTTACTAGCATCTATCTTATAATTATAATAATGCTCTTCTTCTTTTTTGTTATTGTCTGATCTATTATACTTTTCCATAGAAAATTTATCTAAATAAAAATCATTATTTTCTATTATAAATGTATAATAATATACTCCATCATCTATTGATTCTATTGTAATATAATTTCCTGATGAGGCAATATCATAAATTTGTGAGTAGTCATCATTTTGTATTGGATAAAAGCCTGTTACAAACTCTGCTTTATTTTCATCGTTTTTATCTCTTTTCCATATAGTTACATAATTAAAATATTTATCGTTTACTTCAAAATCATATACATATTTTTCCATTAATATAAGATTTTCTACATATTCTTCATTTAATATATGACTTTGTATTAAAATATATTTTTCATTATTGTTTGTAAATTCAGTTTGTGAGGCAGGAGAATAAATATAGCTAGTATCTGCAAATTTAAAAGTTTGAGATATTTTATTTAATATTCTTATCATTAAATCTTCATTATTATTTCCAGTGATAACAGTATTAATTAAATTTGTAGGACTTAAAACAGGAAAATTTTCCATCAATACAAAAGATATATGGCTATCATAAGTATGAATACTTTCTAATTCTTCTGTATCTTGAAAGCAGTGAATAGTAATATCTGCATTTTTCTCTTTTAAATAATCCATAATATCATACTTTTCATAATAGGCACTATACATTAAAGGAGTTCCAACATAACCATCACTCATTCTGTTTATAGAGTTAATATCAGCACCAAGTTTTAAAAATAATATTACTAAATCCAAATTATCAGCTAAAATAGACTGAAATAATAAATCACTTTGTAATTGATAATCTATATCAGAAAAATAATAACCTGCAGATTCTAACTTTTTAATCAATTTTGATATTAAATTATAATTATTATTTTTTAAGTCAATTTTATTATATACTGTTTGATAATCAAAATTAACTCCGCTATCTAATAAATAATCTATCATATTATCAGTATAATCATAATCTAATATTCTAGTATCATCTAAACTAATGCCATGTTCAACAAGCCATTTCACTAAATCATTATAAGCATAATTTCTATAGTCAAGTTTCTGCATTAGAGTCAATACGCCGTTTCCATCTTCATCTTTGCTGTTTATCCCTTCCAAAAGTAAATCTTTAATATTCTGCATTTTTTGTTTTTCTTCTTCTCTTCTTTCTTTTTTGGAATTATCAGATATTCCATAATTTGCTAATTCTGTGTCAATGGTTTTGTATAATATCTCATCGATTTCTTCTTCTGTATATGGCTTGATAGGATATATATTTTTAAATTTTTTCTTTATTACGGCATTTGTTTGCTTACTTGTAATTTGATTTGTATTTTGTGTAGTATTATTTACTGTTATGTTTGTATTGTTATTAAGTGTAATATTATTTTGTGTGTTATTAGATTTGTTACTACAGCTTATTAGAATACTTAAAGCTACCATTAATATAAATTTCTTCATAAACTTTCCTTTAACTTTTTACAGATTGTATTTAAAAATATTTTTGCATTATACTAATATTTTTTTAATTGTCAATTATAAATTAGATTATAAAACTATGATAAAAATATTTATAAAATTTATTTATTAATTATTTTCTCTAAATCTTTTTTTATAGTCAAAGCCATTTCATCATCGAAACTTGAAAATGAATTCTTTGTGTATAATATATTTTTGTTACTGTCAATAACTATTATCCAAGGAAGCCATTTAACATTATACTCATCAGAAATATTCTTGTATTTATCCACATCTACTTCAGTGAAAATCAAATTATCATCTATAAATTTTTTAAGCTCTTCATTTACAAATACTTTATCTTTAAGTTCATAACAATTAGCACACCAAACAGCAGAGAAATCTATAAGTATTGGTTTGTTATTTTGTTTTGAAAGCTCTAATGCTTCAGTGTATGTTATATGATTTGAAACTTCGCTTTTTGACTTTATAAATCCGTAAGCACTTCCTAATGCTATAGATATAATTACTACAGAAACAAATATTTTTAATTCTAAGGCACTTAACATAGCCGATTTATTTTTTATTATGTAAACTAATACCGCAAATATTAATATTGTAACAGATGATAATATATAACTTATTTTATTAAAGCCCAAAACACCAAAAAGTATATTAGCATAATAGAAACTTATTATCATCATTAGGAAAGTGAAAATATATTTAACATATACCATCCAAGTTCCAGCTTTAGGCATTTTGGTGAGTATTGAAGCGAATGTACCAAGAACAAATAATACAGAAGCGAAACCCAAAGCATAAACTGCCATATAAAGAGCAGCAAATACAGGATTAAGAAAACCAATTTCTAAAATAACAGCTATTATAGGAGCAGCACAAGGTGTAGCAACTATTCCAGCAAGAAGCCCCATTATATATTTATGAAATAATGACTGATTTTTTTTGCTGTATGCATTTGTTTTTGCTGACTGTAAAAAGCTAGGAGCTTTAATCTCGTAAAAACCTGCCATTGAAAAAGTAAAGTATAAAAATAACAATACTAATATAGTTAAAATAATAGGATTATATCCAATGCTTCCAAATAGAATAGTTTTATGAAAAGCAAATCCAGCAACAGAAACTACAGCACCCAAAAGAGTATATGTTGTTATTACTCCTAATGCAAATAATAGCGAAGCTAATACACTCGATTTTTTATTGTTTTTGTTATCAGTTGTTGTTCCTAAAATAGACACTGTTATTGATAGTAGCGGATAAGTACAAGGTAAAAGTACAGATGCAAGCCCTGCTGCAAATATTAAAATCAATGTTATAAATATATTATTGCTTCCTTTTATGTAATTTTCTATAGAACTGGCATTTTCTGGTTTTTCATCTGCTATATTATTGTTTTGTATATCAATTTCTTCTCCGTATATAACTTTACTTTGAGGCTGCAGACATACATTGTCTTTTTCTGAGCATAATTGATAAGTACATTTTATAAAGTTAATTTTATTTATATCAACATCTTCTAAAATAAACTCAGTATCACCTTTTATTATAATATCATTATGATACTTTTCACCTTCTGGATATATTGTATTAATTTGTTTATTGTCTGCAAAAAATAGTATTTTATTTGCTACGGCTGACTCTAAATATGCATAATAATTATTTGGGATATTTGCCTTTACTGCTAATTGATTATTATTTGTAATTAATGTAAAAGAGATTTCAGCATTTTTATCTAATCTATCAAATGCATTTAAATTCATTAAATTATTATTCTGAGCAAAAGAAGTATATGCAGTAACAAAAATTAGAATTATAATGTATTTTAAGACCTTAAATTGATTGTTATTCATTATTATTGCTCCGTTTTTTATCATATATTTTGTTTGTGTAATATAACATATATAGCAATAAGTTTGTTAAAAGTCAATAGCTTCATCAAAATTAAAACATAAACTATAAAATTATATTATTCTAAAAAATACACCGTAAAAATTACGGAGCAATAAATAAAAATAAGAAAATACTTTTTGTATAAAAATTAATATTATTTTATTTTTTTATCTTCTAAAGCCTTCATTAAATAAGCTATATTTATACCAAGATTTTTTATTGTTTTTATCCCTTCAGCATCATTTTTAACATCTTCAATATCTTTACCAAAAGCAAAAGTCCAATAGCTTGATCCTGCTAAAAACATATCCTGAATAATTAAAAAATGATTCATAGCATCAATCGCATTCAAAGCACCGCCTCTCCTTGAAGCACAAACAGAAGCCCCGGCCTTATATTTAAATAAGTTTTTATCCCTATGCATATCAGAAATAACAGATGCCCTCTCTAAAAATGCCTGAAGATTAGAAGAAATATTTGCACTGTAAACAGGAGATGCTAATATGATACCATCAGCATTCTTCATCTTCTCAAAATATTCCTGAAAATTATCATTTCTATGCACACAGTTAGTTTTTTTAGCACAGCCCCAGCATGCTTTACAAGGTTCTATCACTTGTCTTGCTAATTGTATCATTTCAGTTTCGATTCCTTCCTTGTTAAGCTCTTCAAATATTATATTTATAAGAATAGCAGTATTTCCGTCTTTTCTCGCACTTCCATTAATAGCTAATACTTTCATTTTATAAAACCTCTTTTATCTATTATTTATCATAATGTTTTAATACTAATCTTATATAAAAATTAATATTTAAACATTATTTTTTAGTTTTTTATTTATTATAAAACTATTTCATATTCTCTTCCCATTCTCTTACTGTTTTTATATTAGTATCATCTGCCAATTTTTCTAAATATTTAATTTCATCTTCTTTTAATTGAATATTTTCAGCCTCTTTTGCTTCTTCAACTTGATGTACTTTTGTAACTCCAATAATAGGTAAAGTTCCTTTAGATATAGCCCAAGCAATGCTAACTTGTGCGGGGCTTGCATTATATTTTTTACCCACAGTTTTTAATCCTTCAATCAATGCTTCTAATTCTTTTAAGTGAGAATTATAAGCCTTATCTCTTGCAGTATCTTTTTTGAATGGATTTGTGCTATTATATTTTCCTGTTAATGCTCCTTGTTCTAAAACCATATAAGAAAAAAATATAATTCCCTTATCTTTAGAATATTTTAATATGCCAGAGTTTTCAGAAAATCTATCTAATAGACTAAAATGATTTTGAATAGCTGATATTTTTAATCCCTCTTTTTCAAGTATATCTTCAGCTTCTTTAATTTGTTCTATATTGAAGTTTGAAAGTCCAATACTTTTAATTTGTTTATCTTTAGCTATTGGTATTATATAATTTATCCATTTTTCAAAGTCTAATGGATTATGAATCCAATAAATATCTATTTTGTCAGTATTAAGACGTTTTTTACTTTCATCAAGCATTTCTTGAATAGGATTATCAGATTTTCCAGCTATTTGAGGAGTAAATTTTGTTGAGATTATAATATCATCTATATTTGTCAAAGTTTTAATAAAATTACCCAATATACGCTCTGAACTACCTTCTCCATAAACTGCCGCAGTATCCCATAAATTTAGACCTAATGACATTGCTTTATCAAATACAGGTTTTAATTCTTCTTCAAATAAACTATTTCCAAAAACTTGATCTCCCCCTGCCAAACCTGATCCCCAAGACCAAGCTCCTAATGCTATTTTAGGCATTTTTATTTCCATAAAATGAACTCCTTTATAGTTATTAAATTATTTTGGATTATAAATATTTTTTTTATAATATCAAATATTTAATTATTATATTTAATTATGCTTAATAGGTATGGAAGCAAGATTATTATATTTATTAATTATTAATATTTTATTACAAAATAAAAAAGTTAAAATAAAAAAGCCGCTGTAAATAACAGCAGCTTTAATGATTTTTATATTTCAGTAAAAATTAATATCTAGTTTCATAAGGTAAAAGTGCTATATTTCTAGCTCTTTTAATAGCTTTAGTAACTAATCTTTGATGTTTAGAGCAAGTACCGTTTAAGCGTTTAGGTATAATTTTACCGCTGTCTTTAACGTATCTTTTTAATAATTTGATATCTTTATAATCTAATACATCAATATTGTTTTTGCAGAAATAGCAAACTTTTTTCTTAAAGAATTTTTTTCTTCCGTCTTTTTCATTACCTTCTTTATTAAAATGAGGCTTTCTTTCAGTTTTAATTTTTACCTCTTCTTCATTATTAGTATTATTATTTTCAAGATTTTCAGTATTTTCTAAATCCATTGTTTTATCTCCTAAAAAATTGAATTAATTATTAAAATGGTACTTCATCATCATCATCTGAGAAACTACCCAAATCTACACCTGAAGATGAAGGAGAGTATGTTGTATCCATAGTACTTCCTGCTGCATTTGAAGAACCTAACATCTGCATATTCTGCATAATGATTCTCACTTTAGATCTTGCAGCATTAGTATCCTTATCCTGCCATCTTTCCTGCCTTAAAGTACCCATTACAGCAACTTGTTTTCCTTTTGTAAGATATTTGCTTACAGTTTCAGCCATTTTTCCGAAAGCAACTACATCAAAGTAATTAACTTCTGTAGCATTTTTACTGCTTACATAATAATTATTTGCTATAGAAAACTCTGCAACAGCACTTCCGCTAGGCAGATATTTTGATACTGGATCTGCTGTGAGTCTTCCTATTAAAGTTACACTATTAAAATCTGTTGCCATAAAAATAAACCTTTATTTAAGCCTCTTTAGAAGCTTCTTCATTATTATTTTCTTTATTAACTTCTTTTTTATTTTTTTGTATTATTTCATCTAAGCGAACTATTATAAATCTTAATATGCTAAGTTCATAACGAAGTTCTTTTTCAATATGAGCCAAATTATTACCATCGCATCTGAAATGATAGTAATAGAATTTACCCTGATTAACTTTACGTATTGGGTAGCTTAGATTATGAATACCGTAATCAGCTTCATTAAAAATTTCTGCATGATAGTTTTGAAGAATAGTTTTGACATGATCTTTAGCACTTTGATGCACAGCGTCATTGATTTCTGTTACGAATAGTATTTCGTATTCTCTCATTTTATTAACTCCTTGGACAAAGCTTCTTTAAAAAGATAAGAACTTTCAAAGAAGCGAAGTATATAATTATTTACTTTACTATAATAAATGATTTTTATCAAAAAGTCAAGAATATTTATCTTTACAAAATATTATATATTATCTGTTTTATCTTATTATGTTACTTGAAAGTGAGTAAAAGTAAAAAAAATGACTGTAAGTAAACATAATGCATTTGATTTTATTATTCAATATAGTATAATATAATTAATAAAAATCTTGGAGAACAAAATGAAAAAATTACTAGTTATGTTTTTGTTGGTAGCTATATCAATATCAGTTCATGCATACCAAACTGTTCCTTTCATGTTTAATGATTTAGTACCATATGGAATTACTCCTGATGAAGTTAATGAGATATTAATGGCTTCTAATTTTTCTTCAGCTGCTGCTGAGCCTGTAAGCGGTACATTTTATGTAAGCAGATATCCAGACCCTGATTTAGTATGGTATAATCCTCATACTATGAAATGGATAAATGTTAAATTTACTACTAACGATGTTTCAGAACTTTTCACAAGAGATGAAAATATTTTATATTTCAATTTCATTGTTACTAATGAGTTTAAATGTATGACAGTTAGAGCTGATGCTATCAATGAAGAAGCTACTTTAGCTGGAAAAGAAACTAAATGGGCTTATAAATTCTTCTTTCATGAAGACAAATTATTTGCTGTAAGTGCTGTTTATGAAGGTGATTACACTTTACAACAGTATAAAGATAGAAATGAAGGCAATGAATATGCTCACCCAGGTTATGTAATGTCAAGAGGTTTATTCAGCAGAACTTTGGGCGGTTTCCATATGAAATACGGCGGTTTCCACAACAGCGGATACACTACTTTTGATGACTTTACTTCTATGAGATATGGAAATTACGCTAATAAAGCTGCTAATACTTCTTTAGCTGTTTATTATGCTACTTATGCTGGTAAAAGTATTAACTTTGTTGCTTCTTATGTAGATAATTTTAGAATGCAGCCTATAGCAAACAGATTCCAAAACTTATATTATGAAAATTATTTTGATTTCGCTGATGTTCCTGTAGGAATACCTCCGGAAATCAAACCTCCAAAAGATGAAAATACTGAGGATAACAACAATAACACTCAAGCTACTGAAAACGCTCAGTAATTAATAATTTAGTTTAATAAATAGAGAGTCTATACTTAATATAGGCTCTCTATTTTTTTATAATCACTTTTTTAAAATTTAAAACTTATTATTTATTTTGCAAAAAACATGCATATATGATATAATTTTTCTGATTAAATAACTTTTGTTATATTTTTGTTTAAGAGGTTTTTTACTATGGAGTTACAGCAATTAAGCATAATTCAAATTAGAGAGAAATTAAAAAATAAGGAAATAGATGCACCTACATTAGTTGAATCTATTATAAAAAGAATAGAAGAAGATGATAAAAGAGAAGATAAAATACATGCATATCTTGAAGTTTTTAAAGATGAGGCATTAGAACAAGCTAAAAAAGCTCAGGAGAGAATAAATAATGGAGAAGACTTGCCTCTTCTTGGTGTTCCTTTAGCTATTAAAGATAATTTATGTTATAAAGATCATTTAATGACAGCTTCTTCAAAAATGCTTGAAGGATATAAAGCTCCATACACAGCTCCTACAGTTCAAAGATTAATAGATAACGGTGCTATTATTATAGGAAGAACCAATATGGACGAATTTGCTATGGGAGGAACTACAGAAACTTCCAATTACGGCATAACTAGAAATCCTAGAAACAGAGCTTATGTACCCGGAGGTTCTTCAGGCGGTTCTGCTGCTGCTGTTGCTGCTGATTTTGCATTTGCTGCTTTGGGAAGTGATACTGGCGGATCTATAAGACAGCCTGCTTCTTTCTGCGGTATAGTAGGAGTTAAACCTACTTACGGAAGAGTACCTAGACTTGGCTGTATCGCTATGGCAAGCAGTTTAGACCAAGTAGGACCTTTAACTAAAGATGTTAAAGATGCTGCTTTAATGACAAAAATTATTGCTGGTTTTGATCCTAAAGAATCTACTACTTTAAATATTCCTGTTCCAGACTATCTTTCTGCTTTAGACGGAAATATCAAAGGAATGAAAATAGGACTTGCTAAAGAGTATTATGATACTGATTTAATAGCTTCAGATGTAAAAGAAAATATTATGAATGCTATAGGAAGATTAAAAGATCAAGGTGCTGAAATTGTTGATATAAGTCTGCCTAATGCTAAATACGGTTCAAGAGTTTATACTGCTGTTATGACTGTAGAAGTCGCTTCAAATATGGGAAGATATGATGGAATAAGATACGGATATCACCCTAAAGGCGATTTTAATTTAGATGAATATTATTATACTTCAAGAAGTGTCGGACTTGCTTTTGAAACTAGAGCTAGAATATTATTCGGTACTTTAATGACTGGTAAAAGATTTTTCTACAGCCATTATCAGCATGCTCTAAAAGTAAGAAAATTAATGCAGATGGATTTTGATAATGCATTCAAAAATGTAGATGTTATTATATCACCATCTTCTCCTGTAACTGCAGGACTTTTAGGTACTAGAGACCAAACTGACAGTGCTTTGAGCTTTTTAGCAGACAGCTACACTTCTAATATTAATTTAGTAGGACTTCCAGCTATGAGCGTACCTTGCGGTTATGATAAAAACAATATGCCTATAGGTATACAGTTTATAACTAAACAATTTAATGAAACTGATATGTTCAGAATGGCATATGCTCATGAATTAGCTAATAAATAATTTTTTAATAATTTCAATAATAAAAAAATAATAAGGAGGTATATAAGCCTCCTTTTTTATTTGCTGTATTATAAAATATTATACTTATTTAAAAACTCAATTATTAATACTTATAGTTTTTTATTTAATATCGTTAAATTATAATAGCGGATTAGTATGGCTAGTAATGAAATTTAAAAACATAAAAACTAATTTTTAAGTTTGTCAATTTTTTATTGTTATTTTTCATAGCTAACGGTACTTCATTCAGGTGCAGTCAGACTCCGTCAAAGTTGCTGAAAAAAAGTTGATAATTTCTATATAAAGTGCATCAGTTGATTATTCCAGTATATATACATAAAATAATTCATTACTTTGATAAAAATTTTTTATGAATAAAGAAATAAAAAAATATAAATTATGAATATATAGTAAAACATATAATCTGATAAAGGAATTTTTAAGCATATGCATATTTTTGATATGTATGTACTTTTTTGTTAAAAATATTTTTTAATTGAAATTTCAATCATTATAATTTATGATACATAAAAATACACACAGACGGTTTAATATAAAAAACTTCTTTCTATCATAATAATTACTTTCTTAATTACATTATTTTATACAATAATGAATTCAGATGATGATTTTTTTTTACAGAAGCTAATTTAGAATGGTGCTGATGTAAATGCTAGAACTTATATTAAGTATACTATATTAACATGGCAGCTGTATATAATAAGGTTAATGCTGCAAAATTGCTTCTAAAAAATAATGCTGAAGTAGACATGAAAGATGAATATGGTATGACAGCATTGATGCGGGCTTGTCATAATGGAAATTTAGAAATGACAAAAATGTTTTAGACGCTGGTACTGATAAGAGGATAAGAGATAATTCTAATAGAAATGCATTATACTATGCTGAAAAAAGATGCAATACAGAGATAATATAACTGCTCAGAAAATAGTTATAGTCTTTATAAATATCATTGAAATTTTACCTATTTTAATTTATAATACGAAAATAAAAATACATACGGACGGTTTACTATGAAAAATATTATTTCTATAATTATAATATTTATTTTAATAATTTCTATAATTTCCTGCGGAGGCGGTAACAAAGAAACAAATCAATCAGAAAATACTCAAACTAATCAAACAGAAACTAATAAAGTATATATTAATCCTACAACTACAAATGAAAATAATAATACAGATATTGATATTAACATTGATACAACTAAATATACCAATGAATATATTCAAGGTACAGAATTAGACCCTATGCCTACAGGATATAGTAAAATAGATGAAATACTTAATGAACATAAATATAAAGCACCAATATACGAAATATCAAAGCTAATAGCAGAGGAAGGATTAGAAGGAAAAATTACTGAAATGACAAATTTTGGTGATAAATATATATTTAAAGATTCTACTCCTTTATTTTTGGCAGTACAATTCGGATACAATGATTTAGCAAAAGAGCTTATAAAAGAAGGGGCTGATGTTAATGCCAGAGCAAGCGATATGGAAACAGAAGGCGGTATGGATATGCTTTACTATGCTGTTAGAAATAATAATCCTGAAATGACTAAAATTTTAATTGATAAAGGACTTGATAAAAATAGAGATTATGGTTATGAATATTCTACTTATTTGACAGATATTGCTATTGGCAACAACAATCTTGATGTACTTAAACTTCTTGTAAAAAGAGGAGATTCAAAAGAAACTTTAATTCCAGAAGCAGTACGAGAAAATAACATAGAAATGGTTAAATATTTATTATCTATAGGACAAGATATAGATGCTCAGAGATTTTATGACGGATTTTGGGTTGATTCTCCTTTGAAAGTAGCGGCTGAAAACGGATATATAGAAATGGCTAAATTTTTAATTGATGAAGGAGCTAATTTAAACTCAGCTGATGATTATATGCTTTATGCATATAATAATTATGATATAACTAAATTATTAGCAGATAATGATATTTTTAATCTTAATACTAATACAACTAGAGAAGAAGCTATAGAATTAGTAAAAAATAGCAAATATTATGAAATAGAAAAATTATTATCAAGCGAAGATTCCAATAATATAGACGGATATGATGAATTAATGAATGCTATATCTAAAGGCGATATGAAAGCATTAGAAAAACTTATAAAAGATGATACTGATTTGAATAAACAATATGATAATATTACACCTCTTGGCTTAGCTGCTGCTAGAAATGATAAAGAAATGGTTAAATTTTTAGTAGAGAAAGGTGCTGATATAAATTTAGAAGACGGATACGGATATACTCCCTTAATAATAGCAATGAAGTATCGTAATATAGATTTAGTTAAAGATATTATTGATTTGAAGCCTGATTTAAATGCTATATGTTCAGCAACAGGAGATACCCCTTTAACATATTTAGTACGTGAAGTTTGGTTTGGTACAGATGCTTGTTACTATATGATAAAAAATGGTGCTGATGTAAATAAAAAAAATGATAACGGAGATACTCCATTAATAGTTGCCGTAGAAAATGTTGTTGGAAGTTATGGTATGTTAGGAGTTATTATAAATATGGGGGCAGATTATAATATAAAAAATAATGACGGAAAAACAGCTATGGATATTGTTATAGAAGAAGATGACAAAGCAGCACTTCATCATTTAAATAATCCAGACAGTTTAGAATACTATCTTACTATATAAAAATAAAAAATAATAAAAAGTGCATGCATTATATATGTATGCACTTTTTTATCAATATTCTATAATTGAAATTTCACTCATTTTGATTTATAATGCGAAAATAACAATACATACAGAGGGTACTATATGAAAAATATTATTTCTATAATTGCAGCATTTATTTTAGTTATTGCTGTAATTTCATGCGGCGGAAACAAAGAAACTAATCAATCAGAACAAAATACTCAAACTAATCAAACATCACAATCTCAAAATATTCAAACTAATACTTTAGTTAATCAAAGCAAACAGACAAATAATCAAAAAGAATTATTTGATATGAAATATGTATATAAAGGCATTAGAGCAGATAAAATAAAATTTGATGAAAAGCTTAAAAATTTAAGAGAAAATAATGAATATGCAAAAAGGAATTTTGATTTTCTTAATAGGAAATTTGCAAATGATGATGAAAGAAAAAAATATTCTATAGAGTTTATATCAAATGTTAATTATGCTGCATTAGATTTAGAATTCTTAATAAGCTGGGGTAACTGGGGTATATATAGTAAAGCTGCAGATTATTATGCCGTTGAATATTTATATGTTGATCAAAATTTAGCATTAAAAAAAGCAAGAGAAGAATTATTAAAATTAAATAAAAAAGATGCTGATGTTTATTTAGCATTATTCTTATCTCATTTTGCCTGCGATTCGCTTTACTATTTTGAAGAAGAGAAAAAATATTTAACAGAATGGAAAAAAGCAGGCGGCAGTAATATTGCTATGATGATGAGAAAAAATGATAATGAGAATGCTTATATACAAAAGATGAATTTAATTAATTATATAATAGAAGCTCCTGATTCTTTAAGAGCAGAAAAATTAGCTGCTGATGCTTATAAAGATAATTTCTATAGATACATTGTAAAAGATAATGGATATATAGATTTATTCAATGAAAATAATTATTCTTTAACCTCAATTGAATTGGAAGGTACAGCCCGTTTATCTTCAGTAAAAATAGCAGAAGAAATAGGCAATACAAATATAATGAACAAATATATAAAAACTTATGTAAATAATAGATTAGCTAATGATGATATAGAAGACTATTTAGAATATTATCAAAATTATTACAATATTAATGCCGTTTATTGTTATGACGGTTGGAACAACCTTAATTTACTTGAGTTTAAAAAGAATACATTTTTAATTGAAAGCACTATGGACGGATTAGTAAATATGCATTATTATAATCCTGAGTTTATAAAAGATAATTTATATGCTTCATTTAAAGAGATAAAAAATTATAATTTCAGACTTGGAGATATAGATAATATAGAATCTGCCAAAATTAATTCAATTTCTACAAATGATTTGAAAGATTATACTGAAGACTCCAAATTTATAGATTCAGGCAGCTTTGATAGAGAACAATATTCATCTTATATAGCCAGCAAAATGTATTATCCTTTGCATAGCGTATCTTTCTTCTTATGTGATATCAATAATGACGGCAAAGAAGAATTAATGCTTTCAGGCGAATATACAAGTTCTGCAGGAAGAGGCGGTATAGCACATTATACTTTACTTTTAAAAGAGAATTTGGAAATAGATTTTGATTCAGAAACAGGACTGCTTATTAATAATCCTGATTTTCAATCTTTAGAATGTACTCAAAAAATATACACAGAAAACGGCAAAAATAAAATGCTTTTATTAGATACTCTTAATAATAAAGCATATGATATATTCGTTGATAATAATGAAATAAAAAATGCAGAAGTTTTTAATTATATTACATATAGTTATCAGCCAAAATTGGAATGGAAAGGAAGCATACTCGATGGAATGCCTGAAGGAGTTTTAAAAACAGATGCAAGTTTTGATATGTTTAAAGCAGAGAATGCATCAGACAAAGCAATAGTATCCGACAGAACTTTGAGAGTAGCTGACAAACTTATAAGCGACGCATATTTTACTAAAAAAGCTGCTTTGGATAAACAAGGTCAGGAAGAATTATTAGAGCAAAGAAGAGCAGAAATAAAAGCTATTCAGGAAGCAAAAGGAGATATTAAAGCAATAGAAGCTGAAATGCTTAAGATTTTGAATATACAATAATTTTAATAGTTTCAATAAAAGTGCATGCTTATTTTTTATACGTATGCACTTTTTTATTTACATTTTTTAATTTTTGACAAATTATGGTTGGTTATATAATAATTTGAAAATTATTTTTTATTAGCCAAATATACTATATAATACAGGTATTATAAAACATACTATAAAAGCCCAAGCTCCGTAAATATATATATAAAATACTGATTTGGTATTACCGATAGTAATTTCTTTTATGTTTGGAATACTATCAGTTTTTTTGAATATTATTAGAATAGACTTAATATTCAGAAATGTTATAAAAATCAAATTACCAAGCATTATTAAATTTGTACCTACTAAAACTATTTTATTTGGGCTTATACCATATTCTACTAATCTGTATAAAGAAGATGTTAACACTAATATATCAAAAATAATCGCTATTAAAGGAAGAACAATATATAAAGCCTTAGTAAATATGCTTGATTTATAATCAATTCTTATAAAGAACATGTTTAATACAATTACAGCAAGCATTATATTATAAAGTATAAAACTAACTCTGTTATCATAAGGGCTTATGTCTGGCATTAATAAAAGAATCAAAAGTATAAATATAAATAATAAACTGAAAGGCATTAATATTCTTGATAAATATATAGAAATATTAGTTTTCATATTTCTATAAACTGTATATACCAAAAAAGGAAATAATGAAGTAAAAAATGATCCTGATAATACTATTAATTTTATTATAATCTCATCATCTAAACTGCCAATAATATCTTTTATTAAAAATAAAACTATCGCTGCAAATATCCCAAATACTGTTGATACTACAGATGCTATTAAGCCTGCAAATATCAATATATCAGCAGAAAATGTAAAAAACTCTGAAATACTTTTGGAGTTTAATACTTGAAAACCATTATATGATAAAGCCAGTATTATAAAAAATATTATATTATTAAATATATATTTTATAATAGAGATTTGTACAAAAAAATCCATATTATCTATAGCAGCAGTTCCTATAAAAAAACCAGTGCTTAAATCTACAATTAATATAAAAATAACTGACAAAAGAGTTATCAATATGTTTTTTAAATTAAAATTTTTATTTATATAAAATATCAAACTTAAAGAAAAGAAATAAAATAAATGAAAAAATGGAGTGAATAAAGTAAAACTATATTCTGAATCCATAAGAAATCTAGAAATTCTATTATTCATCAAAATAAAAATAGTAGCTGTAATAAATATTGAAGCAATAAGACCTATAAAAATAATTATTAAATTTGATATTAAATTATTTTCTAATATTTTGCCTATTTTATTGTTTATATCATTAATTGTATTTGTTTTTTGATTTGTATTGTTATTTTGAATAGTACTTTCTTCCATAAATTGTTACCTCATAAACCCCATAATAGTAAATTAAAAAATTGATAATTATTATAATATAATAAACACAAAAATCAAGCATAAATATATTGTATTCTTTTTATAAACATTTTACTTGACAAAACAAAGCTTTATTTTATATTTTTCATTACTATATTATTATAAAAAAAATAAGGAAATAAAATGTCATACTTTGAAGAAGGTTTAAAACTATTTAAAGAAGGCGAATATAAAAAAGCTGTAGAACTATTTAACAAAGCCTTAAATAAAGAAGAAAATACTAAATCAGAAATATATAACTATTTAGGACTTTCAGAAAATGCTTTAGGTAATTTTGAAGAAGCTATTAATTACTATGATAAGGCAATAGAGACAGATGAAAATTATGCCGAACTTTACTATAACAGAGCCAATACAAAATGCAATTTAGGTCTTTATGAAGAAGCTGTAAAAGACTATGATAAAGTAATAGAATTAGTACCTACACATTCAAAAGCATATGATGACAGAGGTTTTGCCAAAGGTAATTTGGGATATTATGAAGAGGCTTTAAAAGATATTGATAAAGCTATTATTTTAGACAGCACTAATATAGATGCATACAGCGACAGAGCATTTATAAAACTTGTTTCAAAAAAATATTATGAAGCAATAGAAGATTATAAAAAAGTTTTGGAATTAGATGATAAAGATGTGTATGCTTATAATGGTATAGGAGATGCTAAAAGAAGCATTGGACTTTATGAAGAGGCTATTTTTTATTATAATAAAGCAATAGAGATTTCTCCTGCAAGCAGTGCTTATGCATATAATAATAGAGGAGTTTGCAAAATAGGATTAAAGCTATATAATGAGGCTATACTTGACATAAATAAATCTTTAGAGATATATGATGAATATACTGATGCGTATAATAATAGAGCAATAGCAAAGTATAATCTCGGACTTTATGAGGATTCTATAAAAGATTTTGATAAAGCTATAGAATTAAATGCCCAGTATTATTATGCCTACAATAACAGAGGAAACTCTAAAAGTGCATTAGGTCTTTATGAAGAAGCTATAAGCGATTTTGATACAGCATTAAATATAGAGCCTTCATATATTGATGCATATTACAATAGAGCACTTGCAAAAAATAATCTTGGTCTTCATGAATATGCTGTCAAGGATTATGATATTGTAACAGAGTTTGATAATAATAATATAGATGCATATTATAATAAGGCACTTTCATATTATAATTTGTCAGATTATAAAGAAGCTTTAAAAAATTATGATAAAGTTATAGAATTAAATCCTCAATCTGCTGATGCTTATAACAACAGAGGCTTTACAAAATATTGTATGGGGCTTTATCAAGAGGCTTTAAAAGATTATGATAAAGCTATAGAAATAAATCCTGATTATGAAAGGGCTAAACAAAATAAAGAAGAGGCACTTGAAAAAATAAAAAATTAATTATCTTTGACAATTATATTTTTAGTATTATAATATTTTTTAAAAATAATATTAAATAATAATAAAAGGTTATTGTGTATGTACGAAATGAAAACAGTAGTAGGAACAAGCCAGATAGATAAAGACGGACTTTTAAAAGCTTCATCTATATTTGACCTTATGCAGGATTGTTCTTTTTTTCAATTGGATTCTGATATAGAGCTTACAAAATATTTTAATGAAAACAATATAAGTATGTTTTTGGTATTAAGACAGGTTGATATATATAAACTCCCAAAATACAGCGATAAAATAACAGTACGCACTTATGTATATGAATGTAATGAGGCATATGGATATAGAAATACTGTAATATATGATGAAAATGATAATGAACTTGCTATTTGCTATGCTATAGGAGGGTTTGTAGATTTATCAAGCGGTGTTTTGATTAGGGTTCCTTCTTCATTTATAGAAAATTATAAATTTGATAAAAAACAGGATATGAATTATCTGCCTAGAAAAATAAAAACTGATAATAATTTGTTAAAAGAAATTGACAGATTTAAAGTAAAAAAATACTGTATAGATGATAATAATCATGTTAATAATGCAAGGTATATCGATATGGCTATAGATTATGCCGATGATAATTTTAAAAGAATAAGAATAGAGTACAGAGTGCCTGCCGCTTTAGGTGATACTATAGTTGTAAAAAAGGCTGTAATTGATGATAAAGTTTTATTAAAATTTGATAATGAAGATAATAAAACTTATGCTATTATAGAGTTTTCTTATAGTTTATGATACTATAATTTTGCATCTTCATCATTGGATACTATTCTCACTTCAGCATTAAGAGTAATTCCTTTTTGATTATATACTTCTTCCTTTACTTTTCTCATAAGATTAAGTATATCATAACCAGAGGCATTATTATAATTAACTATAAAATTGGCATGATAGGGAGAAACCATAGCTCCCCCTAATCTTACCCCACGCATATTGATAGAGTCTATAACTTTTCCTGCTATCATATTTGTATTATAATCATTTAAAAATGTACTTCCTGCAGAAGGATATTTAAATTGATGTTTTGTTTTTCTGTCTTTAAGATATTTATTCATTTCTGGTTTTATTAATTTTTTTGATGATTTATTTAATTTAAATCTCACATCCAAAATAATATATTTTTTATTCTGAAAAATACTTCTTTTATAATCATATTTGCAATCAGCATTTCCTATATGCATATACTCAATATTATCATCTATTATTCCAACACTGTCTATAAACTCAGATACTGAATGCTCATAACATCTTGCATTCATGTAAGCTGCCCCTCCTATGCTTCCGGGCAGACCATATAAAAATTCCAAACCAGTAAATGCATTTTTATAAGCGTATTTCACAGTGTCAATAACTCTTGCCCCAGAATATGCTAATATATTATGAGATGTATGCTCTATACGGCTGAAAAAACCTGTATATATTATTGGAAACTCTATTACCTTATCCAAAAATAATATATTGCTTCCGCCTCCTAGTATTAAATATCTTTTATCTTTTTCGTTAAGAAGTTTTATTAAATCTATAAATCCATTAATGGTCTCTGGAACATAAAACTCTGAGGATTTAGCATTAACTCTAAAAGTATTAAATTTTTTAAGTGAAACATTTTTTCTTATTAGAACACCTTTTATAGATTTATTCATAATATTCATTCCCATATATTTTATTAACATAATAATAACAAATTTAATAAAACATTACAATATACTGAAAACCTTTAATTTTGTCAAAGACATTTTTTCTTTTCTATTCTATGTAATGTATTAATATACTTTTTAAACATAAATAAATTATTAATGATAGAATTACAATAAACTGAAATATTTAATTAACTATAAAATATAAATTAATAAAAATTTTTTATTATGCTTTTTAATATACTTGTTATTAATATTTTTTAATATATAATATTACTGTAAAAAATAATTTTTTATAAAAAACAATTCATATTTTAAGGAAATAATTATGGCTTTATCTATAGGAATAGTAGGACTTCCAAATGTAGGAAAATCAACACTTTTTAATGCTTTAACTAATGCTCATGCTGAAGCGGCTAATTATCCATTTTGTACTATAGATAAAAATGAGGCTACAGCTATAATAAAAGATGAAAGAGTTGATAAATTAGCAGCACTTTTCAAATCAAAAAAGAAAGTTTATAATACAACAACATTTGTAGATATTGCAGGACTTGTAAAAGGAGCTTCAAAAGGAGAGGGATTAGGCAATAAATTTCTTTCTCATATTAGAGAAGTAAATGCAGTTCTTCATGTTGTTCGTGTATTTGAAGATGGAAATATTACTCATATAGGAGATGTTGATCCTTTAAGAGATTTGGATATTATTTTAACAGAACTTATGCTTGCTGATATTGAAACTGTTAATGCCAGAATGGAGAAGCAAAAAAAGATAGCAAAAGGTGCTAAAGTAAAAGCGGCAGAAGAGGAAGTTGCATTGCTTGAAAAAATACTTCCAGAATTAAATAATTTTAAGCCAATATTCAGTCTTGATTTAACAGATACAGAAAAAGAAATATTAAAGCCATTATTCTTACTTACTGCAAAAAGTATGATGATAGGTGCTAATTTATCAGAAAATGAATTAGCCAACCCAGAAAAAAACTCTAATTATGTAACATTACAAAAATATGCAGATGAAAGAAATATTGAGTTAATACCTTTCAGTGCTAAAATAGAAGCAGATTTACAGGATTTGGACGAAGAGGAAAGATTAAGCTATTTAGAAGATTTGGGAGTCAAAGAATCAGGAGTTGCAAGGCTTACAAAGGCTGGGCATAGATTATTAAAACTTTTAACATTCCTAACTTCTGGAGAAGATGAAACAAGAGCTTGGACAGTTAGAGAAGGTGCTTATGCTCCAGAGGCTGCAGGTGTTATACACAGCGACTTTGAAAGAGGATTTATCAGTGCTGAAGTTATAAACTGCGATAAACTTTTAGAGCTTGGAAGTTTTGTTAAAGCAAAAGAGGCTGGTGCTATAAGACTGGAAGGAAAACAGTATCTTATGCAGGAAGGCGATGTTGTTACTTTCAGATTTAATGTTTAATTATTAAAAATAAACATATGTAAATAAAAACAACGATTAGAATAATGAAAATAAATTTTGAAATAAAATATATAAAATTTTTTATATTATCAGCATGTATAGGTGCTGTTGTAGGTTTTATAGTTTCTATTTATAGGTTATTATTGTATAGACTAAGTGTTAATGTCTTTTATGTTTCAAATTTTATATTTGAAAGATGGTACTATCCTATACTTCTTTTTGCATTCCTTATAGGTATGGGCTGCCTTATAGGTTATATATTAACTAAGTACCCTCAGATAAGAGGTGCCGGAGTTCCGCAAATAAAATACTATATATCGCTTCATGAACCTAAAAATATTTTTCTTGAAATTTTATTTAAACTTTTCGGGAGTATGATATCTTTTGCTAGCGGTATTTCGTTAGGAAGAGCCGGTCCTTCTATGCATGTCGGTATGCTTGTGGGGCTTTTCTTTCATAAATACTTTTCTAAATTATCTAAATATAGGAGGTATTTACTTGTTTCAGGTGCTTGTGCTGGAATGACGGCTACTTTTAGTGCTCCTTTTACTGGAATTGCTTTTTCTTTTGAGGAGCTTGGAGAGCAGAAAAACCATATAGTATTTGTATGCATAGTTTTTTCTTCTATAGCTTCAATTTTAGTTGTGGAGCATATAGTAGGTCAGGGATTTATACTTAATTTTAATTTGCCTAAAATACTTGAAGTAAGGCATTATATATCGCTTCTTCCTTTTGGTATAATATGCGGAATACTGGCCTCTATTTTAAACTTTCTTATGAATTTCTTTTCTAAGATGTATCAGAAGATTAATAATGATATAATTCGTCCTGTACCGGCATTTCTGCTTGCTGGTTTTATGATAATGTTTTTTCCTTATGTTTTAGGAAGCGGAGATTTGCTTATAGGAAGTATTGTTAAAGATAAATTTTCTGTTTCTATGCTTTTTATACTTATCTTTGTTAAACTTTTTTATACTTCTGTATGTGCTACATCTGGTGCTGTAGGCGGTGTATTTTTTCCTACATTTATACTTGGGGCTTCTATAGGTTCTGTATATGATACATTTCTTATTAAATATTTTCCAGATTATGCAGTATACGGGGATTTGTTTATACTTCTTGGAATAACTTCTCTTATGTCTGGTATTACAAGAACTCCTATAATGGTATGTATATTAATACTTGAAATATCTAACTCCATTTCTAATTTCTCGGCTCTGGTGATAGTTGCTATAATATCATATATGGTTGCTAAAGTTCTTGGAGTAACTTCAATATACGACCAAGATAAGTAAAAAATATAAAACTGATTATATATTTTTTGAGGTATTTTATGTTATTGTATCAGGAGATGTTTAATGATTGTTTGAAAGAATATTATAATGTTTTTGAAGAATTATTAAATTGCTTAGAAAATAATGATAAAGAACAATTTGAAATAAATATTGCTCCATTTGTATATAAAGAAGATAATGAGGAAGAATATACAAAAGATAAAAATTATATTGAAAGATTAAAATTAGTTTTATCTATGCTTTATCATAAAAATATAAATGATTTAATGAATAAAAAATCATTTGAAGATTTGCTTGTTTTTTTGTTTGAAGAAGAAATAAAAGACAGACAATCTAATTCTTATCAAGGTATAGGTACTTCTTTAGAAATTATAAGTTTTTTATTTGTCAAACTCTATAATGGTGATATAAATAAATTACTCTCTAAATACAAATATTTATTTGATAAAGCAAAAAATGCCAACTTTGATTGTAATTGCGGTTATGGTATTGATTACTATAATGATTATAATTATTATAATGAAAGATTAGATGAATTAAATTTAGATTCTATAATATCATATACTATAGATATTAATGAGTTAACATTGTTTTCAAAACTTGTTTGTATATGGAAAAGCAATGTAAAAGAATGGGACAAAAATAATTTAGATAAATTAAAATATTATGTGTCATTTATAGAAGATAAAGAATCTTTACTTGAAACTAATAAAAAACTTTTTGAAATGGCTCTTCAAGAAAATGAAAGTAATTGGGAGATAGTTTCTGCTTTAAATAGTTATCTTAAATCTTTAATTGATAATAATAAATATGATTATGCTTGGCAATTAATATCAAAATATATGAACAATATAAAAAATATTCAAGATGATAATTTTTATGATATTAATTTAGGCAGATATATAATAGAAAGAGCAGCGGATATAATGTTTAATATAAAAGATGATGAGACGGAAAAAGAAATATGGGCTTTCATAAGTGAGCCTTTTACAAATAAACATTCTTCTTTTTATATAAAATTATACGAAAAAGTATTATTATGCTGTGATATTGTAAAAGATGAAAAATTACAAAATAAAATATCAAAAGAGTATCAGAAAGAATTGAAAAAATCAAAGATATATTTAAATATAGATAAACAACTATAATTTGTCAATTAAATACTCTGAAATATTATTAATTATATTTTTCATTTAGTTTAAAAAATAAAATTAGTATTATAAAAAAGTATGTTAATTTTTATCATTAAAAAACTGATAGCTCTACTTTACAAATTTCATTTGTCATTATTTACAATTAATTTAATTCCTATATAATATATAAAAATAGTTTTAATTTAGGATTAATTATTATGAGCAAAGTTGCTGTTATAAAATGTGAAAATTATAATTTAGAAGAGGTAAAAAACGCTATTAAAAGAGCTTTAGACCTGCTTGGCACAATAGATTTATTTATTAAAGAAAATGATAAAGTATTATTAAAACCCAATTTACTCGCAGCAGAAACGGCAGAAAGATCAGTTACTACCCACCCTATTGTATTTGAAGCTGTAGTATCTATACTTCAGGAGAAAACAAAAAACATTTCTTATGGAGATTCTCCCG
Organism: Brachyspira murdochii DSM 12563; assembly: GCF_000092845.1. NCBI lineage: Bacteria > Pseudomonadati > Spirochaetota > Spirochaetia > Brachyspirales > Brachyspiraceae > Brachyspira > Brachyspira murdochii. Next base: position 2,672,287 of record NC_014150.1, on the reverse strand, counting down.
GTATAGGAAGAGGAAGCAGTGCGGCATCAAAGGCTGGTATAGATGAAGCGGCTAATAGATTAAATGTTCAGTATGCTGATTTTGAAGAACCTGTAGGAGTTACATATGAAGATGGAGTGCAGGAAAAAAGCTTTACAATAGCAAAACCTATTCAAGAAGCTGATGTTATAATAAGTCTGCCCAAATTAAAATCGCATGCACTTACGACTATGACTGGGGCTGTAAAAAATCAATTCGGATGCATACCCGGTTTTAGGAAGGCTGAATACCATTTAAAACTTCCAGATTTTGAAGATTTTTCAACTATGCTCCTTGATTTGAATAAACTTATAAGTCCTAAACTTTATATAATGGACGCTATTTTAGCTATGGAAGGAAACGGACCTAGAAACGGAAGCCCTAGAAAAATAAATGCTATAATAGTATCAGATGATGCAGTGGCATTAGATTATACAGCTTCACAGATAATATCATTTGATTATAATACTATACCTACTTTAAAAATGGGATTTAAGCATGGTTTCTGCAATAAAGATGATATAGAAGTATTAGGAGACGGCATAGAAAGCGTAAAAGTTACAGATTTTAAAAAGCCTCATAAAGGTGTCGGCATAGGCAGAAGTTTGATGAAACTAAGCAAATTCCCTATAATAAAAAGGCTATTTGCTGCTATTATACCAAAACCTGTAATAGATAAAAGTAAATGCGTAAAATGCGGAGTATGTGTTAAAGTATGCCCTGTAACACCATTAGCACTTAATTTTGATAAAAAAGGTAAAAACTCTCCGCCAGAATATTATTATAAACACTGCATATCATGCTACTGCTGTCAGGAGCTGTGTCCGCATAAGGCTATCTTTTTAAAAAGAAAGTTTTAACTAAATTTTTATTTTAGCCTTTTAATACTTATAAGTTTTTAATTTAATATTTGTAAATTAGAATTCTATAAAATCTATTTATAGATTAAATTTATAATTATAAATAGGTTTTAAACAAGTATAATCCTAATAATTATAAAAAAATAATTTATTAATGAGAAAGTCTGCTTAATATAGTTGTAGCAAGCAGCAAATATATAGCTGTACCGCTTATATCACATATAGAAGTTACCAAAGGTACGCTGCTTGTAGTAGGATCTTTTTTCAGCTTTACAAATAAAAAAGGAAGGGACAAACCTATTAAACTTCCTATCACTACAACCAGAACCATAGAAAGCGATACCACCAATGCTATCATTAAACCGCCTCTAAAAACTGCTATTAATGATACTGCAATACTCATAGTAATACCAAGAGTAAGAGAAACAAGTATTTCCTTACAAAGCATAAAAAACCAATCGCTTTTCTTTACGTCTCCTACAGATAAACTTCTTATTATAAGAGTAGAAGACTGAGCCCCGGCATTTCCTGCACTGTCTATCAAAAGAGGCAAAAAGAATATTAAAGAAACATACTGACTTATTGTTTCTTCAAACATACCTATAACATAACCAGATATAATATTAACAAATACTAAAATAAAAAGCCAAGATATACGCCTTTTATATAAAATTAAAGGATTGGTTTGTTTTATATTTCCGTCAAAATCATCATCAATGCTGATAGCACCCAATTTGTGAAAATCTTCTGTATCTTCTTCTTCAGCAATATCAAATATATCATCTATAGTAACTATTCCAATCAAAGCATTTTTGGAATCTACTACAGGTATATAAAGCAAATCATATTTTCTTCCTATGCGTACAGCTTCCTCTTGGTCTGAATATACCGATAAATATATAATATCTGTATGCATAAGCTCTTCTATTTTCTCATCATGAGAGGCGAATAACAGATCTTTTAATAAAATATAACCTAATAATGTTTCTTCTTTATCTACAACATATATAACTTCAAAAGTCTCCGAATCTTTGCCGTATTTTCTAATATAGTCTAAAGTCTGTTTTACAGTATATTCTGGAAATACGTCAATATATTCAGGGGTCATTATACGTCCTATACTGTCTTCAGGATATCCTAATAACTGCCTTGTAACATTAAGGTCTTTTTCCCCCATTAAAGAAAATATCTTTTTTGTAATGTCTGCTGGAAGTTCCTCAAAAAGTGAGGTTCTGTCATCAGGACTCATATCATGCATAAGTTCTTTAAGCTCATTATCACTCATAGAAACTATGATTTTTTCCTGTTCTTCTGTATCAAGCTCAGAAAATACATATGCTGCATTTTCTCTTGATAAAAGTCTAAAAACCATACTTCTATTTTTATCATTATCAAGTATACGTATAATATCCACTACTTCAGCAGCATGCATATTAGAAAGCAAATATTTAAGTTTATCCCATCTCTGATTTTCTATAATATTAATAATTTCTGTATATTCTTTGTTTTCTGTCATAATTTTTTTTATATTTTGTATATCAATTCTTTTATTATTATTATATAATATATAACATTATATAATATAATAAAAAAAATCCAATATATACTTGAATATTATGAAAAAATAAAGGAGTTATTGTAATATGTCTGATATAAAAAAAATTGGTGTATTAACAAGCGGAGGAGATGCCTCTGGAATGAATCCTGCTATAAGAAGTGTTGTAAGAACAGCAATAGCCAATGGTTTGGAAGTAATGGGAATTAAAGAGGGCTATCAAGGACTTATGTATAATGATGTATACCCAATGACAGCTGGAAGTGTTGGAGGCATCATTAATCATGGAGGAACTATATTATTTTCTGCAAGATCACCTGAATTTCAAACAGAAGACGGTATGAAAAAAGCCGCTGATAATATGAGATATCATGGTATGGACGCCTTAATAGTAATAGGCGGAGACGGAACTTATAAAGGGGCTTTGGATTTTTATAATCATCACCCTGATTTTCCTATAGTAGCAATACCGGGTACTATTGACAATGATATTTTTGGTACTGATTATACTATAGGTTATGATACGGCTGTTAATGTAGCAATGGACGCTATTGATAAATTAAGAGATACTGCTACAAGCCATGGAAGATGCTTTGTCGTAGAAGTTATGGGAAGACATGCCGGATACATAGCATTAGAAGTAGGAATAGCTTCAGGAGCTGAGGATATACTTATACCTGAGACTCCTACTGATATGGATAAAATAGTAGAAGAATTGCAAATAGCTAAAAAAAGAGGAAAAAAATCTTCTATTATAGTTGTTGCTGAAGGTGATGAGTCTGGCGGAGCTATGGAAGTAGCTAAACAAATAGAAGGTAAAACTGGTTTTGATACACGTGTTACTATACTCGGTCACATGCAAAGAGGAGGATCCCCTACTTCAAGAGAACGCTTAATGGCTGCAAGATTCGGATATATTGCTGTTAAGGCTTTACTAGAAGGCAAAAAAAATGTGGCTGTTGGTATTTGGAAAGGAGAATATACTTATACTCCTTTAACAGATGCTGTAAAAAAAGTGCCTAAAGTTGATCCTATAGACTTAGCACTATGCAGAACACTTGCTATATAATTTAAAAAATTAATAAACAGAGGATTAGATATTATGATAGAAAATAAGTCCATTTTAGGTGTTAGAATAGATAATTTCAAGGCAACTCTTGAAGAAATATTAGATTACCTTAAATATGGAAAAAATATACTCATAATATCTTTGGACGTGCATCAATTACTAAAAGTTCATTATAATAAAAAGTTAAGAGAAATTGTTAATAATGCTTCTTTTGTAATTGCAGCACATCCCTCTATAGCTAAAGCATATAAATTTATACATAAAGAAGAATTAAATTATATAAATAATTTTATTTTATTTTCAAAAGTCCTAGACTATATAGAAGGAAAAAAAATGTCTATGTTTCTCTTTGGCGATGAAGAAAAGTATTTCTTTACTATATCTGAGAAAATCAAAAAAATATACCCCGGCATATATATGATGGGAAATTATCAAAATACAAAAGATAAAAAAGAGTTAGACAAAGCATTTATAGGATTTAAAAAAATAGAGCCTGATGTATTTTTAATATATATGAATTTCAAAAAATCTTTATATTGGTTTAACAATAATAAAGAAAACCTAGACATGAAATTCTGCATCCCTTTCAAAAGACCTCTTGATAGTTTTGCAGGAAAAATAAAGCCCCCAAGTATGGAAATACTAAACAAAGATAAAAATGAAAGATTTTATCTTAAAAAAAATATATTTAGAATATTTCTATATTTTAATTATATGAGATTCTGGGTATTAGTATTCTTTGAAAAAATAACGGCAAAAAAGCCTAAAGAAACTACCAACTCTTAATTTTTATCTAAATATAAACTTATTGTGAATAAACAAGTATAATAAATATTACTTATTATTTTTAATTAAAACAAAGTATATAAAATAAAATTAATTAATAGCTAAAAGTGTTTCCTGTAAAGCCTGCATATACTCTCTTGCTCTTGAGGCATTAGGATTAGCAGGGTACTCTGATACAAAATTATCTAAAGCCTTATAAGAATCAGAATATCTTCCAACTTTGAAATATGATAAACCTATATAAAGAAGTGCCTCAGCATCTAAAGTATAAACATTATTAAGCCTTACCCTATTATAATAATCAATAGCTCTGTTATAGTTTTTCTCATTATAATAAGACTGTGCTATTCTAAATAAAGCCTCTTCAGCATACTCTGTTCTTGGAAATAACTCTGCTATTTTTGTATAGTACATTCTCGATTTTACATAATTGCCCTCTACAAAAGTTTTATGTGCCATCGCCGGAACCTGTATCAAATATGTTCTTACAACTTCATCATAATATATACTCGTTTTATTATATTTAAGGAAATCCTCATAAGTTTCAAAAGCTCTGTCATATTCATTCATATTGAAATATACTCTCGCTCTTCCTAAAACCGCTAATTCTCCGTCAGCCCTTAAAAAATAGCTCAATGCTTCTCCGTATTTTTTTTGAAGAAACAATTGATACCCGTACTGAATATTAATTTTTGAAGACAAATCTTTATCTGCTGTCTTCAAGTTTTCCTGCAATTTTGACATTATATAAGGATCTGCACTATTTTCTAATCTTGAAATATCTGCATAGGCTAGAACTGCATTTGTAGAATAATATGCAAAATTAGGATTGTTAATTATGTCTGTAAGTCTCTCTTTTGCCAAAGAATATTTTTTTAATCTCTTCAATGAATCGGCTACCATAAAATATGATTCTGCTATATTGGTTATAGGTCTGGATCTGCTGTCTATGGATAAATATTCATTTAAATTATTAATAGCATCTTCATAATTTTCTATCTCGTAGCTTCTTTTACCTTTCTGAAAATACCTTTCAGGAGAAGATAAGGCAGAAACTTTAGTAATAAATACACCGCCTAAAATAGCTACTATTGTTATAACAGATGCCAAAACTGCTGCATAAGTCTTCATAAATATTTACACTCCAATCATAAATCGCTTAAAACTTGATTAATCCAAAAATTAACCTCTTGAGCATTATACGTTTTTATTCTGTTCAAAACATCTAATGCATTATTCTTCCTTCCTAAATATTTATAGCATTTTCCTAAAAGCAAATTAATCTTATAATAAATATCATTATTAATATTTCTTGATGATATTGGCTCAAGAATATTTACGGCTGACAAATAATTTTTATTTTTAAACTCTGTCAATGCTCTATTATAATCACCATTATATTTGCTGATTAAAGATGATGCGGAAGCATTATTATTATTATTATTATTATTATTATTAACTATATTTGTAATATTATATCTGTTTGTTAAAGAATATATATTAGTTAATGTATACATATTTGTAATCGAATATACATTAGTTTGTACATAAGTATTTGTTATATTATTAGTATTAAATACAGTATTTGTTATATATGAATTGCTAATGTATTTACTGTTATTTAAAGTATTATTGGTATCATAGAAGCCGCTATTATTAGTGTATGACTTAATATTAGAAAAACCATTAAAAACTATTGATGATGTATCAACATTATCTCTAGCACTATAAAAAATTAAATCGTCTGCATAAGAAACAACAGCATAATAATATTTAGATGATAATATTGGTCTGTCTAATACATAATAATGTTTTGAATCATTAGTCGCTTTTATATAATCAACAACAGAAGAATCTATTAAAGAAGATTTCCCTATTATAGGGCTTAGACTTCTGTATATATAATATATTACACTGCTGTCGTTTATACCGTCCCATTCAATAATCAATGTATTACTATTTGTTTCTGAAGCTGATATTTTTATATTTTTTGCAAATCTTTCAGCATTTGGAAGATCGTTTATCAAATCTTCATTATATAGAGATGATGATGTTTGAGTATACAAAACATTGATAGATATATAAAAAAATATTATGCTTACAAAAGCAAATATCAAATATATTCCATTTTTTTTAGTTCTTATTTTTTTCATGCAGTTATCCTTATATACACTATAAAAATTCTCGGAAATGAAATATATAAAATTTAATAAAGCAGAATATTAATTACAACAATAATACAAATACATTATAATATATACATAAATAAAAAGACTTAAAAATTATAATTTATTTCCTTAATGAAATAATTATAATATTTTAAGCCTCTATAACTTATCAGTATATATTAATATTATATCTTCTCCATAACAATAGCCACTAAAAATCCAACACACATAGAAATAACAGTAGAAGCAAGCATAGGCACACTTAAAGATGTTATATTAGGCCATAAACTTAAAAAAGATACTATTATAATACCAAGTACAAAGCCGAATAATATAGATTTATATTTTTGAAGTAATACTGTTACCAATTTTGATATACTAAATATACCTATAACAACACCAAAACCCAAAAATATTAAAGGTATTAATAAAGATAAATTAAAAGTTTCAACAAATGCTGATATAAAGTATGATATATTTTCATATTCTCCTAATATTAATAGAAGTAAAGAACCTGATATACCCGGTATAACCATAGCAACAGCAGCAGCAATACCGCATAAAAATAACTTAAAACAATAAATAATTGAAAAAGAACCAGTATATACAGCGGTATCACTTACAGGTTTATTAATATCAAAATACACAAATACAGACATAATAAAAGCCCCTAGTACAAATGCTATAAATACTTTAATATTAAACTCTTCTACAGTCTTTGTTATAAATGGAAATGAACCCAATATAAGACCTACAAAAAATATTCTTGTAGGAATAGGATAATATGTAAAAGTATAATTAATAAGTTTAAGAAATAATACTATAGAAATAGCTGCTCCAACGGCAACAGGTATTAATACTTTTAGACTCTCTTTAATATCAGACCATTTAAGTTTTATTAATGCCTCAGGCAGAATAGATATTGAATATGTCAATTTTTCATATATTCCAAGTACAAAAGCAATAGTACCGCCTGAAACTCCCGGAATAGCATTAGCAATACCTATAGCCATTCCTTTTATAAAATATGATATATAGTTTTTCATCGTTTCCTCTTTATAAGTTTATTAAATTTATTTTAATTTTTATTATAATAAAAAATAATAATTTTTAAATATTAGAAAGCTAAATATAAAAATTGTGAGCGTATAGCAAATTCATTTGCTATACATCTTTAGCGAACAATTTTTATTAGCAATAATAATAAAAAATAATAATTTTTAAATATTAGAAAGCTAAATATAAAAATTGTGAGCGTATAGCAAATTCATTTGCTATACATCTTTAGCGAACAATTTTTATTAGCAATAATAATAAAAAATAATAATTTTTAAATATTAGAAAGCCAAATATAAAAATTGTGAGCATATAGAAAATTCATTTACCATACATTTTTAGTGAACAATTTTTATTAGCAATAATAAAAAATAACAATTTTCACAAAAAATGCCATGAATATAAAATTATACTCATGGCTATTATTAATAAATTTAATAAATTAGCTTATAGCAGCTATTATTTCAACTTCCACCAAAGCATCTTTTGGAAGAGATTTTATTGCAACTGTACTTCTTGCAGGAGGATTTTCTGGAAAGTATGCTGCATATACTTCATTGAAAGAAGCGAAATTAGCCATATCAGTTAAAAAGCAAGTAGTTTTAATAATATTAGCCATAGTTAAATTTTCTGATTCTAAAAGACCTTTTATATTTTCCATAACTCTTTCAGTTTGTTTTTTTATATCATTTTCAGCCATATTTCCGCTTACTGGATCCAAAGGTATCTGACCTGAAGCAAAAATGAAATTTCCGCTTTTCACAGCTTGAGAATAAGGTCCTATAGCTTGCGGAGCTTTGTGTGTTTTAATGATTTTTTTATCCATATACTAATTCTCCTTTCTATTTTTATATATTTTTTTTCATTACTTTATTATGTTAATTATAATTAGTTTTTGCAAAATATCAAGTAATTAAACATTATTTTTAAGAATTAAAAATAGTATTAATTGACAATAATAAAAATTATATTATTATTAGTAGCAGTATTTTTTATATTTTATAAGGTTATATATTCATGAAAATAAACTCTTCAACTATACTTACTGGATTATTTGCTTCTCCATGCCGGCATAGTATATCCCCTATTATGCATAATGAAGCATTTAATAAACTTAATCTTAATTATGCTTATTTAGCTTTTGAAGTGGATAAAAATAATTTAAAAGATGCTGTAAACTCAATAAAAACATTAAACATGAGAGGCGTAAACCTATCAATGCCCAATAAAAAAGAGGTAATAAAATATCTTGATGAAATATCAGAGGCCGCAGAACTCACTCAAAGCGTTAATACCATAGTCAATGATAATGGAATACTCAAAGGATACTCTACTGATGGAGAGGGTTTTATAAAATCATTAGAAGAAGAAAATATATTTATAAAAGATAAAAATATTACAATACTGGGTACTGGAGGAGCTTCTATTGCTATAATATCACAGGCTGCTTTGTATGGAGTAAAAGGAATATATGTTTTTAAAAGAGATACAAACTGGGGCGAACAAAAAAAAATTATTGATAATATAGCAGAAAAAACTAACTGCTCTATAGAATTATTCTCACTTGAAAATAAAAACATTTTAAAAAGAAAAATAGACGACAGCAGTATATTAATTAATGCTACAAGCGTTGGTATGAAAGAAGATGTTTCTTTAATAGAAGATAAAACTTTTTTTAGAGATGATTTAGTAGTAAGCGATTGTATATATAGTCCCGCAAAAACAAAACTGCTTCAAATATCAGAAAAAGAAGGATGTAAAATCATAAACGGTATGGGAATGTTATTGTATCAGGGTGCTTTATCATTTGAGCTTTGGACTAATGAAAAAATGCCTGTAGAATATATAAAAAATATCATATTTAAATAAATTAAGTATACATAAAAATGAGAGGATTTAGAAAATGGAAAATATAGTAAAAATAAAGAATATAAAATTAGGAATCGGATCTCCAAAAATATGTATACCTGTAGTAGAAAAAAATGAAAAAGATATAATAAAATATATAAAAGAGATAAACAAACTTCCTGTTGATATTATAGAGTGGAGGGCAGATTTTTTTATAAATGACACTTCAAATTTTGATTATATAATATCTATCTCTAATGAAATAAAAAAAACAACAAACAAGCCTATATTATTTACATTAAGAAGCATAAAGGAAGGAGGAAATATAAAATATAATAATTCTATAATAGATGTATATAATGCTGTCATCGAAAATAAATGTTTTGACTTAATAGATTTAGAATTATTAACATTAAAAGATGATAATATCAAAAAATTAATAAAATTATCAAAAGCAAACAATATAAAAACAATAATATCAAATCATGATTTTAATAAAACACCTTCAAAAAAAGAAATAATATCAAGAATAAAAAAAATGATAAAATTCAAATGTGATATAGCAAAAGTAGCATATATGCCTAAAACAAAAAAAGATGTAATAACATTATTAGATGCTTCAAACGAAATAAAAGATTTTCCTATAATAGCTATATCTATGGGAGAGCTTGGAATTATAAGCAGAATATTCGGCTCTATACTAACATTTGCCTCAGCTAAACGTTCATCGGCACCAGGGCAGCTAGAGGCTATGAAACTTAAATATATCTTAGACAGTATTTATACAAAAAATTAGATTTTTTTATATTTTTTCATATCAATGACAAAATCTGTCATAGACTCCTAATATAATTATAATATATGATTAGAAAAGGAGAATGATAATGAAAAATATATCGTCATCAAAAAATAATAATGAAATAATAAATAATAAACTAGAAGTTTTATATGATTTCTTTGAAAATAATAATATAACTAAAATAAAAAGCTATAAAAAAGAAGATTTATTAAATATTAAAAACTTAGATTTAAGCAGTCTTAAGCTTAGATATATTCCAAATGAAATAAGTATATTAACAAATCTTAGACATTTAGATATATGTAATAATGATATAGATAAATTTCCAGAATGCATATTATCGCTGGAAAATTTAAAATATATTGATATCAGTTTTAATAAAATTAAATCAATACCTAAAAAAATTATTGTCTTGCAAAATGCTGAAGAAATAGATATATCAAATAATATATTAAAAAGTTTTCCTAAAGAAATATTTAAATTAAAGAAATTAAAAACTCTTAATCTATCAGGATATTCATTAGATGAAATTCCTAATGAAGTATTTTATTTATCAAAATTAGAAGAATTAGATATATCAAATAACAATATAGTAAATATATCTAATAAGATTTCAAAATTAACTAATTTAAAAAAACTTTATATTAATAATAATAAAATAAAATCTATTCCTAAAGCAATAACAGAACTTCCAAAATTAAAAATTTTATCATTGCTGGATAATAATTTAAAGGTTATAAGTGAGTATATAGGAAATATCAATACCTTGGAAGAGTTATATTTTAGCAGCAGCTCATTAATAACTATAGAAAATGATTTTTATAATTTAGAAAATCTAAAAAAACTATATATAAAAGGAAACCTCTCATCTTTGCCTAATGAAATTTATAAATTAAAAAAATTAAAATATTTATATATAAACGGAATGATAATAAAAAGCTTATAAATTTCATTATCAATAAAAAATAAGACAAGAGTATCTACTACCCTTGTCTTATTACCAATAATATCTATGGCTGCTTTATAATTAAATCTTTGTTAAACCATTTTTGAGATATTTCTGAAGCTGTTCCGTCAGATTTTATCTCATCTAATATTTTATCAATTTCCTCCAAAAGTTTTTTATCGGATTTTTTTATTCCTACAGCATATAAACCATCTGTAAAAGGAGTGCTGTATACTATAGTAAAAGGAGCATTTTTTTGAGCTATATAATACTGAGCAAAAACATCATCTATTATCACAGCATTTAATCTGTCATTTTGCAAATCAGCAAGTGCATCAATATTTCCATTATACTGACGTAATTCTTTTATCTGTGAAACTATAGGGTGATTTGATATTTGCTCATAATTACCGCCGTATTGAACACCTACAATTTTACCTGCCAAATCATCTATAGAATTAATACTTTCATCATCATTATTTTTAACAATAATAAGCATATTATTCAAATATGGCTTTGAAAAATTCATATACAACTTTCTTTCATCGCTGATATTAAGACCATTCCAAAGAACATCTATTTCACCATTAGTTAAAATGGATGTGGAGCTGCCCCAATCTATAGGTTTAGTTTCAAGCTGAACTCCCATACGTTTAGCAACTTCTCTTGCTAAATCAATATCAAATCCAACTATTTCGCCGTTATCTCCTACAAATCCCATCGGAGCAAAAGTATCATCTAAACCAAGTACCAATTTTCCTGCATTTTGTACTCTTGATAAAGAATTATCTTCTTCCTGAACTTGCATCTCATCTTCTTTAACAATATCAAAATTATTTAAAGGCTGATTTTTATTATCTTCTTTAGAACATGAAACAGCAAATAATAAAAAGAAAGACAATATAATAATTGATGCTTTTTTCATCTTTATTTTCTCCATCAATAAATAAAATATTAAAAATATAATTTTATTTTAAAACTATATCTTTAGCAAACCATTTCTGAGATATCTCAGCAGCCTTTCCGTCAGCTTTCATCTCATCTAATATTCTGTCAACCTCTGCCAAAAGTTTTTCATCACTTTTTCTAAAGCCAACACCATACAATTCTTCTGTTAAAGGGCTATTATCAACTACAACAAAAGGTGCTTTCTTTTCTGATATATAGTACTGAGCAGCTACTTCATCTATAATAACAGCATCTATTCTTTTAGCCTGCAAATCCAAAAATGCATTTACATTTACATCATATCTGCGTATTTCTTTAGCATCTTTACTTGAAGGATCAGCAGTTAATGCTTCATCATTACTTCCAACCTGAACACCCAATACTTTTCCTGATAAGTCATCTTTAGAGTTAATAGCAGCATCATCAATAGCTTTTACTATAACAAGTCTGTTATTAAGATAAGGTTTAGAAAAATTAATCTGCTGTTTTCTAGCGTCATTGATAGTTACACCATTCCAAAGCACATCTACATCGCCTTTATTAAGGCTTAATATTGAACTAGACCATTCTATTGGTTTTATCTCTAATTCTACACCAAGTCTTGAAGCAACTTCTTTAGCCAAATCAATATCAAATCCTACAACTTCTCCGTTTTCATCTCTGAAACCCATTGGAGCAAAAGTATCATCCAAACCTAATACTAATTTGCCTGCATCTTTTACCTTTTGAAGAGAATTATCCTCTGTTGATTCTGGTGCTGCATTATTATTAGCACTTCCTGAATTATTATTACAGCTTATAATAACTGCAAAAAAAGCCAATAATAAAAAAGTTAATATACGTTTCATAATTTTTTCTCCTTAAGAAATTTTTATATTTAATTAGTTTATAAAATTAGCTTATACAGCTTATAATTAAAGATTTTATCTATGATATCTATGATTGGTATAATGAAATGACAAAAAAAGAATATTAGAAATATTGCATAAACAATAATTATTATTCATAAGCAGCTCCATAACCTACTTCATTACTACGTATTGTAATACTATTTAAGAAAATGTCAACATTTATTTGAAAATTAATTTCCAATTTTTGATTTTATATAAAAATATTATTTATGAAATATCTTGTTTAAGAAATCTTTAATCCTATCATTACTCTGATTATTAAAAAAATTATCCGAAGTATCCATAGCGATAATTTTTCCAGCGTCCATAAAAGCAATATTTGTAGAAAGCTCTCTTACAAAACTTATTTCATGACTTACAACTATCATAGTCATTTTTTCTTTTGCAAGCTCTTTTAATACTGATAAAACTTCACCTATCAGTTCTGGGTCTAATGCTGATGTAGGCTCATCGCAGAGAAGTATTTCTGGTTTCATAGCCAAAGCCCTTGCAATCGCCACTCTCTGTTTTTGTCCTCCTGATAGTTCATTAGGATAACTGTCTTTTTTATGCTTAAGCCCTACACTATCTAAAAGTTTTAATGCCTCTTCAATAGCTTCGTCTTTATTCTGTTTCTTTACTATGATAGGAGCTTCTATTATATTTTCTAATGCCGTTTTATGAGGAAATAAATTAAAATGCTGAAATATCATACCTATTTTTTCTTTACGCTTCATAAAATCTGAATGTGTAATATTTAATGCCTTCTCACCTTCCCTCTTACAAAATAAAACCTCATTATCTATATAAACCTCTCCGTAGTCTGGCTCTTCTATCTGTATAATATTTCTTAAAAGCGAACTCTTTCCAGCTCCTGAAGGTCCTATAATAGAAAGTATATCTCCTTTATTAACCGTAAATGATACTCCGTTTATAGCTGGAGTGTCTTTATAATGTTTTTTTATATTTACAACTTTCAAATTAGTTTCTTTAGTTTCTAATGACATATTTCTTCTCCAATTGTCTGAATACAAGAACCAAAATAGAAGTAAAAAGCAAGTATATAATAGCTGCTATAAAAAACGGAAGTAATTTATAATCTCTAGTAAGTATTTGTCTGGCATGAAGCATTAAATCGCCTATACCCAACACTATGACCAAAGCAGTATCTTTTATTAAGTTAATAGCCTCATTAGAAAGCGGAGGAAGTACTCTTCTCACAGCCTGAGGAAGTATTATTCTAGTCATAATCTGTCTATAGCTTAAATTAAGAGCAAAACCAGCCTCATACTGACCTTTCTCTATACTTTCAATACCAGCTCTGAATATCTCCATAAGATAGGCAGAATAATTAAGTATAAAAGTTACAGCAGCGGATGTAAAAGCCGGAAAAGCTATCATATTATTGGTCATAAGAGGAAGCCCATAATAAAAGAATATAAGCTGAAGTATTAAAGGAGTTCCTCTAAATATCCAAGCATATATATCAAAAATATACCTTATAAACTTTGGAGCACTAAACTGCAATGCTGCAAAAAGCATAGATAATGGAAGAGAAAATATTGCCGTTACAAAGTAAAGACATAAGGTGATGTATGTTCCTTTTAATAGGTACAAAGTAGTAGATATTACATAATCCATAAATAAAACCAATAAATATAAAAAGTTAATTGAAATGCCATTATAATACTATTTGTAAAAATATCAATAATAAAAATATACAAAGAATTATTCACAGTATATTTAATAAACTAAATCACAATAATAAAATTAAATGATTATTTCATTTTCTAAACTTATATTATGTTTTTTTATATTTAATGTATTAGAATTAAACGGATAAATTGGAAGAAATATATTATTAATAATTTTATTTTTAGATAATAATTGTCTTTCAATAATTTTATCTTTTTTCTTATTTGTACTATTTATATTTCTATATGACTTATTAAAATTATTATATATCAGATAAAACTTTATATTTTCTATATCATTAGAATAGGCTAAAAAAATAGCTCTTATTCTCAAATATGCACCTAAAAACTGTTTATGAAGTTCTTTCAAATCATCATCATGAACATCATTTTTTAATTCTATTATATGCAAATCAAATTTATCATTTTTATTTTTATTTATAATAACAGCATCAGCACATTTATTCATTCTTAAATGGTTAAATTTTTTATTGCCTTCTATATCCGAACTGCAAATAGATTTAGAGTTTAATTTTATACGGCATTCCATTTCTGATTTTTCATCTTTTATAGTAAAAATATCTTCTATCACATCAATCTTGCACATGGTATTATCAAATAAATATCTTTGATTATCTATAAAAGGAGTATTATAAAGTTTATTAAAATCGTCCATAATCATTAATCTTCATTTATTGCATCATATTCTAAAGAGGCATTATTTATATATTTATGAAATGTTTCTATATAAAATCCTGTTTCTCTGTCGCCTTTCAATTCCTTTATGGCTGTAATATCATTATCATCAGTATCAAATTGATATATCCTAATTTTATCTATATCTATAGTGTCATCTTCTGTATATGAATACTCTTTTAATATTTGATTTTTTTTATTATCATCTTTCATACTGTTAAGAACTGCCATATTATTTATATGTTCCAATATTGTGTCGCTGTGAGTAGATATTATAATATTTCTTTTTTTATTAACTAAGTTTATTAATATACGGGCTAATTGTTTCTGCAATTTTAAATGCAATGATAATTCTGGCTCCTCAATAAATAAATCCCCAAATATATTGTAATATTTCAAAAATAAATATAATGGAGCAACTTCTGTAATAACAGCAGAGCATAAATGCATAGGTACTTTTAAATCTTTATTATTCGGCTGATAATACATAGCATTTGTTTCTTTATTAATATTAATTTTACCTTTTAGTATATTATTTTCAAGTATTTCTATTATATCTTTAAAGTCTTCACTTTCTTCAAAATTATAAGACAAATCTATTAAACTATTAATAAAATCTATAATAGGTTTCTGAAATAAAGTTTTTTCTTTTTTATCTCCAATACTAAATTGATGCATATTTGATATTTTTGATAATTCTTTATATGTTAATAAAAAACCTGTTCTTGATGTTGGTAAAAATTTTAATTCAAAAGAAGAAGAATTATTTTCTAATATATTAGAAAATATATTTCTCATTATAAAAATATAGTCGATACTATCATCATTTCCTATTTTTAATATAGAAAAAGAATTTAATTTACGAATAAATAGAGATTTTTTAGTAATAAAAATATTAAATAAATAATTTGAATTATCAAAATATATACTTTCTAAATTTATTACATTATCATTATCATTAAAAATAAATTTCAAAATTTCTATTTTGTATTTATTTAATAATTTGTTTAATAATTCATTAAATAAATTAATTTCATCCTTTTTTAAAAGAGACAATTTTTTATCAGCATCTTTATTTATTAAAAGACTATCAGTAACTACATTATCATTTTCTATTTTCTCATTTATTTTTACATATTTATCAACAATAATTTTAATTTTTTTATATTCTTCCAAGCTGTAAATAAAATCCTTATCTTGAAACATAATATCAGCAATAGCTTTACTGTATTCCATCAAACCGTATATCAATGTCATCAAATAGCTTTTTCCGCTATTATTATCACCTATAAACAATATAAAATTAGAAAGCTCTATTTCTGCCTCTTTAATCTTACCGAAATTTTTAATTATTAGCTTGGAATATGACATTTTCAAAATACCTTTTTTAATTTATATTATTTTATAACAGAATTTTATCTTTAACAAGTATTTTAATATCAAAACAGAATTAAATAACTTAACATAATATTTTTATATAAATTCTATAAAGCAATTTTTATAATTACCGAATATATAATATCAATAAATTTATAAATTAGGGAGTGTATTATATGGTACGTTCTTTATGGACAGCAGCAAGCGGTATGAATGGTATGCAGTTTAAAACTGACACTATCGCAAATAACCTTGCCAATGTTAACACTATAGGATATAAAAAAGTAAGAGCTGATTTTGAAGATTTAATATATCAAAACTTAAAAATACAAGGCACACCAGCTACAGAAGATACAGTAAGACCTGTAGGACTTCAAACAGGACTAGGTGTAAAAAGTGCTTCTACACAAAAAATGTTTGATCAAGGTTCTTTACAGGCAACAGGAAATAAACTTGACTTGGCATTGGAAGGAGAAGGTTTCTTTCAAGTATTAATGCCGGACGGAAGCGTTTCATATACTAGAGACGGATCTTTCAAAATTGATGCTAACGGTCAAATGGTTACTTCAAATGGATACAGACTAGTACCAGAAATAGTATTTCCAGAAAACTTTTTGGTAGAGCAAATATCTATATCAAGAGAAGGTGTTGTATCTGTAAAAATAGGTGATGAAAATGATCCTGTAGAAATAGGTCAAATTACACTTCATAGATTTATCAATCAGCCCGGACTTCTTTCTATAGGCGATAACTTATATAAAGAAACTATAGCAAGCGGTCCTGCTTTTGAAGGTGAACCTGGTGCTAACGGATTTCCTAGAATACATCAGGGATTCGTTGAAATGTCAAACGTTAAAGTAGTTGATGAAATGGTTGATATGATTGTGGCACAAAGAGCGTATGAAATGAACTCTAAAGCAGTACAAACTAGCGATAACTTGCTTGCAACAGTTGTAAACTTAAAAAGATAATTTTTTTAATAACTAGTAATTATATATTAAGAGGTCTTGATTTTATATTATTCAAAGACCTCTTTTCTGTATATATTTCCGTATGAACTTTCATCTTTAACATAAAGGCTAACCATATTTGTATATTCATATCTTATACTTTCTGCATAAGATTCTCCGTATTCATCGTAATTATTTCCGGCATTATAATATCTTAAAGACTTTATTATATCACCATCAAATCTATCTAATAGTTTATCTATAAATCTTACACCAAGTATAATATTATCTCTTGCATTATATCTGTTTAGTGAAGGATCTACATCTTCATTAGCAATGGGTGTTATCTGACAATATCCGTATGCATTTTTTTTGGATAAAGCTGTAGGAATAAAGCTGCTTTCAACTTTTATTAAAGCAACCATTAAAAGAGGGTCTACATTATAGTTAACGCAAACATCAAACACATCTTTTATAAACCAAAAGTCCTGATTATAATGATTTGAAACATCTTTTATTAAAGTAACCCAATCATTAGAAGGAAAAGAATAATCATTTATATTAAAATTATGCGTTTCAAGATTTAAATTACAAAGAAATAAAACCAATATTATAACCGTTCTTTTCATACACCCCCCTCTTAGCTAAAATATGCTTATATATAAACTGCAAAAAAGATAATTATTATATACTTTAAAATTAACATTTTTTTCAAAAATGTCATAACAAAATACAATTTTTTTACATTATCTTTAATATTTTTATACATTTTTTACAATTTAACAGAGCCTTCAAAAGAGTATCTAGCCTCTCCTCTCATAAATACGCTGTTATTTTCATATCTTAATATTAAATCGCCCCCCAAAAGATGATTAAGTATAATATTATCTGTTCTTTTACTTATAAATCCGGCAACACATACAGCTGATGCCCCAGTACCGCAGGCTAAAGTTTCGCCGCTTCCTCTCTCCCAAGTTCTTTGCTTAACCTCACCCCTATTTATTACTTCTACAAACTCTACATTAGTTCTGTTTGGAAATATAGTGTTGTTTTCAATATAGTTTCCTATATCAGCAATATCCATATTAGAAACATCATCTACAAATATAACTGTATGAGGATTTCCCATAGAAACACAGGTAAAATAATATGTTTTACCATTAAAAGTTATAGGCTCATCTATTATCACATTTTTATCTATAGTAGTAGGTATTTTTAAGCCCTCAAGTATAGGAGAGTCCATATTTATTTCAACGCTATCAGCTTCATTATCTTTTATAAAAAGTTTTGCGTCTAATATACCTCTCAAAGTCTCTATTTTCATAGGGTTATTTTTACTTATTCCTTTATCATAAGCATATTTTGCCACACACCTTATACCATTACCGCACATCTCACTTTCAGAGCCGTCATAATTAAACATTCTCATTTGAACATCTGCTTTATCAGAAGGCATTATAAGTATAATCCCGTCTGCTCCTATAGAATAATGTCTATGGCTCAATATAGGGGAATATTTCATAGCATCTTCTACTGTAAACTTTTCTTTGAAACAATCTACATAAATATAATCATTTCCTATGCCATGCATTTTTGTAAAATTCAATATCATAATAAAAAAACCTTAAATAATTTATTATATTCTATAATATAATCAAATTTAAGTAAATGTTTTATAACCATAGCTTTTTCATTTTTGTATGCAATTAAATTTAAATGTATAAATTTATTTATGCTGTATATATTTCAGGCATATGCCCAGTTTTATTTTATATTGATGAAACATTACTGCAATAACTATACTGTATTTTTAATTTATAAGCAATGTCATACTATATTCATAATATTTTAAAGCATAAAATAATATTTATATATTTTTAATTTGTAATAACAAAAATATAAAAAGCTCTGATATCTTTATAAGATACCAGAGCTTCAATCTATTAATAAAAAAATCTACTCTAAAGTTACAACGTAATTCCATTTAGGAAGAGGATATCTTCCAGTTTTTCCAACGGACATTCCATTAGCATCAGTAATTTCAGCCTCAGCATATAGTAAATATCTGCCTTTAGTAAGATAGCGGCTTCCTGATGACATTCTTCCAGCAAAATAGAACTGTGTCTGAGCCTGACCATCAAGTACATATATTTTAGGCAAATAGAATACTAAATCTCTGCTTAATATATTGTAATTGTTATCTATTTTTCTAGCATACACTCTTATTTTAGCATATCTTGCTTCAGGAGGTGTTTTTACAGCCAAAGTTATTAAAAGAGGATTATTTCTGCTTGCCACAAATCTGTCATTATAGTTTATAATGAATGAACTTATTCTAACAGATTGATTAGTATTATCATCTAATACTGTCATTGCATTATTGTTCGGTCTTAAAGTATTGGAAGTGGTTACCAATACTGTATTTTCTGTATTATAAGTATAAGCAGAACTTCCTCTATTATTATTTGGTTTTGAAGAAGGAGGTATATCCGGTATATTATTTGTATTTACTTCATACAAACCATTTCCTGACAGATTTATAGAAGAATCTTTATTTGTCTGAACATTACTATTAGTATTATCCGGTGTTATTGTATTATTAGTTGCTAAGAAGTCTTTTTCTTCAGGTGTTATATCTTCGCCGAATATATCATCTGTTGTAATTGTATCTTCAGGCATACCATTTGTTTCATTTTGTGTAAAATCAAATATAGGTATATTTCTGCTGCTTAGTATGCTTTTTGCAATAAAGAAACCTGCAGCTAGAATTACAAGAACTATTACTATAATGATAATTGGTTTTAATTTTGCTTTCATTTCGTTAGACATAAAATTCCATCCATGATTTTATTTATATATTAATTTTTCGGTAAAATTAGAAATTGTTTAATAAAAAAAAGAATTTATTGTATTATTTGATAAATAAAATTAATCCCACAAGAAACTTTTTAATTCTTTGGATAAATTAAGCCCCGCAAGTTTCTTAATAGCTTTTATCTGAATCTGCCTTACTCTCTCACGGGTGATATTCAATTCTTTACCCGTATCTTCAAGAGTTTTTGCTTCCTTTCCATACAAACCAAATCTTGAAATAATAACTGTTCTCTCTTTTTCATCTAAACATTTTAAAGCTTCAGTCAATGTATCTCTGAGACTGTCCATAAATGCCTTTTGATGAGGAGAAGGGAAGTTTTTATCTTCTATTATAGAAGTCATATCATTATTATCAGAGTTTTTAAAAAATGAATCGACACTTGCTGTATCCTGAGTGAATATCATTATATAAGAAAGAGTTTTTCTGTCTATCTTCATCTCTTTGGCTATTTCATCAGTAGTAGGCTCACGTCCTAGCTTTTGAGTTAAAACTTTTGAAGTTTGTATGCTTTTTTTTATTAATCTAGCTATATGCATAGGAAATCGTATAATATGCCTTTTGCTTGATATTTCTTTTACTATGCTCTGTTTTATCCACCAAACACCGTAAGTAGAAAATTTAAACCCTTTTTTATATTCAAATCTTTTTACTGCCTCTATAAGACCAATATTGCCTTCATCTATAATATCTATAAAAGGTACTCCGCTGTTATAGTATCTTTTGGCTATGCTTATTACCAATCTTAAATTTGATTTGACAAGTTTATGCTGTATAGAATCAATTTCTTTTTCTAAAGATTCAAGCTCTTTTTTTGATTCTTCATCTTCTTTTTCTAAAAGCAAAGCCTTTTTATCTCGGCAGACTTCAAGACGCTGCCATAAATCCAATTCTTCTTCCTTAGAGAGTCTTCTTATTTCACCTATTTGCTTTAAATATACGCTCACAGGTCCTTTATACTCTTGATTAACATCTTTTTTTAACAATTACTTTCCCTAAAATACAAACATTTTATAACAAAAACAGAAAATCTTTATAATAAGAATATAAGATTTTCGTAAATTGTCAAGCAGTATAATTAATTTTTACTAATTATAAAGGACAATCATATATAGGAGCATTCCTAACATTTTCCAAATATTTTATAAATATATGGAAAATTATTGGATCTATTTTTATATTATTTTCCAAAAAATTTTCATACATAAAAGAAATAACTTCATTTGGTATATTCCCTATCTCTTTATTTTTTGAGAATTTCATATACAAACTATCATAAGAATCTACTATTTCTAATACCTTAGCCGGAAAATATGATAAGGCTAATAAACTATTAATATCACTAGGATCATAAGTTAATATATGTTCTATATTATTAAAATTTTTATTGGCAAACTGCTTATTATACATATTCATAAATATTCCGTATCCAAATCCATAATATTCATGATGAAGTCCTACTGTAGTATACGTATATTCATTTTGTGCCATACAGTATTTTAAAAGATTAAAGCCCAATATAGCATGTGTGTCTCCTTCATTATTTTCAATAATAGGAATATTAGGCAAAACATCTACAAGAGCTATATCATGCCAAAATGCCGCCCTTGCATAATATTTTATTTCATTTTGTTCGATTTTTCTAAATCCTACTCTTGATATATCTTCTATCCTATCTGCCTTAGTAAGAAGATGAAATTTCATTCCTATATCATTGAAAAAAGAATAATATTTTCTTCTATAATCAACCCTTAGTTTTGAAGCTATGCCTCTTGATATCTCCTCATTATAGTAATGAAGAAATTCAACCATCATAACAAAAACTCTGTTGCTGTGCGATATGACATTATCATCGATGAAAGAAGATAAATTATTGAATATGCCAAAAGTTTCATACTCTTTTTCAAGCAAATTAACTATAGTACCTATAATATCAGCAAATATAAGATCATCTTTCTTAACATTCTGATAATCTTTTAAGCTGGATATGCTGTTTTGTTTTATATAGTTCAAATGATATATAAGATTTAAACGTTCTATAATACCTATATCTGTTAAAATATTTCCTATTAATTTGGCAAGCTCTAAATCTAATTTACTTTGAGAAATAAACATTTTCAATTTATTAAATAAATTTTTTAAATATTCTATTCTTTCAACATGCCTTATAGATATTAATTCTTTGAAATGAGCATTATAATATTCTTTATCCGTTTCAAATATACAATTTTTATATAGCTTATAAAATATATCAATATCATGTATATCTGCATGCTGTTTATTTAAATCTATACTCTCCTGTGTTCCAATAATATTACTGAACTGTTTATTTATATAAATCGTGCATTTATCAAGATAACTGTTATTCTCTAAAGATTTAAAAACTTCTTCTGCTTTATCGTATGGAATAAAACTTAATATACCATCTCACTAACAAGTATAATATCAAATTGTTTCTCTATTATACTATTAATACAGGTCTTTATATGTGATAATGTTACAGACATATATTTTTTTAAATCTATTATCATAATAATTACCCAAAAAAGAAATTAGATATTTATATATTTTATATTATTTTTTATTAATTACCAGATTATTTTAATTTTTTTAATTATTATTTTACTGATATTTAATTGATATTTATAAAAATTTTTGTTATATTTATATAAGTAAGTGCAATATGTATAAAATAATTACAATAAATGCAATGATTAAAATATTTTTTATAATAATACTTATATTTTTACTTTTATGTAAATATTTAGTTTCATATATTAAAATATTGTATAAAAAAAACTTTATTAAATATTATTTTAATTATAATAATATATCTGCAAAGTATAAATTAAATAAAATATATGAAATTATAATAAATTTTAATTCAAATAGTACATTGAATAAAATAGTAAAGTAATTTTTTTAAATACACAAAAATTGTATAGAATTGTATAGAAAAGAACTTTATTGAAATATAAAGACTGATATTATAAAAATATTATTAATTTAGATAATTATATATTTTGCAGAAATGCTAATATAAAGAAAACATAAAATATAAAAACAAGAGGAAACATGAATAAAAAAATAATACTGTTATTTTTTATAGCGGCGGCGGCAGTATACGCTGATGAAATATATATTGCACCAAATCAACTGCCGAATAATATACTTCAGTTTGTAAAAAGTTATTTTCCAAACAATTCCATTATTTATGCTGAAATGGACAGAAAAACTTATGAAATAGCTTTGGATAACGGAGTAGAAATAGAGTTTTTTAGAAATGGGGATTTAAAAGAAATAGAAGGAAATTACACTGCATTACCTTTAAATATACTCCCGCAGTATGTAGCAAATACTGTATTAAAAACATATCCAAATAATGTGGTAACAAAAATAAAAAGAAAATGGAATCTTTATGAAATAAAGCTTAATAATATGATGAAACTTTATATAGATTCAAATAATGGACAGCTTCTAGGTCAGAAATTTGATGATTAAAATATTAATATATTGGAGATAGTATGATAAAAAGAAATTATATGATAGTATTTCTATTGCTTATAATATTAACTGCTTCTAATAAGCTGTATCCAATAATGATAAGACATGGGCTTGATTTTAATATTAATGTACCAATAGGAATGGGGATAATGATTCCGCATGGAAACATTCCTAAATATGAGCCTACAGGAAATGAAGTAAATTTTCAAAGCGGTGTTGGTATAGGATTAGGATATTATTTAGGAATAAGTGATTTAGTGAGTATGAGTTTTTTAGGTACTTTTTCTTATTCATATAATAAAACAAGTATACATAAAAATAATGTAAATATTAATTATATTTATGAAGCTAATTCTATCACTTTTGGAGGAATGCCCAAAGTTTATATAGGAGATTTTTCTTTGGGACTTGACATAGGAATAAGACTATCTTTAGGACCAGGTCTTACAATACAATACAAAGGAAAAGATTACTCTTCAAATGGTAAAAGTACTCCAAGAACATATTTAAAATTTTTAGCTGATTATAATATATTCTTCAGAGAGGATATGGCTATAGCTATTGGATTATATCTAGGTTATGATTGGGGATTTAATCTTAATAACGTTGATCTGCCTGAGATTACAAAAGGAGAGGCATACGGAAATTTAGATTTAGGAATACAAATAGCTTATAGATATGCATCTTTCTTTAGATAAAAATACAAAATTTTAAACCACGAGTTAAATTTACTCTAAAAATAAAAAGACAGTTATAATTATAGTTGTTGCTATAAATTTATTTTAACGCGTGCAGTGCATAAATAAAAAGCATTTGAGCGGATGTGAGTATTAAATATAAATAAAATTAATAGGTCAAATAAAGCTATAAATTTAAAAGTGGAGATTTAAAATAAATTACAAAAAATAAAAAGACCTAAGTATTGAAACTTAGGTCCTTTATTAAAGTTTTTGATAAACTAACTATTTCTAATCAGTTATCAATTTTAATTAATTAAACATTTTTTATAACTTAAGCATTAATTTGCTCATTCTGCTTGCAAATAATTTTGGGTCTTCAAGAGGAAGTCCTTCAAGTATACATGCCTCATCATATAAAAGCTCGCTGTACTCTTTGAAAAGCTCTGAAACTTTATTTTCATTGTATTCTTTTTCTATAGCCTTGAAAACATCATGAGAAGTATTAATTTCTAATACTCTTTCCGGCTTCATACCAAACATATTATTTCCAGTTTCAGCCAAAACTTTAGCCATATTAAAGCTGATAGAATCCTCTTTATTTGACAGACAAACAACACTCTCTTTAAGTCTGTTAGTCTCTCTTACTTCAGCAACTTTATCAGCACCTAATACATCTTTTATAGCATTAAGAACTTCTTTGCTTGCACTGTCTTTGTTTTCATCTTTATTTTCAGAATTATCAGCTTGAAGTATAGAGTGAAGTTTAGTACCGTCAAACTCTCTCATCATACTAACCATAAACTCATCTACTCTGTCAGTAAAATATAATACTTCATAGCCTTTCTCTTTCATTCCTTCCATATGAGGAAGTTTTTCTATAGCTGATTTATCTTTGGCAGCAGCATAATATATAAACTCCTGACCTTCTTTCATTCTTGATTTATATTCTGCTAATGTTGTATATTCTCCTTCTGCTGTACTAGAAGATTCAAATAACAATAGATTTGCAAGTTTATCTTTTTTACTGAAATCAGAATATATTCCTATTTTGATAGATTCACCAAACTCTTTAAAGAATTTCTCATATTTTTTTCTGTCATTTTTAAGCATATTTTCCAAAGTATCAAGAACTTTCTTTTCAACATTAGAAGCTATTCTTTTTAATTGAGTGCTGTGCTGCAAAATCTCTCTTGAAATATTAAGTGAGAAATCTGGAGAATCAACTAATCCTCTTACAAATTTTAAATACTCTGGAAGTAAGTCCTTACATTTACTCATTATAAATACATTTCTTGAATAAAGTTCAAGTCCTCTTTCAAAATCTGGGTGAAGGAAATTGAAAGGAGCTTTTGAAGGTATAAATAAAAGTGCCGTATACTCTATAGTACCTTCAGCTTTAGTATGTATAACCTCAAAAGGATCAGCATAATCATGAAAATGCTCTTTATAAAACTCATTATACTCTTCCGGCTTAACATCGCTTTTTGATTTCTGCCATATACTTATCATAGAGTTAATAGTTTTCTCTTCATACTGCTGAACTTCTTTTTCGTCTTTTTTAGGTATAGGCATGTCCATAACTATAGGATAATGAACATAATTAGAATATTTATGTATTAAACGCTCTAATGTATATTTATTGCAGTAATCATCATCAATAAAACCTTCTTCCTCTAATTTTTCATCTTTTCCTTTTAATTTTAATATAATTTTAGTTCCTCTGTCTTGTTTATCAATATCTTCCACAGAGTAAGAACCGTCTCCGTTACTTTCCCAGCGTACGCCTTTATCACTGTCGGCATGCTTTGTCTCTATTACAATATTATCAGCAACCATAAAAGCAGAGTAAAAACCAACTCCGAACTGCCCTATCAAATCAATACCGCTTTCTTTTGATGCTTCTTTATCTTTCTGTATTCTTTCCAAAAATGCTTTAGTACCGCTTCTTGCAATAGAACCTATATTATTGATAACATCTTCTCTAGTCATACCGATACCGTTATCCTGAATGGTTAGAGTTCTGTTTTGTTCATCTGTATCTATTTTTATTCTTAAATTATCTATGTCTGGGTATTTATCGCCGTTTGTTATAGATTCAAATCTTGCTTTATCTAATGCATCGCTTGCATTTGAGATAAGCTCTCTTAAAAATATTTCTTTATGAGTGTATATAGAATGCACCATTAAATTTAATATTTGTTTAGTTTCGGCTTCAAAATTTAGTATTTGTTTTTCTGCCATAATATAAACTCCTTAATTTAGTTATTTAAAATTCTTTAAAGGTTAAAGATTAAATATAAAAGTATTAAAGTGAATATATAAAGTCTAAATATATAAAAGTTTGTGAATATTTTATAATTATAATAAAAATTTAAAAAAAAGCAAATATTTTATTACAATAAATTTTAATTATTTATATAATATTTTATATACTATATATATCATAATAAGATATTTGGGTAAAAAAATGTATACTATTATAGAACTAATACTTCCTATATTTCTTTTAATAGCATTCGGTAAAATATTAAAACATTTCAATATAATCAGTAATGAAGGAATAAAAACTATAAAAAATTTAGCAGTTAATTTATTTCTTCCATTCACTTTTTTTAATATCATTATCCATGGTACATTTAATAAGGATTCTATAGTATTAATAATATCTGGATTTATAATTATATTTTCTGCATATTTGTTAGGATTCTTGTATAAGCCATTATTTACAGATGATATAAAAAAATATGTTCCTTATACAAATACCTGTATTGAAAGCGGAATGTTTGCTTTAGCTATGCTCAATATGATTATAGGAAAAGATAATCTCTTTCAAATAATACAAATGGATATGGTAAATAATATATTTGTTTTTACAGTAGTTACAACAGGATTGACTTTAATATCTGGAAATAAACAAAGTGCCAAACAAATAATAAAATCTATATTCCAAAGCCCAATAATAATAAGCCTTATATTGGGTATAATAGGTGCTTTATTTAATTTTGGAGAAAAAATTGATAATTCAAATTTTGCATCTACATACAATAGAATAATATCTTTTTTAGCAGAGCCTTTATCCCCTATGATATTAATATGTATAGGTGCCGAACTTGAATTTGAAATAGATATATTCAAAAAAGCAATTAAATTATTCTTTGTAAGATTTGCTACTATGGCGGTATTAATATCATTGGCTTTATTTGTTATGTCAAAAATAATCACTGTAAATTCAATTCTTGTAAAGTCTATGATTATATATTTTCTATCTCCATCGCCTTTCATACTATTAATGTATACAAATAATGAAAAAATTAATAAATTCATATCTGGTTTTTTATCGCTTCAAATTATAATGTCATTGATATTCTGTATAATCATTAGTTTTATTTAATTCTTATTTTATTAGCAATAATAATAAAAATAATAAATTTTTCAAAAAAATGTTAGAATATACTAACAAAACTGTTGACAATTTTTAATCTATATGTTAGAATAGTCTAACAATAGGAGATTGAATGTTTGATAAATTAATTATTGACCATTGTGCCCCCACTCTATCGGGTATAAAAATAGCTAATATATTTACTTATGAATATAAGTTTAAAGAAGAACTTAATAAAAAAATTTCTTTATACAACAATATTCTAAACAAAAGAGGTATAAATGTAGCTGTTATAAAATATTATAATAATAAGGCTGTAGTTTATGTTTATAACAAAAAAGCGTTAGAAAATTATTTATCAGATGATAATATTTTTAAGTTTTTGAAAAATTACGGATATAGGTCAAAAAATATATATGAAAGCATAGGAATTTTAAAAAGAAGAATGCAGTATTCTAAAACTTTTCCTCATGAAATAGGTATATTTTTAGGTTATCCGCTTATAGACATAAACGGCTTTATAAATAACTATGGAAAAAATAGTTTATATACAGGATATTGGAAAGTGTATCATAATAAAAAAGAAGCTCTAAAAACTTTTGATAATTATAATAGATGCAGAACTTTTTATATAAATACATTTTTAAGAGGAAAGGGCATTTTGGAGATAATGGACGATTACAAACTTCATTCTTTATAATAATAAAAATTATTATTTATTACGTAAGGAGGTAATAATATGAGTAATAAAATAGGAATAATATATTGGAGCGGCACAGGTAATACTGAATTAATGGCTCAAAATGTAAAAAAAGGTGTGGAAAATGCTGGAGGAGAAGCTGATATTTTTAGTGTATCAAGTTTCAATGCGGCAAATATAAATAACTATTCAAAAATAGCATTAGGCTGTCCTGCTATGGGAGCAGAAGTTTTGGAAGAGTCTGAATTTCAGCCTTTTTATGATTCCATAAGAGGAAGTTTATCAGGAAAAAAAGTTGCTTTATTCGGTTCTTATGATTGGGGCGATGGCGAATGGATGAGAAATTGGCAGGAGGATGTAAGTTCGGCAGGTGCTTCTTTAGTTAAAGACGGACTTATCGCAAATCTCACTCCAGATGATAATGCTGTAAGTGAATGTGTGAGTTTAGGCGAGGCATTGGTGAAAGCATAAATAAAAATAAATCCTAAAACAAAAAAGAGGCATTAGCTTATAAAAAAGTTAATGCCTCTTAATTATTTATTAATTAAGATTATAATATCCGTAACCTAATTTACCAAGATCATTCATATTAACATTATCATGCTCAAATATATATTCAACATCTGATATTTCTCCTGTATTATAATCCCGCTCAGGAGTTTTTTCTGAAAAGTTAGTAAGATAAAAATTAATTGTATTATTATTTTCAACTATATTAAATTTATAATAATTAACATATTGATAGCTAGTAGAATAAC
Source organism: Brachyspira murdochii DSM 12563 (assembly GCF_000092845.1). NCBI lineage: Bacteria > Pseudomonadati > Spirochaetota > Spirochaetia > Brachyspirales > Brachyspiraceae > Brachyspira > Brachyspira murdochii. Next base: position 2,642,731 of record NC_014150.1, on the reverse strand, counting down.
GAGCTATTTCAAATTCAAGCATATTATTAGTAATATTAGAAGATATATAATCTATTTCTGAAGATGCACTAATGGGATAAAAAGCAGAAACAAAATCTGCCTTATTATTATTTAGTTTCCATATACTTATATAAACATAATCCTCCGAATCTTGTTTTTCATAAAAACTTTCATCATCAATATTAAAAGTATATACACTAGAAATATAATATTTATTTCCATTTATGTTAATTATATCATTATATTTATTTGTATATACTTTATAAGCATCTAAAGTTTTTATAACATATTTATCTATATTAGTGTAACTATTATTTTTTATATCAATAGAAGCAGAACCTATTACTTCTGTTTTTGTATTTTCGTATTTTGTTTTTTTATCAGATTTTGTATTAGCGGCACATAATACAAGCATGACAATAGAAAGCATAAGTGCCAAAATAAATTTATTCATTTAGAATATCCTCCATACTCATTTTTTGTAAAAAATACTAAAAATTTTTAAGTTTGTAATTTTTTGTTTTCATTAATCAAATTTAGTTTTTATTCTTTTTAATTAAAATTGTAATACTCATAATATTTACCAATATCATTAATCATAATATTAATAACAATAGAAAACATAATTACAAAAGTAAATTTATTCATTTAGAATATCATCAATACTTACTTTTTCAACACAAGGTTTTCCAATAGATTCTAAAAATACAAAATTGATTTTATCATCACTTCTTTTTTTGTCAAGTTTAATAGCCTCTTTCAAATCTATATTATCAGGTATAGCTATAGGCAAAGAAAATGCTTTTAATATATTTTTAGCTCTTTCTAATATATTTTTATCTTTTGTTATAGATTTTTTAATGCCGTACTCTATAGCAAAAATCATACCTATAGCAACAGCCTCTCCATGAAGCAGCACACCATAACCTGCAGCATTTTCCACACTATGTCCTATAGTATGACCGAAGTTTAAAAACATTCTCTCTCTCTGCTCTTTATAATCTATTTCTACAATATGAGCCTTTAATTCACAGTTTCTTTTAAGTATATAATCCATATCCAATTCAGCATTATTATAACAGTGATCCTCTATAAGCTCTAAAAGTTTTTCATCAAATAAAAATGCATGCTTTATCACTTCAGCCATTCCTTCATTGAACTCCCTTTTAGGAAGGCTTAATAAAGTATTGCTGTCTATTATAACGAGTTTAGGGCTGTGAAAAGCTCCTACTAGGTTTTTTCCTTCTTTTATATTAATACCAGTTTTACCGCCAACAGAAGAATCTACACATGCAAGCAATGTAGTAGGAATCTGCACAAAATCAATACCCCTCATCCAAGAAGCAGCAGCATATCCAGCCATATCCCCTATTACTCCTCCGCCTAATGCTATTATTATATCTTTACGGCTTAATTCGTTTTTGGCAAGAGAAGAGAAAATATCAATTATACTTTCTATATTTTTATTAGGTTCTCCATTTTTAAGAACGCATACAGAAGTTATAATATTTTCTTTTTCCAAACTTTCTTTTACAGTGTCAGTATAAAGTTTATCTACTATATCATCTGTAACTATTAAAGCTCTTTTTCCTCTTAATATATTTTTTACTAATTTGCCTGTTTCTTTTATTAATCCCTTTTGAACTAAAATATCATAGTTAATATTTATATCATTTTTTATTTTTACTTCTGCTTTATTCATATTATTTTATTCCTAATTATTAATTATTATTAATGATAACTTCTTTATTATAAAGTATTTTAAAAAATAAAATAGATGTTATAAATAGTAATTTATTAATTATTAATATATAATTTAAAAAAAATAAAAAAGAGTAATAAATGATAAAAAAAATTATAGTGCCTATTATTATATTTATATTGTCTCTAAGTTTTATGATTTCTTTTTCAATATTAGGAAATATATCAAGAGATTGTTATATATCTGATATATATATGTTAGAAGAATCAAACACAATAAGCGGTGAAAAAATATTTAGATATTTAGTTAATATACAAACTAAAGATCCAATATTTAAGCAAAGCGATTTATACTATATATTTTTAAATAATAAAAAACTTCCATACTATATAAAAGAAGTAATTAGTATAAAAAATGGTGATAAAAAATAGAAATATTATCATCAGAAAAATTAAATAATAATAAAGAATATAAGGCAGAATATATACTTAAGCTCAAAGAAGAAGTATATATGATATGCATAATAATATGTCTTTTTATGATATCAGTAATTACCGCTATATTAGTAAAAAATATAAAATATAGAGCATTATTTTTATATTTATATTTCTTTGTATTTGCAGTAATAAGCAATGTTTTTTTAAAATTATCATTCAACTACATAGGTATATTTTTAGTAATATCTTTTTATTTTATATTTAATATTAAACAGCCATTTATAAAAGAGCTTATGTTAAATAATAAGTATAAATTTCTAATAGTTATAACAATATCTATATTAGTAGGAATAGCAAATATATTTATTATTAATTTATACTATCCTTTTGTAGGTGAAGATATTAGTATGATACTTCCAAGAGCATATTCTTTATTAACTTATGCTGAAAATAATGGTATTTTTAATATAGAGTTTGCATCTCCATTATTTGGTGCAGGATTAATATCATACCCCAATCCTCAGTATGACCAATTTTCTATATTTTATTTTTTAAGATATATAATGCCTTTTTGGAAAGCATATTTATTATGTACACTTATATTTTCTATAATAGGTTTTATATCATATTATTGTTTTAGTAAAGAGGTACTAAAATTAAACTTTGAAATATCTTTAATGTCATCAATACTTTTTTCTTTTACAGGATATTATATATATCATATAATGGTAGGACATTGGGCTTTTTTATATCATCCTCTTACAGCATTAATAGTATATCTTTCTTTCTCTGACAAATTTAATTATATTATAAGAATATTAATAAATGCACTATTATTTTCAATGATGCTATTTGGCGGTGCTATGCAAACAGTATTTTTCTATACTTGTTTTACACTAATTGCAGTTGATTCTATTTTATTTAAAGCAAATAAAAAATTTATATATCAATGTATTTCTATAATAGCTTCGTTTTTATTATCTATAATATTATCAATGTCTAAATTTATAATGTCTGTATATTTTGGAAGGCTTATAGAAAGAGGAGAACAAGGTATACATACCAATGATCCAATATACATTACAAGAAATATTATCAATACTTTTTTAACACCTATTCAAAATATTATAAGCTATACAAGAGATTTTAATAGTCTTATTTGGGAGAGAGATATAGCTATGCCTGTTTTTATGATTATATTAATTGCAATTATGATATTTTATAATTTAAAAAATTCCTCTTTAGAAGAAAAAAAAGAATTTATAAGAAAATATAAATTTAATATTATATTTTTACTAATATTTATTTATTTGTACTGTGATTTATTTTTTGCAAATGGTATTATACGTTCTAGTTTCACAAAATTAAGATATGTAAATTTACATTATAGAATATCAAGTTCTTTAATAATACCCATTGTTATGATATTTTCTATACTATTTAACAAGTTTAAATTCAATAATAAAAGCAATATGATTTTATTCATAATATTATCAACTTCTATACTATATTCATATAAATTTATAAATATATACAGTATTAATAATAATTTTAAGGAAATTAATATAGATTTTGATAATGATGTATTTATGGCAATAAAAAATAATCATAGTAAATATAAAGTAACATATATAAATAATAAATCAGAGATTAATAATATGATGGATTTTACAAATGATAATTATAAATTAAATACATCAAGACTTCCCTATGAATCTATATATGGATATGGATTAGAAACTTTCAAAGCAAAAGAAGAAGGCTCTCCATACAAAATAATTGACGGACGATACAATTTTACTGATCCTAGAAGTTTAATATTTTTTAATGATGATTTTCCCCAGTTCAGCGGATTTTCTACTAATGATACTGAAAAGTTAGATAATTTTTTAAGTTTTAAAGAGGTGAAATGGGAAGTACCAAAATATTTTATAATTTCTAATTATATAAGTGCCTTTTCACATATCATAGTTATTATTATTTTAGCATTGTATTTAGTCATAAAATATTTATCAAAAAGCAGGATTTAATAAAAATAAAATTATATTACTTGACAATAAAAACTATTAAACTATAATTTAAAAGCAATATTAAAGGCATTAGGAGCATTTACAAATGAAGAAATTTTTTATTTTATTATTTATATTATTATTATCATCTTCTCTTATTTTATACACACAGAAAAAAAACAATTCCATAGGTGTAGCACTTTACAGGTATGATGATAATTATATGAAATATTTAAAACAATATATAGAAAAAAATATAAAATCTTCCTTGCTTATAGTTGACTCTTACAATAGCCAATCTACCCAAAATGCCCAGATAGAAATGCTTTTAAAAAAGAATGTTAATTTACTTGCTGTTAATTTAGTAGATAAAAGTCAGGCACAAAAAGTAATAGACAAAGTAAGCATAAAAAATACACCTATAGTATTTTTTAATAGAGAACCAAATCCAGAAGTTATGAACACATATGATAAAGTATGGTATATTGGAGGCACTAGCGACGAGGCTGGAATGGCTCAGGGCAGAGTAATAGCAGAAAGCTGGAAAAACAGACTTAATTGGGATAAAAATCAGGACGGAAAAATACAGGCTGTTATAATAAAAGGAGACATTAATGACCCTGACACAATAAAGAGAACAGAATACATGAAAAAATATATATCATCAAACAATATAAGAATGGATATATTATCCGAAGTTTCTGCTATGGGAAAAAAGGATAATGCATCAAAAGTAATGGAAAATCTAATTGCCAAATATGGAGAGAAAATAGAATATATTATATGCAATAATGATTATATGGCATTAGGGGCATTAGAAACATTAAGAAAATTAGGACTTAACAAAAACAGCAGAATGCTTAACTATATACCAATAATAGGAATAGACGGCATACCAGAATGTTTAGAAGAGATAAAAAATTACGGTATATTTGCTACAGTGCTTCAAAATCCAGCAATTCAGGCTGAAGTATTATCTTCTATATCAAGCAATATAATAAACGGCAAATCACCTTTAGACGGAACACATTTTAATTTTTATAATAATAAATATGTTATAATACCGTATATACCTGTAACATTATCTAATATAGAGAGAGCCATAAAAATATATGAATAAAATATAATTCTTAAAGTTATAATCTATTTATGTTTAGGTTTATTGATAAAAATAATAATAATAAATTACAATTTTTACATATTTTTATTTGACTTATAAGTTTTTTTTTAATAAACTAAAATATAACTACATAAAATAGGAGCTTTTTATGAATAAAGCAATTTTAACATTTATGATTATATCACTATTTTTATTAATCAGCTGCACAAATAATACAAAAAATTCTGACGATGAAATAGAAGTCGGAATTACAATATATAGATATGACGACAGCTTTATTTCCTTTATGAGAAGAAATATTGAAACTATGCTTAATGGAAAGGCAAAATTTATAATGAACGATTCGGAAAATGATCAGGTAAAACAAAATGATCAAATAGATGCTGCTATTCAAAGAAATGTCAATGCTTTAGCTATTAATTTGGTAGATCCAGCATCAGCAAGTTTTATGATTAACAAAATTAAACCTGCCGGAATACCTGTTATATTCTTTAATAAAGAACCAAGCAAAGAAGATATGTTAAGCTATGATAAGGCATGGTATGTAGGTACTTTAAGCGAAGAATCTGGAAATATGCAGGGAGAGATAGTAGTAAAAGCATGGAATTCAAATCCTGCTTGGGATAAAAACGGGGATGGAAAAATACAATATGTTTTATTAAAAGGAGAAGCAGGACACCCTGATGCCGAAGCTAGAACAGAAAGAATAAAAGCCGTATTAACTAATAATGCTATAGAAATAGAACAATTAGATGAACAAACAGCTAATTGGGATATACTTCAGGCTCAGACAGCTGCAGATGCTTGGATAGAAAAGTACGGCAATAATATAGAGTTTATATTTTCTAATAATGATGCTATGGCTTTAGGAGCATTAAAATCTATTCAAAAACAGGGATATAATATAGGCGATAATAATAAATTTATACCTATAGTAGGAGTAGATGCCATACCAGAAATTATAGAAGAAATAAAAAAAGGAACAGTAGTTGGTACAGTTTTACAAAGTCCTAAAGATCAGGCCAAAGCAATAGTTGATATGCTTCTTAATGCTGCTAAAGGACAAGATGTGCTTGCAGGAACTGAATATAAATTAGACGAGGTAAAAGGAGTAAGAGTACCATACAGAGCTATTACATTAGAAAATATTAATGAGGCATCTGAAGCGTATAAATAAAAAACATTAAATTTACATAATAAAGTTTTAAATGTTTTATAAAATACAAAAAAACAATTGTAGGAGCATATATGGAGAAAAGAGTTCTATTATTACTAATAATTTTAGCAAGTTTTATTGTAATTTCTTGCTCAGATAAGAAAACTAATAATAATTTTATAGGAATTACTATATATAGAACAGATGATCCATTTGCTAACAGTTTAAAGAATAATATAGAAAAATTCATATCAGGAAGAGCTAAATATATAGTAAATGATTCTCAAAACAATCAAACTACACAGAATAGTCAGATAGATAATTATATTTCAAAAGGTGCTAAAGTTTTAGTAATAAATTTGGTAGACACTCAGGCAGCACAGGATATAGTTGACAAAGCTAAAAACAGTGACACTCCTATAATATTGTTTAACAAATCCCCAGACCCTTCAGTTATGAATAGTTATGATAAAGTATGGTATGTAGGTACTTTAAGTGAAGAAGCAGTCAATATTCAGGGTAAAATTATTGCAGACAGCTGGAAAGCAAACCCATCTTGGGATAAAAACGGAGACGGTAAAATTCAATGTGTAATTCTTGAAGGAGAACCGGGGCATGCTGATACAAAAATCCGCACAGAAAACCTCATTTCATTTATTGAAAACAGCGGTATAGAATTAGAAATCTTAGATAAAAAAACGGCTATGTGGAATCGAGATAGAGCTAAAAATATTGTAGACTTTTGGATGTCCAATCATAATGATAATGAAGATTCTGATACAAAAATAGAGTATATATTTTCAAATAATGATGAAATGGCATTAGGAGCTTTAAAATCTGTGCAGGGATTTGGCTATAATAAAGGCGAATCTAATAAATTTATCCCAATAGTAGGAATAGATGCTATCAATGAAACTATTAAAGAAATAGAAAACGGCAATATAGTTGGTACAGTTCTCAATGATAGTTTAACTCAGGCAAAAGCAATTTCTGATTTAGCAGTAAACTTATTCAAAAATGAAACTTTAAATCCAATATTAGGTACTATTTGGACATTAGATAATACAAAATCTGTAAGAGTACATTACAAACCAATAACTATTGAATTTTCAGATGAAATCAACTAAAATATATAATAAAAAAGACAGCTGATAATAATATTGGCTGTCTTTTAATAATTTTAAATCTATTAAGATATTATTGAAAAAATTAGTTAATTTTAAACTTCTGATATAATATTTTAAATATTGGGTAATCAGCTATTTTAATACATAAATATCAAGTTTTTTTACAAAATGAAGTGTAGTTGGAATATGCTTATTTTTATTACACTTAAGTAAAACCTTATCAAAAAATAACTGCAATTTCACATAATAAAACATATAGTCATTCAAAACTAAAACTATAATAAAAAAATGCCGAATTAAAAATATATAAGTGTTAATAATTTTGAAACAGATGTAATATAATTGTCAAAATGTAAAAAATTTGTTTTGACTTGATTTAAGAAAATAAATTTATATACTAGTTAGATAGAGAATATTAATTAATTTAAGGAGTTTTCTAACATGAAAAAATCACTTATCGTTATGGGAGCATTATTAATAATGTCTTCTATTTTTGCAGTATCATGCGGCGGCAATTCTTCTTCATCTGCAGCATCTGCTGATGGTCCTACTATAGGAGTAACAATATATCGTTATGATGATAACTTTATGTCTTTCTACAGAAGAAACATTGAAAGCAGAATCAATGGAAAAGCTAATTTAATAATCAATGACTCTCAAAATAACCAAGCTCAGCAAAATGACCAAGTTGATGTTATGATTCAAAAAGATGCAAAAGCATTAGCTATTAATTTGGTTGATCCTCAAGCAGCTCAAACTATTATAGATAAAGCTAAAGCTAAAAATATACCAGTTATTTTCTTCAACAAACAGCCTAGTGCTCAGGCTATGGCTAGCTATGATAAAACTTGGTATGTAGGTACTACTCCTGAAGAATCAGGCGATATGCAGGGAAAAATTGTTGTAGATACTTGGAAAGCTAATCCTACTTGGGATAGAAACGGCGACGGAATTATACAGTATGTATTATTAAAAGGAGAACCAGGTCACCCAGATGCTGAAGCTAGAACTAGTCATGTTACTTTATACATAACTAATAATGGTCTTCAAGTAGAAAGATTAGAACCAGAACAAACTGCTATGTGGGATACAGCAAAAGCTAAAGATATAGTAGATGCTTGGATGCAAAAACATGGCGATAAAATAGAATATATTTTCTGCAACAATGATGCTATGGCTTTAGGTGCTTTGCAGTCAGTACAAGCTTTAGGATATAACAAAGAAGGCGATACTACTAAATATATTCCTATAGTTGGTGTTGATGCTATTCCAGAAATGATTAATGAAATCAAAAAAGGAACTGTAGCAGGTTCAGTACTTAATGACCCAGTAGGTCAGTCTCAGGCTCTTGTAGACATTACTTTAAATGCTGCAGCTGGAAAAGATCCGTTAGACGGTACTACTTGGACTTTGGACGAAGTAAAAGCTGTTCGCGTTCCTTATGTTCCTATAACTAAAAATAATGTAAATGTTGCTGAAGAAGCATATAAATAATAAATAATTTTATTATAATAAACAGGGATATTAATCTAATATCCCTGTATTATTATAGCAGAGTAAAATTTCAATTATTAAAGGTTTTTAATATATGGATAATAAAAAGATTGTTCTTGAAATGAAAGGTATTTCAAAGTCTTTTCCCGGTGTTAAAGCATTAGATGATGTTAAGCTCACTGTAAGAGAGGGAGAAGTAGTAGCTCTTATGGGTGAAAATGGAGCTGGTAAATCTACTTTAATGAAATGTTTGTTTGGTATATACCGCAAAGACAGCGGAGAAATATATTTAGACGGCAAAGAAGTTAATTTTACATCACCTAAACAGGCTTTAAATAATGGTGTGGCTATGGTTCACCAAGAGCTTAACCAAGTTAGACAGAGAAATATACAGGATAATATATGGCTTGGTAAATATCCGACTAAGATGGGAGTTATTATTGATGAGAAGAAGATGTATGATGATACTAAAGCAATTTTTGATGATTTAGAAATACCTCTAGATCCTAGAACAAAAGTATCTACATTATCTGTATCAGAAATGCAAATGGTTGAAATAGCAAAGGCTGTTTCTTATAACTCAAAAATATTAGTATTAGATGAACCTACTAGCTCCCTCACAGAAAAAGAAGTAGCAAAATTATTTAAAATCATAAAAAAACTTCAAAGCAGAGGTGTAGGTATGATTTATATATCTCACAAAATGGAAGAAATACTTCAAATATCTGATGAAGTTACTATAATGAGAGACGGTAAATATGTTGCTACTACTCCGTCTAAAGAATTAACCACTGATATGATTATTAAGCAAATGGTAGGAAGAGATTTAACTAATCGTTTCCCAGAAAAAACAAATACGCCTGCTGAAAATATTTTAGAAATAAAAGATTTTACAGCATTTTATCAGCCTTCACTTAAGGATGTTAATTTCAATGTAAGAAAAGGAGAAGTATTTGGTATAGCTGGGCTTGTTGGTGCTAAAAGAACTGAAGTATTAGAAAGTATATTTGGTATGCGTACTTTATCTTCCGGACATGTTATAAAAATGGGTCAGGAAGTTAATAACTCCTCTACTAGAAGAGCTATAAAAAATGGTTTTGCTCTAGTTACGGAAGAGAGAAGACAGACTGGTATATTTAGTATGCTTTCTATTAATTTTAATTCTACTATAGCAAATATAGACCATTACAAAAATAAATTTGGATTTTTGGACAATAAAAAAATGCATGAAGATACTAAATGGGTTATAGACAGTATGCAGGTAAAGACCCCTTCTGAAAAAACAGCTATACAGTCATTATCAGGAGGAAATCAGCAGAAAGTTATTTTAGGAAGATGGCTTTTAAGCAAGCCTGATATATTAATGCTTGATGAACCTACAAGAGGTATTGATGTTGGTGCTAAATATGATATATACAGACTTATTATTGATTTAGCTACCGTTGGAAAAGCTGTAATAGTTGTAAGTTCAGAAATGCCGGAATTGCTTGGAATAACTGACAGAATCATGGTTATGAGTAATGGAAGAGTTGCTGGTATAGTTGAAACTAAAAATACTAATCAGGAAGAAATTATGGCATTGTCTGCTAAATATTTATAATTTTAAAAAGGAAAAATCATGGACACTAATAAAATAAACATTAAAACTATTAAATCATTTGTATTAAACAATGCTATATTTGCAGCATTACTTATAATAATTATAGGTATTATCATTAAAGACCCTAGTTTCTTCAAATTGAGTAATTTCTTAAATATATTTGCTCAGGCTTCTACTCGTATGATAATAGCTGTAGGAGTTGGTACTCTTCTTGTAACACAAGGTAATGACTTAGGAGCAGGAAGAGCTGTAGGACTTGCTGCAGTTGTAAGTGCTTCACTTTTACAATCTCCTTCTAACCCTACTAGAATGTATCCGGATTTACCTATGCTTCCGGTTATACTTCCTATACTTTTAGTTATGCTTATACTTATGGTATTTGGATTTTTAAATGGTTTTATCATTTCTAAACTTTATGTAACTCCATTTATTGCTACTTTAGGTATGCAGCTTATACTTTATGGTGTAACTAGTACTTATTTTGACAGACCTCCTTATGGTGCTCAGCCTATCGGAGGACTTGATCCTAGATTTAGTAATCTTGCTCAAGGCGGTATAAAATTAGGAAGTTATACTATATCATACCTAATCATATTTGCAGTCATTATAACCGCTATTATGTGGGTTGTTTGGAATAAAACTAAATTAGGTAAAAACATATTTGCTGTGGGAGGAAACCCTGAAGCTGCTGCTGTAAGCGGTGTTAATATTCCTCTTACTCTTATGATAGTTTATACTATGTCTGGTGCTTTATATGGTATAGCTGGTTCCTTAGAGGTTGCCCGTGTGGGTTCTGCTACTAACAATTTGGGTAATGGTTATGAACTTGATGCTATTGCGGCATGCGTTGTTGGAGGAGTTTCTTTCTCTGGAGGTATCGGATCTATTTTAGGTATAGTTTCCGGAGTTTTGATATTCCAAGTTATTAACTATGGTATGACATTCGTTGGTATTTCTCCATATCTTCAGTACATAATTAAAGGTGCTATCATCATCGCTGCTGTTGCTGTTGATACACAAAAATATTTGAAAAAAGTATGATGGATTTTATTATGGAATATGATAATAATAATGATCCTTTTAGGAGAGAATTTAATAAAAGAGAAACTAGAAAACGTACTTTAAAATCATGGATATTCTTAGGCTTTATTGTCATGATATTTTTGGCAGCTGAGTTTATAAGATATATTATGGGGTTAATATATAACTAAAAATAAAAAAGGGGCTTAATATAAAAATTAAGTCCCTTTTTTATTATAATGACTATTATATTATTGTGCTTATATACAATATGATTTTTCAGTAAATTTATAAAAAACTCTATTATATATTTAGTCAAACCAGTAATATTTTTTAAGATTATCTATATTTTCTATTGCAGTTTCATAATCTTTTAATGCCTCTTTGTATAAACCCAAGCCCTCTGTTATAATAAGCATCAGCATAATCCGCTTTTAATTCTATAGCCTTAGTATATTCTTTTATAGCTTCTTCATAAAGTCCAAGTTAATATTTAACAAGACCTTTATTATATAGGCATAAGGAAAATCAGACTTCAATTCTATAGCTTTATCATAATATTGAATAGCCTATGAATATTCTTTATTTATACTTTTACAACGCCCTTTATCATTATAATCAAAATATTTGCTTTTTTCTCTAAATCATCAATATCAACTTCTATATCATATATATTCGTAAAAATACTTATAATATCAGAATTATCTATTTGATTAGCTTTTAGTATTTTATTTAATTCTTCATTAAAAATTTTTACTCTGCTGTTAAAATCATCAAAATCAGAATAATTTTCTGTGTCAATACTATCTAAAAAATTATTAAATTCATCTTATATTTTTTTGCTTTATTTTTTAATGTTTTAGGCTTATCAAAATCTTTTAATTTTCTTTTACATTCTTTGTATATGTCTTAAGAAAAAATAATTATTCATTGCCGCTATATTCAAATCCTATAATTAATCAACGATTAATATTAAATTCAAAATATATACTAAAAATTTTTAACTTTGTCAACTATTCGCCTATACCCATTGGGTACGCTTCACGGAGGCTTTCCTCACGGTATTGCAAATCATTATGGATAGCCAACTATATGCGACCAAAGGAAGTACTGTAAGTATGCGGCTGATTATTCATTATTGCAAAAATGTATACTTTTATATTATATTTAAAACATATTTTACTACTATGTGTTAATATTTTATATTATTTATAAGTTATAATTAATCATAAATTGACAAAATATAGTTGTTTGGTTATATTACAACTTCATTTCAAGCCATATTCTTCTTTAAGATATTTTATATTTTCTTTAGCATATTCATTATTAGGATCTAATTTTAAAGCCTTCTTATAATCTTTTAAAGCCTCTTCATAAAGACCTAAATTTTCCTTAGTAAGGCCTCTGTTATTATAAGCATCTGCATAATCAGGTTTTAATTTTATAGCCTTATCAAAATCTTCTATAGCTTCTTCATAAAGTCCTAAATTATCTTTAGCATTACCTCTATTATTATATGCAAGAGCATAATTAGGATTTAATTTTATAGCTTTATCATAATCTTTAATAGCTTCTTCATAAAGCTCTAAATTATATTTTGAATTACCTCTGTTGTTGTAAATAACCGCATCATTATCTGATATTTTTATAGCTTTGTTAAAATCTTTTATTGCTTCTTTAAAAAGTCCAAGTTCATTTTCTAATACTCCTTTGTTATTATAAGCATCAAACAAATTAGGATCTATTGATAAAGCTTTGTCAAAATCTTTTATAGCTTCTTCTAAAAGTACTAAATCGCTTTTAAGAAGTCCTCTGTTATAATAAGCGTCTGCATAATCCGCTCTTAACTCTATAGCCTTATCATATTCTTCTATAGCTTCTTTTAAAAGTCCAAGTTTAGTTTTGGCAATAGCTTTGTTATAATAAGCATCTGACATATTAGGGTTTAACTTTATAGCCTCATCATAATATTTTATAGCTTCTGCATATTCTCCATTAGCACTTTTATAAATACCTTTAGAATTATAATCATGATAATCAGTAAGATTGTTTAAACGATCAATATCAACTTCTTTCTTATTGTCAACTATATTTGTAAAACTGCCTATAAGATATGTTTTATCTGAAATTATTTTATTTAATTCTTCATTAAAAGTTTTTGCTCGGTCGTTAAAATCATCGAAATCAGAATAGTTTTCTGCATCAATATTATTTAAAAAATCATTAAATTCATATACACATTTATTTAATTCCTTTTGAAAATTGTCTAATTTGTTTTTAGATTCTTTTACATGTTGCATAAATAGAAAATTAGTCATTGTTGCCATTTTTAACTCCTATAACTCTTTATTATTAATATACAAGTTACAATTTTATATATGATACAATTATATCATAGTATATACTGAAAATTTTTAAGTTTGTTAATTTTTTATTGTTATTTTTCCAAAATTAAAACAAAAAATAAAACAGCTGCTAATATTGTAATTTATAAAGTAATATTATTATCCTTACAAAAATCAGCTGCTAAATCTATATTGGTAAATTCATCTTTTATAATATCTTTAAATACCATAAGATTAAATTCATCTTCTAAAGCTAAGTTATAAGATTTCTCTAAATCATTTAATGCTGACTTTTCTAAATCCGTATAATTTTTAGATGAAGTAATTTTTGATATAATTTTATTAAAAAACGATTTCTTATCATTTGTTTTATTTTCTAAATTAGTTTCCTTTGATAAAAGAAATTTCTCTTTAGCTCTTAAAATATATAAAAACCAATCATTATCATTTAACTCAATGGCTTTATCATAATTTTCAATACTTTCTCTATATTTATTTAAATAATCATAACAAGAAGCTTTTTCACTGTAATAGTCTGGATTATTTGGATTATATTCTATGGCTTTATCAAAATCCTTTATAGCCTCATCATAATTCTTTAAATATTTTTTAGAACATCCTCTATAATAATAAGCATTATAATGTTTGGAATTCACATTTATAATAATATCAAAATCTCTTATAGCCTCCTCATACTTTGACACTCTGTATTTAGTATAGCCTCTTTCATAATAAACATCAAAATTACCTGGATACATTCTTATAACTTTATCATATATTTCCAAAGCTTCTTTGTATTTATCCATATTAGATAAACAAAAAGCAATATTATAATAGGCATTAACTTTATTAGGATTTATTTCTAATACTTTATTATAATACTCTATAGCTTTATCATATATAGCCTCTCTTGAATATATAAGCCCAATATTAGTATAAATATCTGCTTCATTATATCCCAATTCCAAAGCATGATTAAAATCTTCCAAAGCCTTATCATAATCTTCTAAACTCATTTCAGCAAGAGCAATATTATAATAAGATAAGCTATAATTAGGATTTATTTCTAATGCTCTTTTATAATAGTTAATTGCTTCTTGATAATTTCCAAAATTATGCTCAATAAGTCCCAAATTAATATAAGCAGCTGAATATTGAGTATTTATCTCCAATGCCTTATTATAGTATTCAATAGCTTTTTCATAATCATGCATTTCATAATATGATAAACCAATATTATAATATGCCATGTCCATAGAAGTATTTAACTCTAAGGCCTTATTGAAGTTTTTAATAGCTTCTTCATAATTTCTTTTATAATGATAAACCAAACCAATAGTATTATATATTTCAGCATTATTATTATCTATACACAAAGCCTTATTCAAATAATATAAAGCTTCTTCATATAATTCTAATTCAATTTTTATCAAAGCAATTTCATTATAAATAGCAACATCAGTATCATCTATTTCAAGTATTTTTTCTAAACAAGATAAAGCTCCGTCATAATCACCTAAAGCCCTTTTAATTAAAAATATTTTAAAATAAGTATCTGCATTATTAGGAGAAATTTGAAGTGCTTTTTCTAAATAAGATAAAGCCTCATCATTTAAATTTAATTTATGCAAAGCAAAAGCAATATCATAATATGCATCAATAAAGTTAGGATTTATTTCTAATGCTTTTTTTAAATATTCTAAAGATTCCTCCATATATCCTGCATCAATTTTTATGTTTCCTATTCTGTCATAAATATAAAGGTCATCAGGATACATTTCCATAATTTTATCTAAATATTCATTAGCTTCCCGCTCTAAACCTAAACCTAATTTTATAGAATAAATTTTTAAATATGTTTCAATATTATTAGTATCTATTTCTAAAGCTTTATTTAAATAAGACAAAGCCTCATCATCTAAACCCATAGAATGTTTTAACAAAGCAATGTTATGATAGGCGATAATGAGATTAGGATTTGTTTCTATAGCTTTATTATAATATTTTAAAGCTTCATCAAATTCATTTAGATTGTATTTACATAAACCAATAGTGTTATATGCAAAACTTGCTGCAGAACTTTTATCTAATTCTACAACTTTATTAAAATCTTCTATTGCTTCTTTATAAAAAGCCATATAAAATTTGGCCAATCCTCTTTCATAATAGGAATTATAATCCCCAAGCTCAATAGCTCTGTCAAAATCTTTTATAGCTCCTTCATATAAACGCAAATTTAATTTTGCTAATCCTCTATTATGATAAAGATCATAAGAATCACCATTATAAAATATAACTTTATCAATATATTCAATAGCTTTTTCATAATCCTTATTTTCAAATGATTCCTTAGCTTTATTTAATAATTCTTCAATACTATTATTACTATTATTCATAATACAATTTCCTATAAAACTAATTTTTTATATAATTTTATTTAAGTCCATATTCTTTTTTAAGACTTTTCATATTTTCAATTGCATATTCATTATTTGGCTCTAATTCTAAAGCCTTTTTATAATCTTTCAATGCTTCTTTATATAGTCCCGCATTTTTCTTAACCCAGCCTCTATCATTATATAAATAAGCCATATTTGGTTTTAATTCTATAGCTTTATCATAATCTTTTATAGCTTCTTTATACTCTCCCAATTCATCTTTAGCACTTCCTCTGTTGCTGTAAGCATATACATAATTAGGGCTTAACTCTATAGCCTTACTATAATCTTTTATAGCTTCTTTATACAAACCTAAACTACTTTTAGTAAGTCCTCTATTATTATAAGTATTGCTGTCATTAGGATTTAACTCTATAGATTTATCATAATCCTTTATAGCTTCTTTATATAATTCTAAATCATTTTTAGAAAGTCCTCTGTTATTGTATGCTTCACTGTAAGTTGGTCTTAATTCTATAGCCTTATCATAATATTTAATGGATTCTTTTAAAAGTCCCAAATCATATTTAGCACTTCCTATATTATAATAGGCTTCTGGATTATCAGCACATAAATCTATAGATTCTTCATAATCTTTTATTGCTTCTTTATACATTCCTAAACCGCTTTTAGCAAGCCCTCTATTATTATATGCTTCACTGTAATTAGGATTCAAATATATAGCTTTATCATAATCTTTTATAGCTTCATTATATAAACCTAGCTCTCTTTTTGCATTTGCTCTGTTATAATAAGCGTCCGTATAATTAGAATCCAATTTTATAATTTTATCATAATCTTTTATAGCTTCTTCATATAATTCTAAATCATATTTAGCATTTCCTCTATTAATATAAACATTTATATCTTTAGGTTTCCATTTTATAGCATTATCATAATCTTTTATGGCTTCTTTAAATAAACCTAACTCTTTTTTGGAATTTGCCCTGTTATAATAACAATCTGCATAATTAGGATTAATCTTTATAGCTTTGTCATAATCTTTGATAGCCTCTTTATAAAGTCCCAAATCATGTTTAGAATTGCCCCTATTACCATAGGCATAATAGTTATTAGGATCTAACTCTAAAATCTTATTAAAATCTTTTATAGCCTCATCAAAAAGGTGTAAATAATTTTTTGAAACACCTCTATTATTATATGCATCTATATTTTTATGGTCTAACTCTATAACTTTAGAGTAATCTTCAATAGCTTCTTTGTGTAAATTAGCATTATTTTTAGCAAGCCCTCTATTATAATAAGCATCTTTATAATTTTTACTTAATTCTATAGCTTTATCGTAATCTTTTATGGCTTTTTTAAAAAATCCTAAATTATTTCTAGCAAGTCCCCTATTATAATAAGCCAAAGCATAATTAGGGATCAAGTCTATAGCTTTATTATAATACTCTATAGCTTTCTCATATGATCCTGTATTGTTATCAACAACTCCATTAGTATTATAATCAAAATATTCATCTAAAATATGCAAATCATTGACATCTATTTTATCATTTTCATCATTAAACATAGTATTATCATAATGAAAATACTCAATAAATCTGTTATAAGTATAAATTTCATCGGGATCTTTTATATAAAATGTTTCAAGTATTGTGTTTAATTCATCATTAAAAGTTTCAGCCTTGCTGTTAAAAGTATCAAAATCAGAATAATTTAATGCATCAATACCATTTAAAAAATTATTAGCATCAGCTAGAATTTTTTCTGCTTCTTTTTTAAAATCATCTTTTAAATCTTGAACTTCACTTTTCTCAAAGCCTTTTAATGATATTTTGCATTTTTCTATATGTTTATTAAAAAGATAATTAGATATTCTTGTCATTCATAATTCCTGTTTTTTATTTATTAATTTTCTACAATCTAATAGCATTATATTATAAAAATAATTTAATACTATAAAAAAATTGTTATTAATAAATTTGCTTGTTTTATTTTTTATATTTAGTATTATTACTATGAATTATTATCAATTTAATTATTATTATCGGAGGAAATGTTATGACATATAAAGAAATTATAGAAACAGCAAAAGACTGTATGGGGTTCTGTAAAGCATGCATCATATGTAATGGTAAAGTATGTAAAAACAGTATGCCCGGACCCGGTGCTAAAGGAATAGGAGATGTAGCTATTAGAAATTATGACAAATGGAGAGAAATAAGGCTCAACATGGATACAATATGTTCTAATGAAGATATTGATACTTCTTTTGAACTGTTCGGCAAAAAATTCAAATACCCTATATTTGCTGGTCCTGTAGGTGCTGTTCAGCTTCACTATGGCGATAAATACACAGAAGAAGAATATAATGATATATTGGTAAAATCATGTCATGAGGCTGGCATTGCTGCTTTCACAGGAGACGGAACTAATCCTAATGTAATGATTGCTGCTACTACTATGATAAAAAAACAAAACGGCATAGGAATACCTACTGTTAAGCCTTGGAATATGGATGTTATAAAAGAAAAAATGAAATTAGTAGCTGATTCAAATGCTTTTGCTGTTGCTATGGACGTTGATGCTGCAGGACTTCCTTTCTTAAAAAATCTTACACCAAAGGCTGGAAGCAAAACAGTTGATGAATTAAGACAAATAAAAGAGATTGCTCAAAGACCATTTATAATAAAAGGAATAATGACTGTAAAAGGAGCTAAAAAAGCATTGGAGGCTGGAGCTGATGCTATAATAGTATCCAATCATGGAGGACGCGTACTTGATCAATGTCCTTCTACTGCTGAAGTATTGCCTGAAATTGCTGATGCGGTTAAAGGAAAAATAAAAATATTGGTAGACGGCGGAATTAGAAGCGGTGCCGACATATTAAAAGCTCTTGCTATAGGGGCTGACGGAGTTGTTATTGCTAGAACTTTTGTAATAGCAGCATACGGCGGAGGTGAAGAAGGAGTTAAATCTTATGCTGCACAATTAGGTGCCGAACTTGAAGATGCCATGACTATGTGCGGTGTTCACAGCTTAAAAGAAATAACTAGAGAAATTGTAAGATTTTAATTTATTTAATTTTTGTTAATTTTATTTTTAAAACTCAATATATAATAGTAATTAAAAACTATCATTATATTGAGTTTATTTTTTGAATTGATGGTTTTCAAGCATTTTTATGATATTAGAATTTCCAGCATATAAAGCATAATCTAATGCCGTAAAACAAGATATATCTTTTATAGACGTATCAGCATTATGATTTAATAATATATTTACTATTTCTTCATATCCTTTTTGAGAGGCTCTTATTAAAGCAGTACGTCCGTCATAACTTTTAACATTTATATCAGCATTATGTTCTATTAAAATATTAACTATTTCAGTGTATCCGCTTACAGCAGCTTCTATCAAAGCAGTACGGTCATTATCGCATTTTATATTGACATCGGCATTATAATTTAATAACATATTAACTATTTCAGTATGTCCTTTTGATGAAGCAAGCATTAAAGCAGTGCGTCCATCATAATTTTGAAGATTTACATCGGCATTATGCTGTAATAATATATTAACTATTTTTGTATAACCTTTTGATGAGGCTTCCATTAAAGCAGTATAACCGTATTCATCATCTTTCATATTAATATCTGTATTGCATTTCAATAATATATTTACTATTTTTTCATGTCCTTTTTCCGAAGAAATAATTAAAGCATATGATACTATATCTTTATAAGAAAAACTATTGCATGATATAAATAATAATGTTAATAACATTAATAGTATATTTTTCATAATAGGCACTCTTTTTTATAAAAAACATTATACTAACAAATTAAATAATATTACGATAAATAAAATTAACTGTTTTTAGTTCTATTAAATTAGAAATAATTAAAGCTATTATATATTGGTAAAGGAAAATGAACAATGGAAATTATAAACATTTTTGATAAAACTATAATAGAGTTTGCCCATAATCTTCATGTCAATTATAAAATATTTGACTTTTTCTTTTCTTTGGTAACTAATCTAGGAGAAGGACTTAGTTTAATAATTTTATCTGCTGTATTAATTGTCATAAAAAATACTAGGATTTGCGGTATCAATATGGCTATTAGTTTATTTATTGCTGTATTGATAGGTGCTGTGATACTAAAACCTTTAATAGCAAGAGAGCGTCCGTTTACAGACCCTATTTATTATGAGTATTGGGTAGAAGCGGGAAAACATTTAGAAACCTCTTTTTCATGTCCTTCATCTCATACAACAGCTTCATTTGCTGCTCTTTTTCCTATATTTTTATATTTTAATAAAAAATATAGTTTCATTGCTTTATTAATAGCTTTAATTATAGGTTTTTCAAGAGTTTATTTGATGGTTCATTATCCAAGCGATGTTGTATTTGGAGCTTTTATTGGAATAGCTGTTTCTTCTGCCATCTATATTATTTTAAATAAAACTAATATGAAATTAATAAAAAAATTTATATAACATAGTTAAACAACTATAATTTATCTTTATCAAAAAACGTATTTTTTAAATTTAGATATTTACAGCAAGTTTTTATATCTTATGGTATTAATTAGTATGCATTAGTAATAAATTTAGTGAAATAAGCGAATTTTACAAAGTATTCACTCAAATGAAAGAACTATATTTAGATAGTAGTATTTTTTATAAAATAAATTAAAAAATATAATAATACATTTAATAAAAAATAAAAATTGACAAACTTGAAATTTTTAACAGAAATTAATTTTGTAAAATCTAAATAAAAATATATTTTTTAAAAATCTTCAAAGCACTCTCTTTATTATAAGAATCACCTCCTCTCCAATGCATCAATTTCTCTGATAATTCTGTATCTCTGTATTCTCTCTCTTCTTTAGCTTCTAAAATATCCAAATATGATAATATTTCAAGAAGTATTATTCTTTGCTCTTTTGATGAAGGAAATATATCTTTTAATGTTTTTTGCATTTTATTTACAGAATCATTTTTATTATTATATGAATCAATTTGTTTTAATACATTATTAAAAATTTCTATATCTTCTCTTAAAGGATTTAAATTGCCTTCATCAAAGTTAATTTTACTAAACTCTAATAAATCAAAATAAATATATGATAGATTTGAGAGTCTTACTCCACCCCATTTAAACTTTTCAAAGTTATACACATTTCTATATTTCAAATAAAAATTATCGCCCAAAATATAATATTTAAAGCATTCATCACAGTATGAGTTTTCAGCTATAAAATGATGCTCAATTATTTTTTCAGCTAAATAATAGCTTGATATAAAACTTCTCAAATGCAATGCTCTAGTTGATAAACTGCATAAAAATGCTTTAACTGTATTATTAAAATCTATTTCTTTTAAAAGAGCTGGTATATTTTTTATAATGTCATCATGTTTAATAATTTTATCAGAAAAATCAAACATCAATCCTTTTTCTTTAGCATATAAAAAATCATCATCATTTATTTTTTGTTCTCTATCATCAATCCAACCATCTTTCCAGAAATAATTAAATAATATTTTTTTAGCTTTCTTATCAGCTTCTATAATTTTTTGTTTATGCATTTTTACAGTTCCTTTATTTTTAATAAAAACTTGAGAAAATTATACATTATGATATGTTAAAAAACAAAGCTTTATATATAAAAAATGGAGCTATTAAAAATAATAGCCCCATCAAATATATTTTCTTATTTTATTCCCATTCTATTGTAGCAGGCGGTTTTGAAGATATATCATAAACAACACGGTTAATACCTTTTACTTCATTTATTATTCTGTTTGATATTATACCTAATACATTATAATCGATTTTAGCCCAATCTGCAGTCATAGCATCAACACTCTCAACTGCTCTTACAGCACAAACCTGTTCATAAGTTCTGCCGTCTCCCATAACGCCAACACTTTTTACCGGAAGAAGTACAGCAAATGACTGCCATAATTTTCTGTAAAGTCCTGCATGTTTTATTTCAGCTACAACTATATCATCAGCCTCCTGAAGTATTTTTACTCTCTCTTCTGTGATATCTCCAAGTATTCTAACGGCAAGACCAGGTCCGGGAAAAGGCTGTCTGTATACAATATCTTCTGGTAATTTTAATTCAAGCCCAATTTCTCTAACCTCATCTTTGAATAATTCTCTGAAAGGCTCTAAAAGTTCAAATTTCATATCTTTCGGAAGTCCGCCTACATTATGATGGCTTTTTATAACAGCAGAACTTCCCCTTAATGATACACTCTCTATTACATCTGGATAAAGAGTACCCTGTGCTAAAAATCCTACATTCTCTATCTTTTTAGCTTCATCATTAAATACACTTACAAATTCATGACCTATTATTTTTCTTTTTTGCTCTGGGTCTGTAACACCTGCCAATTTGTCTAAAAACCTCTTTGAAGCATCAACATATATCAAATCAATATTAAAATTATCTCTGAATACTTCTACTACTTTTTTATCTTCATCTTTTCTTAAAAGTCCATTATTTACAAATATGCATTTAAGTTGTTTTCCTATAGCTTTTTCTATTAATACAGCAGCCACTGAAGAATCAACTCCTCCAGAAAGCCCAAGTATTACGTTTTTATCCCCTACTCTCTCTTTTATTCTATTAACCTCATATTCTATAAAGGAACCCATATTCCAATTTTTCTCGCATTTACAAATATTAAAAAGGAAATTCTCTATAATTTTTATACCATTTTCAGTGTGAACAACCTCAGGGTGAAACTGTATAGCATAAATATTTTTTTGTTTATTTTCTATAGCAGCAAGTTCCGTATTAGGGGTTTTTGCTATAAGCTCAAAACCTTCTGGTATAGATTTAATACTGTCTCCATGGCTCATCCATACTATATTTTTTTTATCAAATGATTTGAATATGCTCTCATGATTAGTTATTTCTATTTCTGCTTTTCCATATTCTCTTTTTGAAGCACTTTCAACTTTTCCGCCCATAGAATATACTATTATCTGCATACCATAACATATACCAAGTATAGGAATACCTAATTCAAATAATGCTTTATCTACTTTAGGAGCATCTTCTTCATACACGCTTGAAGGACCTCCTGAAAGTATTATTGCTTTAGGATTGAATTCTTTTATAAAATCTATTGAAACATGAAAAGGGTGTATCTCTGAATAAACATTTAATTCCCTTATTCTTCTTGTAATAAGCTGAGTAAATTGTGAGCCGAAATCTAGTATTAAAACCTTATCTATATTGTTTTGCATATATTTCCTCTTTAATTATGAAATGCGATTAATAATTAATTGAATAATATTATATCAAAATAATAAAATTTCAATTAATAGTTATCATAATATAAAATATACATTAAAATTTTTAGCTACGCACGATAAGATGATTTTTTGTATAATAAAAATTGTTTTCATTAATAAGGCTTATTTTGTATATACTGAAACAATTTTATTTTGTCAATTGATGCACATTATATAGAATTATCAACTTTTTTGCCGCACAAAAAAGTTTAAAAAAACGCAATTGACAGAACTTTATATTTTAAAGATATGTATTAAATGTATGGTAATACCTAAAATTTAGGCTAAAAATGCAGTCTTTTTGGTTCTTTGTGCCAACAAAAGAACTGGGGTGCGGGGCAAAGCCCTGCTATATTTTAAATTAAAAAAATTTATTTTTTGACAAATTATAGTCGTTTAGGTATATGCTAAAAATTTTTAAGTTTGTCAATTTTTAATTGTTCTTTTTCCCGCCGCACGCCACAGGCGGACAGCATCACAAAAGAAGTGGGGTTGCCGAAGGCACGCAGAGCGGGCACGACTGTGAATCCCCGCAAATATTTTAAATTTAAAAAATTAATTTTTGACAAATTATAATTGTTTAGGTAAAAAGGTCAATCGTGCGTTAATTAGTACATTAATTTAAATAATACTATTGTGTCGTGTATAATTATTAAAGCGATAAAAATAAATAAAATTAAGTATTAAATATAAATGACTGGAAGTAAAGATAAAATATATTTAATAACTGGAGATAGTTTTTTCCCCAGTTATTAAATGATATTAGCAATTACAAGAAACAGCCTTCTAATTTTGTACACCCTAGAAGATGTTTTTCTATTGAAGCGGCTATTGATACAAATGATTCTTTTACTCCTATATTAATATTCTTTTTTAAATTTTTGCCGTATGCCAATATAGGGATATACTCTCTTGTATGATCGCTTCCTTTGTATGTAGGATCGCATCCATGGTCTGCTGTGATAATAAATAAATCCTCATCATTTAAATTATTAGTCATTTCTGGTATATATTTATCAAACTCTTCCAAAGCATTTTTATATCCTTTAGGATCTCTTCTATGCCCATAAAGCATATCAAAATCAACCAAATTTGTAAATATTAATCCTTCATCAATTTCTTTAATAGCTTTTATAGTTTTTTCTATACCATCAAGATTGTTTTTATTTGTAAGTCTGTTTTCAGTAATGCCTACCCCTGCAAATATATCGCTTGTTTTTCCTATTCCTACAACTGGAAGATTATGACTTTTTAATCTGTCAAGCATAGTTTCTCCGCTTGGAGGCACTGAATAATCATGTCTTCTTTCTGTTCTTTTATAACTGCCTTTAGTTCCTATATAAGGGCGTGCTATTACTCTAGCTACAGGTGAATATTCATTACATATTTCGAGAGCTTTTTTGCATATGCTGTAAAGTTCATCTATAGGTATTATATCTTCATGAGCTGCAATTTGAAGTACAGAATCAGCAGAAGTATATACTATCAAAGCACCGTCTTTTAACTGCTCATCTGCATAATCGTCTATTACTTCAGTTCCAGAATAAGGTTTATTACATACTATTCTTCTTTTAGAAAACTCTTCTATTTTTTTTAGAGTAATTTCTGGAAAACCATTAGGATATGTATTAAAAGGTTTTTCTGAAACAAGCCCTGCTATTTCCCAATGTCCAGTAGTAGTATCTTTTGCCTTAGAAGTTTCCATAGCCTTTCCATAATATCCTAAAGCATTATTATTTTTGGCAACGCCCTTTATATCTATAATATTTCCAATACCCATTTTTTCCATATTAGGTATACTTATTCCTCCTTCAGCCTCAGCTAAATGAGCAAGTGTATTAACTCCTTCATCACCAAATAGAGCTGCATCAGGCAATGCCCCTACTCCGCAGCTATCTACCACTATTAAAACAGCTTTCTTTTTCATATACAAAATCCTATATTTATTAAATTTATATCGTATTTAAATATAACCATTTTCAAAGAATAAAATAAAAAAGGACAGCATTATAAGCTGCCCTAAATTACAAGCATTATTTTTTTAATTATTTCTTATTAGCTTTTTTCTCTTTAAGTTCTGGTATAGCATCAGCCAATTCTTGATCTATAACAACAACTACATCATTATGAAGTTTTAAGAATGTAACAGGACATTTAGTAGTAATTTTATCATTAGTTAAAAGCTCTTTCATAGCAGCAGCTTTCCCTTTACCAATAGCAGCTATAACTATTTTTTTGGCTTTTAATATTCCGCCCATACCCATACTGAATGCCTCTCTAGGAACATCTTTTTCTGAGGCAAAGAATCTTGAATTAGCTTTAATAGTTTTTTCATTAAGTTTAACACACAAAGCATTTGCATGCAAAACTTCATCAGGCTCATTAAATGCTATATGACCATTAGGACCTACTCCTAATAATTGTATATCTCTAGGTAGTTTTTCTATTTTTTTATTGAAATCATCTAGTATTTTCTC
This sequence comes from Brachyspira murdochii DSM 12563, assembly GCF_000092845.1. Taxonomy (NCBI): domain Bacteria; kingdom Pseudomonadati; phylum Spirochaetota; class Spirochaetia; order Brachyspirales; family Brachyspiraceae; genus Brachyspira; species Brachyspira murdochii. The sequence goes on along the minus strand of NC_014150.1, from coordinate 2,616,521 downwards.
TTTTTCACCTATACCTCTTGGAACAAAGGTATTTTTCTTATCTATATTTACATGGTCGAATAAATTTTTATTCATAAAATATCTGTAGCTTTGTTCATTTTTTGGGTCTAATCCTTTATACTCATCTAAGTTTACAGATTTCACATTTTTAAAATCTATTTCTTTTTTCTCATAGGCTTTTATCAAATGAGGATACACAGCCTCAGCAGTACCTCCTGTAGCAAGACCTAAAACTGCATCTTTTTTTACTTTTAACAAATTAATAATTTCTAAAGCTGTTTTTTTTCCTACTCCTTTAGCATCTTTTGCAATAATTAATTTTAAACCCATAATAATATACTCCTTTAAAATTGGATTATCATATTTTTCATAAAATAGCCTGCTAAAAAAATTATAACACATATGTCATTTATTATCAAACAATACAAATTTTTTATTAATTTTTTCTCTTGATTTTGATATAAATAAATATACAATTCTTGATAATAAAAATTGATTAAGGAAATTCTATGAATAGTATAAAAATAAAAGGAGCTATATTTGATTTTGACGGTACTTTAGTTGATAGTGAGAGTTTATATACAAAAGCACTAATTCATACTGCATCTGAAATGAATGTACTTAAAGATTTTGATTTTAAATCATTGGCTGGATATCAAACTAATGATATATATAATTTTCTAAAAAATAACGGATACTATGTACCTGATAATTTTTTTAAAGAAGCCGAAATATATTTTCACAAAATAATAGAGACAGATTTGGAAACATTCGATGGTGTTATTGAAACATTGGAAAGATTAAAAAGTATTGATATTGTTATAGCTTCAAACAGTAATATAAATTATGTAAAAAAAATGGCTGAAAAAAAATCTATAGCAAAATATATAAAAGATTATTCCTGTCATAATGAAAAACTAAGAGCAAAACCTGAAGCAGATTTATTTCTCAATGCTTTTGAACTTTTAAAAAACTATAATAATAATATAAAAAAAGAAAATGTAATAATATTTGAAGACAGTATTGCAGGAATAATAGGAGCTAAAAAAAGCGGTATAAAAACAGCAGCAATCACAAATACTTACAGCAAAGAAGAGTTATTAAAAAACGGAGCTGATATTGCAGTAGATAGAATAGATAAGGTACTAGAATATATAGAAATTATATAAAAACAATTTAATAAAAAATAAAGGGAGGATTAAAAAATCACTCCCTTTTATTTACAATATATAAAAACTATATCATATAAAAATTACATCTCAGATATATATTTATACATTGGGAATTTTTTACATAAAGCAGAAACTTTTTTGCCTACAGCATTTATCACTTTTTCATCATCACTATTACTTAATACCTCATCAATATACTGAGTTAATTCCATAACATCTTTTTCTTTTAAACCTCTTGTAGTTATGGCAGGAGTACCAAGTCTTATACCGCTTGTAACCATTGGAGATTCTGTATCATAAGGTATGCCGTTTTTATTTGTAGTGATATGTGCTCTATCTAAAACTGTTTCAGCAACTTGTCCAGTTATACCTTTGGATTTTTTTACATCAACTAATATTAAGTGAGTATCAGTTCCTCCGGAAACTAATTCATATCCTTTTGATAAAAACATATTAGACATAGCTTCAGCATTTTTTAAAACTTGCTCCTGATATTTAACAAATTTAGGATCTAATGCCTCTTTAAAACATACAGCTTTAGCAGCTATAACATGCATCAAAGGTCCGCCTTGTATACCCGGAAATATTGTTTTATCTACTTTTTTAGCTAAATCTTCTTCAGTAGAAATAATATATCCTCCTCTAGGTCCTCTCAAAGTTTTATGAGTAGTACCAGTAACAAAATGTGCATGTTTAACAGGATTTGGGTGAAGTCCGGCAGCTACTAATCCGGAAATATGTGCCATGTCTACCATTAACATAGCCCCAACCTCATCAGCTATCTCCCTGAATTTTTTGAAATCAATTACTCTAGGATAAGCACTTCCGCCTGCTACTATTAATTTAGGCTTAACTCTTTTAGCTATATCTCTTACTTCATCATAGTCAATCTGCATAGTATCTTTTCTAACACTGTAATGTTCAAAATTATATATCTTACCAGAAAAGTTTACATTTTTTCCATGAGTTAAATGTCCGCCTGCATCAAGAGATAAACCCAAGCATGTATCGCCCGGCTGAAGTATAGCCATATAAACACCCATATTAGCCTGTGAACCAGAATGAGGCTGCACATTTATAAATGGTGCTTTAAATAGTTTTTTTGCTCTTTCTCTAGCTAAGTTTTCAACAATATCAACTTCACTGCATCCGCCGTAATACCTTTTTGACGGGTAGCCTTCAGCATATTTATTTGTGAATATTGAGCCCTGAGCTTCCATAACAGCACGTGAAACTATATTCTCACTAGCTATTAACTCAAAACCATTAACTTCCCTTTTATACTCATTTTTCATTGCAGCAAATATCTCTCTATCAGCTGTTTTTAATGGAACTTCTGATACATAATATTTCGGAGCAGGTATTTTTTTCTCTGCTGTTTTTACTGCTTTTTTACTCGCTGCAGTTTTTTTAGCTGCTGCAGTTTTTTTACTAGATTTTGACGAAGCTTTTTCTGCCGGCTTCTTTTTAGATACAGCCATGTTTCCTCCAATGAATTTTTATTTACAGTAATGATATACTAATATAATTTTTTTTTCAATTATTATATACATAATATATATATTTTTTTAGTATTTTCATTAAATTAATAAAAACTATAATTAATATTGATTTTTTTAAATTTATTGTTAGAATATACTAACTTTTATTAAATATAATCTAACTTTAATTAATCATAAGGAGATTGTTACCATGACTAAAAAAGTATTATTATTAATTGTAATATTATCAATTAATTTATTCGGATATGGAGGAGGATTTGAAATATCTTTAAATGTACCAATAGGAGCTTCAATAGGAACACCAAATAATGCTATGAAAAATCTAGGCTACACTTCAAAAAAAGGTATAGACAGCGGATTAGAAATACAATTAGGATATATGCATAAAATATATAACAGGATAGGAGCTGGATTATTTATTGATTTAGGATATACGTATGACAGTTTTCCATCATCAAAAACTTTTGAAAATGGAGAGATTATAGACACATCTATGTATATGCATAATTTTGAAATAGGATTTATGCCCAAAATCACTATTTGGGGAGTTTCTCTTGCAATAGGAGGCGGAATAAAAATACCTATGGCTGGAAAAAAAGATTTAGAATACGGATATAGTGCATCCGTTATGCATTATTTTAAGACGACTTTAGACTATTCTATATTTATAACTGATAATTTAGCAATAGTTTTAGGTGTTTATATATCGCATGACTATGGGCTTCCTTTAAGATCTTTGACTGATACTCCAAGAATAGGAGGTTCTGGAGGCGGTGCTTTAATAGGATTTAAATTCGGACCTAAATTAGAGGATAAAAATTAATTTTATGTATTGATTTTTTTCTTTTAAATGTTAGAATATACTAACAAATTAGATAACTATACTAACAATTCTAAAAATAGGACTTCTTAATGAAAATAAAAACTATAATATATTTAATCATAATAACTATTATAACAAATAAAGCATATTCATATAATTCGAAAGAAATAAATAGTTTTTATAATAGCTATTACTCTTCAAGTTATGATATAAAAGTGGCAGAAAATAATAATTCAAAAACATTTAAAAATATATACGCCCTTGTAAAATCAAAAACAATAGAAGATGAAAAAGAAAAATATAATTATTTAAAAGCAATAATTGAAGCAAATGCAGACTATATAAAATCAGATGATATTGATTATTTAATAAGTGTATCAGAGCTTATGAATTATATAGTTTATTACTGCAAAGTACCTGAAAAAATTTCTTTTGGTTCAAAAAGTAAAGAAATATATAAAAATATTTTAGATAAAGATAATTCCAATTTTTTTGCACTTCTTGGTACTGCTGTAGGATATATGCATGCTCCAGCCATAGCAGGCGGAAGCAATAAAAAGGCTTTTGAATATTTTAATAAGGCATTGGATAATGCAAAAGAAAAATACCAAAAATATTTATCATATGTATGGCTTTCTCAATACTACTTCAAGATAAAAGATGATGAAAATTATAATAAGTATATTGAAATGAGCAAAGGCATATATAAAAACGGAGAATTATTAAAGGAGGCAATAGAAAGAAACAATACCAAAAACAAACCATTATGATAAAAAATAAAAACAGTTTTAATAGTGATAGGGTTTTATAATAAAAAATATTGTATTAATAAAATACAAAGTTGTTAAAAATTATAAACAAAATAAAGGATAATATTATGAAACGTTTATGTTTAATTTTAACAGCTTTAATAACAAGTGTTTATAGTATATTTGGTTATACTATTTTAGAAGATTTTAATGATTTTTTAGTAGATGAAAATCAGCTTACTATAAGACTTGACAGATTAGGAGTATTAGCAGGTACAGAAAATTTCAGATTTATGGCAGGTGTTGAAGGAGAAACGGCAGGAGTATTGCTTGATAATTTGGATGTCGGAACAGAAGGCGGCATAAATAATTTCAGACCCGCAGCTATAGCAGGATTTGGATATAAAACAGATAGTTTCGGTATAGGAGTCGGTTATCAATTCAAATATGTATCAGGTTCTTGGCAGGCACATACCCCTATAATCACAGCCACTGCATTGAATGACAATTTGAGAATAAATGTACCTGTAACAATAGGAGTAGGAAGCGGAAGCATTAATGATGGTGATATAGCCGTTTCAACAGATATAAGAGTAGAATACTACACTGGAAATGATATTTTCAGCAGAATAAGAGTTAATCTTAAATACGGTATGTACAGATTAAAAGCCAATTCAAGCAGATCTGTAGCATTTAGCTCTGCTAATTTTGGAACTTTATCAGGCATGTTAAATCCAGAAATAGGCGGTAACGGACAGTTTGGATTTGCAGATGATACTACAGCTCAGTCAATAGGTATAGATGCAAGAGGATATTTTATAGCAGCAACTGACCCTGTATTGATAGAACCTCAAATAAGAGTAGTATATCAAGGTTCAATAGCCGACTTCACTGGTACTTCTTATTCTTTAACTGTTTCTGGTAATAAACATAGCGGTGCTGTAGAATTTGGTTCTTATAATATAGATGCTTCTTCTCCAATGGGTGCTTTTGAAATGGATAATTCCACATATTCTGGTTCAGGTATGCCTGCATGGTATGATTTTACTGCTCATAATTTCAAATCTACAATGGCAGGAGCTTCCATAGAAATAGGAGGAACAGAATATTATATTACGAAACCTCAGTTTATAGGTGTATCTATGCCGGTAGGTTTTACTGCTGAAAGCGAGTTTATAAGTGTGTATTTAGAACCTGCTGTTTCATTTTCTATGCTTACTGGAGGAGTTAATGCTTATGCAACAAGTTCAAAACCTGTAAGAATACCGCCTTTATTCTACTCTGTGGGATATTTGGTATACGGAGAATTATACATCACTCCTAAACCTAATTTGGAATGGTATTTTGAAGCTCAGATTGGAGGTGCTACTACTGTTGATGGTATTGGAAATAGAGCAAACAGCTCACTTGCCTTCAATGGAAGTACTGGTATCACTTGGAAATTTTAATTTGCTAAATTATTGATTTATATAGATCTTTGGGAAAATATATTATTGGGTGTCTTTATCAAAAAGATACCCAATATATGAACAAATAGAGGTTATAAAAATGATAAAAAATTATTGTGATTTTTTATGTTATAGCGATGAAGACAAAAAAAGAGAAAATGAGAAAAAAACTATGCTTTGTATGATAGAAATTTACTGCAGAAATAATCATAAAGAATACCATAAATCTTATAATAAAACTTTCGGCAGTAAAAATATTTGCAAGGAATGTGAAAACATATATAATTATGCTAGCATAAGAACTGATAAATGCAGGTTTATGGAGACAAAAACTTTCTGCAGTGCATGTAAATCTCAGTGCTATAATAAAGATATGAAAGAAAAAATAAAAAATATAATGCGTTTTTCAGGTAAAAGAATGCTTCTTTATAATCCTATAATAGCATTGAAACATGTTATTGTTATGATAAAGCATAATTTTAATAAAAATAAAAAGATTAATTTTAAAGGTATAATATGAGAGTATTATTTATAGTTCTAGGTTTTATTTTTGTAGGTATTGGTGCTGTTGGAATAGTTGTTCCTATACTGCCTACTACACCTTTTCTTTTGCTTGCATCTTTCTTTTTTGCAAAAGGCTCTAAAAAGTTTCATAATTGGTTTACGTCTACAAAATTATATAAAAAACATTTAGAGAGTTTTTTAAAGTCAAGAGCTATGACTTTAAAATCTAAGCTAAGCATACTTCTTCCAGTAAGTGCAATGCTTATAATTACATTCATTTTTGTAAACAACATTTATGCTAGAATAACACTTGTAATACTTTTTATTTCAAAATATTTATACTTTTTTACCCAGATAAAAACTATAAAAGAAGATGAAATAAATAAAAGTACAAATGAATTAGATAATTTAGATAATATAGAGTAATTTTTTAATCTCAAATAAATAACATTCTTAAAAATAGCAGTTATATTTTATTAAAGGAAAGTCAATGAAAATATTAAAATATATTTTTATAATAAATATTATACTTTTATCTTCATTCGCTATACTTAAAGCGGAAGAAAATACTGAAGAAAAAAAAGGATTTCAGTCTGTATTGGATAATAGATTTTTCTCTATAGGAATATTCAGCAGTGCAGATTCTATAAAGACAACTGTTAATATAGAGTTTGGATTTAAGATTATGAAATATAATAATTTTCAGATAAAAAGCTACACTTCGGTAACAGGCTCTAAAATATATGATGACAGCCCTCAAATGTACCAATTAGGACTTATGCAGAAGTTTACATTTGGAGGAGATGATGAGTATACAGGTAAAATAAGTATAGCGAGATACGGATTTGCTTTTGCAAGTTTCGGATTTTTATCTTTTGATGCTGATAGAAGCGGGAAGTTTTTATTTGCAAAACCGTACTATTGGGAGGTAGGAGGAGGAGCTGGATTTAATATAAATGTAAGCAAACATGTGGGTATAGTTTTAGAGTTTGGAGGAGGTCTTCATATGGTGCATAATGGAAAAGAACTAGGATATCCAGAAAAAATAAATAAGGCTGGTTTTGGAAGAATAAGTGTAGGCGGACGATATTATTTTTAATGAAATATTAATACAAATTATATAAAAATGTTTTATTTCTCCTATTAATTAATTTAATCATTGCTTATTTAAAATTATAAATAGGCAATGATTTTTTATTATACAAACAATATCTTCTATATAAATTGACATAAAATTAAAATACTTTATAATTCTCTTTAGGCGATTTATTTACTTATATAAGTTCATAATAGGCTGAACGTTTCTACCAATTACCTCAATAATTGACTATAAGTTTTTTGCCTTATTTTTTAGTTAACGGAGGTATAATATATGTCTAGTCTTTTTATCAAAAACGCTTCTTCTATAGTTACCTGTTCGGAAAATGATGCTGTTTATAACTCAGCTAATATACTAATAGAAAACGGAGTTATAACATATATAGGAGAAATGGCAGAAAAGGAAACATTAATAAAAGAAAAAAATGCAGACAGGGTTATTGATGCTTCAGGTTATTTTGTATATCCGGGGCTTATTAATACTCATCATCATTTATTTCAAATATTCAGCAGAAATTTGCCTCAGGTTCAGAATATGGAATTATTTGAATGGCTTACCAATCTGTATGAAATTTGGAAAAATTTAAATAGTGAAGTAGTATATTACAGTTCTATTACTGCTATGGGAGAGCTTTTAAAAACAGGATGTACAACTTGTTTTGATCATCATTACTTATTTCCAAATAATAATGCTGAAGGAATAATAGATTCTCAGTTTAGAGCAGCTAAAGATTTGGGTATAAGAATGTATGCTTCAAGAGGAAGTATGGATTTGAGCAAAAAAGACGGCGGACTTCCCCCAGATTCTGTAGTACAGCCATTAGATGTAATTTTGAAAGACTGCCAAAGAGTAGTTGAAAAGTATCATGACAATTCAAAATACTCTATGAATATGGTGGCATTAGCTCCTTGTGCACCTTTTAATGTAAGCGAAGAATTATTAAAACAATCTGCTATTCTAGCAAGAGATTTGAAAGTAAGGCTTCATACTCATTTATGCGAAACTAAAGATGAAGAAGTGTATGTAAAAGAAAAATTTAATATGCGTCCTTTGGAATATATGGAATCTTTAGGCTGGGTGGGTAATGATGTTTGGTATGCACATGGTATTCATTTTAATGAAAAGGAATTAAAATTTTTAGCTGATACAAAAACTGGAGTAGCACATTGTCCTATATCCAACATGAAATTAAGTTCTGGAGTATGCAATATACCAGAGATGTTAAAATTAGGTGTGCCTGTAAGTTTGGCTGTTGACGGCAGTGCAAGTAATGACGGATCTAATATGTTAGAAGAGATGAGAGTATGCTATCTTCTTCACAGACTTAATTCAAGTAATAATGCTCCTAGTGCTTATGATATATTAAAAATGGCTACAAAAGGCGGTGCCGAAGTTTTAGGACGTGATGATATAGGAAGTTTGGAAGTAGGAAAAGCTGGAGATTTATTCATGATAGATATGAGGCGTTTGGAAATGGTAGGTGCTGATTTTGATTCTAAATCTATATTATGCACTATAGGCTGGAAGAATACTGTTGATTATACTATAGTTAATGGAAAAGTCGTTTCAGAAAAAGGAAAACTTACTTCCATTGATGAAGAGAAAATATATAAACTTGCTTATGAAACAGAAAGAAAATATTTAAATATGTGATTTATCAAAAAATATCAATACTGCAGTATTAAACTAAAATGCTGCAGTATTGATATTATAATTTTTTATTATTAGCTATAATTTTCTAACTAACCCTGTCTTCTTTCATCTTATAAACTTTATCTGCTATATTAAGTGTAGAAAGTCTATGTGAAACTAAAACAACTGTTCTGTTAACGCTGTTTTCTTTTATTGATTTTAATATAACAGCCTCATTCAAACTATCTAAATTGCTTGTAGGCTCATCAAGAAGTATAAAAGGAGCATTATGTAAAAAACTTCTAGCTATTCCTATACGCTGCTTTTCTCCGCCTGATAAAGTATCTCCAAGCTCGCCTACATTAGTATCATATCCTTTAGGCAAAGTCATAATAAAATCATGGAGTGAGGCTTTTTTACATGCTTCTATAACATCTTCTCTTGAGGCATTTTGATTTGCTATTTTTATATTATTTTCTATAGTATCTTTAAAAATAGAAGTCTCCTGTGTTACATAGCTTTCCATATCACGAAGAGAATCGGTATTTATATCTTTTATATCTTTAGATGATATTTGTAGACTTCCCTTTTTTATATCCCAAAAACGCATAAATAGTTTTAAAAGAGTAGACTTTCCGCTTCCGCTTTTTCCGCTTATTCCTATTATCTTATTAGTCTCTATTTCTAAATTATAATCATTTAATATCTCTTCGCCTTCATAGTCAAAATATATATCTTTACATTCCAAGCCTTTAAACTCTAAATCTTTCTCTCCATTATAAACTTCTTCAATAATAGGCTTTTCTTTAAGCAAGTTTAATACTCTCTCTCCGCTTGCTAAGGTCATAAACAAATTATTTGATAAATTGCTAAGTGCTATAACAGGTCCGAATGAACTAGCCATTGCTATTGTAGGTATTATAATATTAGCGAAATTATTTTTTACATCTTTTGAAAGTATAATACTTACAACGAGTACAGCAAATGTAAATAATGTTACAGCAGAAGTTGTAATTGCAGATATAAAACCTTCATATTTTTTTAGCTTTTCATTGATATGCATTAAACTGTCAGTCTTTGTTTCTATATTTTTTGCTCTTTTATCTCCGTATCCAAATTGCAGTACCTCTTTTATACCCCATAAACTATCAAGAAAATAACTGTTTAATTTACCAAAATCATCTCTGTAAGACATTCCGTCATTTTTCCCAAACCTTGATGAAAAATAAGGTATTATAAAACCTATAGTGATATATCCTAATAATGCTATAACTCCTAATATAATATTAAAACTTCCTATAAAAATTGTCATAATAATTGAAGTTAATACTCCTATTGCTATAGGTGAAATAGTATGTGCATAAAACACTTCAAGAAGTTCAATATCGCTTGTAATAAGAGCTATTAAATTTCCTTTATCTCTTCCTTCAAGTTTGGCAGGGGATAATTTTCTTAAAGCCTTAAAAACTTTATCTCTTATTAAAGCAAGTAGTTTAAAAGCTATAAAGTGATTGCTCAGCTGTTCTATATAGTGAAGTACCCCTCTTAAAACAGCAAGCACCAAAACTATTATAAATATAGTTTTTATAGTAAACAAATTATTTAATCCTAAATACGTTAATATGGCATATCCGCCGAATATAGTTATTGATATGGCACATAAAAAACCTAGAACTCCTGTAGTTATTGCAAGTATCATAACATGTATAAGCGGAGTTATTAAGCCTATTAATTCCGCCATAATTTTTATACCGCTTCTTCTCATTTTATAAACTCCTTTGTTATATAAAATTTTAAAGTTGTTTTTCTTTTTATAATTACTAGACTTGTTTAAAAATTAATTTTATTTATATTTGTGGGGACTAGCCCCCACACCCCCACTTCTTTTGTTGCCACAAAGAAGCAGGCACAGCCCGCAGTAGCGAAAGGCTATATTTCAGGCTAAATTTAATAATTTATTCTACATGTAAAACATAATTAGTACTATTTAGCATTACTTTTAGATTTGCACTTTTTGGTTCTTTTTGCGGCGGGAAAAAGAACAATAAAAAAATTACAAATTTAAAAATTTTTAGTATATATTTATTTTATATAGCTATTCTTAAACTATCTCCTTTTGTTATGCTCTCTAAATTGGTCTGCTCATTAAAAACTTTAGCATACTCTCCATTTATATTCATTAACTCATTATGTGTACCTTCTTCTTTTATCACTCCGTCTTTTAAGAAGTATATTTTATCTGAAAGCATAGAGTTATAAAGCCTATGAGATATTAATATAACAGTTTTTTCTTTGGCAATATCTCTTATCACTTTCATAATACTCTCTTCACTTTCAACATCAACATTAGAAGTAGCTTCATCAAATATATATATGTCCCCTTTAAGAAGTATAGCCCTTGCTAATGCCAATCTCTGTTTCTGTCCTCCAGATAAATTTGCAGCCTTTTCCATTATCTTTGTATTAAGTCCGTCTTCAGACTGTAAAAAATCATAAAGCTCAACTTTTTTTAATACCTCATTCATCTGATTTTCTGTTATATTATCTCCAGCCATTTTTAAATTATCATATACAGTGCCTTCAAATAAATAACTGTTATGATCAACTACAACTATTCTTTTGTATAAATCATCTTTATCTATCGTAGAAATTTCTATATCTCCAATCTTAACAGAGCCTTTATAATTTTCATTTCTTAATGATATAATCCCAGCAATAGTGCTTTTTCCAGAACCTGAAATACCAACTATAGAAACAAATGATTTTTCTTTTATAGTCATATTAATATCTTTTAATATAGTTTTATCTTCATTGTATGCAAAACTAACATCTTTAAAAGTAATCTCTTCATTATTTTTATTAATTTTATTTACTCTTTTATCATCATCTTTCATATCAAGTATTTCAAACATCTTATCGCTTGCAGATATTCCATTCATAGCAATGTGAAAGAATGAACCTAAAAGTCTTAATGGAATAAAAAACTCGGCAGAAAGCATTATTATAGTAAATGTGCCGGCAATATTAATATTTCCTTTCATATATTCAAGTACAGAAATTATAACTCCCAAAGCAGCACCGCCATATGCTATTATATCCATTATAGTTGTAGAATTAAGCTGCATAAATAAAAGATTCATAGTAGCAATTCTAAACTTTTCAGCTTCTATATTCATCTCTTTATTCTTATTTTCATCAGCTTTATATATTTTTAAAGTAGTAAGTCCCTGTACATCTTCTAAAAACATCTCTCCCAAATCGCTGTAGCTTCCCCAATATTTTTTTAGTATTCTTTTAGCAATTTTTACTATAGCAATAATTGATATAGGTATTAGAGGAACACATATTAAAAGTATAACAGCTGACTTTATACTTATAGTAGAAAGCACAGCAAAAAGCACTATAGGAGCTATCATACTATAAAAAAACTGAGGCAAATATCTTCCAAAATAAGTTTCTAACTGATCAACTCCCTCCATAGATATTTGCACTATTTCGCTTGTAGAAAATTTTTCTTTATATCTGCTTCCAAGTGTGAGTAGTTTTGAATATATTTTTTCTATTAAAGTCTGCTTAACTCTTCCAGAAGCATAGTATGACATTTTTGACATTAAAACAGTAAATCTGAATCTTAATACTATTATTACAAAAATAGCTATGCATAACTTTATAATATCTTCTTTTGTTATATTTCCATTAGAAGCCTTTTGTATAATATCAGCCATAAAAAATACGGCTGTTATATTAAGTGCCAGATTAACAAGCTGTATTATAACATGCCAAGCTATATATTTTTTGGCATATCCCATCAAAGCAATAAGCCTTTTATTAATCATAAACTTTTTCCTTTATTTTATTTTTTATATATCAATAAATAGTCCTCTTAATAATCTCTTTTATAGAAGAACTATCATAATTTCCCTTTATCATAGAATCCATTATAAATGAAAATATTATATCTATAAACTTTTCAGCACTAAGATTATCATTAAAAGCATATTCTCTTATATTTTTATCATTTATAATAGTTTTGTACATACTATCTTTAATATGCTTTATCATATTCATCATTACATTTACACCCTTATCCTTATTTTTTCCAAATATTATAGTAGAATGCAAAGCAAAAAAATGAGGGTATTTTTTCTCCCCTTTTTCTAAAATTTTAAAAATGGAATCTATACTGTCAATAAAACTATCAGACTCCAGACAAATATCCGAAGAATGAAATATATCAGCCCATACGCTTACAATAACTGCAATAGTCAGCTCTTCTTTTGACTTAAAATAATTATAAATAGATCCTACAGCAATATTAGCCTCATCAGCAACAGAACGCATATTAATAGCATTAAGTCCTTTTCTTTTTATTAATTCTCTGCTCGCTTTTAGTATATCTTCTTTTGAAGTTACAATATTATTCATTAATTCCCCAAATAGTATAAAATGAACAATGTTCATTTTGCTTCAAAATAAAAGTCCAATAAGAAATCAGACTTTTATAACCTTCATTTATTTAAACTTAAATATATTTTAATTAATTATTATTTTTTGTCAATATAAAAAACAAAATTAATTTGTATTTTTTATAAATAAAAAACTCCAAGCATATATAACAATATACTTGGAGTTTATAAAATTACTTAATTAATTTTCCCTTTTTTTCATTTTACGAAGTATTATTATAACAGCACAAAGAACTACTATAACACCCAAAGCAACAGGTATTACCCATCCTTTATAAGCATTATCATTAGAAAGTATTTCATTCCATAAATCTTCCATTAATATATTAGTATCATCAGGCAATGTTATATAAACTTCGCAGTTATCTAAAGTTTCCTGATTTGGATATATTATTTTATTATTTTTAGTTTCGCTGCTCATTATAGCGATAGCTCCGTCATTAGGAGATGCATAATTAATATATTCTATATTAGCCAAAGCTATTTGAGGCTCGCAAAGGAAATTAATATACATTTCAGCCAATTCCGGAGAACCTGAGTTTGAAGGTATGCATATAGAATCTACAAATAAATTAGCACCTTTTTTAGGTATAACAAAATTTAAATCATGATTGCTTGCCATCATAGAAAGAGAATCACCCGCATAATAAACACCAAGGGCTGCCTCACCCGCTTCCATTTTGTCGTATATTTCGTCCATTACATAAGACTGTACCAAAGGTTTTTGTTCTTTTAATAGTCTTGCACATTCTCTTAATTCTGTTTCATTAGTAGTATTTAACGAATAACCTAAATAAGCCTGAGCTATTGCAAAAGCATCTCTAGGGTTATAATACATAAGTATCTGACCTTTATATTTTTTATCAAAAAGTATATCCCAATCTATATCAGCTTCATTTTCAGTTACCATTTGTCTATTATAAACTATTCCAGTTACTCCCCAAGTATAAGCTAAAGAATACTCACCTGTAGGATCAAAAGGAAGGTTTTTAAATCTATTAGCTATATTGGTATGAGCTGGTATATTATTATAATTTAATTTCTGAATTAATTTTTCATTAATAAGTCTTTCTATCATATAGTCTGAAGGTATAATAACATCATACTGAATACCTCCTACTTTTAATTTTACATACATCTCTTCATTAGAGGCAAAAGTGGAGTAGTTAACTTTTATTCCAGTAAGCTCCTCAAAAGTTTTATTTACATCAAGAGAGCCGTCAGAACCGTCAGATATATACTCGCCCCAGTTATAAACATTAACCGATAGATTTTGTCCTTTATACTTATGGTAATAATTAGTATCAAAGACGCTAAGGTCAACAGTTTGAGCACTTGCTGATAAGGCAATTAACATTAAAACAGCAAAAACTTTTTTTTTCATTTTTATTTTATCCTTCAAAATATAATTTTTATTATCTTTTTTATTTATTTTTTTTATTTACTTCTTTTTCTTTTTAGCTGAATCAAATATTTTTCTTTTTTTATCTCTTTCAAATTCATTATAACTAAACTTACAAGCACAACTATAAATATAACAGTAGATATAGCATTAATCTCCGGACTTACACGCTTTCTAGTCATAGAATAAATAGTTATAGGCAAAGTCTGCGAAGTAATTCCAGAAGTAAAATAACTTACAACAAAATCATCTAATGAATAAGTTAAAGCCATTAAAAAACCAGCAAGTATACCCGGAAGTATATCAGGTATCACCACTTTCCAAAATGCCTGAGAAGGAGTGCATCCCAAATCCAAAGCCGCCTCATACAAACTATTATCCTGCTGTCTTAATTTTGGAAGTACATTAAGTATAACATAAGGAACATTAAAAGTTATATGAGCAAGTATCAAAGTTGTAAAACCGAATTTTAATTTCATTATAACAAATAAAAGCATTAAAGATATACCAGTTACTATTTCTGGGTTTATTATAGATATATAGGTAATGCCCATAACAGCACTTTTCATTTTTTTATTAAAACTGTTTATTCCAATAGCGGCCATAGTACCAAGTATAGTAGCTAGTATAGAAGATACAGAAGCTACTATTAAAGTATTAACAAATGAACTTAATATCAAATCATTAGAAAAAAGCTCTTTATACCAATTCAAAGTAAATCCAGTAAATACACCTCTCCCTCTAGCTTTATTAAATGAAAAGAAAATGAGTATAGCTATAGGAGCATATAAAAATAGAAATATAAAAGCAATATAGCCTCTTGAGAGAATTTTCTTTATCATAACAGCATATCCTTACAAAAACATACCATCATCATCTTCATATATCTGCTGCATAAGAGCAATAGCACATAAAGATATTACTATTAATACCAAACTTACAGCAGAACCCAAATTAGGATTATAAGACATTCCTAAAAACTGCATCTCTATCAAATCGCCTATAAGTATATTAGATCCTCCTCCAAGCATACGCGAAATAACAAATGTACTAACTGCCGCCACAAATACCATTGTAACGCCTGCCGCCATACCCGGAATACTTAATGGAAAAATTATTTTAGTAAATACATTAAAAGAATTAGCACCCAAATCCTGAGAAGCCTCTATCAAACTGCTATGTATCTTTGTCATTACAGAGTAAAGAGGAAGTATCATAAAGGGAAGATAGTTATAAACCATACCTATTAAAACTGCTGCCTGAGTATTAATAAGTTTTACTGGAGAAAGCCCCATAAAAAGCAAAGCTCTATTGATAAGTCCATTGTTTTCAAGTATAGTCATCCAAGCATAAGTTCTAAGAAGAAAGTTCATCCACATAGGAAGCATTACAAGCATTATAAGGGCATGCTGAATAGTTTTCTCCTGCCTTGATATATAATATGATAAAGGATAGGCAAGTATTAAGCATATTAAAGTAGAAACAGCTGCAAGTATAACAGAACGCACTATAACTGGAGTAAAAGAAGCAGCATTAGCAAAATTGTCTAATGTAAAATCACCTTTCTGATTTGTAAAAGCAAAATATATAACTAGAAAAAGAGGAACTAATACAAAAACTAATGTCCAAATCAAATAAGGTACTGCAGGTATTTTTGTTTTCATATTATCACCTCTTTAGCTGTTTTTTTCATTATATGAATATTTTCTTTTGCAACATCAATTCCTATTTCAGTGCCAGCCTCCCATTTTTCTGTAGAATGTATTATCCATTTATAACCATGGGCATCGAGTATCATTTCAAAATGCACACCCTTAAATATAGCAGATTCCACCAAACCAGATATATTAGCACTTTCAGGAGGTACTACTATTATATCTTCAGGACGTATAACAACATCAACTTTTTCTAACTTTTCAAAACCCTTATCTACACAGTCAAATACATACCCAGCAAACTCTACAATATAATCATCATGCATAATACCATCTATAATATTACTCTCGCCTATAAAATCTGCTATAAATGCATTCTTAGGCTCATTATATATATCTTCAGGAGTGCCAATCTGAAGTATTTCTCCGTCTTTCATAACAGCAACTGTATCGCTCATAGTGAGAGCCTCTTCTTGATCATGAGTTACATATACAAAAGTAATTTCTAATGACTGCTGAATCTTTTTTAACTCTATCTGCATTTCTTTTCTGAGTTTTAAATCCAATGCCCCCAAAGGTTCATCAAGAAGTAAAACTCTAGGCTTATTAATTAATGCCCTTGCAATAGCTACTCTCTGCTGCTGACCGCCTGAAAGTCTTGCTATATTTCTATTTCCGTAATTTTCTAAGTTTACCATTTTTAGCATCTGATAAACTCTCTCTTTAATTTCTGATTTAGGAACTTTTTTAAGATTAAGTCCGAATGCTATATTTTCAAATACATTAAGATGAGGAAATAATGCATAACGCTGAAAAACAGTATTAACTTCTCTTTTATAAGGAGGAGTATCATTTATAACTTTGCCGTCAAAAAGAACCTCTCCAGAATCAGGCTTTATAAAACCTGCTATAGTTCTTAGTATGGTAGTTTTTCCGCAGCCTGATGGACCTAAAAGAGTTAAAAATTCTTTATCTTTTATATCAAGACTTAAGTTTTCTAATATGGAGTTTTCTTCATATGAAACATTGATATTTTTTAAAGACACGATAATATTACCGCTCATAAAATGACCCCCTATGCGTATATTTGCAACAGCCTCCGTAAAATTTACATGTATATAACATATCGCTTACCCGCATAGGGTTTTTTTCGTTCTAGCTAATTATAGAAATAATAAGCCTTTCTTAGTCAACAGATACACCTTAAAAGAATATCCATTACTCGAGCTATTGCATAAATCATTTATTATTAATTAATCAACATAATACAAATATAAATAATGTCAATAGTATAAAAAATATTTTTAGTAATTTTTTAAATCTTTAGATAATCATAATTAAAATAAAAAAGAGGCTTTTTATAGCCCCTTATTTTTATAAAACTTTTAGTATATTTATTGTACTGTTTTTTTGTTAGAGTTATCACTTTTAGTTATTGTAAGAGTATCATCAGTAAATTCAAAATATTGATAATCACTAGAGCCGCTTTTATAATTATTATCTGATATTTTCGTTAAACTACTATTGCCTAAACTATCAACACTGAAAGATCCTCCTACAGAAGAAGATACTACTATACCATCTGCATCTACTGTTGCACTATATTATGTAATATTATTATTTTTATACTCATAAGTACCACAGATGCAGCTGTACCTGTTGTATCGCTTATTACTAACAAACTAAATAAAAATAAAATTGATAGAATACTTAATAGTTTTTTGTTCATATTTGAACTCCTTAAATTTAATTTTTTATAATAAACATCATAGTGTTTACTTATATTTTAATTTTGAAAATTAGAATTAATCGTTTGAAATAATCTATTAATTTTGAAAGAGGAATATTAATTATATTTTTATATATCTTACTTTGTTTATGAAGCGTTTTGCATGAAAAGTTATGCTATAACAAAATATTATTCATATATAATAATATTAATTTATATAAAAAATTATTTAAAAATTTAAACTATAGCTTGAGTATGTATTATTTATTTGTAAAAAACTGTTCATATCTGATATGCTGCTATGTTTGTATTTTATGTTCAACTATATAATTTAATTATTATATAATAAAATATTTTATAAGTTGTATAAAATATAATTCTTTTAGTTCTCTCCGAATGCGGGCTGTACCTTAATCACAGACATAAAATAACTTTGGTTTGTGTAAAGCTACCCAAACATAACTTAAAAATACTAAATTAAAAACTTATAAAATTAATAAATTTAGTTTTGGAACAAGTCTTTTTATTAAAATTTGATTTTAATTAAATTACAGTACTATTTATTTTCTGGTTTTAATGAAGCTTTTAAGTTTGAGAAAAACTCCTCTTCATTCATAGACATTTCCTCAGGCAAATTTTCACTCATCTCTTCTAAAAATATTGAAGGAGTGCATTCTACTTTTTTTCCCATTTTTGTTCTGCTTCTGCAGTATGTAAGAGTTAAATGCTTTTTAGCCCTTGTCATAGCAACATAACAAAGACGCCTTTCTTCTTCTATTCCCATTTCATCAGATGAACTTTTATGATGCGGCATAATACCATCCTCCATACCGCATATATAAACATAAGGAAACTCAAGCCCTTTAGCAGCATGTATACTCATAAGCATAATGCCTTTCTTTTTTTCCTCATCATCATTTTGCTCCTCTATACTCATAAGAAGTATTCTGTCCAAATAATTTTTTAAAGTAGCATTTTTATTAGATTTCTCATATTCAAGTATGCCGTTCATGAGGGACTCAACATTCTCCATTTTTTTTGCCCCCTGCTCTTTGGTATCGCTAGAGTTTAAGATTTCATTATGATATGCTATAACATCTAAAAACTTATTTATGTTTTCGTATAGTTTAGGACGTTCAATATCGTTTTTATCAACTGTAAATAAATTATGATAATGCTCTATAATCTCAAGAAAATCTTTTATACCAGCTTTTGCTTTAGGAGAAATATCTTCCATACTTTCATAATTAAGCAAAGTCTGATATAATGAAACACCATTTTTTATACTAGCTTCATTAAGATTATTTATAGCAACCGCCCCTATTCCTCTTTTAGGTATATTTATAACTCTAAGCAGAGAAACTTCATCTTCAGGATTAACAAACAAATTAAGATATGCTAATATGTCTTTAATCTCTTTACGTTCATAAAATTGAAAAGCTCCGACTACTGTATAAGGAAGTCCTCTAAGTCTAAAAGCCTCTTCAAAAAGTCTCGACTGAGCATTCATTCTAAAAAGAACAGCAAAGTCTTCATAATTTAATCTTTTGCTTATAGAATAATTAATAATAGAATCTGCTACAAACTGAGCCTCTTCTCTTTCATCTTCGCATGGCATTATTGTAGGAGGTATTCCTTCATCACCTTCTGCAACTACCTCTTTATTTTTTCTTTGAGTATTATTGCTTATTACAGAATGTGCTGCTTCAAGTATAGCCTTTGTACTTCTGTAGTTTTTTGTAAGAGTTACTATTTTAGCATCAGGATACTCATTCTCAAAAGAAAGTATATTTGATACATCAGCACCTCTGAATGCATATATACTCTGGTCATCATCACCTACTACAGCAATATTTCTGTATTTTGATGCTAAAAGACTTGTAAGTTTATATTGTGCAAAATTAGTGTCCTGATATTCATCAACCATAATATATCTGAATCTTTCCTGATATTTATTCAGAACTTCTGGGAACTCTATATATAAATCTATTGTGAGGTTGATAAGATCATTAAAATCAACAGCGTTATATCCTTTCAAATAATTCTGATAAACTTCGTACACTCTCTTTGCTTGTTTCTCGAGATCATCATGAGGCTCTACCTCATAAGGCTTCATCAAATTATTTTTAAATCTATCAATATACCAAGCAAATAAATTTTCATCATAATTGAGAGTATTAATCTTTATTTCTCTCAAAATATTACGTATAAGAGTTCTGCTGTCAGATGAAGAATATATACTGAAATTACTTTTATATCCCAATTTTTCAATATCACCTTTTAACACCCTAACACAGAATGAGTGAAATGTGCTTACTACTAATTGTTTAGGTTTTTCTTTTAATAGTTTTGTTATACGTTCACGCATCTCTGAAGCTGCTTTATTTGTGAATGTAACAGCAAGTATCTGACTAGGAAGCACTCCATGTTTTATTAAATATGCTATTCTCTCTGTGATAACTCTAGTTTTTCCGCTTCCAGCTCCTGCTAATGCAAGCAACGGACCGTTTATATGTTCTACTGCCTGTCTTTGTTCTTCATTTAACATTAATGCCATAGTTTCTTATTACCTCTCATTTTGAAGAATTATTATATACCATATTAAAATAATGTAAAATTCTTAATTAATAGATTTTTTAATATTTATGATTTACTTTTGACAATCTGTATTTAGGTATATACTGAAAATTTTTAATTTTAACGAATTTTCTAAGACTATGGAAAGCGGTACGAGTTTTACAATCTTCTCTCAAAATACAAATCGATAAATTAAAAAATCTAGTATGCTTAAAAAACATACTAGATTTAAAACAACAACAATCCTTAAAAATCTCGATAATAATTGCAACTAAAAAGTTATGCTTGACTTTTTTAGATAAAGAACAGAGTTTATTTCATCAATTAGCATTCCTGCTAAAAAATATCAAAAACAAATGCAGCATAAATTTATTTAAATCATTCGGGCAGTTCTTTGCATTAATAATTTTTATCACTGCAGAAGGAGGAATATTTTTAAAAAAATACAATCACGGAGGCAGTTTAATGTTAGTACGAAAATTGACTTATAAAAATATATTAGGCGGTATAGAATAATGGCAGAGTTAGAAAAGTTTTCGGCACTTTACGGAAAAATAGATTATCCTGCAGATTTGTTAACAACACCTTTTGAAGTGCTTGAATATAGAACTAGACTAGGATTAACAACAAGCGAGTTTGAGTTTATATGCTGGATATTTCATTTAGTAAATAAAGATTTTAATGAAATTAGAGATAAAGATATCAGCAGAAGATGCACAAGACAAAGAAAAAGCCTGCAGGCAAAAGGCTATTTGAAAATAAAAATAGCAAGAACATATAAAGACAAACGATGTATAAAAGTAGGATTAGTATATGACTTTACTAATTTGAAAAATAAAATTGAAGAGCTGAAAGAAGAAGATAAAAAACTTCAGAATCTCGAAGCTCCTGTTACTGTGATATATGATGAGCCTAGTTTGTTTAATGAAGATGTGGACGAAAATCCAATATATCCTGCAAAACTTTTAACAGATGATAAAGAGATAAAAGAGCTTCAGCTTCAAAATGAGTTTTTAGAAAAGTTTAAAAAATTGTATGAAGAATTATTGCTTGAAAAATTAGACTACTCGGCAAGAGCTCCTTATAAAATGCATTTAATAAAAATCTTTAAAAACAGAGTAAATAACAATATTGATGATGTTTTAGAAATTACAAAAAATGCATTTTATAAATTACCAGTAGAAAAAAGATATGCTATGAAACTGCAGGATTTATTGAAAATGGCTTTATGCCAAAAAAATGAAAGTACAAAAAATAATGATAACAAAGAAAATAAAACTCAAAGCGAAGAAACAAAAAAATACACAATACCAAGCGGAATTGATAAACTGAATTATTTATTAAAAATTATAGAAGAAGGAGGAAACCTAGATGATGCGTATTCACAAATTGCAAATTGCGGATAACGGATATTGTCTGCAAAGCTATAAAAAATATTTGGAAGAATTAAAAAAAATAGCAAGGGACGGAAAAGACCCAAAATGTACTAAATGTGATGAGTATGGATTTCTAAAAGTTCCAGATGATTTAAGTTTTTCAGGAAGACGATACAGTCTGCCTACTATGTGCGACTGTGTAAGCGATGAAAAAACTAAAATATCAGAAAAGATAGAAAGAATTGATAACCTTATAAAAACATATAATTTAGTATTCGGCACATTAGATAATGAAATAACTTTGGATATTTTTGCAAAAAGATTTAATCAAACTGAGCTGATTAATTCTATAAAAAAATATTTGAATGTAGGAAGTACAATGTCATTATATTTCAGAGGGAAGAGCGGAACAGGTAAAACTACAATGCTAAAAATGTTATGGCAGATATATGCTATTAATAACATCAAAGTAATGTATATGAAGGCTAGCCATTTTGAAGATTTGCATAAAAACTTATTTAATCAAAATGCTAAAGATAAAGATATGAAAGCTGCTATTGATAAAAAAATAGATAATGCCAAAAATGCAGATATTATTATGATAGATGATATTGACAGCGTAGGTTTTCATTATGCCATAGATGGATACTATAAAATATTTGATAATATAAGAAGCGGAGAAAAAACTGTGATACTGACATCAAATAAAAGCTATGATGATTTATTAAAGAGTTTGAATAAAAAAACTGATTCTGAATATATGAAAGGCAGACTTACAAGCAGACTATTAAACTTGAAAATTATAGAAATAGAAATGCAGAAGTATAAAGAATTAATAACTGCTTAAATAGTCAAAATATTATTTTGATTATTTATATAAGATTTTATTAAAAGAGGAAAATATGAAGATTTTGAATCAGTGCTAACTGATATAGAAGATGAGATAGCTAATAATGAATAATTCTATGTTTATAAGTTGTCAACAATGTTGATAACTTGTAAATAAGATGTTCAAAAATCAGGAGGTAAAAAATGAATAAAGAAGATTTAATTATTAATGAATGTGAAGAGCTTAAAAACTTATTAATTAAGAAGAATAAAGATTATGGAAATAGTTATGATAAAACATTGCATGAGTACGGTATAAGCATAGGATTAATAAGAATAGAAGATAAATTAAACAGATTAAAAACTCTTATACTATCAAAAGAAAAGCCAATGGTAGAGGAAAGTATTATTGATACTGTATTTGATATAGCAGGCTATGCAGTTCTTTTTAGTATTTATCTAAAAGAACAAGGTAGTAATAAAGGAGGAAAGTGAGAAACCGCCGCCGAGTAAACTTGTTTGCTCGGGTATATTAGGCGGGTTCGAACATAGCAGCAATGAGAAGAGATGAAAAAGCATATAAAAGATACAAAAGCAAAAAATGGCGTGCTTTTAGAGAAAGTTTTTTGAAAGAAAATCCGCTTTGCAAAAACTTTGAGGAATGCCATAACTTTGCTGAACATGTGGACCATATAAAAAGAATAGAAAGCGAAGATGATCCTCTGTTTTATGATAAAAATAATCTGCAGGCTTTATGCAAAAGGTGTCATAGCAGAAAAACAGCAAAAGAAGATGGAGCTTTTGGAAATAAAAAGAAAGATTATTAATAGGATATGATTATGAAAATAGATAGTCAAAAACAATATATACATATAGAACGAGATAATAAAGAAGAACGTATTATTATCGATGCTAAAAATATTAGCAGCGAAGATACTATTTATTTGTTGACTGAGTTTATATACTTTGTAACCAATAAAGAAAATGTACCTGCTGATGGTTTTATTGATATTATAAAAGAGGCAGTAAGATTAAAAACGGAATTAGAAAAAAGGAATGAAGAATGAGAGAGCTAAACTTTGTAGAAGATAATGGACTTTTTGGCATAACTTTTAAGTCTGACAATAAAGCAGAAGCTAATACTATTATGAATGCTATACAGAGGTTTATATCAAAAAATAGCAGCAATGAGAAAAAAGAAAATATTGATTTTTCTGTATGTCCTATAGGTGAGTACAAAGGAACTGTATGGATTCTAATAAATACTATTTCATTAAAACAATATCTTTCAAATTATAATTTACAAGAAGGATATAGAAATAGAGTTATAGAAGAATTGAAAAAACGAGGTGAATATATTGATGATAACAATATAGAAGAAGTAGAAAAACCAATAAAAGAAATATCAAGAAAAACTGAGCTTGAAAATAAAATACAATCTATAACAAATGGCAGAGCATACAATGAACTGACAGACGAAGAACTTGAGAAAATAATTCCATTAGATAAAGAATTATCAGCTTTATATAATACCACAGAAACTGCAAAACATATTTTACAAGGCAGGAAGTTTAATAAAAGCAGAGAGCTTGAAAATAAAATAACACAGGGCAGAAGACTATCAGAGCTTACTATTGATGAGTTAAAAGAATTGAATAAAGTTACAATGAATGATCATTATAAAGAAGATATACAAAAAGAAATTGATAAAAGAGAAAATAAATCTTTTGAAGAAACATTAAAAGAAAACAATGAGATAATGTCTTTCTCAGAAGATGAAGAACAGTCTAATTATAAAATAATAGATGAAGATGAAGATCCATTAAGTGTAGATACTGATAATATAAATAATTGGGATTTTGATGCAGATGGTGATAAAGTTGATAGCGAAGGCAATAAAATGCTTTTTGATTATTAAAAAGCATTTTATTAAACTTATCGATTTAGAAGAGCCTTATTCATGGGAGTTTAAACAATCTGAAGAAGATAGGGAAAAAATAGATTTAATTATAGAAGAACTTAATAATAAAAACAAGATATATGAATATGATAAATGGAAAGATATAATGAAAGACACTATTATAATATTTGATAATACAAAAGAAAATCAAACCCTGATAAAAACCAAAGGCAGCTATGAAGATATTTTAATAGGATATGCAACACTTATATATCAAACTGCTATAAACACTAAGAAAAAACCTGAAGATGTTGTTTTGGATATATTATATAAAGTCAAAGATAATAAAGAAACTTTGTATAAATATATAAAAAAGAATAAGGGAAATAAAAAATGAATAAATTAAAATCATCTAAATATAAAAATCTGTATAACATATTAAAGAATGTTGCTTATAAACATACAATAGCTAAAGTATTTTATGATTTTATAGCTATGACAGCATTAAATATTGCAATAGGAATAAGTCTTAATATGGAAGATAAGGAAAAAAGAATAGAACAATTTAAAAAAATTGCTGTTGCTTATGATGAAAATGAAATGGAGTTTTTTAATGCATTTAAATTAGGATTAGTAAATGAATACCAGAGTAACAGATATCAGGATGTATTAGGAGTTTTATTTCAAGAACTTGAATTAAAAAATGATTTCAAAGGTCAATTTTTTACACCTTATGAATTATCATACTGTATGAATAAAATTAATTTTGATAAATCATTATTGGAAAGTAAATCTTTTATTTACTGCAATGAACCAGCAGCAGGAAGCGGAGGAATTGTTATAGCTTCATGTCAGATAGTAGAAGAATTAGGCTATAATTATGCAGAAAAATTAATATGGAATATTAATGATTTAGATTTGATGTGTGTATATATGTCATTTATACAATTAAACTTAATAGGAGCTTCTGCTTTAATACAGCATTGCAATACATTAAGTATGGAAGTTTTTGATAGGTTTTATACACTCGGATATATTTTAAATAGATGCGGTGAAAGACTTCGGATAGAAAAAAAGTGCAATAAAATGTTGGAATTAATAAAAGATATATAAACCTTAAATAATAAAAAACGGAGTGTAAAAATGATTTGTGATATATGTAAAAAAAATATAAATGATGATGAGATATTGGAAGGACAAATAAATATTAAATATAAAGATAAAGATGGTATAGAAAAAGAGAAAGAAAAAGAAGGTAAACTTTGTATATCATGCTTAGAAGGTTTATCAAAGTATATGGGTATTCCAATAACGATTGTTTGTGAATATGAGGAGTAATTTATGCTGAAAGGTATTTTTATTAAAAAATATTTAATAAATATAAACTGTATATCAAATATTTATTTTGATGAAAATAAAAAGAGCATAAGGATATTTACTTTAGATAGCGGATTGCCTACAACAATAGAATGTGATTCAGAAGATGAATATAATAAATATTATAATGTTCTAAGCTCATTATTTGATATAGTAGAGATATAAAAAATGATTAAAGCGATTATTAATTATAATGATGTAAATGATGAGTTCAGAAGAATGAATGATATTCTAGGAATATTAAAATATAAATACAAAAATATTAATGTTAGTTATAAAAAAGTAAAAAAGAAAAATGAATTATTTTTAACTATAAATAATGAGAGATTGGAGTGTCATCATAGTTTGGGGTTTTATATGCAGGCAATAGAAAATATATTGAATAAGGTTATAAAATGATGGTTTATCAAATAGGTTCTATAAGTTTTGGAATATTTAGTGTTATATGTATTTTTATTAGTATAACATCAAAAAATGATATAGCTAAGGCTTTCTATTTACTTTGTTTCTTTTTATCAAATATTGCTTCTTTACTTTGTGATATATTAATAAAGCTAAACTTTTAAGCAATGAAATAGGTATAGTAAAATGAAAAAAATAAAAAAAATAACACATTCGGATCTATGCTGTCTTACAGCTAAATATTTTTTGGAAAGTATTGCTTTGATAGAATATAAATGTTTATTAGTGAAGGAAAATCCTGATGTATTAATATTTGATAACTATTCAAATACAACTCTTTATGAAATAAAAACAGATATAAAAGATTTTAGAAGGGATTTATTAAAACCACATAGGATAGTTTATAAATTAGATAGTAAAATGCGTATAGAAACTTTTAAATCTTCTATAGGTACAAATAGATATTATGTATGTCCTGAAGGATTAATAAAAAAAGAGGACTTACCTATCGGATGGGGATTAATATGGTATTATGATAATGGTAATTTTAAAATACAGAAAAAAAGCGGTGCATTCAAAATTGATAAAGGACTTGAAAACAGGCTTTTAATTAATACTATAAAAAGAATTAAGCATGGCAAATGCAGCAATATTTTAATTAGGGATTATATAGAATATGAATAACATTAATTAATATGGAGTGAAATATAATGAGCGATCATAACATTGTAACATTAATAGGAAGGCTAACTGCTGACCCGCAGCGAAAATATACACAAGGAGGAATGGAAATTGCTGAGTTTTCTATAGCAAACAATTATTATGTAATTACAAAAAATACTACAGAAGTAAATTATTTTGATATAGTAGCTTTTGGAAAATTAGCAGAAACAGTAAGTAAATATCTTATAAAAGGAAAGCAAGTTTTAATATGCGGAACACTAAGGCAGGAAAGATGGCAGGATAAAAATACAAACACTACTAAATCTAAAGTGAGAATAATTATGCAGTCAATGCAGATGCTTGCTGATAAAAAAGATGTGAATAATGCAGTAGAAAATAATAGTCAGGAAGATGATGCCGATAGGCACCTACTCGGTGAGGAGGTACCGTTTTAATAATACATAGTTATAAAAGTTTATATTCTTTTTATTAAATGAAGGCTTTTGTCTTTAATTTAATAAAAAGGTATAAACATGGCTTCTAAAAGCAATAATAAATTAATAGTACAAAACAATAATAATATAATAACAGAAAAACAAGCGGAACTTCTCATTAAGCAAGCTAACTACTTAAATATACTTGACTATATGAAAGAAGAGCAGCTTATTAAACAGATAGATTATGAAATAGAAAAAGAAAACTTTTTTAAGCAATGTTCAAAAACAAAAAGCAATCACACAAAAAGACAATATAGAAACGGACTTAATAAACTAGAGGAATACTGCAAAATGAATAAGAAAAATATTTTATTTATTAAAGCAAGAGAAGCTGATGATTTTATAACGGAAGTCAATTCAAGTGAACTTTCTAATTTAAGTATACGTGCATTAGTTTCTTCATGTTCCTCTTTCTTTTCTTTTTTAGAGAGAAGATATCCGTTTATGAAAAATCCTTTTCGAGGTACAAAAACTCGTCCGCCTGTGAAGAACAAAAAAAGACTTGAAGTCCCAACTAAAAAAGAAATTGAATTAATAATTAAAGATATAGCAGATCCTCTTATAAAAGTGGCCATCATTTTTATAATGGAATGCGGAGTACGTGTTGGTGCTTTACCTAAACTAGAAATAAGAAATAACAAATATTATTCATATTCAAAAGGCAAGGAAATAAGCTGGAAAGTTACAGATAAAGTTATTAAATTATTGGCTAAAGCCCGCAGAGCGAAACAGAATAATCTTTCTTTTAATAATCCTTTCAAAAATAAAAGTTCTGAAGTGATAAGAAACATTTTTTATAGAAGTTCAAAGCGTTTATATCAGCAAGGTAAAATAAAAGCTGCATATTCTATACATGATATAAGGCATTATTTTGCTGTTACTTTATACAAACAAACCAAAGATATAGAACTCATTAGACAGGCATTAAATCATAGCAGTATAGCTATAACAGGAATATACTTAAAAAGTTTGGAGGTAGAATAATGAAAAAAAGATTAGTAGTTTGCAGATTTAATTATAAAGAATATAAGCTATTAAAAAGATTAGCTAAAGAAAATAATATGAGCGTACGTAAGTATATTAAAAAACTTATTTTAGATTATATCAATTAGATACAGTGTTGCGATAATTTATGTTATCGCAACTATATAATAATACTACACAAAGCTTACGCAGAGGTATTATTATTCGTAATGAAACAATTTATTCTCTATTATTGTAGGTATAGATATTTCAAAATTTCCTATTTTTAATTTCTTAGTTATTATTTTAATTCTATCTTCATAAAAAGAATTTGAGCTCATAAAATATATTTCAAAGTTATTAGAAAATTCATCTTCAGTATTATATAAGTTTTTAGCTATTTCATGTTTTTCTCTAGTACTTAAGTCATACTTGATAAATCCTTCTTTACCAACATTAATATATTTACGAAGCATATTTATATCTATAATATAAACTCCAGATCTTTCTGTTCCAGAAAATAAACTATAATTTGTTATAACACATTTAATAATTTTTTTATTTTGAAATGAAATTTTTTTATTTTGAAATTTTTTATTATTTTTTATTAAAAATGTAGTTTTTCTTATTATTTGATCAACCGCTTTATTAATAATAGTTTCATATCTTTGTATTAACTGTGAATTAAATGGATATCTAATACATTTAATTTCAGCTACTATAATTGTATTTTTTGTTTCTAATATAAAATCTATTTCCTCCATCTCTTTTTTAGAAATTTTATATTTACCATGATCTATTTTATAAAAAAATTTTTTTTCAGATAATAGAAGTGTAATTTCATCTACGACAAATTTTTCAAATAGATTTCCTTTTTTATCTTTAAAACAAGTTGTTTTATTATTCATATATTCATCTACAATAAATATAATATTGCCATATTTTATAGGTGTAATTAATAAATGATAAAAATCACCATTTTTTATTAAAGGTTTATTCCAAAAACTAGATTTATTATCATAAGTTAAATATTCTATTATATCATCACAAATATTACTATCTAAATTAGTTATTTTTGTACAATATTCAGATAGTAATTTTTTATTTATTTTAAATAAATAAAAATTGATATTATGCTTTGTATCAGTTATATAATTTGATACATTGTATAGTATATAATCTAATGCAATAAACACTCTGAAAAAATTTAGTGCCATATCATTATAATTTTTATCATAGTAATAATGGTATATTACTAAACTATTTATATATAATTTCATTCTACCTTCTATATACATATTTTTTACCGACTTTTTTTCTATATCAAAAAATATTTCACCAGTCATTTCGTTTATTTTTAAATTTTCTATGTATATGTTATCAAAATAATATATTTTCAAGTTATGAGTATTCATTAGAGAAGATATTAATTTTTCATTAACCTTCAATAAATTAATATATTTTAATATATGAAACTTATCTTTATATTCTATTTTATATTTATAAATACTAACTTCAGATAAAAATGCATTTTCAAAACATATATATTCATAAATAGTTTTTAAAATTAAAAATTTATTATTTTCTCTTACTAGATCAATATTCATATAATTGATAGTAGATGATATTATTTCCTTATTGTTAGTTATATACTTAAATAATTTAAAATTAAAGTCTAAAAGATCTACAGTAGTGTCAATAATATCATTACATGAAAAATAATTATTTTCTAATTTTATATTACTATTTGTCATAGATACCATATTTAATTCTTTTTCATTTTCTAATTTATTTCTATACTGCATAGTGATATCTATGCTATCAGAATTAGCAATTGCTATAAAACTTAAAAATAGACTACTTAATTGTTCATCTGAATATATGTTAGTTATATTTTTTAATTCTTTACAAAAATTAGAGTAACTTTTTTCATTGATAATAATGAATATTAATAAATTTAATTCTTTAATACTAATTTCATTTGTATCTTTAAAAAGCTCTAAAATATTTTCTATACTAGAATCTTTATTAAATATGTTATAATCATATGCTAATTTTGTAATAAGTTTTTCATATTCCATAATGTATTCCCAAAATATTTATTTTATATTAATATATAATTAATAATTATTTTTTCACATTTAACTTCAATTTAATATTATTGAAGTTTATTTCAGGATATTTTTTTTCAATATTATTTAATATATAATTATCTTTAACTTTTATTTCATTACTCATATAAGTTAATTTATCTCTATTTTCTTTTATTAAATCAGCCCAGTTCATTACCCATATTTCAATATTTCCTGTTTTATATAATGGTTCATTATTGCTTATATATATTGCATCATCTTCATTAATACTTGAACCTATTAATATGATTTTAAAATTTACATTTTGTTTACTTATACTACTGGATTTTGATATCTCAGATCCATATCTTTTTACTTGTTCAATTTCTTTATTACCCAATTTAACACTAGGTCTCTTTAATTCTACAACTAATACCTCATGTTTTTTATTAAATTTAAAGTCTGAATAAAAGAATAAATCTGTTATTTTTGTTATATTATCATCTGATTTTATTTCATCAAACTCTTCACAATTATTTTTCATAATATTTGCTCGTAATCGTTCTAAATTTTTTCCTAAATTAGTATCACTTTCTATTATAGCACTACTATAAATATATTGTTCTCCAAATATCCATAAATTTTTCTCTAGTACTTTATGTAACTGTTTACGTTCTAATATATATTTAGATATATCATCACTATAATTAATTTCATGTAAAAAATCTAAAAATGCCATTTTATTAGCAACATTATCAGAAAAAGTTATAACTTCATCTAATTCTGTTTTATCTATTAATTCTTCAAATTGTTTGATGTGTTCTTTTTTTAGCGTATTAATACTATTAATTATTTTTTTTAAATTTGGATTATCTAAACAACCATCTAATAATGGATAAATAATTTTCATCAAATCTTTATTATTAGATGACAATAATTTATATTTATCTTCTATAGAATACGCTATTTGTATAAATGCTATTTCTTTACTTTTAGATGAACTAATATTGTTTTTATATGGATAGTTATCATTTTTTATTAGTTTATCTCTAAAATTAAAATATTCTTCATAATTATTTAAGAAAAAATTTTTGATATCTGTTTCTATTTGATTTAAAAAATTTTTTACATCAATATTCATATCCTTTAAATCTATATTTTCAAATGATTCTACATTTTTATCTATGTATTCAGAATCCACATATATATGCCAACTAACTTCCGATTTTTCTTTATAAGGTATATCCATTTCTATATCAAAATAATTTAATATATTTTTTATATTGTTATTTTCAGTTCTTATACAAAGTACTTTTTCTTCTTTCTTTTTTTTAGACTTATGTTCTATAACATCATATTCTATTGAATAATCGTTATATTGTCTTTCAAATTTGTTTCTATCCAACTGATAGTTTTTAGTATCAATTTTTATACCATTTACAAAAAATTGAATATTTTTATCTAACATTTCTATAGGATACATAGTAAATAATGATAAACCTATATTTTCTGTTTTTAATGCATCACAAATTTTATGTTTTCTACTGTTATAATTTTCATAATCTTTAGTAAATATGTCTCTTACTTCTATAAAAAAATATGTATCCTTTTTTGAATTAAAAATATAACTTTCAAGTTCTACTTCTTTATCTATATATCCATTTTGAAGTTCATTTAAATTTAATGTACATGATGTCTTTGTATAATTATTTAAAATTTTATCATAAGAAACTGTTTCAAAATAAGCAGTTTTACCAAATTGAAAGACTGAAAATCTTCCTGTTCCTTTTCCTTTAGGTTTTATGTCTGTAGCTATTTCTAATATTTTCTTTTGAAAATCACTAAGAGATACACCTTCTCCATCGTCTTTTATTGATAAAGAAGTTATACTATCTTTTATCATTTCACCTTCAGAATCAGATGTCATATTTATTTCTATATTATTTGCAGATGCTTGAATAGAATTATTTATAAGTTCACATAAAGCTAAAAAAGTATTGCTTTTATCTACTAAAGAATTTGTTATTAATCTTCCATTTACTTTTATTAATTTACTTTCTTTTTTTACATACATAATGAATTCCAATACGATAACCTTTATTATCGCAACACCTAATATATATAAATTATTTATTTGTTATATTTTAAATTTCTCCAAAGCACATTTTCTAGCATATTGTCCTATGCTCATTCCTTCTTTTTTTGCGGCTTCTTCAAGCATTTTATTTTCTTCTTCATTTAATCTAAAAGATATTCTATAGCTAGGCTTTTTATCCTTATCATCTTTCTTTTTTCTGCCAGCTCCAATTCTAGCACCACCATGAGTATTTTTTTTATTATCCATTAATTACCTCTTTTAAATAAAAGAACTAAAACTGCTATATTAAGTGATAATGATACTAAAGATAATATTGCATTTATAGTTGTTAACATCTTGACAACTCCTATATTATATATATAATAATAACTATGGAAGTCAGGAGCCAAGTCGGCAAACTCAGCTCCCTTTCGTAAGCTAATAAAAATTATTTTTTAATCTTTATCAGCTTAACCACAATTACGATAAGGGTCATTATATCAATAATTGTAGCTATGAAAGTTAAGACTTCCATAATTATTTCCTCCTTTTATCTAGGATTAATTATATTATAGCATATCTTGAAAA
Source organism: Brachyspira murdochii DSM 12563 (assembly GCF_000092845.1). Classification (NCBI taxonomy): domain Bacteria; kingdom Pseudomonadati; phylum Spirochaetota; class Spirochaetia; order Brachyspirales; family Brachyspiraceae; genus Brachyspira; species Brachyspira murdochii. The sequence goes on along the minus strand of NC_014150.1, from coordinate 2,583,020 downwards.
AATGTCAACTATTTTTCAATTAAAATTAATAACTTTTTTTCTTTAACAAAATTATAAGTGATTTATATTTGCTTGGCGGGGGGTGGGGAAAATCTCTACAGGCTTTCAATCGGTGCAACGAGTGGGGAGTCTTTTGTGCATGGCGATAATTTTTTTATTAGGGGGTACTTATAAAATTAGTGATATTATTATAATGTAAAAACGCCTTCAGTTTCATAAATACTTTTAGTATCTTCAAAATGATTTTTAATCACTCTATGAAGAGCCATAATGGAGGCTACAACACCATCTATTCTTTTATATGATCTTCTTCTGTCAGGTTTTACAGGCAAATAATTATCCCTCCCATCCGTTTTTACTTCACAGCAGCTTATCATCCAATTAAGAACTGCATTATTACCATGAAGGAGTTTTCGTTCATCTATAGTTTTTTCAAATAAAGAAGTTCCTTCAGATAAACCGCCGACTGCAAAAGATTGCCTAACCTGTTCCATTTTGAAGCCCTCACTTTCTAAGTGTGTTACTATTTCAATAGCTTTCCAAGGGTCATAAGCTATTTCTATAATTTCAAAATCTTTCGCATCATTTAGTATTGAGGATTCTATAACATCAAAATCTATTATATCACCGCTTGTTAAAGTAATTAAACCTTGCGAAGCCCATAATTCATAAGGCACTCTGTCTTCTTTAGAACGCTGCCTTATATTTTCTTTAGGCATAAAGAAGCGAGGCAGAAGTATATACGGACCATTATCAATAGAATCAAAACATAAAACATAAGCTGCTATATCTCTTGTAGTTGCTAAATCCAAACCGATGCAGGCTTTCCTGCCTTTTAATTCATTTATATTTATATTTTGATGTGAATAAGATTTAATCCATCTGTCAGAAGATATCCAAACTTCACTAGCCTGTGTCCAAACATTCAAGTTTTTTGTAAGTATATCAGTTCTTTGAATAGGTTTATCTAGCCCTTCTAAAAGCCTAGATTTGAGATAACTGTCTTTTACAGAAACATTTATATTAGGATTAGCTTGAAAAATAATTTTATTTATTAATTCTTCCTGCTTAGAAACATCTTCATTTTTATTTAATTTTTCTTTATATTCGGACATAAATACCCAAATATCATTGATGTTGTCAGGCTCATATATTATTGTAAAGTATTCATCATTATTTAATGAACCTTTTAATATTTGCTTTGCATATTCATATTCAGAAAAACACACTGAAGATTTATCAAAACCAGCAGTAGTAATTATAAATACAAGCGGCTGCCTTCTAGCTCCCATTCCAGATTCAAGAACATTTAGTAGTTCATTATCAGGATGTGCATGGTACTCATCTACTATCACTAAATGAGGATTTAATCCGTCTTCAGTGTTGCTGTCCTGTCCAAGCGGTTTGGATTTTGATGCAGTATCTTTTTTCTTTGTAATTGTAGAAGTTTGTTTATATGTAATCGCTTCTTTATTAAGAGCTTTTGCTTTTCTTATTTGCCTTTCGCTTTCGCTCCATGCAATTTTCGCTTGATCTTTTTTAGTAGCTATATAATATATTTCAACTCCAGCCTCTGCAGGACTGTCGCAGAAAAAACAATAATTACCAATGCCAGATGCAAAAGTAGTTTTTCCATTTTTCCTGCTCACTTGAACGTATGCTTTTTTGTAACGTCTGAGTTTATTTTCCTTTCTTCTCCATCCGAATATACTTGCTATTATAAACTGTTCCCAAGGCTCTAGTATAATATTATGATTTGCCCATTCTCCTTTTGTATGTACTAAAGATTGTATAAACATGATAGGACGTTTAGCTTCATTATCATCAAAATAAAAAGGATAATCATTATTTTTTGATTTTTCTATATCGTCCAAATGCCTTTTTACAGATAAAAAAGCAGCTTGACACACTGGCAATTCTTTATTTATAACTTTATTGATATATTCTTCATAGGTATACATTATATTATTTAACCATTTATCATTTTTTCAAGCGGATCATCCTCTTCTATAGTTTCAGGATATGGTACTTTCTTTTTTGAAGCAGGAGTTAAACCAAACTCGGTAAGCATTTTTGTATATGCCGTTATAGCTTTATGATAAGCTAAATATTCTCCCATAGTCTGAGAGTTTTTACCTGATAAATAACCAGCTATAGAACCTCCTTCATTAATCATAGCCTCATAAAGATTCATAGCATCGCCGTAATGAAGACATAAAAGCTCAAAAGCTGATATGTCAGCAGGTCCGAGCATATTTTTTTCGGCAAAGATAGGTGCAAGTTCTTTCCATTTTTTTATAGAATATTTATTAAAATAATTAGGAGGAGCTTGTATTTTATATCTTTTTTTATCATTTTTATTTTGCATAATAGACTCCATTAAAAAATAATGCTCATTAAATAGTAATGAATATAATAATTTATGACTATAAATACATTAAAAAAATAGGAAATATAAAATAAAACTTATATTTCCTTATATTTTTTTTATATATATATGTCTGTAATAAAAAATATAAGGAATTATATAAAAAAATGGCTGTTTCCTGATTTCAGCTATATTGACAGCAGTAATTTTTTATCAATTCAAAATGATAAAACTTTATCAGCAGTCAATCCAAATACTGCTTTAACTTTCTCTACAGTATTTGCATGCGTGAGAGTTATTGCTGAAACAATAGCTACTTTACCGCTTTTTGTATATAAAGTAAATGGAAATAATAAAATAAAAGCTAAAGATCATTCTTTATATAGATTATTGCATGACGCTCCTAATGAAGAATGCACATCAGTATCATTTATAGAAAGTCTAATCACTCAAATACTTCTTCAAGGCAACGGCTTTGTAGAAGTAGTAAGGGATAATTTCAACAGAGTAACAGAACTTTATCTAATAGATTCAAATAAGATTAAAATATATAGAGATTCAAACGGCAATAAAATGTTTGAATATTCAGATGATGGAGAAATAATTACTTTATCTCCGTCTCAAGTTATGCATATAGCAGGACTTGGATGGAACGGAGTGATAGGATACAGTCCAATAGCTATGATGCGTAAGCAAATAACTACTGGACTTTATCAGGATAATTTTGCATTAGATTTCTTTTCTAATGGTGTTAAAAAAGTTCCAATTATTTCGCATCCGCAACAATTAAGCAAAGAAGCCAAACAAAATCTCAAAGAAAGTTTCAGAGATGCTTGGGAAAAAGGTATTGTTGTTCTTGAAGAAGGAATGAAAATAGACCCTATCACAATGAACTTGTCAGATGCACAGTTTTTAGAAAGCAGAAGATTTTCAGTAGAGGAAATATGCCGAGTGTTCCGTGTACCTCCACATTTAATTGGTGATTTAAGCAGGAGTACAAATAATAATATAGAACATCAAAGTATAGAGTTTGTAACGCACACAATAAGACCGTGGTGCGTTCGTATAGAAAAAGCATTGAATGGCTATTTATTAAATAATTTAGAAAGAAAAAAATATAATATAGAGTTTAATTTAGACGGACTTTTGAGAGGCGATACTCTTACAAGGCAGCAGGCTAACCAAATAAAATTAAATAATGGTGTTCTCACTAGAAATGAATGGCGGATACTGGAAAACCTTAACGAAGTAGATGATGAATACGGAGATGAGTATTTCGTTTCTCAGCAAATAAGACCAATAAAAACAGTTTATGAAACTTCAGAAAATGAGAGCAATCAAGACTTTAATATAAATAATAATGAAAATAAAAAATTAGAAGAGGAATATAAAGATGCCAGCAAGTAATAATGAAATTAGAAGTATAGATATTAATATTCAAAAAAGTACAGACACAGAAGGTGAGCCTCTTAAATTAAGAGGCTATGCTATTGTATATAATTCTTTAAGTGAGCCTCTCTATGGAGATTTATTTAGAGAGCGTATAAACAGAGGAGCTTTCACTAAATCATTATTAGAAAATGATCAAGTATGTTTATGGGGACATGATACAAGATATGTTCTAGGCAGAAAGAGTTCTGGCACATTAATTTTAAGAGAAGATGAAAAAGGGTTATATTTTGAAGTTTCTATGCCAAATACTACTTGGGCAAGAGATTTGAAAGAAAGCGTGGACAGAGGCGATATAAAGCAGATGTCTTTCGGATTCAAAGTAGTGAGAGATAATTGGATTGATGATAAAGAAACATTAAAAGAATACGGAATGCCTATACGTGAAGTAGAAGAAATCACTTTGCATGAAATATCATTAGTAACATTTCCAGCTTATCCTCAAACGAATGTTAGGCATAAAAATGAAGATGTATATATTCCACCGAGTAGGTGCCTATCGGCAAAACCGCCTGATAAATCTATACCTATAGAGAATGATGATTTTGATTATAGAAATAAAGAATATGAACAAAAAATAAAATATCTAAAAATAAAAAATAAATAATAATAAGGAGTATCAAATTATGTCACCAGAAGAATTGAGAGCTTTAATAGAAAAACTAAAAAATGAAAATGCTTTAGATTTACAATCTATTGATGAACTTATGCAAAAAAGACAAGCATATTCTGCTATGAGTATTGAAGAGAGAGAAAATAAAAAAGAAGATATATCAAAACTAGATAATGATATAGATACTTTAATGAAGAATATAGAAAATAGAAATAAGGAAATAGAGAGAAATGATAAACTTCTATCACTTCAAACTAAATCTTCTATGAATAAAAGAAATTTAGCTGATAATTTGGACAATTCATCTGCTGATGATAACGAAGCTGAATTAAGAGCTAAAGTTGACAGATGGTTTAGATCAGGCAATGATAAAGAAATAAGAGAAACACTTCAGGCAGGCGTTGCCGAAGGCGGCGGATATACTATAGCACCTCAGTATCTAGTAAAGCAAATTATAAAAGACTTAGATGATGCAGTACAGATAAGAAAAAGAGCAAATATCATTCCTGCTATGAACGGATATGCAAGCATAGGAATACCTACACTTGACAGTGATTTAAATGATCTTGATTGGACAGCAGAAATCGCAGAAGTTACAGAAGATACAAATATGTCTTTTGGAAAAAGAGAAATGAAGGCTAATCAATTAACTAAGTTAGTTAAACTTAGTAAAAGATTAATAAAGCAAAGCAACATAGATATTCAAGGTTTAGTTGAGGAGAGAATAGTATATAAATTGGCTTCTACATTAGAGCATAATTATTTATATGGAAATGGACAGGATAAACCTCTAGGTATATTTGCTCAAACTTCAGATAATACAGCAGCTATTCCAACTGACAGAGATATAAAAGTAGGAACTGCAAGTGCTGCTATAACTTATGATGGTTTAGTAGATGCAGTAAGCGGATTGAAAGGCGGATATCAAAACGGAGCGGTATGGATGCTTAATAAAAAAGCAGTTGCTGCTTTAAGAAAATTAAAAGATAAGCAGGACCGTCCTATTTGGCAGGAAAGTTTAATAGCGGGACAGCCTAGTATTTTACTTGGTATACCAGTTGTGCAAAATGACTTTATAGAAGATAAGCTGGAAGCTACAAAATATTTTGGGTTCTTAGCAAACTTAAAATATTATTGGATTTTTGACAGCTTGTCTATGGAACTTCAAGTTTTGCATGAGTTATACAGCAAAACAAATCAGGTAGGTTTCCAAGTAGGATATTGGGGAGACGGTGCCCCTATTCAAAAATCAGCATTTGTAAGATTACTTCCAAATGATCAAGCGTATGCAGCTTAATAATTTTTAATAAGGCTTTTATATATGAGCAGTGATACTGAAGATATTAATAGTATAGACATTGATGTCAGAAAAGTAGTCGAAGAAGGTGATGATGACGAAGAAAAGCAAGCGGAAAGCCCGCCGAGTGATACTAATCACTCGGGATTGTCGGGGCTTGTAGCGAGCGAAGATAATAAAGTAGTTACTTTGTCAGAGTTCAAAAAGTTTCTAAACTTAGAAGGCATTGACTATGATGATGATATACTGCATCTGACTTTAGACAGTGCAATCGGCTATTGTAATAAAGCTAATGAAATAGAATACAAAAGAGCCGATTGTCCTCCTGAAGTTAGGTATGCTATTCTTGGACTTGCTGCTCATTATTTTGAAAGCAAAACAGGAGAAGCCAGTCAAAGTGAGGAAGTTGCTTTGAAAGGTGTTCATAGATTATTGGCCATTGCAAGGGAAAAGTTTACTCTATAGGAGATGAGCCAAGCCAGCGAATAAGTTTACTTATTCGCTTTTATTAGGCGAGGCGAATATAACAATAATGAAAGTTGGAAAATTAATTCATACTATAACTTTTTATAGAACAAAGTATATAGATAATGGAAACGGAACAGGAAGTAATGAATTAATAGAATTAAGAAAAGTAAAATGCTCTATTGAAGATATAACATATAAAGATATACAGCAGGGTAAAAGAAAAGATTTAACAAGAACTTTGAAAGTACATACTCATTATTTCAAAGAGTTTGATACCAAAGGAATGATGGCCAAAATAAACCGTGAAAATGATATCTATGAAGTCATTAATATGGAGAATGTTTCATATAAAAATATAGAATGCATATTTACAATAAAGAAATTAGTAAATAATAAAAAAGCTGACAATAGAGAGTAATATGTCTGAAAAAAATAAAGTAACTCTTACAGGGTTTGATGAGTTCAGGAAAACTTTAGAAGAGTTAGGAATTGATTTTAAGAATGAAGTAAAAAAAGCCTCATTAAAAGAAGCTAGAAGAATAGCAAAAGAAGCTAATGCAAAAGCAAAAAGCAGAGGCTGGACTTTTGATAAATATTTTACTGTAAAAGAAACAAGAATAAACAAAAAGAGTAATACTGAAAGCAATGTTAAGATTACTACAATTAGCGGAAAAAGAGGCACAGCACCTGAGAAAAATAAAATAAAATGGTATAAAGAGCAAGGCGATAGGTATTATGCTTTTTTTAATGAATATGGAAATAAATATAAAAATGAAGTGCCTTTGTTAATACCTCTATTTGAATCAAACAGAGAGAATATAGAAGAGGCAGTCAAAAGTGCTTTGAATATAGTAATACAAAAAGCTAATAATAAATAGAGTTTATAAATATGCATAGAGTAATTTATCAATTATTAAAAAGTCTTACTCAAGAAGATAAAAAAACGGCAGGTGTTTATTTGGATTTTGTTGAGGACAGCAATGTAGATAATGATAAAAGCTATATAGTTTATTCTCTTCAAAGTTCAAATCCTAAATATGAGTTTGAATATTCAAGAGATATTTATCAAGTTAGTGTTTATTCTACAAGTTTAGAACATGCATTAACTCTTCAGAAAAAAATAGGTAAGTATTTTAATAGTTTGAAAAAAAAGATAGATAATATTGAGATATGCGGCTGTGATATAAGCAATGAAAGCCATTCTCGTATAGATAATGCATATCAGACAATGACAATAATAGAAATATTATATAAATATTAATATAAAGCTAGCATAATAACAATAAGGAGATATTATGAGTCAAACAAGTGTGCAAGAAAAAAAAACAATAAGATACGGAAGTGCCAAAGTTTTGATAGGAGATAGATTTGATAAACTTATAAATATAGGAGCAGCACGCAGTGTTGCTGTAAAAGAAACTATAACTACATCAGATATAGAAAGCGACAATGCAGGAACTATAGCTACTTTAGTGACAGAACATAAAATGGAATTAACTCTTGACAGTTTAGAAATTAATTTCAAAAACTATGCTGAGGCAAGAGGCGGTATAGATAATATAGACAGCTATGATGGTAAAACAGAAGTTACAAAACAGTATATAGTAGAATCAGATACATATAAAAGAGGTGAAGAAATAAAAGTTCCATTTAGAAATGCAGACGGAAGCGAAGTAACAATAACTAAAGTAGAAAAGAAAAACTCTATGGGAAATATTCGCATAGAAGAATCAAGCTACGAAAAAATAGGAACTAATGGAATAAAAATTACAGATACTAAAATATCTCCTAGCACAGATACTTTAATTATTACATATACTAGAACTATGCCTAAAATGGTACGCATGGCAACAGGAGGAAAAAGTTCTACAATCAAACCTAAATGCATAATGATAGTTAATACTAATGCTGAGAGTAAAGAATTAAGAATATATTTACCGCAGGCTTCAATAGCAGGCGGCTTAGAGTTTAGCTTCCCTTCTGATAAAGCACAGGATGTGTTGGTAGGGAAATTAAGTTTCTCAGCGACTTTAGCAGGCAGTCAGCAAAGCGGAGAGCAGCTTGCATGGTATGAAGATGAACAGTCTGTAGGTAAAGATGAAGAAGAAATAAAAGATACAGAAGAGGAAACATCAGATACAGAAAGTGAACCTAATGTTCCATTAACTTTAGAAAGTGATAAACCAAATGTAGATATAAGAGCAGATGGAAATGATACTGTAGCATTAACTTCAAATGCTGACGAGATAACACATACAGTAGAGCCTCCAGATCAGCAGTTTTTTGATGTGAGCTATGAAGCTGAAACTAAAACTTTCACTATTACAGGAAAGGCAGAAGGTACAGCTACATTAAAAATCACAGCTAAAAAAGCAGGCAGTGAAGATATTACTAAAGATATATCTATTAATATACAAGCGGTTCCAGAAGCTTTAACTTTAGAAAGTGATAAACCAAATGTAGATATAAGAGCAGATGAAAATGATACTGTAGTATTAACTTCAAATGCTGACGAGATAACACATACAGTAGAGCCTCCAGACCAGCAGTTTTTTGATGTGAGCTATGAAGCTGAAACTAAAACTTTCACTATCACAGGAAAGGCAGAAGGTACAGCTACATTAAAAATCACAGCTAAAAAAACAGGCAGTGAAGATATTGTAAAAGATATAGAAGTAAATATAAATGCAAATATATAAGGATCTGAAATATGGCAGATATAGAAATTGTAGATTTAGAAGAGTTTAGTAATAAAAAAGCAGTTTATGCCAAACTTGGCAAATACAAGATAAATGTTAATGATATACCTGTGGGCTTGGCATTAAAAATAAGTGATTATAGCCAGTCTATAGCAGAGAAAGGTTTTCTTGATTCACAGACTGTGATAGAAGATATAGTAATTCCTCTTATACAAAGACAGGATAAAAATACCTGCCGAGAAGATATATTAGAAGATTTTAATTATGATCAGCTTATAAAAATATTCAGAATGATAATGGACGGCTTTTATAAAGCAGGAATTGATGCTCCTAATGAGGATAAAAAAAAAGAAAACTAATAAAAATAGAATTAATAAAGTTATTTGCACATTTAGCTAATAGCTATGGGTGGACAGAAGACTGTATGATGGAGATGAGTTTGCAAAGACTTCTGCTCTATTATACAGCTTCTTTAAATTTGCCTTATATTATAGAAGTAGAAGAGAAAACTAAATCAAACAATTCTTCATCTGAAATAAAACAGGGAAATAAAACTATAAAAAAAGAAAGACAAGGTTTATGGGAAATAGAAACTATTACGGTAAATAATTAGCAATAATAAAAAAGGAATAAAAAACGAAAAAAAGCCAAATCGATAATTTATTATCGATTTTCTCAAAGGCTTTTTTGAGTTTAGCAATAATGAGTAAATTAAATGTATATATTAATGCAGATGCTTCTCAAGCTATTGAGGCATTTGGAAAACTTAAAGATAAAACAACAGACTTAGAAAAAGGCTTTGATAAAATAGGAAAATCTTTTGACAAGTTCGGTTCTTTAGCTACTAAAAGTTTAACTGTGCCAATAGCAGCAGGGACAACAGCTTTTGCATTAGCTACTAAAAAAGCTACTGATTTTGATAATGGAATGCGTGAGGTTCTTACTCTTCTTCCTAAATTAAGCAATGAAGGTTTTGAAAAATTAAAAAATGAAACTTTAGCGTTTAGTAAAGAAATAGGCAAACTTCCAGAAGAAACAACTAAAGCTCTTTATCAAGCACTTTCTGCAGGAGTTCCACGTGAAAATGTATTTGAGTTCTTAAAAACGGCAGGCGAAGCTGCTATTGCAGGTGTTGCTGAATTAGAAACTTCAGTTGACGGACTTACTTCTGTTACTAATGCTTATGGAACAGAAGTTCTTAATACTAATAGAGCTTCAGACATAATGTTTCAAACACTGAAGCTAGGAAAAACAGACTTTACTCAGTTATCAAAATCTTTATTTAATGTTATTCCTACCGCTTCAGCTTTAGGAGTGAAGTTTGAAGATATAGGAGCTGCTATTGCTGTAATGACTGCACAAGGAACTCCTACTTCTGTTGCAACAACACAGATTCGTCAGGCTTTAGTAGAACTTAATAAAGAAGGAAGCATTACAGATATAGCATTTAGAGAAATAGCAGGAAAAAGCTTTAAAGAGTTTATAGAGCAAGGAGGAACTTTACAGGAAGCTCTTCAAATGCTTGCTGAAAAAGCTGATAAAAGCGGAAAAGATATTTCTAGTATGTTCAGCAGTGTTGAGGCAGCAAATGCTGGTTTAGCTTTATCTGGAAAGAATGCAGATAAGTTTAAAGATGCTTTAGATCAGATGAATAATTCGGCAGGAGCTACAGCTGAGGCATTCAAAAAAATAGATGACGGTCCAGCAAGACAGTTTGAAAAAATGAAAGCAGAGCTTAGTGCTTTAGTAGTAGAGCTTGGAAATAGTTTACTTCCTGTTGTTAATGAAGATTTACTTCCTGTTATGCAAGATAAAATAGTACCTATAGCTGAAAAAATGATTCTTACTATTATATCTTTAATAAAAACATTCAGCGACTTGCCAGCACCTTTGCAGGCAGTAAGTGTAGGCTTTGTTGCTTTAGCAGCAGGCTTTGGTCCTGCATTAAAAGGTATAGTAGGACTTTCAAAAGGAATAACAGAAGCTAAGAAAACTATAAAAGATTTTAAAAATGCGGTATCTACATTAAAGACAGCCGCAAGCTCTATTCAAGGATTAAGTACAGCTTGGAAAGCATTAAATACAGTAATGATTGCAAGTCCTGTTGGTATTATAACAGCTTTAACCGTAGGACTTGGTGCTTTAGCAGTAAAAGCATATAAATTAAATCAGGAATATAAAGCATTAATAGATACTTCAAACCAATTAGCTAACAGCACAAAAGAATTAAATGATAATTCTTTTAAAGATGTAGGTTTATTTGAAGAGTATCAAAAACTAGCTAGTGCCAAAGAGTTAGATGCAGCAGCTACTGAAAGATTAAACCAAGTAACTGATAAACTTACTAGACTATATCCTAATTTAAAAACTGTAGTTTTAGACGGAATTACATATATAGATTCTGCTACTATGAAGTTAGAAGACTATAGAACGGCAGAAGAAAGTATACAAATACAAACTATAGAAACAAAAATAAAAGAATTAGAAGAAAAGAGCAAAATATATAATACTGCTGTTGAAAACTTAAGAAGTTCTTTATATGCATCTGGTATGGGAGAAAGCCAAGCCAATGATGAGATATTAAAGAGTTCTGATTATGAAAAATTATCAGAAGTAGAAAATACATTAAATACATTAGAAAAACAAAGAAATGACTTAAATCAAAGCATGCATTTAAGACAGTCTCTAACTAGAGATGGAATAGATTTAGAGACTAAAGAAAAAGAAGCTAATGAAAAGAGCATTAATGCAATAAAAGGTAAATCTGATGCTGTAAAAGATAAAACAAAAACTTATGAAGATTATTTAGCTTTACTAAAAAAAGCAGAGGCAGAGGAAAATCGCAGAGTAAGCAATCTTCGTAATATGGGAGCTGAAATCAGTGATGCTGAGGCTTTAGAAGCTAAAAAAGACAAAGTAGGTGCTATACTCACAGAAATGAGTACGGTACTAAACTTAAATGCTAATCAAATAAAATATTTAAGTGATAATTACGGCTACGCATTAGACAGTATCAAAACTGACAGATTTTCTGAATTAGTAAAAGAAATAGAAAATAGTATATCCGCTTATGAAAGAGGCGTTTCTGTTGCTGAAGAGTTCGGCGATAAAGTAAGCGAAGCTGAACAGCAGGGACAGAAAAGTGAAATAGTAAGAAGCGGAATAGAAAGCATAACTAATGAATTAGAACTTACAACTGAACAGGTAGAAATATTAAAAGAGAAGTTCGGCGAACTTTGGAAAACACCTACTCAAAGTTTTTCAGATTATTTTAGTGCGAATTGGCTTCAAATGCTTAATGACACTATAGGATATACAAATGATTTTTATTCTGCTATACAGGAAATGCAAATACAGGCTATAGAGTTTGAAATAGAAAAAAATGAGGAAAGAAAAGAGGCAGCATTAGAAGCGATAGAAGAAGAAAAAAATGCAAGGCTTGAAGCTATAGGAATAATGGAGGACTCGCAAAAGCAGAGTTTATTAAATGAAATAAAACAATTACAGAATAGGCAAAAAGTTGCTTTAGGACTTTATGAGCAGGAGAGAATAAAAGCTGAACTTGAAGAGAAACAAAAAGAACTAGCTAAAATACAAATAGAAGAAGAAGCCAAAGCTAAGCAGATGGAAGTAGAGAAAAACTATAATAATGATAAGATGAAGCTAGAATATAATTCGCAAATGGAAAGCTGGAAAATGTCTTTAGTTCAGGCGTCAGCTTCTATGGCACAGGCAGCCATAAGTGCATTGGCATCAGCTATGAGTGCTGGTCCTTTTCCAATGCCTTTAATAGCCTATGCAACTTTAGCAGGAATTATTGCAGGCGGTGCTGTTAATTTGGCGACATTATCTCAAGCTAAACCGAGTGAACCTAAATACTTGGCAAAAGGCGGACTTGTAGAGAGAAGAAACGGAGGAATTAATGCTGTAATTGGAGAGGGTGCAAGCGATGAAGCGGTTATACCTCTTGAAGATAGAATACTATCAAAAATAGGAAGTCAGATTTTTGAAGCTGCTAAAAATAATGATGGAATATATGAAGTAAATACACAGTCAGAAACTATATTCAATCAGCCTGTTTATTTGATGCTTGACGGAAAGATAGTTGCAAGCACAATGCTTAATCTAAGTAAACGAGGCGTTAAGGTAGTATCACAAAGGGGAATATTATGAGGCTATTATGGAATAATATTTTTAATAATTTTGAATATACTTTCTCTAGTGAAGATGATTTTTTTTCTATTTCTAATATGTTTAATTATCAAACTCTTGAAGTTGGAAAGTTTGCAAGTGAAAGTGAAGGAAGTTTAACACTATTAGGAAACGGCATTATAAATGAAATAGCAATATTTAATACAAATGCTAAAAAAATAAAATTAGAAATAACAAATATTAATAATGATCTGCTTACATATAATATTAATATAATAAATAAACAAGCTATTCATAATATAGCTGCTGTAGAGTTTATAAAAGTCAAAATAACTTTTATCAAAGATGAAGACGGCAATATACTTGAATGCGGATATTTAATAATAGGCGAAGGCGTGGATTTCCCTCCTCATGATAAAAGCAAAACGCATACTGTTAATTATACTCATAATCCATATTTTTCTTTAACAGGTCATTATTTTTATAGAAAACTTCCTTTTAAAAGATATGATACTTGGAAAGTATCTTTTCCGTATCTGACTAATGATGATAGAGAAAAAATCATTAACTTTTTTGATATTAGTAATTTTGAACCTTTTGTTCTTCAAGTATGGATAGAAGAAACAATAAGTCCAGATAAAGAATATGCAATATATAATATAAGCAAATATGGAAAAGCAAAATATGCTAGTAAATCATCGAATATGGAAACAGCAAAATATAATATAAGTAAATACGGACTATCCAAGTATGGAGATAAAAATGTTTCAACTATTAAGTCAAAAAATGTATCTGTAAAATATTATATGAAATCAGGGCTTTATGTATGTACTAATGATAAAATAGATTTTAAGAAAGGAAAGAATGATTTATATCAGTATTCTACAGAGCTTACATTTAGGGAGATAAAATAATGTTTGAGATTATTTATGAGCCTTCCTGTATACCTCTTACTATTGAAGAGGGATATAAAAAACAAAATGAATTATTAAAGAAAACTAGATTTTTATATACAGCTTTTGAAGGAATTAAACTTAATCATTTTTTAGATATATATCCGCCTACTTTAATGAAAGGCTCTATTTGTTTATTTTGCAATTCCATATATGAAAATAAAGAGGATATAGAACTTATTGATAACAGCAAAGATGAAGGAAATAGATATATAAGATTGAAACTGTCTAATAACGGCAAAAACTTAATTGCAGAATTGGTTACAAATCTTGATTGTTTTTATAATGAAGAGCTTGGCGGATTTTATAAAGAAGTTAATGGAGAGATATATAAATATATAGCTTACTATATGTATTATGACGGCAATAGATATAATGGATATTATTTAGACAATTATAATAATGAAGTGTATTAAAAAATTAATTACACATATCAGGAATTAAGCGAGCCGAACAAGCGAATAAGCCTGCTTATTCGCTCCTATAGTGTGAGGCGAGCTTAGCAATAATGGAGTATATTAATGTTTAGGGTAATTAAAGAACCAGTAGAAAATCCAACTAATTTATTAGATAGCTATAGACAGCAGAATATTATTATGCAGAAAATGCGTATGCTTCATACTGCTTTTGACGGTATAAAATTAAATCATTGGAGTGATACAGACAGAGAACTTCCAGATATTTTAGCAGGAAGTATTTGCGAGTTTGAAGGCAGATTATTTGAAACAAATGAGAATATAAAACTCAATGATAATATTAGCAGCGGCGGCGTAATTAAGCAGGATTTAAGATTTATTAAACTTGTTATAGTAAGGGATTCTAATAATAAAGACAATGATTATTTAAGAGCAGAAATAGCAGGCGGATATAGTGAAACAGTCGGCAATGGATTTCCTACTTATGATTATGAGAACAGAGGCTTTTATAATTTAGATTCTCAAAGAAAATGTGCAGAAAAATATTTAAGAATATCAATGAAATATGATGCTAATTTAGGCGGATATGTAGAAAAGAAATATTGGAACATTAATGATATAGAAAGAAAAGGTCAAACATTAAAAAGAAAAACAGTGAACTTTGGTGTTGGTACTCATGAGTTTAATTTTCCAAGTGATGTTAATAGCATTACAGTACATATAACTTCAGGCGGCGGCGGCGGATGTGTTTATAGTTCTGAAGGAGCTTCAGGAGGTAATTCCCAAATATTAATAAATGATAAAGTTATAACAACTTGCGGAGCAGGCGGCGGCGGTAAATCAGGAAATATAGATGGACAACTTGGTGAGAGAGCAGGAAGCGGAGGAGTAGCTACAGGAAGCGGAAAATTAATTCAAGGGGTACAGGGTGAAGCTCTAAATAGATTAAGTACTAACAGAATAGCAAAAGGCGGAAAATTAAATAATATAACATTGGCTAGCGGAGGTAATGGAGGGGATGGAGGAGTAGTAACAGGAGCATACACTGGTACAGCAGGCGGAGGAAGCGGAAGTGCTGCTATAGTAGATATTACAAGAGCTATGCTTGGTACGGCAAGTAAAATAAAAATAATAGTTGGTGCTGGAGGAAATGGAGGTACTAATAGTAACAGCAATGGTGTTGTTGCTAATGGAGAAAAAGGACAAGACGGCTCAGCAGTTATAGAGTATATGCAGAAATAGTAGGTTTATAAAATGCTTAAGAGTTTTGCTAATATTATAGAGCTTGATATTTCTAGTCCTGATACTAGATTAATATTTGCACCTTTCGGAGGTGTATGGACTGCAAGTATTAATGAAATATACTCATTATACAGCAGTTCTTATTTTAATGAATTATTTAATATTCAAGAAGATGAATTATATAATTTATATAATATTGGCTCTGTAAGTGTGGATAATGACAGAGGATATATAGAAGTATTTTCTTTAGAAGCTCTTTATAAACAGAATAAATCTTATTATCAATATAAAAAAGATAATATTAATTATATAGCCGTGCATTTTAATAACTTTGAAACTCCTTACAGTAAAAAGAATATTATTATAAATATTAAAAAATTATTCTCCACACGTGAATGGGACACCTGCCCACCTTCGGTGCTTGATAGTAATAATAATTCGCCACAGGCGGGCAGTCGCCTAATTACTGAATTAAATAATATGTATGTAGAGCCTAGAGTGGAGGAAATAGATACAGCGGATATAGAAGGCGATTCACTTGCATTTGATACTATTCAAACAAATGAAATGTCTGTTACTTTAAGAAATGATGACGGACTTTTTGATGATTTTAGTAATTTATATGGTAATAGATTTTTAGTCAGGCAGGTATTTGACGGCAGTGATTTTTCGGATTCAAAAATTATATTCTCTGGTTTTATTCAAAAACCTGAGTATGCTTTTTTAGAAACTGTAACAATAACAGCATCAGATATAAGAGCTTCTTTTTCTGCTGAGCTTCCTAAAAATGTTTTCAGTGAAAAAGAATATCCTGACTTAAAGAACTTCCCAGAGAATGTGCAAAGCGGTGAAGATATAATTGACACATGCAGAACTTTAGCAGCTGGACATGGCATTACAGTAAAATTAAAACCTATAAAATATTATACTCCAAGCATACTAAATCCTGATTTGATTCCTGAAGTAGTTTTTGAAATATGCGACACTTCAAGACATGCAATAGAGAGTATTGTTAATAGAAATGATCCGCTTGATAATAATAAATTGAAGCCGCATATATATTTTATAGAAACACCAGAAAGTGAAAATGAAATAATAGAACGTGAAAATGGTAAGGTTATAAGCGGAGAATTGGAGATATTTATACCTGAGTTTAAAGATTATAATGATGGAAAAGGAAGTCAAAGAGTATGGACATTAGATAAAGAAAAAGGACAGTTAATTTTTAGGGGAAAAAACCAAGTACATTCTATAATAGATACTAATGATAATTTATATGAGATATATGCAGAAATAGATATACCGCCTTATAAATCTTTAACTCTCATTAGAGAGATTTTAGAAGATTATGAAAACATAGCATACATTAAAGAAAATTATAATATAGAAAATTGGCAGATTGAAGAAGAACGTTCAAGAGAAATCGCTGTTTTACTTGATAATGATAATAAAAAGACTACACTTGATTTGATAGGAGAACTTTCTTTTTTAGAGCAAGGAAGATTAGAAATAGATAATAATAAAATAGATTTTATCAGTACAAGATTTCGCAGCAATGAAGCCAAATATAAAATAAAACAGTACTGTATGGGCAGGGTTGATAAAACAGTAGAAAGTGATGAGTATTTATCAAGCTGCAGCATTAAATATGATTTATTAAAGTCAACATATAAAAATACTGATTTTGAAGAGGAAGCTAAAAAAAGACATAGGATAAATGCACATGAAGAGTTTGAAACTTTATTAAAAAGAAAAGAAGATGCAGTGAGCTTATCTAATGAAATAATGAAAAGCAGATATATATTAAAAGAGTATTATACATTTGAATATTATGAAACTTTAGATTTTCTAAAGTTATTTGATATAGTAGAGATAGAATATAAAAGAGAAGATGGAAGTTATTATATAAAGCCTTGTAAGTGTGAAATACTTAAACTTAATATATTTGACAATATTATAAAATTAAGACAATTATAGGGGGTAGATTATGATTACGAGTTTAGGAGTTATTACAATAGATAATATGTCTTTAGAAGATATAGCATACAGCAATAATTACACTGAGTATATTGAGCTGAAAAATGATATAGATTCTGCGAAAAAAAAATTAAAGATTAAAAATATTTGCAATACTTATGATGCTTTAAAAATAGCAGAGTATATAAATAATTTAGGAGATAAAAAATGAAAAAAAATACTAATACCTGCAATTTATGTCATAAGAGAGATAAATGCAGAGAGTTATGTGATGATATGAAAAAAGCAATAAGAAATAAAAAAAATAACAATGATATTTATTCTGATGCTACATTTAATGTATTTGAAACAGATATTTCTAAAGTTATATATACTTTCGGACTTTCAAAAGTAGAAGATAGAGACAGTAAAAGAATAATAATAGCATTACTTAAAAAAGATCAAAGAGAAATGCTGGAACTGCTTGCAAAAGGATATACACAAAAAGAAATAGCAGAAAAATTAAAAATGTCTCAAAGTAATGTATCCCAAAAATTAAATAGTATAAAGAAAGAACTTCAGGATTCAATGATACAGATAATGCCGTATATTTTATAATTTTTTCTTTAGGCAATGAATTATCCTTATATTTTTTTATATAAGTGTATGAATATAGATATAAGGATAAAACATGGCAAAAGAAAGTATAACAGAATTAAATAAAAAAGAAACTTCATTAATAGAAAAATATATAAAACTGAAAAATGAAGAGAAAAAAAATAAAGAAAATATTGAGGCTTTAAAAGATGATGTTCTTGCATTATTAAAAGAACATGAAGGCAAAGTAGTTCATAACGGATATAACATATCAATGCATGAAAATACATCATATCAATACAGTGAAGCTATAGTGAATATAGAAACAGAGATTAAAGTCTTAAAGCAAAGAGAAGTAACACTCCAAATAGCAAAAGAGAAACAAAAAACTGAATATATAAAAGTATATGAATTAAAAAAAGAAGAAAGTAAATAATAAGCAATAATAAGCGAGTATGAGCCGCCGCTATACTGGAGTATAGCGGGATTTTTAGGCGAATACGAGCATAACAGCAATATAGAAAATAAAGAGGCTTAATCTATGCTAAATGAAAATACATTAAATAAAATCGGTATAAATAAGAAATGGCTTTTACCATTAAATAATGCTTTTCAAAAACATGGTATTACAGACATAAAAGAAGCTGCTATGTTCTTGGCACAAACAACTCATGAAAGCAATAATTATAAAAGACTTGAAGAGAGCTTCAGATACACTCCGCAAAGGCTTTTTGAGGTATTCAAAAAAAGAGTTGGAAGTTTGGAAAATGCTAAAAAGTTATGTATTCAGGGAGCTGAGGCTATTGGCAACTTTGTTTATGGCGGACGTTTGGGTAATGGCCAAGATGAAGGCTATAAATATAGAGGCAGAGGCATTATTCAGCTTACTGGAAAAAATAATTATAAAAACTATGGTAAAAAAATAAATGCTGACTTAGTTAATAATCCAGACCTTGCCAAAGAGCCTAATAATGCTATAGAGATTGCATTATTATTTTGGAAGGAGAAAGGCTGCGGTTTACTTGCCCGTCAAGGCGATGTGAAAGGAGTTACTAAACTTATTAACGGCGGGTACAATGGACTTGAAGACAGAGAAGAAAGATATAATAATATTTTAAAAATATTAGAAGGTTAAAGTAATGGCAACAACTAGAGAAACTAAAACTACTATGCTAGAAAAAAGATTAAGCCGTTTGGAACTTCAAGTCGGATATAATGAGGACGGCACAAAAAATGGAAACGGTATTATTCATAAAGTAGAAGAAGTGAAAGAAGAAATTAAAAATCTGAGAAATGATATAAAAAGCTATGATACATATTTAGATAATTTGTCAGAAGATTTTATCAAAATAGATTTGAGAATAGAAAAGCTGGAAAATCATGTAAAAGATTTTTTAACTGAAATACAGGAATATAAAAATAAAATAGATGAAGAATTAAAAGAAATAAAGAAAAGTTTAGAAGGTAATATTACTGTTGCTACCTTGCATAAGTTTCAAAAAGCGGTTGTGGGTATAGCAGGACTTCTTACAGCAATAGGTACTATAATAGGGGCTGTTCTTTATTTTACTAAATAAGAAAAAAGTGAAAAAAAGCCAAATCGATAATTTATTATCGATTTACTTATAGGCTTTTTTGAGCATAGTAATAATAAAAGCTATTCTTTATTTTATTAAATAAAAAAGATTAAAAAATATAATAATAGGAGTATATATGATTACAATAATAACGGGCTTTTTGTCCAAAATAAACAAAAAAATCATTATAGCAGTCATAATGGTTTTAATAGTTTCTATTTTTATAGTATTAATAGCTGCTAAAGACAGTGAAATACATAAAAAAGAAAAAGAGATTGCTCAGTATCAGGAAGATATTAAGGGCTTGGAGCTTAATAATCAAACGCTTCAAAATGAAATATTATTTATTAAAGAAAATGAGAAGTTTCAAAATAGTTTTAGTAATTCTAGTTTAATGATTAAAAATATAGATGAAGAATTACTGACAAGGACAGAAAATGAAACATTTAATAATATATCTAATAATTTTTATAAGTATTTTAATGATATTAACTTCATGCAGTACAAAAACAAAATATGTCAAAGTACCGCTTTCTACACCGCCAAAAATATTTATAATCAAGTCCGTAACAAATCGGCAAGATTTAATGAGAAGATACCAAGAAAGCATTATAAAGATAGGAGAATGGCAGCTCTGGTACAACATACAAGTAGGAACGAATTATTACTTATATAAAAAATAAATAATATGTATACAGCTGCTTTTACCTCCGTGTAGCAGCTGTATAAAAACATCCATGTTTTTAGGAGTTTTATATGGCTTTAAGTAAACCTAACGAATATAAAGAAGTATCTGCAAGGCAAAGCGAAGAAACTGTGTATGCAGAAGATATTAATCAAATAATATCAAATATAGAAAAAATAAAAGGAGGACAAGCTAATGAAGCTCCTGTTGCAACTATAAAAGATATTCATGAACGTCTGCTTGCTTTGGAAAGCGGCTCTGTGATTAAACCGCCTTCTGATACTGGAGAAACTTTTGAAGAGGAAGTATATTCATTTGAAAAGACTACAATTACTTTAAATAATGGAGAATCTGATATAGAAATTAATAGTAATTGCTTTGGAGATTTAAGCCAAGTAAAATTAATAAAAAAAAGTGATGGTTCTTTATATCTTCTTGGAACTATTGAACTTATAAGTTCAGCAGAAGCATCTGTTATAAGAGTTAATAAAACATTAAATATAGATGCTAGAAAATTAGTTGGTTTAATAATGAATCAAACAACTGGAACACAATATTTCTCAGTTTATCAAAATAATTATTTATATATATGTTTTATATTGGGTAAAAATCAATCGGCAAATATTAATATAAGCTCAGATAAAATATACAATCCTAATGTAATATGTCCTTATGATATAGGATATGCTAATTCTGTTAGATACAATATGTCAGAGGATTTTGGTATTCACTTAATAGGTGGAAAATATATTTTAAAAGGCTCAATAACCCCACCAAACACAACTGTTAATTTTTATGTAAATTGCAATATAGAAGATTTTTTTGAAAATGGCAAAGGCTATGAATATTCAGGATATACAATACAAACTGTAAATCAAAGACCTCTTTATGCTTATATAGCAATTAATGGATTAATAGCAAATAAAGAAAATATTATATATTTTGAATGTCCTAAACAGCCAGCAATTTAAAAGGATATAATAATGAATAGACAATTTGATACATTATTTAAACATAATATTTTAAACAGTAAAGAGCATTATAATTTTTGTCCTAAGTGCAATACTCTTTATGAAGATAAAATGATTTGTCAATGCGGAGAATTAATACATTTTATACGCATTGATAAAAATATAGCAGATATCATTTTAGAGTTAAACAAAAAAGGATATAAAACTAGTCAGTGCTGCGAAGGTCATATTGAAGATGAATATTTCCATCCGTATATATATTTTAGTTATTTATTTGATGTTAATGTTTACGGTATGGCTAGGCAAATATCAGAAGTTATAGAAAGTGAGAATCTTCCTATTGAAACTGTTTATATGTTCAATAATCAAAACAAGCAGATAGGAACTTTATTTGAAGTAAAAGAAAGTAAAATAACAGAATTAGAAAATAACAGAGAAAAAATAAAAGAGGTATTTATTAATAGTTTTAAGATAATAGCAGAAAAATTAAAAGTTTATAAATAGTTTTAAGGAGTGAATATGTTTAAATTAATATTAATTTTTTTAATAGGTGTTATGGTAGTTTTTACTTTCATTAGAATAGTAAAATACTATAACAAGTTTATGAATGAGATTGAAGGAACTTTTACTGAGAGATTAAAAGCTCTTATTAAAGAAAAAACATCAATATATTATTTTATTAAATTAACTTACGGATGTGTGATGTTTTTTATAGCTGTAATTTCGTAGGACGCATTATGAACGTATTAAAAGATTTACTTTTTATTTTATATATAAAAAATTGTCCGCTTTAAGTATCTGCTTGATAAATCAAGCAGATGCTCCCAATTTTTTATTTTTAAGTTTTTTATATTAAAAAATTATTACAGAGGTTATTTATGTTTAATACCTTTAAAGATTTACTTCTATGTTCAAAGACTGGCCATCTTTCTAGTATGCGTTTAATCAGCTTATTAGGTTCGGCGGTTATGCTTGTTTGTATAGCGTTTTTGGTTTTTTCTAAAGATGTTAGGCTTGGTGAAGCTCTTCCATTTTTGATGGGTGGTTTGCTTGGACTTGCTGGATTTAAAAGTTATCAGTCAAAGTTTGAAGGCGATAAATAATAAATAATCAATATTACTATTCATCTACCATTTTTTTCTCCTAAATTATAATAAAATGTTTTATGGGCAGAGCTTTTTTAAAGTTCTGCTCTATTTTTTATTAATATATTTTATATTGATATTATTAATTATTAATATAAAATAAATATGGTTTAGTTTTTGCATATTAGACTCACTAATATGTTGGATTAAGGGCTGTAACTTTGCCAAGTTTCAGCCTTGTATTTTTTTATTATTTTTTTTGTATGCTTTCTAAATATCTTTTATGAATAGCCTCTATATATTCGCCTAAAGACATATTGTACTTTCTTGCATAGTCTTTCATTTCATTAATACATTCTTCTGGGGCTGTAAAAGCCCAGTGCAGTTTTTTGGGTGCTTTTTTTAACTCTTCTTTTTTTTCTAATTCATTAGCCATATACAACTCCTTGATATTATTTATTTTAATATTATAATTTTAACACCAAATATATTGCTCTATATTTGGTGCTTTTAATAAGGTATTAACCTTAATCTTTGAATATGTCTATTAGAGCAATTACGGTATTAACTATAACAAATATTGCTCTAATAGCTTTTTCTAAATTAAAAGTCATAATTTACCTCCTTTTTTATTTAGTAAAAATATTTTTTTATCAGATTAAAAAAATATTTTTTATTCTATACCATATATACAAAATATTAAGGTTTATGATTTCTTTTAAGAAAAAAACTTTATACTATAATCTTTATTAATCTTTTTTATTGATTATGACTGAATATAAAAAATAAGGGCGAAGCTTAAACTCCTGCCCTTGAGAATAAAAATATAATTTATGGTTTTTAGAAATTAATATAAATTAATTTTAAACTTTTTCATAAAAATAGGCAATCAATATGAATAGCAAAAGAATTATTCATTTTTGTTATTTTCAATCTTATTTTTTATTTTCGGATATTTTTTGTAGAACTTATTAAATGCTCCCCATTTTTCAAGTATATCTTTTTGTAAACATTCATATATAGCACTGCATAATTTACAATCTCCCATAGCTCTATGCAAATTATCTATACTAATGTTATAATATGATGCAACTGTTACTTGCTTATAATTTTCTAAATCTTTTAATACTCTTTTAGCTATATACATAACATCAATAAAATCATTATTTAATAAAAGTTCTCCATTACTAACTTCATATAAAGCATCATATAAAAACTTTATATCAAATGGAACATTATAACCAACTAATATATCATCCCCTACAAAATCATAAAATTGTTTTATAGCTTCATCTACTCTAGGTGCATTTTTTACCATTTTATTAGTAATATTTGTGTATGAACTTATAAAGTTTGGAATATAATCTACTTTTACTAAAGTTGAAAAATAATCTATTTCTTTATTATCTCTATATTTAATGGCTCCTATTTCTATTATCTTATCTTCTCTAGGTTTTAATCCTGTAGTTTCAACATCTATTATGGTATAATTAGCAGGAAAGTCCCTTAATAATTTACCTGTTTTTCTAGGTTCATTATATTCAAAAGTAATTTCTATGTGATCATTGCTATTAACTTTTTCAACATTTGATTTTTTAGAGAAAGTAAAACTATATAAAAAACTAGCTATAACTATTATAAAAATAAATATCATAAATGCTATTAACATATAACCCTCACTTCTATTGTTTACTAAAAATTTAATAAAATAAAATGACTTTGTCAATAATTATATAAAAATATTTAATGAAAAATTATTTAAGACGATAATAATTACATCTAAGAAAACAACTCTATTCTTTTTCAAAAGTCAAGCAAATTTTTTAGAATAAAAATGGAGTTGTTTTTTATGCTTAATGCTGAAAAATATAATCTTTATGATTATTCCAAAGATGTCAATTTTATTATTCAATTTTCTGATTATCTTTCTATAGATAAAAGCCCATCAACTGTAAAAACTTATAAAAATAATATTATATATTTTTTTAAGTTCATAATTAAGCAAGATAATGATTATTCTATTTTCGCTGAAAAAGATTATCTATATATTTGTAGTACTGAAGTTCTATACAAAAATATAAATAAAGAATTATTAGAAAAATATATATCATACCAAACAGAACATCAATTATCATCTGATATTATCAACTGCAGAATAAATGTTGTTAAAAGTTATCTGAAGTTTTTGCATAAGAAAAAAATAATAGAAGCTAAAATATTGATAGATACTTTTGATGATATAAAAAGACCAAAGCCAATAATAAAAGAGCAGTTGGTGATAAAAGCAAATCAAACTTTAGATATCATAAAAAAAATAGAAAGAACTTCAAAAGAAAGTTTCACAAATCAAAGAAATATTTTAATGATGCTTTTAATGTCAAACACAGGCATTCGCAGAAAGGAAACTGCAGGAATAGATATTAGAAATATTAATCTTGAAAACAAAACTATAACTATTTATAAAACCAAAGGAAGTAAGCCTCGCATAGTTGTTTTTTCTGATATGATCAAAGATGTATTAATTGATTATATAGCAGAGCGTGATGAGATATTAAGAAAAAATAAAATTAAAGAACAGAATAATCTTTTTATAAAAAATAATGGTCAGGATTTAGCAATAGAAACTATGACTATGATTATGAGAGTAATATCAAAAAGAAATAAGGTAAAAATAACCTGCCATTCTTTTAGACGTGGTTTTGCAACTGATATGGCAGAAAGCGGAACAGAAACTTATTTAATAAGCAAGATGATGGGACATTCAAATATTAATACAACAACGAGCAGATATATTTATGTGCTTATGAATATGATAAAAAATGCAATGAGTAATCACCCATTCAATAAAGCAAATACAGAAAAAATAAATAGAGATAATGAAATCAAAAATATAAAAAATGACTTTCAAGAAAATATAACAAATACACTTAATACAATAGTCATCAAAATGAATGAGCTTAATAACAGGATTGATAAACTGAGTATAAAAAATAGATAGCTAGGCTATATATAAATACCATACTATATTATGATATTTATAAATAATATATTCCTGAAGAATAAAAACTTTTTGATTTAACTTTTTATAATTGATTTGGTATTTTTTATGAGATGCACGAAATGAACATGCACACTTTGTACGCTTTACTGGTAAGATGCACGAAATGAACATGCACACTTTGTACACTTTACTGGTAAGATGCTCGAAATGAACATGCACACTTTGTACACTTTACTGGTAAGATGCTCGAAATGAACATGCACGCTTTGTACACTTTACTAGTTAAGATGCTCGAAATGAACATGCACGTTTTGCACACTTTACTATAAAAAATTATGATTTTATTTACTGCCTTTTTTCTATTAGGAGCTATTTTAATTTTTAATTTATGCTATTGCGATAACATCATTAAAAATTGAGTTTTGATTTTTGATTTGAATGGTTTTATTTGAAGCGTAGAGGCTTGTTTTTAGGGCTTTTTTAGGTTTAATATAGATTTATGTATGCCTGATTAAAAAACTTCAAAAACACGGCTTTTTTATAAATACTAGATAACTATGTTTTCTAATTTTTTATTTTTAAAATCTTTAAATCAAAAAGAAAGTTAAAAAGTAGGTAGGTAAGTAGTAGTAGTTAACCTACTGCAAGAAATGTGCCAAAAACTGCATACAAACCTACCCACCTACCTACTAAAAAATCAAATTTATTTTATTAAAAAATTAGTTTTAAAAATTTTTTTTATTTTGTTGACTTTAAAATTATTTTGTGTATATTAGTTAACGCAAGACAAATTATAAAATGCATCAAAAACAAAAGCCTGAGAAACTTTTGAAGCATTAAAGGAATCAATATGAAAGTGGATAGAAGTATAATACTATCTTCAAAAGAGTTGTATGCTCAGAAGAAAAATAACAGTAATTGTTCTTTAATTTTAATAAGCTTGAAATGCGGTACAAGTGTGAAAAACTATCTCTCAAATAGTTTGATTCCTGCTTGTATTTTGTCTTGCAATAAAAATAAAGCCTTGTACCGCTTTCTTATAGATTTTAAAAAATTCGTTAAACTTTTAAGTTTATCAATTTTTTATTAATTTTTTCCAGATTCGCTTATCTATGGCACATAGAACGGCATACTTCTCCCAAAGAGCCAAAAAAGTGCAAGTCTAAAAATAATACTAAATTATATTTTACATATGAAATAAATTATTAAATTTAGTATATACTGGAACAATTTTATTTTATCAACTGATGCACTTTTCATAGAAATTATTAACTTTTTTACCGCACACGCAAGTTTTTGCCAACGACATACCTAACTGTACTTCCTTCAGCCGCAGGAGTACTTCGTCGGCACACTTCGCATAAAATGCAATTGCTATAACTTTATATTAAAAAAATACATATTAAATGTATTGTAATATATAAAATTTAATCTACCTTTACAAATACACTCAGAATGCTCACTATGTACACTTAGCCAAATATTACAAACTATATTTGTTTAGGCATATACTAAATTAAAACACAAAAACACTATTCTACAGTTACACTCTTAGCCAAATTTCTAGGCTTATCTACATCGCATCCCCTTATAACAGCAGTATGATAAGCTAATAATTGTAATGCTGCTATAGACACTATAGGCATAAACATATCCTCTACTTTCGGAAGATATACTATTTTTCTGTAGGCATCTTTATCTATATCAATATCTTCTTTGGCAAATAAAAGAACATTAGCTCCCCTAGATATTACCTCTTTTGTATTGCTTATCATTTTACTTAATATTTTCTCCTGTATAGCCAATGCCACAACTGGAGTATTATCGGTTATAAGAGATATAGCACCATGTTTAAGCTCGCCTCCTGCATATGCCTCGCAGTGAATATAGCTAATCTCTTTCATTTTTAAAGCCCCTTCCATAACCTGATAATAGTCCAAATCTCTCCCTATAAAAAATATACTGCTTGCTTCTTTATAATCTATACATAAATCTTTTATAGCATCGCTCATATTAAGCACATCTTTTATAGAGTCTATAGTATTAAGCAAATTTTTTATAAGAAGTTTTATATAATCATTATCTTTTATTTTTCTCTCTAATATTATCTTAAAAGTTATTAAATACATTATGGCCATCTGTACAGAATAAGCCTTTGTTGAAGCTACTGATATTTCAGGTCCTGCATAAGTATATATCACATAATCAGCATTCCTAGCAATAGAAGATCCATTAACATTTACTATAGCTAAAGTTTTGTATCCTTTATCTTTAACCAAATTCAAAGCTGCTAAAGTATCAGCAGTTTCTCCAGACTGTGATATAAATATTGATAAAGTTTTTTCTGTTAGTATAGGATTTTTATATCTAAACTCAGAAGCTATTTCGCATTCTACAGGTATTCTGCAATTATCTTCTATAAGCCTTTTTCCTATCATAGCAGCATGCATAGAAGTACCGCAGCCTACTATATAAACCCTATCAAAAAACTTCCAAAAACTTTTATCAGTTATACCGTCCCTTTCAAAATCCGGAACACCCTGAACTATTCTAGGCTCTATAGTATCAAGAAGTGCTTTAGGCTGTTCATTAATTTCTTTAAGCATAAAATGATCATATCCGCATTTCTCTGCCTGCTCTACAGTCCAATTGGCCTCAAGTATTTTATAATCAATTTCTTTTAAGTTTTCATCGTATATATTTATTTTGTTTCTTTCCAAAACAGCAATATTATTTTCTTCTATTAGAATGTATTTATTAGTGTATTTCAATATTGCTGGTATATCAGAAGCTAAAAAGTTTTCATTATGACCCAATGCTGCTATTAAAGGAGCTGACTTTCTTACAGCATATACTTTATTAATATCATCTTTAAATATTATAGCAAAAGCATAGGATCCTTCTATTATGTTAACTGCTTTTTTTATAGCTATTAGAGGATCACCATCATATAATGAATCTATTAAATTTGCCGCCACTTCAGTATCAGTTTCAGAAAGGAATTTATATCCCTTAGCTACTAAATCTTTTTTTATATCTTTATAATTTTCTATAATACCGTTATGAACAAGAGAAAGCCTTTCAGTAAAATGCGGGTGGGCATTAATATCAGAAGGAGCCCCATGCGTTGCCCATCTAGTATGACCTATTCCTATATTTGAGGATATATTATCCTGAACAATATGTCTCAAATTCTCGAGTTTTCCTTCTGCCTTAAAAGTTATAATATCATTTTTTGAATCAACTATAGATATACCTGCAGAATCATATCCCCTATACTCCAAAGATGAAAGTCCTTCCATTAATATATTAATAGCATTATCATTATGTCCTATATATCCAACTATTCCGCACATAAAAAATTCCCAAAATAATAAATTTTATCAAAAACATTATTTTTTAAAAATAGCCTATTTTTGATAATCGTATATTTTAAATCATAAAAAAATAAAGTCAATACTGTTTGAAGTAATACTATAAATATAATAGTGACTTTACAAAAAGCATTATTTAGTATAGAATTATGTTAATTAAAATTTCTATTATTACGAAATTATAAGTAATAAATTTTTAATCAGGCAGGGCATAATAATGAAAACTATTAACTTAATACTAGGCAATCATAATCATCAGCCAGTAGGTAATTTTGACTTTGTATTTGAAAGCACATACCAAAAAGCATATAAACCTTTTTTGGATATACTCACAAAATATAAAGATATAAAATTTAATTTTCACTATACAGGCTGTCTGTTAGAATGGATAGAAAAACATCACCCAGAACATATAGAAGCATTAAAAAAATTGGCAGATGATAATAGAATAGAACTTCAAAGCGGCGGTTTTTATGAGCCTATAATGCCTTCAATACCTGATAAAGATAAAGACATACAGATAAAAAGATTAAATGAATATATAGAAGATAAATTTAATTTAACACCTAAAGGAGCTTGGCTTGCTGAAAGAGTATGGGAGCCTACATTAGTTAAAAATTTAGCCAAAAACGGTATTAAATATATAATGCTTGATGATTCTCAGTTTTTAACTACAGGAATAGACACAAAAAATATGTTCGGATATTTTATTACTGATAATGAAAGCTATAAACTTAATATATTTCCTATATCACAAGAACTTCGCTACCTTATACCTTTTAGAGACGTAGAAAAATCTATTGAGTATTTAAAATCAATAGCAACAGAAGATGGAAACAGAGTTGTAGTTTTGCACGATGACGGAGAAAAATACGGGGATTGGCCTGGTACTCAAAAATGGGTATATGAAGATAAATGGCTTGAAAAATTCTTTGAAGCACTTACAAAAGAAAAAGATACTATCATAACAACAACATACAGTGAATATATGGAGCGTCATGCACCTGTTTCAAAAATATATATACCTACAGGCTCTTATGAAGAAATGCTTACTTGGGTACTTCCTGCTGAAACTCAGTATGAATTCCATAAAAAACAGCAAGAGCTTAAAAAAGATGAAAATAATGAAATAATAACTAGATTTATGAGAGGCGGATTTTGGAGAAATTATTTTTATAAATATTCTGAAAGCAACAGAATGAATAAGAGAATGATATTTACTTCCAATCTTATAGGCGAAATTACAGAATCCAACTACAAAGAAAAAGAAATTGCTTTAAACTATTTATTAAAAGGACAATGCAACTGCCCTTATTGGCATGGTACATTTGGAGGACTTTATTTAAATAATTTAAGACATGAAACATATGCCAATCTAATAAAAGCAACAACAATATCTTTAGAAAAAGTATATGGAAGAAAACATTTCTTAAGTCATAATATGGATTTTGATATGGACGGAAGAGATGAAGTTATGATTTCATCAGAAAGTGCCGATTTCATTTTGCATTCTTTAAGCGGCTCTATAATAGAATGGGATATAAAAAAAGAAAATCCTATAAATTTAATAGACTGTCTAAAAAGAAGAAAAGAGGCTTATCATATAGAGGCTATGAAAAATGCAGATACTAATAATAACGGCAATGAACATGTATCCATACATGAAATAGCAAAAAAAGTTGATGAAAAAATAGCTAAATATTTAGTATTTGATAAAAATGAAAAAGTTTTCGGAGTAGATCACTTCTTAAATAAAATGCCTACTGCAGAAGAATTCCAATTATTAAAATATGAAGAGAATGCATCATTTTATGAAGAGTATTACAATATACTAGAAAATCTCATTAATAAAGATTATGCTACAGTTTCTTTTGAAAAAACTTCAAAAGCTAATGGTAAAGATGTTCATTTGATAAAAAGATACGTAATAAATAATGACGGTACTTTCTCTCTTGATGTTATTATTGAAAATAAATCTAATGAAGATACAGAGTTTATATATGCATTAGAAAATAATATAACACTTCTTGCAGGACAGGAAAAAGACAGATATTATATAGGCGGAGGGGTGAGAATATCAGATAATCTTTCTGATATTGGTGAGTATACAGGTACTTCTTTTGCTATGGCTGATGAAGGATACATAAAAATAAATGTGATGATAGAAAGCAGTGAAGAAACTTCATTCTTGTATATGCCTAACTATACTATATCCGATGCTGTTGATAAACTTGAAATGAATTATCAAAACTCCACAATAGTATGCTGTAAAAAAATATCATTAAAAGCGGGAGAGAAAATAAAATATAAAATTAAAGCTTCTGTTAAAGATATTTAAAATATATTTAATTTTAAGGGTGTTTGATGAAAATATTTTGTATTATATCTGATAAAAACCATGTAGGAAAAACTTATCTTTCCTCTCATATAGTATCATCATTAAAAATGTTTGATAAGAAAGTATGCTATTACAAACCTTTTGTTATGGAAGTAAGAGACAATAAATTATTTGACTGCGAATATATAAAAAATACTACTAATCTAAAAGCTTCAGAAATATTTGTTTCTTATGCTGCAAATGGAAATATATCTCCCATGCATAGTATTAATACAAAAATTGATGAAAGAGATATTACTGACTTGATAGATGAAAATAAAAATATCTATGATTATATGGTTTTTGAATCATTATCTCTCTACTGCCCTATAAAAGAAAACTATAACTTTATGGACTTGATACTTGATATAGAAAAAGAAAATGAAGTGCATATAATACCTGTTATAGAGTATGATTCCAATCTTATACATACATCTTTAGAACAAGTAGAATTATTCCACACAAGAGGATTCAAAGTTCCTTTTATAGTCATAAATATAAAAAAAGATGTATTCGTTTCAGAGAGTGTCATAGAATATATAAGAAGGCAGATAAATCCTATAAAAGTACATACAACAGAATTTGATAATACTCCGGAAAATAAAAAAATAGAAATAGTGAAATACCCTGATATTGTTAAAGAGTTATTTTAACAAATAAAAAAGAGGCTTTTATATATTAAAGCCTCTTTCTTTTATAATACAATATTATTATTTTTCTAATCTTGCTCTTAAAGTTTTACCCATCTCTTCATAGCCTTTTTTGCCAAGCATAGCAAACATGTTTTTCTTATACTCTTCTACACCCGGTTGGTCAAACGGATTAACTCCAAGCATATAACCTGATATACCGCATGCTTTTTCAAAGAAATACAAAAGCTCTCCTATAGTGAAAGGAGTAATTTTATCAATATCTACTATTATATTCGGTACGCCTCCGTCAACATGGGCTAATACTGTAGCTTCTAATGCTGATTTATTTATTTCATGCAAAGATTTTCCGTCTAAATAATTAAGTCCGTCTAAATCTGATGCTTCTTTTTGTATTTTTAAATCAATATCTTCTTTATCAACTCTTATAACAGTTTCAAATAATCCTCTTTTACCGTCCTGTATAAACTGACCCAAAGAATGCAAATCAGTAGAAAAATCAACAGAAGCAGGGAATATTCCCTTTTTATCTTTACCTTCGCTTTCTCCGTACAATTGTTTCCACCATTCTGATATATAATGCATTCTAGGTATATAATTAACCATTATTTCTGTACTGTATCCTTTAGTATAAAGTGCATTTCTAAGCATAGCATATAACATAGAAGGATTTTTCTTATAATCCATTTCTTTAGTTAATTTAGCCATAGCATCAAAACCTTTAACAAACTCTTCTATATTTATACCAGCAACGGCAATAGGTATAAGTCCTACTGGAGTAAGTACAGAATATCTTCCGCCTACATCATCAGGTATAACAAAAGTTCTGTATTTATTTTCATTGGATAATGTTTTTAAAGCTCCTTTAGCCTTATCTGTAGTAGCTATTATTCTTTTAGAAGCTCCTTCTTTTCCGTATCTTTTTTCAGCATATTCTTTAAGCATTCTAAAAGCTATAGCAGGTTCAGTTGTAGTACCGCTTTTAGATATTACATTGATATAAAAATCTTTGCCTTCCAAATAATCGAGTAAATGCTTAAAATATTCACCGTTCATATTATGACCAGCATATACCACCTGAGTATTACCTTTTTTAGCCTGAGCAAAAGGATTTAAAAATGATTCGATTACAGCTTTACCTCCCAAATAAGAACCTCCTATACCAACTGAAACCAATACTTCAGCATTCTCTCTTATTTCTTTAGCCAAGTTATCGATTTCACTAACCATTTTTAAAGCTTCTGCAGGTAAATCAACCCAGCCTAAAAAATCATTACCAGCACCCTTTTTATTTTCTAAAAGTTCATTAGCATATTTTGCAAAGTCAGATAAATATTCCAATTCATGTTCTCTTAAAAAAGACAACACATTTTTATAATTTATAGATATCATAATAACTCCATAGTTTTATTTTAGTGAGTAAATTATACTATAATAATACCGAAAAATAAAGAAAATAATTATAATTTCTAAAATAAAATACTGTATATAGGATAAAGATAGATGATTTTGTCTGGGCTTCAAATAGAAAAAAATATAGGTAAAGATATAATAATAGAACCATTTAATAGAAAACAATTAAATTCAAACAGCTATAATGTAAGACTTCATAATAAACTTTTAGTATATAAAGACAAAGTTCTTGATATGAAAAAACCCAATGAGGCAGAAGAAATAATAATACCAGAAAGCGGATATGAATTAAAGCCTAATGAATTATATCTCGGACGCACTTTTGAATATACAAATACAAAAAACTATGTACCTATGATAGAAGGACGTTCATCTATAGGAAGACTTGGAATATTTATTCATATTACAGCTGGTTTCGGAGATGTAGGTTTTGCAGGATATTGGACTTTGGAAATATTTTGCATAAAACCTATTATCATATATCCTAATGTAGAGATAGCCCAGCTTTATTATCACACTATAGACGGAGAATATGAAGAATATACTAGCAGTAAATATCAAAATAATACCGATGTTCAGCCAAGTATGCTCTATAAAGATTTTAAATGATATTAACATATAACTAAAAATTTATATAAAGAACTCTTAAATACAAGTAAATATTTTAAATTTCAAAAATTCATTTTCAACAAAATATATATAAAAAACGGCATGCTAATTTGTAAGCATGCCTATTTATAAAAATATTAATTTTTACTTTCTAAATTTTTTAGCTGCCTCTATAAATCCTACAAACAAAGGATGCGGATTGGTAATCCTAGATTTTAATTCTGGGTGGAACTGAACACCTATCATATAAGGATGATCCTTTACTTCTGCTATTTCAACCAGATTACCATTTTTTAATTTTCCTGTGATAATAAATCCTGCTTTCTCCATTTTATCAGTATATGCATTATTAAACTCATATCTATGTCTATGTCTTTCACTTATAGTAGTTTTTCCATATAATTTATGTGCCAAACTTCCTTCTTTTATATCACAGTCAAAAGCACCAAGACGCATTGTACCGCCTTTTAATATATTTTTTTTCTGCTCTTCCATAAGCGTAATAATAGGATTTTTAACATTTTCATTAACTTCTATAGTATTAGCATCTTCAAGTTGTAGTACATTTCTTGCAAACTCTACACTCATAAGCTGCATACCCAAGCATATTCCGAAATAAGGTATTTTGTTTTCTCTAGCATATTTAATAGCTTCTATTTTACCTTCAAGTCCTCTCTCGCCAAATCCTCCCGGTATAATAAGTCCATGAACACCTTGAAAATATTTTGATATATCTTCAATATCTTCTAAATCCTCAGCAGATATCCAATCTATATCAACATTAACATCATTGTATATTCCGCCATGATTTAATGCCTCTGTTAAAGAAATATAAGCATCTTTCATAGAAACATATTTTCCTACTATAGCAATCTTCACTTTATCATTCTGTATAGCTATATTTTTCTGCTTACATACCAAATCAGTCCAATTAGTTAAATCTATTTTAGCAGTTTCTAATTTAAAATGTCTGCATACCACATCAGAAAGTCCCTGAGCTTCAAGCATTAAAGGCACTCCGTATATATTAGGCTCATCAAAGTTTTCAAACACATTATCTTTAGGTACATTACAGAATAATGCTATCTTTTTTTTATGCGACTCCTGCAAATGCTGACTAGTTCTGCAAACTACAATATCAGGTATGATACCGCTTTGCATAAGTTCTTTAACACTATGCTGAGTAGGTTTTGTTTTGATTTCCTCTGAAGATTTTATAAAAGGTATTAAAGTTACATGTATATAAAGTACATTATCCTGACCTAACTGTGTTTTCACCTGTCTTATAGCTTCTATATAAGGAAGAGACTCTATATCTCCAATAGTTCCTCCTATTTCAGTAATCACTATATCCGTTTTTTTAGTATCATTTTCTCTGTATATTCTTCTTTTTATTTCATTAGTAATATGAGGTATAACCTGAACAGTTTCTCCTAAGTATTTACCTTCTCTTTCCATATTTATAACATGCTGATATATTTTACCAGTAGTAACATTGCTGTATTTATTTAAGTTCTCGTCTATAAATCTCTCATAATGCCCTATATCCAAATCAGTTTCCGCTCCGTCATCAGTAACAAAAACTTCACCATGCTGAAAAGGACTCATAGTACCTGGATCTACATTTATATAAGGGTCAAATTTCTGTATAGTTACGCTTAATCCTCTAGCCTTTAAAAGTCTTCCTAGTGAAGCTGCTGTTATACCCTTGCCTAAACCAGATACAACACCGCCTGTTACAAATATGTATTTAGTGTTCATATAATCCTCTAATTTTTATTTTTTTTATTAAAATATAATAAAATCGCTATAACATTATCATAAATTATTATTAAATCAAGCGAATTTTATTATTATGTTAATTTCAAATAATATTTTCTAATAAAAATTAACTTCAATACCCAATATGTTTTTTATATAATTATTCCAAGAATATTCTGTTAAAACGTTGGAAGTGTGTATAAACTGATTAATATATAATGATCTATCGATATTTGAAAAAATAGGTAAGTTACGCTCCAAATCTTTACGCATATTTCTTAATATAAACTTTGGAATATTGTTAGGCATAGAAACAATAACATAATAATGTATATTTAATCCTAATCTATTTGATGAATATTCTCTTATAAATGTATCTCTTGCTTTTTGTATACAATCATAAGTATAAGAATATCCATCTTCTTGTTTTTTATACGCAAATTTTGAAAAGAAATTATTTTTTCTTCTTCTGTTTCAAGTTCCAAATATTTTTTATTATAATTTTTTACTTCAATAAAAACAATTATGTTATTGACATATTCCATTAAAAAAATTTATTCTACAATCTCTGAATACAGTAAAATTCTTTATGTGAACATTTTCTACATACATATTAAATTACTCCATTATTAGTTTCGTAGTTAATACTAAAAAAATTATATTATAATTTTATTTTAGATAATAAATTCTTAAAAGAAAGTATTAAGTCAAGTAAATTTTATTAAATAACTGCAGTTGTAATTTTGTACTACTGCAGTTATTTTTATAAATTTTTATAAAATAAAAATTATTTTTCTATATAAGCATAGAAAAACTTATGCATAGCTAAGCTGTCAAAAACAATATCCTTTAATTTAGGGCTTATCAATGTAGGAGTAGCATAAAAATATAAAGGTATTATAACATCATTATCCATAAATATTTTTTCAGCCTTATGCATAGCATCCATTCTGACAGTTTGATCTATTGTATTCATGGCAGTTTGAAGAAGACTGTCATATTCCTTATTTGTAAATAATGCATGGTTTTGGGGACTGTAGCTTAAAAACATTCCTAAAAATGTCATAGGATCATTATAATCTGCTGTCCAGCCGCTTCTTCCTATTTGATAATTTTTATCTGTATATAAAGTCTGCAAAAATACGGCCCATTCCTGCTGACTTATGGTACTGTCAACACCTAAATGCTCTTTCCACATTTGCTGTACTGCTTCAAAGGTCGGAATCTCTCTGTTAGAATCTACTAAAAACTGAAGTACTGGAAAACCTTCTCCATTAGCATATCCTGCTTCTGCCATTAATCTTTTAGCCTCTTCTACATTTTTTTGATAGTCTTCAGCTTTTACACTTATATAATCACCGCCTACCTCTCTAAAATCGCCATTAACATCAGGGGCCCCATAAGGTACAAAAGCTCCTGCAGGAGTACCAGCTTTAACTATATTGTCAACTATATAGTTTCTGTCTATAGCAAGTGATAATGCCTTTCTCACTCTGTCATCTTTTAAAACATCATTAGTATGATTAACAGCATAATAGTATGTTCCCAAACGGTTTACTAACTGCAAAAGCCCTTCGGCTCTCAAAGTATCAATATCCTGAGCAGGCACTCTGTCAGAAAAATGCAAAGAACCTTCTTTAATACCTGCAACAGAAGCTGCGGCATTATCCATAAGTACAAAAGTAATTTTTTCAGGAACTAAAGAAGAATAATTCCAATAATTAGTATTTTTTGTCATTACTATGTTATTATCAATGTTTCTCTCTATCATTACATAAGGACCATTTCCTATATAAGTTTCAGGCTTCATAGTCCAACTTTCACCGTATTGTTCTATTATATCTTTTTTTACTGGATAGAATGTAGGAAAAGCAGTTAATTCCAAGAAATAAGCAGTAGGTTTTTCTAATGTTACTTCTAAAGTATAATCATCAATAGCTTTTATTCCTAAAGTATTCAATTCCATTTTTCCAGCATTAATGGACATAGCATTTTTTACAGGCTCAAACTGATAACTGTATTCGCTTGCCGTTTTAGGATCAACTGCCCTTTGCCAAGAATATACAAAGTCATTTGCAGTTAATGGTGTACCGTCAGACCATTTGCCGTTAGTTCTTAAATGAAATACATATGTAAGTCCATCATCGCTTATATCCCATCTTTCTGCCGCACCTGCAGTTATTAAACCATTTTTATCTTTAGAAGCAAGCCCTTCAAAAGCATGAACTATATAAACTGAAGCATCTGCTGCTATATTTAAAATTGGGTCTATTGTTTTTGGTTCAGGTCCTACATTGATAAATAATCCTTCATTGTCATTATTATTGGAAGAAGAACATGAAGCAAATATAAATCCAATTAATAATAAAGATAAACAAAAAATCTTTTTCATGAAACTAATCCTTTTATTTAATTATTTTACAATATAGAAAATACTATACTATAGAATATAAAAAATCAATTAATTAATTATCATTTTTTACTTAATGATAGTTTATTTAAAAACTAAAATATATTATTATATATTATTATGAATAATAAATACAAAATAATAAAATATAAAATAACTCTTTTTTTTATAGGATTAATGTTTATATTTGCAGCATTTATAATTATATTTCTTAATATAAGATTTTATAATAATAACAGCAGTATAATAAAAATTGATGCCAATATAGAAAGTATAAATCACTATGAATACGGCACTATTAAAAAAAGAAAATTTGCAAATGTAGTTTACAGTTTTTTATATGAAGGAAAAAATATCATAATTACCAATTCATATTTAGAAGATAATAATAATAATTTATCAATTAATTCAAAAACAGAAATATTTTATGATACTAAATCGCAAACTATTATAAATGAACCTAATAAATATACATTAATTTTGGCTTTTATATTTATAGTTTTAGCAATAGTTATAATTACATTTGCTTTTAAATTGAAAAAAAATAATATATATGTATCGCCGAAAATAGATAAATAAAGTTTATTATTATAATTAATATATAAAAAAATTATTTTCTAAAATTCAATTTATGAAACATATATTTGACAAGCATACCTATATGACGTATAATTACGAAAAATATGCAATTAAAAAGAGATTTATGATGAAAGTCATTATTATATTTATTATCAGTTCGTGCATTTCTTATGCTCAAGTGAGTGAAGATTTTAAGAAATTAGCGGCAACAAATAAAGAATCAGCATTAGCACAATCAGTATATTCTGAAAATCTTGATGAGTTTAAATATGTAATTGAAAATATGGAAAACAATAAAGAATATATAACCTACTCTATAACGAATAGTAGCTATGAGTGGTATGACTATATACCTAATTTAAGCACTAATAATTTCTCTAATTTCGTAAAAGTTTTATTAGATAATGGAATGAATATTAACGAGAAAAATGAAGCAGGAAAAAGCCTTATACTTGATGTAAGTAAGTCCTACGACTCACATCGTAAACCTAAATTCTCTACAAGTGAAATTATAGGAGTTCCAGATAGTAAATATAAAATTGAAACACTTATAAATCTAGGAGCAACAAATATTAATATACAAGATAATGACGGAAATGGTATACTTCACCATATACTTTCTAGAGATAATATAGGAACAGAAGAATATGATATTATTGAAATGCTTATAAAAAACGCAGTAAATATTAATTTACAAAATAATGACGGAGATACTGCACTTCATAAAATTTCATATAAAAAAAATAATAGATATAGAAATATTGATATGGAAAAAAAAGTTATATCCCTTTTGATGGAAAATAATGCAGATAAAAACATAAAAAATAATAATGGAAAAAAAGCATATCAAGGAGGATTTACATATAATATAAAATTAATTTTTAGTAAAATATTTAATGATATATTATACCCTATTTTTATACTTCTACTTATAATTATAGTTGCTATACCATCTTTTATATTCTATGCAATATCAGGATTTATTGAAAATATAGCTGGTTTTTTCAGATAATTGATTTTTATTATGCAGCTTAAAATTATATATGCTGAAAATTTTTACTTTTAAAAAAGTATATAATAATATTATGAACAAATATGCATCTCCAATATATAAATACAAAGGAAGAGTTAATTTAATAATCTCTTTAATATCAGCTTTAATAAATTTAACAGCATTACTCAATATAAATATAATATTTAATGCCGTATATTTATTTAGTTTATTTTCAGTATTCATGTTTATCAATTCCCGTACAGTTTATACTAATATTTTTAAAAATTACAAGAAAGAAATTAAAAATAAAACTCTATTTTCTTTTATTGGTTTTGTTATATCATTAATTTTATATATTTTAATTACAAAAAATGTTTTTAATAAATCAGTAGTATTTAATTATATATACGCACTTCTTCCTATTATGAATTTTATTTCTATAATACTAGCTAATACAGT
The DNA here is from genome assembly GCF_000092845.1 of Brachyspira murdochii DSM 12563. Classification (NCBI taxonomy): domain Bacteria; kingdom Pseudomonadati; phylum Spirochaetota; class Spirochaetia; order Brachyspirales; family Brachyspiraceae; genus Brachyspira; species Brachyspira murdochii. The sequence continues at coordinate 2,542,865 of NC_014150.1, read as the reverse complement.
ATATTTCATATTAGAAAAAATTTTTATAAATGGAGATAAACGCTTTTTTAGTATTAAATCTATTTCAAATATATTATTAATATCATTTCTCTATACATCGGCTTTTATATCATTATATTTATTTTATGAAGCTAAATACATTATTATTTTATTAAGTATATCAAACTCTTTATTGTCATCAGCTATACTATCAGTTTTTAATATAATGTCATCTAAGTTTATGAATCCTTGGAGCAGATTTATATTTGTAAATATTGCTTATATAATATCTTTGATTTTTTCATTAATAATATCTTTTATTGTAATAACTATTTTCTTTACATTTAAAATCCAAATGTTTATTATAATTTCTATAATAATATTATTATCATTTATTATTTCTCTTTTATTAGCCAATTATATAAAAGCATATTCATATTTATAAAATCTACATTATACTTGTTTCAAAACCCAATTTATTAATGCCTATAATCTTTTAATTTCATATTTTTTAATCATAGTTTGATTCAAATTTGATTAAAGAATAAAAATATATTATACTAATTAAAAAATTATAAACGGATAAATATAATGCAGGAAACATTTTTTGGAAGCGATAATAAAGAAGAAACTCAAAAACTCACCCCTATGATGAGGCAGTATAAAGAAATTAAAGATAAATATAATGACAGCATACTACTTTTTAGAATGGGTGATTTTTATGAAGTATTTTTTGATGATGCAAAAGTAGTGTCAGATATATTAGGACTTACCCTCACCAAAAGAGCTAATGTACCTATGGCTGGAGTTCCTTATCATGCAATAGATAACTATTTATCAAAGTTAGTTAAATCTGGAATGAAAATTGCTATATGCGATCAAATGGAAGACCCAAAAACAGCAAAAGGTATTGTAAAAAGAGAAGTTACTCAGGTTATAACACCGGGTACTATTTCAGAAAATAAATATTTAGAATCAAAAAGCAATAATTATCTAGCCTCTATAATAGTTTCAAAAAGCGAAAAAAATGCAGCTTTATCTATATGCGATATTTCTACAGGCGAGCTTTACGCTTCAGAAATAAACTCTAATTTAGAAAATCAAAATGAAGCTGTAAAAGAAATTATTAATGAACTTATAGAAGAGATTATAAGATTTTCTCCAAAAGAGATTATGACTATAGAATCCGTTTCAGAAAGTATAATTATAAAAGAGATAAAAAATAAGTTTTCAAATATATTTTATAGTACAACGGCAAATTATACTGCTGAATACTCTTATGCATACAAAACTTTAACTAATCATTTTAAAACAGTGTCATTAAAAAGTTTTGGTATAGAAGAAAAACCTCTTTTAATATCGCTTTTAGGTTCAACTATATTTTATATTCAAGAACTTTCAAAAACTTCACTTGAACATATATCTAATATTAAACTATATAATAGAAAAGATTCAATGACTTTGGACTATGCTACTATAGCAAGTTTGGAAATATTAGAAACAATAAGAAATGATAACAATAAAATGACATTGTTTGACACTATAGACAGAACAAAAACTTCTATGGGAGCAAGATACTTAAAAAGAATAATAGTAGAGCCATTATTAAATATTAATGATATAAATAAAAGACTTGATAATGTAGAGTTTTTCTATAAAAATCAAAAGTTTATGTATAAAATAAGAGATTTGCTTCAGGATATTGGAGATATAGAAAGACTTGCATCAAAACTAGCACTTTCAAGGATTAACCCTAAAGAACTAGTATCATTAAAAAGATTTTTGGTAACTTCACTTGAGGTTATAACAGAACTTGCTATGAATAATTTTGAGGATGTAAACTTTGAAGAGGTTAACGATATAAAAATAATTACTGATTTGATAGAACGTGCCATACTGGAAGAACCTAAAATAGTTATAAATGAAGGCGACATTATAAAAGATGATTATGATGAGACATTAAAAAAATACAATGAAGCTAGAAGAGAAGGACGCTCTTGGATAGCAGAACTTGAGCATAATTATAAATTAGATACTGGAATAAATAATTTAAAAATACGCTACAATAATGTTATAGGCTATTATATAGAAGTAACCAAAGCAAATGCCTCATCAGTACCAAGCGATTTTATCAAAAGACAAACATTAATAGGAAGTGAAAGATACACCACAAGCAAATTAATGGAGTATGAAAATATTATTAATGAAGCTAATGAAAAAAGTTACGCATTAGAATATGATATATTTATTAATGTAAGAAACAAAACCAATGAATATTTGAACTCAATATTAAAAATGGCAAGAGTAATTTCTATAATAGATGTTTATTCTTCTCTTGCATGCCTTGCTAAAGAGGATAATTATGTTAAGCCAATAATAACAGATGACGGAATAATAGATATAAAAGAAGGAAGACACCCAGTTGTAGAGGTCAATCTAAAAACAGAAAGTTTCATTCCAAACGATACATATTTAGACAGCAAAAATGAGCATATGCTTATAATTACAGGACCTAATATGAGCGGTAAAAGTACATATTTAAGACAAACCGCTTTAATAGTGCTTCTTGCTCAGATTGGCTCATTTGTGCCTGCTGCAAGTGCTAAGATATCTATAGTTGACCGTATATTTACTCGTGTTGGGGCAAGCGACAATATTGCAAGAGGTGAAAGTACTTTTTTGGTAGAGATGAATGAAACAGCATATATACTTAATCATTGTACCAACAAAAGCCTTGTTATAATGGACGAAATAGGACGAGGTACTTCTACTTATGACGGACTTTCTATTGCTTGGGCTATAGTAGAATATTTGGTTCATGAAGAAAATAAAAAGGCTAAAACTCTATTTGCTACGCATTACCATGAACTTACTATGCTTGAAGATTTAGAAGGGGTTAAAAACTATAAAGTATTAGTAGAAGAATATAAAGATGAAATAATATTTATGAAAAAAGTTACAGAAGGAGCAGCACAGTCAAGCTACGGAATATATGCAGCAAAAATAGCAGGAGCTCCTAATAAGGTTATAAGAAGAGCAAGTGAGATATTAAAAAAACTTGAAACGGAGGCAGGCATACAAGTTGAAAATATAGAATTAAATACTCAAAAATCAAAGGATATACTTCCATTTTATGACAATACAAATAATGACTACATAATAGAAGAAAAAACAAAAGAAAGCGAAATAGAAAAAGAAATTAAAGAATTAAATATAAATAATATTACCCCAATTGATGCTATAAATTTAATTAATAAATGGAAAAATATGATATAAAAACACAAGTTTTCGTATAAATGTATTTTTGTATAAATTCAATTTTATGATTTATAAGCCGAAATTATATTATAATAATGAGGTGTACAATGACTGAACAATACTATTACAAATCAACAACTGAAAGAGAATTTGACTGTGTAAAGGATGATGAAAGATTAATAGAAACTTTATCGGATAAAGGCTACACGGTTTATGCAATAGCCCAAAAATCTAATCAGCTTATACCATATCATGAGCACCCTTCTGAAGAAATGGTAATAGTATTAAAAGGTAAAGTAAGATATGTAGTAGAAGAAGAAATTGTGGATTTAGAAGAAGGCGATATTATAAGAGTAAGACCGCATTCTGTGCATTCTATGATAGGCATTGCAGAAAATGGTATTTCAAATTTACTTTTAGTTTTTATTTAATTAACCGTAAATGTTTTTAATAATTATTTTGCCGTAAAGTTTAAATAAATTTAGTGATTTATAATAATTATCTAATATTCTATGACAAATTGTTTATATAAGTTTGTCAAGATTAGTCTTTTAAATTATAAATATTTTCGCGGCTTTGCTGAGAACCACACAGTTGTACCCCAGTTATTTTGTACGCTATCTGCACAAAGAACCATGTACAGGCATCAGCAGCAAAAAAAATACTGCATTTTTAGTTTAAATTTAGGTATAGCCTACATTTGATACATATATTTAAAAGTAAAGTTCTAGCAATTAAGTTTTTTGTGAGCGTATATGAAGTATAAAAACTTTTACGAAATCGCAACAAAAAAGCTGATAATTCCATATAAAGTGCATTATTTGACAAAATGAAATTGTTCCAGTATATATAATTTTTAAAATAAAAAGAGCCATGACAATAATGCATAGCTCTTAAAAATAATTTATATTTTAAAGTGGTATTAGTGATATTTTAATTTACAGCGTCTGGAGCATTTTCTGCGGTATCATTATCCGTTGTATCTTCTGTATCAGTTTCATTTGCTGCAGTGTCTTCTGTTACTGTATCATCAGTAGTTGTTGTTTCCTCTCCTGTTATTGTTTCATCTGTTGCAGTATCATCAGCTACAGTTGTCTCATCTGTAATAGTTTCAGCTGTATCATCTGTAGGGCTTGTAACTATTTCATTTGATGCCGGCTCTTCTTTAGGAGGCAATTTAAGATTATCAATATCTTCCGCCCTAATACTTAAATCCATTCTTCTTATAACCATTTTCGCAGTTTCAATATCAACAGTTTCTCCCAAAGCATCAAGCAATGTTATTTCAGGGTCTTCATTTCTATACTGCTTCATTTCAAGAACATAACCTTCAGAATCCCTTGCTGTAGTTGTTTTATTTCTGCCGTCATTTTCCATATCTATAGTAACGCCGTCAGCTCTTACTTCATTTAAAGAACTTCTTCCATCTATATAAGTTTTTGATGTAGAAGTGCTTCCGTCAGCTTCTGTTGTAGTAGTTTCTGTATTACCTGCAGTATCTCTTGTAGTTATTGTAATAGATCCATCTGGTTTTACTGTAGTTGTAATACTGCTTGAATCTGCTGATACAACTTCGGTTATAGTGCTTGAATCTCTATTAATAGTTGTAGTTTCTCTTGAACCGTCCTCTCTTATTATTCTTTTTATAACAGTACCGTCCGGCATTTTTATTTCGCTTATAGTGTCATCAGATACCGTATCAGTAATAATAGTACCATCAACTTTTTTGGTTACAACAGTGAAAGAACCGTCATCATTATACGTTTTTGTAATAATACTTCCGTCATCAGCTTTAACATTATATGAAAATGTACCAGCTCCCGCTCCAGTTGAGTTTCTCTCTTCTACTCTTCCGTCCGGATAAACTACTTTTAAACTGCTTGTGCCATTAGTATCTACAGTTGTAGTTCCTATACTTCCGTCTATATAATTTGCCACTACAACATAACTTCCGTCTGGATTTTCTGTTTTTACGATTAAAGCCCCGTCAATGCGTTTTGTTTCTGTTACTATATTTCCAGAATTATCTTCAGTTCTTTTTACTTCCGTTCCATCCAAACTCCTAGTATAGAAAAATGATCCGTTATCATCTTTATAGTTTGTAGTAATAGAGCCGTCAGATCTCTCTACAACAAATGCTTTATTGCTGTCTAAAGTTTTTCTATTTATAAAAGAACCGTCTGGGTATAAAGTATATTCATAAGTATCGCCTGATGAGGTTTTTGTATTAATAGATTTAGAATTATCTATCATATAAGTTTCTATTCTTTTATCACCGTTTTCAAAAACAGTTTCTATTTCTCTTTTTCCGTATGGATAAATTATATCAGAAACTTCATAATTATTTGAATACATTTTTGTTCTTTCTATTTTTCCATTTTCATAAATTATTCTAACACCATTAGGATATATTGTCTCTCTTTCATAATCAAAATTTGGAGATATACTTTCTGTAGTGATGCTTCCGTCATTATTAGTATTTACTCTATAATTATTTGTAAAAGGCATAAATTTTATAGATGTATCATTGCTTCTTATAAGAGATATAACTCTTTCTAATGATTCTTTTTGATAATAGTCATTTCCTACATTAGTTAAAAATATCTCATATGAAATAGCAGCATTGGTTATCTCTCCAAGTGCTAGGAAAGTATGCCCCATATTAAGATATGCACTGTAATACAAAGCCCAGCTGTTATATTCATCAACAGATGCTACATTAGTTTTTATCTCTATCATATTACCATTTGTATCCATAACATTAGTCATTACAACTATATTTGTTACAGTATATGGATTTTCTTCTGTTATAACATATGTAGAGCCCGTAACAGTAGAGTTTGTATTTAAAGTAACAGTATTTGAATCGCCTGCCTCATTAGTAACACTGTCTGGAGGAAGAGAAGTTGAAGATGATAATGGGTCTACAACTTCAATGCTAAAATTTGTATTTGCTTCAAATATTACTGTTGTATTAGTAAACTCATAATTATTTGTGTATGTATTTGTAATAACAACATTTGTAAACAAAGGTAATTTTGTAAATGTATTATCTATAGTATTTTTTATATTTTCATTTGCCTGATTAAGATTATTTATTGCATCTGATATATAGTTTGAAGATATTGTATTGGTTGATGCAGTATTAGTAGATACTATATTATCAGCTGATGAATTAGTTGATAATATAGTCATATCGTTAGTAGGAGATTCTGCAGTCAAATATGTATTAGTTGATAGTTCATTGGTTAATGATAAATTTGTTATTGACTCATTTGAAGAGACTTCATCAACATTAAAAATAAATACTGTATTAGTTACAATATTTTGAGAAACTGTATAATTTGTTAAAACTTCATAATTTAATTTAGTAGTATATGGAGAATAAAGACGCTCAATAGATCTGTTATACCAAAGAAGAGCATCCTCATAATTTTTTAATTGATAGTATGAGTTTGCTATATTGTTGCAGTATGAATAAGAATCATTTATATCAAAGGCTAATTTATAATAATCTATTGCATTTTGATACTGTTTATCTTGAAAATAGCATGCTCCTATATAGTAGTAAAGCATATCATTTGTAGATAATGGTCTTCTTTTCAAATATAAAAGAAAAGCCTCTCTTGCAAAATTATATTTTTTTTGGAAGAAAAGTTTTTCAGCATTATAAAATTCTCTGTCTATATTTCTTTCATCATTAGGAGCAACATTTTGTGCAAATAATGATGATAATGATATAAAAATACTAAATATTATAAGAAGTTTTTTCATAATAATATAATCCTCTTTATTTATTTTAAAGGATAATATTTAAAACTATCAATTTTTTATATAGTCAAAATAATGATTAAATAGGGAGTAAAGTATATACTCACTATATCCTCTTACCTTTTTATTTTTATCCAAAACATCATTTAAAAACTCAAATGTTTTTTCATCAGGATTTTCTATATAGTACAGTCTTTCCTTTGATAATGATAAAGTATCATTTTTTATCATTTTTATAAGTGAGAGTTCTTTTAATTTATCCTTTTTGTCTTCTCTGCTTGCCTGATATGAAAATAAGCGTTTCACTAAATTTTCAAATACTATTTTATTATACATAACAGCACGTCTTACATCAGTATCAACGCTGCCGTCATAATTACTAATTTCACTGTCAAATATTGCTATTGATATAGCAGACCTAATATCAGCAAATATTGCTTTTTCTTCTTTAAGTTTAAATTTTTTACTAGACATAATATTAGAAAATATTTCACCTTTATTTAGAATATAATACATATATTAATATCGACAAAGATAAAATTTTAATTAGACTAAAAAAACCCCTTCCATAAATATATTATGAAAGGGGGAGAAAATTATTTAATATTATTAAAAATTATTTGTTTTTAATAGGATCATTAGGGTTAGAAGCAGCTTCTTTAGATAATCCGCGAGCCCATTGACCTGTAATGAATAATTCAACAACTGCTAATATTATCATAACAGCAGCTATAGCAGCTAATACATAACCATCAAAACTAGCTTTCATAACATTAGTATATACTACCAAACATAAAGCTGAAAGAGTAACAGCGAACATGAATGTTAGAGGGATAATATTTTCCCAAGAATTTCTTTTTTGTCTGTTTTTTATCCAAGCAGCAACAGCAAGTAAAGACAATCCAGCTAATAATTGGTTAGCACTTCCGAATATAGGCCAAATTCTAGCATAACCGTAAAGAGTAAATCCTAAAGAGAATAGTACTGTAATACCAGTAGCTACATAAGGATTTGTAAGTATAGTTTTATGTACTCTTCCGTCAGCAGAAGTGTATTCGCCTAATTCCTGTATTAAGTATCTTCCTATACGAGTAGCACTGTCTAATGAAGTTAAAGCAAAAGAAGCAAATGCCAAAGTAACGAAAGTTTTACCCATACTTAGCGGAACTCCGAAAGAAGTCATGAAAGTAGCAACACCTGTAGCAAATCTAGCAGCAGGAGTACCTTCGCCATTACCAGCAACAGCAGAAACACTCATTAAAGCAACTATAGCAACTATACCTTCAATAAGCATAGCACCGTATCCTACTAATTTTGCATCTTTTTCACTGTTAAGCTGTTTAGCACTAGTACCAGAACTTACAAGAGCATGGAAGCCAGATATAGCACCGCAGGCAACAGTAATGAATAATATAGGGAATAAGTAGTTGCCTTCGCTAGGCATAAAGCTAGTGAAAGCCGGAGTTTGTATAGCAGGTCTCATTATTACCAAACCAACAACACCGCCAACTACCATAGCATAAAGCAGGAATGATGATAAATAGTCTCTAGGCTGTAATAATATCCATACAGGCATTAAAGAAGCTAATATTATGTAAATAACTAATATTATCTGCCAGTGTATTTTTTCTAAAGCCAAAAATGGAAACTTATCAGAAATGAAAATAATAGCAGCTAATAATACAACCCCAATGATTGTAGAAACAGCAACGCCTGCCCCTCTTCTATATACTAAAAATCCGAATAATAAAGCTAAAACAATGAAAAGCATGCTAGCAGTACCAGCAGCAGCAGATTCTCTGGCATTATCAACGTTTACAGCAAAAGTACCAGCAGTAATGTCTAAGAAAGCAGCTACTACCAAACAAATAGTAATAAATGCATAAAGAGTAAACATTATTTTACCCTTTTGACTAACATTGTGTCTTATAACTTCTCCAATAGATTTACCTTCATGTCTTAAAGAAGCAACCAATGAACCATAATCATGCACGCCGCCGAAGAATACACATCCGAATATAATCCACAAATATACAGGAAGCCAACCGAACATAGTGGCGATAATAGGACCTGTAATAGGACCAGCTCCGGCTATTGATGAGAAGTGGTGTCCCAACAATACTTTAGCATCTGTTGGTACATAGTCTTTACCGTCATTAAGAGTATGAGCAGGTGTTTTTTTACCAGGGTCTATTCCCCATTTTTTTGCTAAATATGAGCCGTAAGCTATGTAGGCTATGAAAAATATAACCATACCTAGCAATAGAAGAATGAAAGCATTCATTTTTATCTCCTTTTTTTATTTGTTTTATAACTTCCTAAAAATCCGAAAGAAGAACTTTTAATTCTTTCTTACGCATTTTAGGTAAGTATACATTTTTATCTGTCATAGACACTATAGCATACTGCGTCTCTGACCAGCCATGAAATAATAGTTTGTAATTAACTTTATAAAAAAACTTTTTAGTCATCTTCTCCCATTCTTTTTCTAATGGGCTTTCTGTTACTAATATGCCTGTAATTACACTTCTTTTATGAAATTTATTAGGGTTTGAAAGTATAGGAGTTAATCTGATTAACATCTCCTGAAAATTCTCTATATCTTCCTTCTTCAACTCTTTAATAAATCTTAAAAGCATATGCTCAAATACTGAATAACCTTCATATACTGTAGATTTTGTTATAAATGATTTAAAAAAGTCATTTCTATGAAAAGCATAAAGATCAAAATATTCATCTTCTTTATCAATTTCATATTCTAAATCAAAATGTCTCATTAATTTCTCTGAAACATTGAATATGTATTTTTTTACATTTTCATTATCGATGTGAAGTTTAGCCATATTAATTTCTCCATGCTATATATTATATAAAGATTTTTTCCATTGTCAAGTTTCTATACATATTAATTAGTATTGGTTATTATTTAGTATATGATATTAAATTATTTTTTGCAATATTATAAAATTGATATTATAAGTTAGCATTATAGTATTTATAATTATTGTACATAGTAAATATTGTATATTGTCAATACATTATCGATATTTTTTATTTTTTAGTATATAAAAATATCATTATTTATCATTTTTTATATTTGCTATTTAAAATTCAAAACTTATTAAGACAATATATATATAATTATAATGTGCTTTAATAAACAAGCATAAATATAAGAAAAGCTCCAATCATAAAAAAATAAAATAGTATCAATATTTATTAAGAAAATACTATTTTTTTAACTATGATAAATACTCAATAAAATATCCTTCATTTTGTTCATAGCAATAGATCTATGGCTCATAGAATTTTTCTCTTCTAAACTCATCTCAGCATATGTAACATTATATCCGTCTGGCTGAAATATAGGATCATATCCAAATCCGTCAAAACCTCTTGGATTGTCTATTATTATGCCATTAACTCTGCCTTCAACTGCTATATAATAATTATCATCTAATACACATACAGCTGAAGTTATGAAATATGCACTTCTGTCAGATTTATCTTTAAGTTCTTCTAAAAGCATATGCATTTTTTCTTTATAACCTAAATTTTCCCCGCCGTATCTAGCTGAAAATATACCCGGACGTCCTTCTAAAGCATTAACACAAAGTCCTGAATCATCTGCTAAAGATGGAAGTTTAGTAAAATTATATACAGCTTTAGCCTTTATAATAGAGTTTTTAATAAATGTATTTCCGTCTTCTATTATCTCTCCAATATCTTTAGGCATAGGAAGTATTTCTTTTATTGCTCTTCCTTTGAATATATCTTCTATTTCTTTTAATTTATGTTTGTTTGATGTAGCTATTACCAATTTATTCAACATATTAATATCCTTAAATATACTTAAATTAATTAATCTTTTATTAATCCTTAATATTAAAAAATAAATAAAAATCTTTACTGTTTGGAATATAATATTCCATAACATTTCCTATTATAGTATATCCATTTTTAGGGGCATAATTTTCAACTATATTATTAAATATTTCACTATAATTTTCTATATTACATTTTACTTTAATAAACTTACCTCCTTTAATATTCCATTTTATCCAACCTTTTGGAGCAGCTGAGTTTTCTTTAACCTCAACGCCGGCCATATATTTTCCCATTTCTCCCCAAGGAGAAAAAGTTTCATCCATATCGTTCATTATTCCCCATATGCCAGCTAAATTATTATTTTCATCAACTTTAACTAAATTAATTATTTCTTTTATGTTCTTATTAAAATTCTGCCAAAGAGGAAGAACCCACTGAGAATGTTTTTCACTTTCTCCAGAAGCTACTTTTCCTACCACTTCAAAATCTTCTTTTTTTACTATCTCTATATCCATAAAGTTTATCTCCTAAATTATATAAAAAATATAATAACATATATTCTAAAAATTTATTAGTTTATATAATGTTAATTTTTAATATTTTAAACACGATAAATCAAAATATATATTATATACGCTATACTCTGTATATACTTAAAATTTTGAAGTTTTCAAAAATCAATGCCCTGTATTCTTTGTTCTTATCAAATGACAACGCGACCGAAGGAAGTACTGTTAGGTATAGTATGCCAAAAAGAAACAGGCATAGCCAGCCGCTTTGCATGCATTCAGTAGCGAAATACTATATTTCAGGTTAAATTCAATAAATTATTCTACATACAAAACATCAGATAGTACAATTTAGTATTATTTTATACTTGCAGTTTTGCGAAGAGTATCCGAGCTTGTCAATGATATAAGGTTCTTTTGGCAAAGCCGAGAAAAAGAACAACGAAAAAATTACAAACTTAAAAATTTTCAGTATATACTGGAACAATTTTATTTTGCCGATTTTTATATCTTTCTAAATGTATTCGCTTATTCAAATGACGAAATATACTGTGCTTCAATGACAATATATACAAATATATAACAAATTGAACAAATTAATTTTTTGACAAATTATAATTGTTTTAGGTATATATTATACTTATTTCAAAACTAACTTATAAAAACTTAAAACTCTTCTATTTTTTTTGTAAGAAAATCTATAATATTATCACCCAAAACTTTTATAGGCTCATTATTTTTTTCAAAGAAAATAAAATTACCATCACCAGTTCCAGCAACACCAAAATCAGCATTCCTAGCCTCACCCGGACCATTAACAACGCAGCCCATAATAGCTATGGTAATATTCTTCTTTATATTCTGGACATGCTTTTCTATGAAACTTGCAGCCTCCTCAACATTAACCTGACATCTGCCGCAAGTAGGACATGAAATTATTTCTATAGAAGGCTCTTTTCTAAGTCCTAAAAATTTAAGAAGCATCTTTCCAGCCATTACTTCTTCTACTGGATCCCCAGTTATAGAATATCTTATAGTATCTCCTATTCCCTGCATTATTAAAAATGATAAGGCACTTGTACTTTTTATAAGAGAACTTCTCAATGTACCAGCTTCAGTTACTCCAAGATGTATAGGATAATTAAACTTTTCTCTAAATAACATATTTGCTTCTATTGTAGTTTTTATATCAGAAGATTTTAAAGATACTTTAATATTAGTAAAATCTAAATCTTCCATTAATTTTATATGCTCAGCGGCACTTTTTACCATATTTTCAGCTGTTACTTCTTTGTATACGCTTCTATCTAAACTTCCGCCATTAACTCCTACACGTATAGTAAGGTTCCTCTCTTTAGCCTCTTTTATAACCTCTTTTACCTTCTCTTTATTTTTTATATTACCCGGATTCAATCTTAAAGCATCAATACCGCTTTTCATACTCTCTAATGCCAAATTATGGTCAAAATGTATATCTGCTATTAATGGAACTTCAGTATGTTTTTTTATTTCTTTTATGGCTTTTGCCGCATCCATATCTAGTACCGCAAGCCTTACTATATCAACACCTGCATTTTCAAGTGATTTTATTTGTTCTACTGTAGATTTTATATCTCTTGTATCTGTATTTGTCATAGACTGAACACTTATAGGATTATCAGAACCTATTAAAATATTTCCTATTTTTACAGTTCTTACTTTTTTTCTTATATCGTTAATATTTTGTATATCCATCATATTTATCAAAATTTCCTTAAATTAATTAATAATATATAATACTATCACTTTAAAATATTTTTGCAATGGTGATATAAAATTGATTTTTAAATTTGAAAATTATTAATAGACTTGTTTCAAAACTCAATTTGTTAATATATAGTTTTTTAATTTAACATTTTTATAATTATAGTTAGTAATTTGTCCGCCCGTGGTATAAAAGAACCACCGCATTTACATAGTTTTAATATATAATTAAAACATTCGTTGTTGTAATAATTTCATAGCATATAAAATTGTTTATCAAGTAGCTTTGAAACAACTCTAAATATAAGATTTGACTATAAAAAATAAAATGGAGCTATTATCCCACCAATAGCCCCATTACTTTTTATACTTTTTCATTAAAGTAAAAAAAATAAGAACCGATAATTACATGCGATAAGGGAAAAATATTACCCTTGTACGTTTAAAGCACCGCCTGTAATCTTTGGTTCTACCTCTACTGTTGCTGTATTGTCAGAAAAATTATTTCTAACAGTGATATTTACCCCGCCTATTGACGTAACATAAGTATTAGTTGTGTCAGTCGTTGTGATAGCTGTAACCATATTTGTAAACTCCTTTTTAAATATAGCTTTGTTCTTAGTATAGATTATACTATATTATTAAAAATAAATAAATATTTATTTACATTTTTTTTGTAATAATGTTATACATATTATATCTAAGGCTTTTTGTATACAATAAAATATAAAGTTAAATTTTTGTATATATTTTTATTTGTGCTGACAATAATATAATACTGTATTTTTGATATTACACGCAATTTTTACACTACATTTAATACGAAAATATTATAAATAACTAATTAATAATACAAAATTTATGATATTATAGTATATAAAATATATACTATATATAAACCTCAAAATCTTCTCAATTTAATAACTGCTTATTTTATAAAACTAATTTAATATTTTAACACTCCATAAAATACAGCTGAAATCTATGGAAATATAGTTAGCAGTATGCAAAATAAAAAACTAAAGAATAACCCCAACCGTAAGCATTCTTCCAAGCTGCCCTCCATCTCTTCTATACGAGTAAAACTCTTTATCATAAGTATTGAGTGAAGAAATTTCTATATTATCTTTCAAAACACCTAAATTAATTATCTGATCCCTTATCTCAAGTCCATTATCAAAATGCCATCTATTATTAATCATAGTTTTATTTTTAAAATATACAGCAACCTCCTCCCCTACTTCATAATTCTTTAAAGCTATATAAGGAGCAATATAAACATACATTTCTTTAGGCTCAGCATTATATTCTTTTATCATTAATTCGATAGTTTTAGGCACTATTTTATCGCGTGTTCCTTTCCAACTGGAATGAACGGCAGCCATGGACTTTGTTTTATTACAGTATATAATAACAGGAGCACAGTCGGCAGTCTGCACAACTAAAGGTACATTCTTAAGATTTGTTATTAATCCATCAGTATTTTCAACAAGTTTTTCTCTTCCGCCAAACTTATTAATATTATTTTCATCTATCTTTTCTATATTTACCTGATGAACCTGATGCATAAAAATGGATTTATTTATATCAAGATTTATATACCTAAAAAACTCATCTTCTTTTTTTCTTCGGCATTCGGCAGTTACATCTTTAGCTTCGATATTTCTGCCTTTAGCAAGCACCGCTATATATATATTATCATTTTTTGAAGGATAAAAAATATCAGGCATTTTTAAGCCTTTTTATCTCAGCTTCTAATTCTTTTACCCTATTAGTTAATTCTTTAGTCTCATTTCTGGATTGTTCCATAATATTTTCATATAAAGTAAAAAATTTTTGGGCATACTCTAGTTTTTGTTTTAATTCGTTTATCTCTTCTTTATAAATATCAATTTTAGAAGAAAGCAGTTTATTATCTTCCTGCAATTCTAAAATTATGTCTTTATCGCTGTATTCCACTTCCCTAAAGTCCTCAATTATTTAATCTCATATTATCTATTATGTACATTATAAAACGATTGTCAAGTATAATTGAATAATAATTATTGCAGTAATTAAAAATAAAATCATAATTACTGCAATAATTTATATTTATAGACTTATTATATATTAGATACTATAATATCACCCATTTCAGAACATCTTACCTGTTTATATAAATAAGTCATCATATTATGTTTAGGCATAATATCGGCTGTTCTATATCCTTCATCTATAGCCTTATAAACAGCATCTTCTATGTCTTCTGCCTCATTAAACATGCCAAAAGAATATCTGAACATCATAGCAAGAGAAAGTATAGTACCTATAGGATTAGCCAAATCCTTACCTGCAATATCAGGAGCAGAACCATGTATAGGCTCATACATACCAATAGCTCCGTCAGAAAGACTGGCAGAAGGTGCCATACCTATAGAACCGCTTATGACACTAGCCTCATCAGAAAGTATATCCCCAAACATATTTTCTGTAACTATAACGCCAAACCGAGAAGGATTAGCAGTTATCTGCATAGCCGCATTATCAACATACATATCATTATACGGAACATCACTGTATTCTTTAGAGAGAGTATTCATAATTTCACGCCATAATTTAGAAGTATGAAGAACATTAGCTTTATCTACAGAAGTTAAAGGTTTTTTAAGATTTCTAGCCAAATCAAAAGCTACTTTTCCTATTCTTAATATCTCATCTTCCTTATAAACCATAAGATCAGTCGCCTGTCTTACACCATTAACTACTTCAAATTTATGCTCACCAAAATATACTCCTCCAGTAAGCTCTCTTACAATAACAAAATCAACCACATCTTTACATATACTTTCTTTAAGAGGAGAAGCATATTCTAAAGATTTTAATATTTTTATAGGTCTTATATTGGCATAAAGCTTCATTTCTTTACGTAGTTTTAATAAGCCTCTTTCTGGTCTGTTTTCCGGAGCTGCTTTATCCCATTTAGGACCTCCTACAGAACCTAAAAGCACAGAATCAGACTTAATACATTTTTCCAAATTTTCATCAGTAAGAGGAACTCCGTATTTATCAATAGAACAGCCCCCCATATCAACATATTCTAAATTAAACTTATGAGAATATTTTTCAGCTATTTTATTTAATACATCAATAGCCTTGTCAACTATTTCAGGACCTACTCCGTCTCCTTTAATAACAACAATATTTTTTTCCATAAATAATTACCCCTTATTCTTTATAGAGTTCAAAAGCCCATTAGAATTAATTATATTTTTAATAAACTCTGGGAAAGGCTCTGCTTTATAGCTTTCATTTTTAGTAATATTTGTTATAACGCCGCTGTCAAAATCAACTTCAACTTCATCGCCATTGTCTATTTTTTTGCTTGCCTCTTCGCATTCAAGTATTGCAAGACCTATATTAATAGAGTTTCTGTAAAATATTCTGGCAAAAGAAGAAGCTATAACGCATGATATACCAGATTCTTTAATGGCAATAGGAGCATGCTCTCTTGAAGAACCGCATCCGAAATTCTCTCCTCCTACCATTATATCGCCTTTCTTTACCTTGCTTACAAAATCTTTATCAATATCTTCCATACAATGAGCTGCTAACTCTTTATGATTTGCAGTATTTAAATATCTTGCTGGAATAATAACATCAGTATCAACATTATTCCCATATTTATGAACGAAACCTCTAGCTTTCATTTATTTAATCTCTCCTATTTTATTATAATCATTTGTTATAATCATTATTTAGGCTCTGTTATATATCCAGTCAAAGCACTGTATGCAGCAGTGGCAGGACTAGCTAAATATACTTTAGAAGTTTTATCTCCCATTCTTCCTACAAAGTTTCTATTAGTTGTAGTAACAGCAACCTCATCATGGGCAAGTATTCCCATATATCCTCCCAAACAAGGTCCGCATGTAGGAGTAGATACCGCACAGCCCGCATCAATAAATATATCCATATAACCTAGTTTGATACATTCTTTATACACTTTCTGAGTAGCTGGTATAATTATGCATCTAACATTTTTAGCTATTTTCTTTCCTTTTAAGATGTTGGCAGCAGTTGCCATGTCTGATAATCTTCCATTAGTACAAGAACCAATAACAACTTGATCAACTTTTATATCTTTTAATTCTTTAGCATCTTTTGTATTTTCTGGTAAATGCGGACAAGCAACTGTAGGTTCTATTGAAGATAAATCAATATCATATTCTTTTTCATATACCGCATCATCATCAGCTTTATAAATAGTATAATCTCTTTTTACTATATCTTTTAAATATTCTATAGTTTGATTATCTACTTCAAATATTCCGTTTTTAGCACCTGCCTCAATAGCCATATTAGCAATACAAGCTCTATCGTCCATAGTAAGGGAAGAAACACCTTCTCCCCTAAACTCCATAGATTTATATAAAGCCCCGTCAACACCTATCATACCTATAATATGAAGTATAACATCTTTACCAGATACATTTGGTTTTAATTTACCTTTAAGATTAAATTTAATAGCAGAAGGCACCTTAAACCAAACCTGACCTGTAGCCATAGCAGCAGCCATATCAGTGCTTCCAACACCTGTAGAAAAAGCCCCAAAAGCCCCGTAAGTACAAGTGTGAGAATCAGCACCTATTATAACCTCACCGGGTGAAACTAAGCCTTTTTCTGGTAAAAGAGCATGTTCTACTCCCATATCGCCTACATCGTAGTAGTTTGAAATATCATACTTATTTGCAAAATCTCTGCATTGTTTGCATTGCTCTGCAGCTTTTATATCTTTGTTTGGAGCAAAGTGATCCATAACCAAAGCTATTTTTTCTTTATCAAAAACTTTATCAAAACCATATTTTTCAAATTCATTAATTGCAACAGGGCTTGTTATATCATTGCCTAAAACCAAATCAGTTTTAACCATAATAAGCTCGCCTGCTTCAACTTTATCAACACCTGCATGTGCAGCTAAAATTTTTTGAGTAATAGTCATAATTTTATCCTTAAATTAAAAAAGGGCTTTTACAATTTTTATTCATTGTATAAGCCCTATTATATATTTATTATAATTTATTCAAGCCGTTAATATAAGCCATCAAACTGGCCTCTATAATATCTGTACTAACTGCTCTTCCTATAACTGTTTTATCATCAGAAGATAATCTGACAATAACCTCTCCCAAAGCATCTTCACCCTCTGTAATAGCATTAATACTATAATTAACCAATTTAGCTCTGTTTGAAGTAAGAGAATCTATAGCTCCGAATGCTGCATCTATAGGACCGTTTCCTTTACCTATAGCCTCAACAATATTCTCTTTATTGTCAAGTATAGATACTGAAGCAAAAGATGATATAGAATCGCTGTCATTAACCATAAAGCTTTTTAAAGTATACAAAGGATTTTCTACAGAAGCATTATTTCCTATTAGCAATGCCTCTATATCAGTATCAGTGACTATTTTTTTCTTATCTGCTAAGTTCTTAAACTTAATAAAAGCCTCTTCTAAAGTCTTATCATCAATATCATAACCTAAAGATTCTATTCTGTCTTTAAAAGCATGCTTTCCAGAATGTTTGCCTAATACCATTTTATTCTGAGGTATTCCTATATCTTCAACATTCATAATCTCATAAGTAGAACGCTCTTTTAATACACCATGCTGATGAATGCCGGCCTCATGAGCAAATGCATTGGCACCAACTATAGCTTTATTAGGAGCAACTACCATACCTGATATAGTAGATAATAATTTTGAAATTTTATAAATACGTTTTGTATTAACATCAGTATAGGCATTATAAAAATCTTTTCTGGTTTTAATACCCATTACAATTTCTTCCAAACTAGTATTACCCGCACGCTCACCTATACCGTTAATAGTACACTCTACCTGAGTAGCACCCGCCAAAACAGCAGATAAAGAATTAGCAGTACCAAGTCCCAAATCGTCATGACAATGCACTGATATATCAACATTATCTATACCCTTAACATTGGCTTTTAAATATTTTATAAGTTCAGCCATTTCTAAAGGAGTAGTATATCCTACAGTGTCTGGAACATTGATTGTAGTAGCTCCGTTTTCTATAGCTGCTGAATATGCCTGAACTAAAAAGTCTTTATCACTTCTTGAAGCATCTTCAGCAGAAAACTCTATAAACTCAAATTTTGTTTTAGCATAAGAAACAGATTCTTTTATTGTTTCCAATACCTGCTCTCTGGTCATCTCCAATTTATGCTTTAAATGTATATCGCTTGTAGCTATAAAAGTATGAAGCATCGGGTGTTTAGCCTCAGCAAGTGCCTCATAAGCTCTGTCTATATCTTTTTTATTGCATCTTGCCAAACTAGCTAGTTTAGCATTTTCTACAACCTTGCTTACTTCTTTTATAGCATTGAAGTCATCATCAGAACATATAGCAAAACCAGCCTCTATAACATCAACGCCTAATTTATCAAGCTCGGCTGCCATTTCTAATTTCTCTTCTAAATTCATAGTACAACCAGGAGATTGTTCTCCATCTCTTAAAGTAGTATCAAAAATCTTAATCTTTCTCATTGTTAAAACCCTTATAATAAAAACATCATTTATAACTAAAGATGCTTTGGATTATAAAAAATATTTATTATAATATATACTGAAAATTTTTAAGTTTGTCAAAAATTAGTTTTTATATTTTAATATTTTCGGGGACTAGCCCCCGCCCCCCCACTTCTTTTGGTGCCCCAAAGAAGCAAAAGGACTGCATTTTTAACTAAAATACAGGTATTATCATACATTTAAAACCTATTTTATGAATGATTAATAATACTTTATACTATATATAACTTATGATTACATTTATAAATAGCTAAAAATTGACAAACTATATTTGTTTAGGTATATATTATTATTTTTTAATCCAACTCATCATTTTTCTTAATTCTGCACCGACTTTTTCTAATTTATGCTCTCTTTCTAATCTTTTAGTAGCATTAAATTTAGCTTTACGTCCTGCACTAAACTCCTGAATAAACTCACTAGCAAAAGTACCGTCTTGTATTTCTCTTAATACTTTTTTCATTTCTTTTCTAGTCTCTTCAGTTATCATTCTTCTGCCTGTTCTATAATCGCCGTATTCAGCAGTATTTGAAATAGAATATCTCATCATAGCAAAACCGCCTGAATATATTAAATCAACAATTAATTTCATTTCATGTATACATTCAAAATAAGCCATTTCTGGTTCATATCCAGCTTCTACTAAAGTATCAAAACCAGCTTTCATTAATTCTGTAACACCGCCGCATAATACAGCCTGCTCTCCGAATAAATCAGTTTCTGTTTCTTCTCTGAATGTAGTTTCTAATATACCAGCACGTCCTGCCCCTATTCCAGAAGCATAAGCTAAAGCATAATCTTTTGCTCTTCCGCTTTTATCCTGATAAACTGCTATCAAGCTAGGTACTCCTCTTCCTTCTAAATACTGACTTCTTACAGTGTGTCCAGGTCCTTTTGGTGCAACCATAATAACATCTATATTATCAGCAGGCATTACAAAATGGAAATGAATATTAAATCCATGAGCAAACATTAATACATTTCCTTCTTTCATATGAGGAGCTACCTGACTATTATATATATCAGCAGCTACTTCATCTGGTACAAGCATCATAACTATATCTGCAAGCTTAGCAGCTTCTTCTACTTCCATTACCTTAAAACCTGCTTCTTCTGCTTTTTTGCAGTTAGCACTGTCTTTTCTAAGTCCTACTATAACATTCATGCCGCTGTCTTTTAAGTTCTGTGCATGAGCATGTCCCTGACTGCCGTATCCCATTATAGCTATAGTTTTACCGTCTAGTACTCCTAGATTACAATCAGCATCATAATATTTTTTTATCATTTTAATTTCTCCTTTTTTTCTTGTTTTTTTGTGTTTATTAATATTCAAAATTATTGATTATATTCATATCTGGAACATCATCGCCAAGCTGTATAGATGTTACCCCTGTTCTTGAAAGCTCTAAAATATTAAAGTCTTTTAATGCTTCTAAATATGCGTCTATTACTGAGGCTGGGGCTGTTATTTCAACTGTAATGCTTTTATTTCCAATATAAAGTATAAGTCCGTTATAAGAATTAGTTATATCGCAGACTTTACCTCTATTACTATCATTAATTTCTATTTTTACCAAAAGAAAATCTCTTATTATGTTGTTAGAACTATCTATTAAATGTACAGAATGAACCTCAATTAGTTTTGAAGTTTGTTTTATAACTTGATTTATATGAGAATCATCTCCCTCTGTAACTATAGTCATTCTTGATATACTAGGCACACAAGTTGCAGAACATGTAATAGTTTCTATATTAAAACCTTTTTGACTGAATAATAAAGTTATTCTATTTAATACACCCGTAATATTATCTACAAATAAAACTAAAACTCTTCTTTCTTTCTTATCCATTTTTTACTCCTGATATTTATTAATCTACTATTATATCGTCTATAGTTCCGCCAGCTGGTATCATAGGCAAAACTCTTAAATCTTTATCTATAATGCATTCTATCCACACTGGACATTTACATTTCAAAGCCTCTTCAAAAGCCTCTTCAAACTCTTTTATAGTCTCACAATGAAAGCCTTTAGCTCCGAAACCTTCTGCAACTTTTACATAATCCATTTTTTTATTTATATCAGTGCTTGAATATCTTTTATCATAAAATATAGTCTGCCATTGTCTAACCATACCCAATGTACTATTATTAAGTATGATAGATATAACTGGAAGATCATATTCAACAGCAGTAGCTACCTCGTTTAAGTTCATATAAAAAGAACCGTCCCCAGTTATATGTATTACCCTTCTATCTGGCTTAGCAAACTGACAGCCTAAAGCAGCACCATATCCGAATCCCATAGTACCCAAACCTCCGCTTGTTATAAAACTTCTAGGCTTGGTATGTCTTATATATTGAACAGCCCACATTTGATGCTGACCTACATCTGTAACATAAATAGCTTCGTCTTTAGTTTTTTCTCCTATTATATCCATAACTTTGCTAGGATAAATTCCGTCTTTATTGGTATTTCTATCAGAATCCTCTTTCATCTCTTTGGCTCTTAAATCTGATAAATATTTTACCCATTCATCATCATCTACTCTTTTTACCAATTTATTAAATCTATCTAGTACATCATTCAAATCGCCAATTATACTATAATCGACATTAACATTTTTATTAATCTCGCTTCTGTCAATATCTATATGCACCTTTTTAGCAGCTCCTCCGAATTTGGAAGTATTTAAAGCAACTCTATCACTAAATCTTGTACCTACAGCAAGGATTAAATCAGCTTCATTCATAACCTTATTAGCAGTAGCAGAACCATGCATTCCTAAAAGCCCTATATTCAACTTTTCATTATATCCTAATACTCCAGCCCCCATTAATGTATGTACTGAAGGTATATTAGAATTAATCATAAACTCTCTTAATTTATCACTTGAATCCTTAGCACCGCCTCCGAAATATATAATAGGTCTTTTAGATTCATTTATTAATTTTGCAACTAACTCTATTGTTTTTTCATCTTCTGAACTTATCTCTATTTGTTTTGGAGAAAATTTTTCTCTTTTAGTAAACTCTGTTTCTGCTAATGTGAAATTTTTTGGTATATCTATCAAAACAGGTCCCTTTCTTCCATTATTAGCTATTACAAATGCTTTTCTTATAGTGTTTGCAAGTTCATTAATATCCCTGACAACAAAATTATGTTTAGTTATAGGCATTGTTATACCGGCAATAAAAACCTCCTGAAATGAATCTTTGCCTATTAAAGTTTCCGGAACATTAGCTGTTATTGCAACTAAAGGCACACTATCCATATAAGCAGTAGCTAAAGGCGTTACCAAATTAGTAGCTCCCGGTCCGCTAGTAGCAATTACAACCCCTGTTTTTCCGCTTGCTCTGGCATAACCGTCAGCAGCATGGCATGCTCCTACTTCATCTACAGGCATTATATGTTTTAGTTTATCTCTATATTTATAGATAGCATCATATATAAACAATGCAGCACCGCCCGGATATCCGAATACAGTGTCCACGCCTTCTTCTATCAAAACTTCCATTATTATTTCTGAACCATTCAACTTCATAACAAACTCCTTAAATTATTTTATAGCCTTTTTTAAATTTTATCATTAGTATTTCTATTCATAGAAACTTTATTATAAAACTATGTTAACTTAAATAAAATTGTATTATATTTTTAGATTTTGGATTATATTATAACAGGATATTGACAAGAATAGATAGGAGAATATTGAGAATAATATTTTTTATTGATTTACTAGAATTATTAAAATTAATTGCAGATGAGATTTGTTTAATAAAAACAGAATCGTAGGTCATACTGTAAGCAGGTGACATTTTCATCTTCTTTCTCCTTTCGATATTTGATACATATTATAATATTTTTGAGTAATATTGCAATACTTAAAAACAACTTTTTTATTAACTTTTAATTGACAATATAAATTATTTTAGTATACTAATCATAAAGTTAATAATGCAGGATTTATGAAGATATTAAAAAACAGATACAAGAAAAAAATATCAGAGATAAAAAATAATAAATATATTATAAAAGAAACTGTTAAAAACAAATCTTTTTTTAATAAATTTATTAATTATATCATTTTTATATTTTTATCAGCATGTAAATTTATACCAGAAATTATAATACTTTCTCTCTTATTGATATCATCATTATATTTATCAGTATCATTATACTCAAAAAAATATATATACTCTTCTATAGAAGACATACCATACAATGATGTAGCATTGGTACTTGGAACAAGCAAATATCTGCATAACGGAAAAATAAATATGTACTTCAAATTCAGAATGGATGCTGCTTATGAATTATATAAAAGCGGAAAAGTAAAGTATATACTTGTAAGCGGTGATAACAGATACAGATCATACAATGAACCCAGACAAATGCGTCTTGATTTGATAAAATTAGGTGTAAATAAAAAACATATATTCCTTGATTTTGCAGGATTTAGAACTAGAGATTCTATTATAAGAGCCAATAAAGTTTTTGATCTTACCAATTTTACTATAGTCTCTCAGCCTTTTCATAATGAAAGAGCAATACTTATAGCAAGACAGAAAAAAATTGATGCAATAGCATATAATGCACACAATGTACGAAAACTATATAGATTAAGACAATTTCCAAGAGAAGTAGGAGCTAGGGCTTTAATGTTTATTGATATTTTATTAAACAGACCTCCAAAGTTTTATGGAGATATAATCAAAATAGAAGAACAGCAAAATACTATTATAAATAAAAGCAATAAATTCGATAAATCATAAAATAAAAACAATTCAATTTTTAAGGAAACAAGTATGACATCTCAAATCTTAACACAATTACTTCAAGCATTATCTCTACTTTCAGTGCTTCTTCTTTTGGGGGTATTTTTAAGGGCTAAAGTAAAACTATTTCAAAAACTATATCTTCCAGCTTCTGTAATAGGCGGTTTTATAGGGCTTTTGATATCCCCTGAAATATTAGGACGATTATCAAGCATATCAATATCAGAAGAATATATCAAAACTTATTCGCTTTTACCCGGTATTTTATCTGTTCCTATATTTGCAGCTGTACCTTTAGGAATGTTTTTAAATGAAAAGAAAAATATTAAATCATTATACCCAACAAAAGTATTAATAGCATTTGGTATATTTCAATGTGCAAGTATGCTTCAGTCAGCTATAGGATATGCTACTAATATGTTATTTACAAAAATAAATCCGGAAATTGGAATGTACAGAACTTTCGGATACGAACTGTCTGCCGGTTTTGCAGGAGGTCATGGACTTGCTGCTGCTACCGGAAAACTTCTTGAAGGTTTTGGAATACCTCAATGGGAAATAGCTCAGGGTGTTGCTTTAACCACTGCTACTATAGGGCTTGTAGGAGGAATGATATTTGGTATTATATTTATAAACATTGCTGTTAGAACAAATAAAACAAGCGTTATAAAAAAAATAGTTAATGAAAATACTGAAAACATAAATAAAATAGATAGAAATATGGAAAGAGGATATAATAATGATATAAATACTCAATCAAGTTTAGGACGCGAGACTTTTTTAAGCAGCTCCATAGAGACTATTACTTTTCATTTGGCTATTATATTTGCAGTATGCGGTATTGCCTACATAGTTTTAAACTTTATAAAAAAATTAGGCATAGCTGGTTTGGATGTTCTTCCTGTATGGACTTACTCTATGATAATAATGTTTGCTTTAAATATGCTCATAAAAAAATTAAAACTTGCATGGATGGTAGATGCAAAAGTAAAGGCTAAAATAATGGGTACATTAAGCGACTTTGCCATAGTATCTGCAATAACGAGCCTGCCTATAAAAGCTATTATGCATTATATAGTTCCTATAATAGTTATGTGTATAGCAGGGTTTATATTTACTTACTTAATAGTATTTATATTCAATAATATGCTATTTAAAAATGATTATGCATTTGAAAGAGCTATAATTTCTTGGGGTACTTTAACAGGCGTACTTATAACTGGAATGACTCTTCTAAAAATATGCGACCCAGAATATAAAAGCCCTGCTCTAACCGAATTTTCTCTTGGATTTTCTCTTATGTCAGTTACTGGTCTTTTAATAGTACCAATACTTAATACTGTACTTGCTGTAGGCTCTACTTTTGATAATTTTATTACTGCTGTGATAAGTTCAGCACTTTATTTGGCATTTGCATTTATAGTGTATTTCTTTCAAAGAAAAGTAAAAGCATAAAATTATAATATATAAAAAAGACGAAGCATATAAATAATATACTTCGTCTTTATTTTTAGATAATACTCTATAAGAAAATTATTCTACCTCTTTAATATAAACTTTATTCATAGCAGAGTTTTCCAAAGGATTATCATTATGATCTCTTTTTAATGATACTATCTTATCAGCAACGTCCATTCCATTAACAACATTACCCCATACTGTATACTGACCGTCTAAATGAGGAGCATCAGCAACACAAATAAAAAATTGAGAGCCTGCACTGTCTGGATGCTGACTTCTAGCCATAGAGCATATTCCTCTTTTATGAGGTTTATCACTGAACTCAGCAGGAATATTAAATCCCGGACCTCCAGTACCATGCAAATGTCTTTTTGCAGCATCTTTACTTACAGGATCTCCCCCTTGTATCATAAAGTTAGGTATTACTCTATGAAATCTAATTCCGTCATAAAAACCTTCATTAGCAAGCTTTTTTATAGCTTCTACATGCTTTGGTGCTAATTTTTCGTAGAATTCTATTTCTATAGTACCATAGTCTGTTTCTATAAATAAATGTTCCATTATACTTTCCTTTATTAAAAAATATTAATTAACTGTTTTTACATAAACTCTGTTCATTCTGGCAGGTTCTATAGGATTATCATTAGCATCTCTTTTTAAAGCTGCTATCTTATCAGCAACATCCATTCCGCTAACAACTTCACCCCAAACTGTATACTGACCATCTAAAAATGTACTGTCAGCTACACAGATAAAGAATTGAGAACCAGCACTGTTAATGCTCTGACTCCTAGCCATAGAGCATATTCCTCTTCTATGAGAAACATCATTAAACTCAGCAGGTATAACAAAATTAGGACCTCCAGTACCATGCAAAGCTCTGTTAGGCTGTTTGCTCAAAGGATCTCCTCCCTGAATCATAAAACCCGGTATAACTCTGTGAAAAAGAGTACCATTATAAAAACCTTCATTAGCAAGTTTTTTTATAGCTTCTACATGTTTTGGTGCTTTATCCGGAAAGAAAGCTATTTCTATAGTACCAAAATCCGTTTCAATAAATAAATGTTCTTTTGAAGTTTTAGGTTTCTGTGCTATAAGTACAGCCCCAAATACAGCAACACAAACCAGTGAAATAAGAATAATTTTTAACTTTTTACCCAAAATATGTACCTCTTAATTTATTTTTTACTATTAATCAATTAACCAATCATAATGATAATAGTAATTTTTTATATCATTTTTTTATTGATTTTCAGTTTCAGCAGTGTTATCTATTTGTTCATCTATAACAGAATTTTCTGTCTCTTCTGCTTGTTCCTGAACTTCTTCTTCATCTTCTACAACAATTTCACCCTCTTTAACAGCGGCTCTCTCTTCTGCTGTGATAGTATCTTCTTCTGTTAATTCTTCATCTGCTGCCATATCTTCATTTGCTGTTTCTTCATCTGTTGCTGTTTCTTCTGTCATTTCTTCTTCTGTTACAACTTCTTCTATTACCGCTTCTTCATCTACTGCTACATTCTCACCTACTGTTTCTTCTTCTGCTGCAGTTTCTTCATTAACTGTAGTTTCAGAAGTTCTCTGATTATTTGTAGAGAAGTTTTTTATACTGCTATAAGTTTGATTAGAATCATAAGTACCTTCTCTAAGTTCCCCTTTAAGGCTTGGTATAGTTAATACTTGTCCTGCTCTTATTACAGAAGGATCTTTAATTTTATCCTTGTTAGCTTCATATATTTTATTCCATAAATTACCGTTTCCGTATATAAAGTCATAAGAAGCTATACGCCATAAAGAGTCAGTATTAGTTTTTCTTGCCTGAACTGTATAATATTTAGGGAAAGCTCCGTCTGTTACTGCAACCGCTTCATTATTATCGCCTGAAACACCCATTGAATTTACTAAACTAATAACATTTTTTGAATGCATTAAAGATTCTGAATAATTATTAGCTATCAAAGTTTCTCCGGCAGAAGATAAAGATTTTGAAGCTTCATTATACATATTAGGTTTGCTTTCATTATAACCATCTTTTTTAGCTTTATCCATAGCTTCCTGAGCTTTTGCATATTCTAAAGGAGCTTCTAATCTGTCAAGTATACTCATAGCATCTCTTGATTTTGTTAGAGAGTTTGTATAATCATTACTTGCTAATAAGTTTGCAGATTCATCTCTTAAGTTAGTTATTTGAGTATCATTAGCATCTCCGTTAGTTAATACTGATTCGCTGATTAAATATTCTCTTCTCAAATCTATAGCAAGTACATTATAACCCAATTCTGATTTTTCAGAAGATTTATTATATTCAAGCATAGTATTTGTATAATCTGTACTGTTGGCAGCAGAATCAAACATATTATTTGCTGAATTAATATCATTAACTGATAAATTGTATAAGTTCATAGTAAGTTCATTGGTATCTCCGCCTACACCTTTAAATAAACTCAATTTTCTTTCAGCATCTCTCTGGCTATTTAAAACATATTCATAAACACCGTATCTTGATATAATTTTATCAGAATATTCTTTACTTTGTCTTGAATATTCTATACTTTGATTATAATCACCAGCATCATGTGCTTCTAAAGCCATTTCTCTGTATCTCTGTGCCAATTTATAATCATCGCTTTCCTTTATAGACAAAGGCAAATTATCAGGAAGTTCAGGAGGAAGTACCAGCTCTTCCTGAGCATATAATAAACTTGATAATGATAAAGTAATAAATAAAAATAGTCCTCTTTTCATTTTATAAACTCCAAAATATTTTATAAAATATAAGTTATAATAAAACTAAATATTATTGTTTTTTATTTAGCAGATGTTTTCTCTAGTTCATCAACTTGTTTAATTTTTTCTGATGCTTCTTTTATACCTCTCATACTTTCATCATATCTTTTTTTAGTTGTAAAGTACGCCTTATGATGATATTTTTTAGCATTTAAAAAGCAGCTCACAGCACCTTCATAATCATTAGTGCTTAAAGCTGATAAGGCATTTATATAATTAAGTTCAGCAAACTCATAATTATCTTTATCAACTCTGTATGCTTTTATTTCTTTAGAATAAACTCTCTCCAAAGATGTTTCTTCTTTTAATACTTCTGCATACTGAGGCAAGCCTTCATTAAGTACTGTTTGATAACTATTTGATGCAGTAGTAAGAAGTTCTTTTACTTTTTCAGGTTCTTTATTTTCATCTATAAGAATTACAGCCTCTGAAAAATTTGCTTCAGCTATATCAAACTGTTCTTTGGAATAGTTCTGCAAATCATACTTAATAGCTTTCTCTCTTAAAGCAGAGGCATCTTTATATTCTTTTAACGGCATAGTTTCTGAACAGGATATTACAAAAACTAAACTAAATAATAATGTTGTAGAAATATATTTTTTTAACTGCATAATTACTCCAAACTATTTTTATAAGAAAAAACTATAATATACTTTTATATTATACTACTAACTGTAAAAGTCAATACTTACTTACAAATTTATATTATTATAGTAAAACTATTATTTAAATTATTTAAAAATAAAAAAGCAGGATAATAATAAAATATTACCCTGCCAATTAAGTTTCAATAATTATTAATTGTTAGTATCAGCAGCAGGAAGCTCTACATTACCTATAAAAGTATAAATTAAATTTGTACCTGAAGCTGTAGTTATAGTTAATACATCTCCGTCTAAAGAAATAGTATTAGCTCCGTTTAATATTTCTAAATATTCATTTTCTACAGCCATATCTTCTTCAGGTCCTGCCATTTTAGTAGAAGCTAAAGCAGTTAATGTAATTTTTTCTCCGTCTAAAGCAAACTCTGTAGTATAGCTATTAACAGCTGATTTTCCGCCTAACATATTAGCTGCTGGAAAAGCTATAGTAACTTCTTTTCCTTCATACATATTAGTAAGAGAAAATTCTTTACCTACTAAATCATCAACTGTAATTACAGCTGCTGTTATAGCTGTATCAGTAGGTGCATTAGATGATGTATCAGTTTTATTTCCTGAACATGATACTGCAAAGATTGTTCCCATACCTGCGAGAACTAGTGATAATAATTTTTTCATTCTATTTTCCTCAAAATTAAAATTTTAGACAATATTATAATATAATTAAATTTTATTATCAATGTTATAAATAGTAATAATCATTAAAATATAAATATTTTTTTAATAATTATTATTTTTTTATAAAAACGCTTAAATAATTAATTAAAATCAATAATATTTATCTTGCTCCTGCGTTCTTTAATATTGATACTATTTCTTTATGATTTCTTTCAGAGGCATAATTTAATGCACTCTTACCATATTTATCTTTAATATTAACATCTGCACCAGCTTTTACCAATATGCGTACTATTTCTGCATGACCTCTGGAAGAAGCTCTGCTCAATGCTGTTCTGTTTCTAACATTCCCTACATTAAGATTAACTTTTTTATCAACTAAAACCTGAACCACTTCTGTTAAGCCCTCTTCTGCTGCTTCTATTAATGGAGTTTCCCCCATTCTGTCTTTAATATTAATATCAGCTCCTGAGTTTATTAATTCTATTGCTTTTTTTACATCTCTTCTCTCTAAAGCCTCCATTAAAGGTGAAGCATACTGTTTGGCAAATAAACTTACACTAAAAATAATCATAAAAATAAATATGTTTCTCATAAAAAATCTCCAACTTATAAAATAATCATACTTTTCAAATAATAGTATAAACAAAAAACAATAATTGTCAATTTTTTGTAAAATAAATACATGTTAATTTTACAAAAAAATAATAAAACTTAATAAAATATTATAATATATTTATTTAAAACTATTTTTATGATATTTATAATAACTAAATATAGTTTATAATTGGGCTTGACTAGAAAAGTACTCAAGCAGCACTATGCATAATCAGAATTTACCAGCGTCATTAATTAATAAATTAATTTTATATCAAATATAAAAAGGACAGCACCTTAAAAAAAGATACCGCCCTTAAAATTTTATTCTAACGATTTAATATATTAAATTACTTAGCCTCAATTATTACTTTATACTGTCCGTCATAACCAAATACTTCTGGATTGTACATCTCTTCAGCTTTAGTAGCAGGAAGCAAATATTCACCAGGAGTAGCTGCTCTAACTACATATTTGTATACATGCTCTCCCTTGTCAAGAATATCAGCAAATAATAATATTTTGTCATTGTAGTTTTCAGTATGATTAAACCCGCCCCACCAGCTTGTACCTTGATTGCCGGTAATGTTTTTAACTTCGCTGCTTTCTGTAGCAAATGAAGAGTTTAATATTCTCATACCAGAAGCAATAGGAGTATCAACTACTACAAAATGTCTCTCATAAGGAACTGTAACTTTCACTACAACAACATATTCTTCGCCTTGTTTGAATCTATCTTTTGTAAGGTCTAATACTTTACCGTCTTTAGTTTGATACTCTCTAACAACTTTTATTCCAGCGTCTCTATTTACAGCTAAATCACGAGGTGCATAAGTAAGTCTTACTCCATAATAAAGCCTTCCGTCTCCGTTTCTTTTGATACTTGCTAAAGCACTTCTAGTATTTAAATTACTTAATCTGTCATTCATAAACTTATCTAAAGCATAATTTTTTGTTAAGCTAGGCTGAGTTCTTGAACTGAATGTTTCTGCAAGTAAAGTTTGTCCCTGATATATAAACTCTGCTTTGAAATTAGGACTAACATTTTCGTATTTTTTATAATACATATTCATAGCAGCAAATACTGAAACATTATCCTGAGTATTTAAATATCTGCCGTTTTTTCTTGACTGAACAAGCCAGCGAACCACTTTTTCATTAATAGCATTATCATATCCTGTTTCTATTAATGCATATAAAGCAACAGAAGTATCTCTTACTGATGAAGAGTGTATCCAATAAAGATTAGCATATCTTCCTTCAAGTTCATAATGTGCAGTAGTAGGGTCTTCTTTAATAGTATTAAGTATATACTGCCTTACATTAGTAAATGCATTATTGTCGTATTTGTTATAATACATAGCCCTCATTAACTGAACCTGTCCATAGAAAGGTATATTATTAACTTCTGGGTATATTCTATCTATTATAGCTTTTACATCATTAGTATTGTATCCGCCTTCAGCAAGAACTGCAGCAATATAAGCTATAGAAGATAAATTAATGTATTCATCATTCCAGAAGCTAGGTTTTTCAGCATTTCCGCTTTTAGCATAATTGTTTATATATTCTAATGCCAACTGTAAAGAGTTTTCATCAATAGAGTATCCCTCTTTTTTAGCCTTAATCATAGCATCAGCAGCATAAGCAGTAAGCCATGGTGATATCCAAGTTTTGCTAGGCCAGTATGAGAATCCGCCATTAAGACTTTGATATGTCGGCATAGTTTTCAAGAAATCAGTTACTGTCTTATCTAATTCTGCCTCTGATATATCAGTAAGTTTCATATCTACTAATAATCTTTTGCTTGTTATTATAGGATAAACTCTTGATAA
Source organism: Brachyspira murdochii DSM 12563 (assembly GCF_000092845.1). Taxonomy (NCBI): domain Bacteria; kingdom Pseudomonadati; phylum Spirochaetota; class Spirochaetia; order Brachyspirales; family Brachyspiraceae; genus Brachyspira; species Brachyspira murdochii. The sequence goes on along the minus strand of NC_014150.1, from coordinate 2,510,450 downwards.
CTGCTGTTCTAAACAAAGATAAGGATAATTAATAAGATAATTAATTCCTCCAGAAAGTTCACTAAATGCACTAGGCGACATATAAACTTCCAAACTTCCAGCACCTCTATACGCTTCTGTAATATTAGGTACTCTTATCATCAAGTCGGTATTGTTGTTTGTAGTGCTTGAGAATACTGCAACTGACTCTGTAGTCATAGGTACATTAACTTCAAATGATTTCTCTACAGCATCAGTATATTCTCCACCTTTAGCAAGTATTGTAACTTTAGCCTCTCCTCTGTTTGTAGCTATAATATCAAATCTTACATCAGCATTTCCGCCTTTAGGAACTGTTATTTTTTGTACATCATTTTCTATCATAGCATTAGAAGCAACGGCCTGAACTTCTATTTCTAAATCTTTATCAGAATAGTTGTAAACTAAAGTACCAGCTTTTAATTTATCTTCAACATAAGCAAACTCTGGAAGTGTAGGCATAAGCATAATATTTTTCTTAACTACAACAACATCATCAGAAGCACCGAAATAACCGTCTTTATTTATAGCAGAAGCCATTATTCTAAATGATGTAATATTATCTGGTAAATTAAATGTAACTGTAGCTTTACCCTCAGCATCAGTTTTTACTCTTCCTTGATAGAATGCAGTAGTAAGGAAATTTTTTCTTATGCTGAATACGTCCATACCCATAGCTTCAGCTTTAGCCATCAGTGAAGCATTAGCTCTCATACCATCTCCGCCCGGTGTATCTCCTTTCTCTCCGTAGTTACGCTGACCTATCAAATGTATTCTTGTATCGGCACTTGCAACACTCAAAGGTCTTTTTCCGTAGAATGTATTAAACCAATTAGGAGTTTTATATCCTATTAAATTTAGTACTCCCACATCAACAACGCTTAACATTATCTCTGTTTCCATAGGTTTGCTTTCTTTTGTTTCAACATACAAATCAACTGTCATCTCATCACGAGGCTCTAGGCTGTCAGCAGATTTTGTTATTTTTACATTAAGCTCTTTTTCACGAGGAGAAACTGAAAGTCCTGCATAACCTATTTTAAATGACGGCTTTCCTTCATCAGTAGCATAATTAGTATAAGCTTCATTTTCAACTCTTCCTTTAACAAGTGAAACACCTACATAAACATTAGGTAAATATTCTGGTTTTATAGGTACTTCTATTAAAGCAGTAGAGCCTTCTATATTTGTTACAAAAGAATCTATTACATATTCTCTTTCAACTGTTACCAAAGCAGTAGCAGATTCATAAGGAGATTTTACCATTATTCTAGCTGTTTCATAAGGCTGATACTCTTCTTTTTCGGTTATAAGCTCTAGCAAATCATCATCAAACATAGCCCAAGGAGCATAATCCTTACCTATAACATACATATATTCATCAGAAGCAACCTCTCTGTTTTTAGAATCTTTTGCCCTTGCCAATACTATATAAAGTCCGGAGTTTGTAGGAGTAAAACTAAAAGCAGCAGGGTCTTTAGCTGTTGTAACGGTAGCAGTTTCAACAACATCATCAATCTGTTTAGATTCCCATTCAAATCTTCCGCCTGTTATAGCCTTTCTTACAGATTCCCAATGTCTTCTTATAACCTGTACTTCTATTTGTTTGCCTTCAAGTCTATTGCCTTCAGGGTCTGCTGCTATAAACTCTAATTGTGTAGGCTTGTCAGTTTCTAAGAAATAACCTTGTCTTTTTATACCTATATAATAATCGCTTCCATGAACTAATACGCTTTTAGTTGTGCTTACTCTCTGAGAATCCTCTCCTGATATAGTTGATTCTATAGTAACATAAGCTGCATGTATAGAACGGCTTGCATCTACAGTAGGAGAGTAGGCATATTCTCCGTTTTCATCTAATGAAGCTGTACCGTTTGCTATCATAGAATAATAATTATTATAATATTCATCTTCAAACCAGCTTAATTTTGTAAATCTGAATCCTGCATTATTAGGCGGAGTGAAGAAAGTTTCATTCATAGATATATTATAGTCTACCTGATTAGATATCATAGGCTCGCCGAATAAATACCAGCCAGACATTTTTATAGGCATAGTATCGCCTAAATAATAATTTTTATCTTCAACCCATAATCTGCTTTCATATTCTAAAGGTTTAAACTCTTCTACTCTGAAACTTTGTGATAAACTGTATGAAGTATTTTCTTCTCTGTCATTATTAGAATCGCTTTTAAACTCGGCATTTACATTATAATAACCTGTAGGAGCATCGGCTGGAAGTGTAAAATCTATCAAATAAGAACCATATTCATTTAAAGTAATTGTTCCTTTATGTATCTCTTCACCTCTTGAATTGTTGATTGTAAATGTTCCGTTTTTTAAATCATTAGGTATCTGCCAACTGCCTATTTTATTTTCCCTTATAACACCTTTTATATGTACCTCTTCTCCTGGTTTATAAATACCTCTTTCTGTAAACATAGAGCCGTTATAATCTTTAGTAGGAGGAGCATCATTATAGCTTATATCCATTCTCCAAGGTGAAACGCCAGTACCCCAATCACTATTTATAAAAGATACATCATCTCCTTTTGTAACTATAGCCCATTGTCTTGGTGATGACCATCTGCTTACTCTGTTTATACCTAAAGTTCTAAATCCTTTAGTAGTAGCTATTCCGTTTTCATCGGTAATTGCTTTTTCTAATACTCTGTTAAAGTCATCTCTTATTTCTACAGTAGCTCCTTCAATAGGCATTCCTGTTTTTAAATCTGTTACGAATATTGTATTTGAATCTCCTGAGAATTTTCCTGTTACTCCCATAGATGTAATTTGTATCTGTGAAGATGATGAATAGTCATACTGACTTTGATATCCAGTCTTACTTTTAAACTCTATTGATAAAAGTCCGTATTGTTTATTATTCATATAGTTTGTTAAATAAAGTGCTGTTGTGATGTATCTGTTTCTTTCAACATCTGGAGTGTATTGTGTAGTATTATTATAGCCTAATAAGTTTTTATATTGATTTGTATAATTTCTAAACTCTGCACTTTCATCATATCTGTATACTTCTTTATTCACAAATAAAAATGGTATGATATTTTCTTTATCAACATATCTGCTTTGTATATTAATAGTATTTGGATTCATTACCTGTACTGGAAGTTTTATTCCTTCATAAGATTCTACAACTCCCATTCCAGAAGGTATAGAAAGGCTTGGATTATAGTCTGTAACATTTAATGTAATGTTTTGTTCTTCTCCTAAAGTTTGACCGTAAGCATCTTTAAGACTTCCGTTTATTTTTATATTGTATGTAACATTAGGATTAAACCTTAAAGAGTAAAGTGAAAAACTTTTAGAGCTCCAAGAGTTTTGCTGTATATCTTCTTCTGTAGGAAGCTGAATTGCCGGAGTGATTTCCATATTTCTTATTAAGTCAGCCCATTCAACTCTTGTAGAGAAATTAATTCTAGGTGCGTCTGGTGAGTATGACGCTGTTACTGTCTGCTCACTATCTCCATTGAAATAGAAGTTATCATGTGTAGAAAAAGTAAAACTGTCATTATCTGCTGTTCCTAAATTTCCATTAATGGCAGCAAGCCCCTCTTCTATATACACTGTTATTTTATCGTTCTTATCTAAAACACTTTTAGGCTTTATAACTAATACCTGTTCAAGTTTGTATTCATTAGTTTCCCATTCTCTTAAATCTTCTAATCTTGCATATCTAACATCAAAATCTATATTCTTGTAGGTATTGCTTGAAATTAATTCTATATTTTCTTTGGCACTTTCAAGATATATAGGCATATTATAATAAACAACTATATTAACATCAGTAGCCAAATCTGACTGTCTGTCATAAGGAGAGCTTTTCTGCATTATAGGTCTTAAAGTATTAAAAGTCCAAGTATAATCATTTTCTAATACTTCTCCCGTAAGTTCGCTTTTTATTCCTTTTTTAAGCGTAACTTCAATAGCTGTATTATCCGGCAAAGGCTCGCTAGGATAAAATGCTAAAGTATTAATAGAAAGCCATCTATAACTTCCCTTAACATCTACATTAAAACTGAAATATTCATTAGTTACTTCTTTTATAGACTGCAAAGCAACCATCTGCTGATTGAATGTTACAGTTATTGCCTCATAGTTATATCTGCTAGTATTTTCACCTATTGGACTTGTTCTATCAATAGCAACTGCTGCAAACATACTTACCCCCATTATAAATAACATAATAGCAGAATAATAAATAGTTTTCAATTTTAACATATTTAACATAAACTTCTCCGACAAACTATATTTTTAATTTTATAAAGTTATATCATATATAAATTAAAAGTAAACTACAAAAGTAAAAATATTTTATACATTATAATATTTTAATATTTTTTATTTACTATAAAATTACATATCAGTATATAAAACTAAAAAAATATAAAAAAGTGCTATTTATTAAATAATTTTCTTACTATAACTAATATTAAGTTCTTTATTCATTTTTGATAATTCAATAATAGTTTTGGCAAAATATGTGCTGTCATTTAAACAAGGGCATAATATAAAATCTTTGATACCGTATTTATTTAATGCTTCTTTTCTATATTCTATATCTATCTCATAAATTGTCTCAGAATTATCTATAGTAAATGCCAAAGGATGTATTATTAATTTTTCGCCTCTGTATTTTTTTATCGTGTCTATTGTAGTAGGAGAAAGCCATTCTAATTTTCCTATCTTTGATTGATAAGAAAGTACAATATCTTTAAAATGTAATCCTTCTTTATAAAGTTTCTCTTTTAATATCTCTGCATTGCAATTGCATTCATATTTATAAGGATCTCCTTTATCAATATACATTTTAGGTATTGAATGAGCTGAAAATATTAATATATACTCATTAATATCTTTTCCTATCATACTTCCTTTTATTAATTCTACTATAGCATTATTATAATATTCATTGTCATAATATCTGTCTATTATATTTATTTTGGGATTATATTTTAATTTCTTCATAGCTTTATAAATACTTTCTAATGATGATTTTACAGTAACTTCTGAATACTGCGGATACATGCTAAATAATGTAATTTCTCTCACATTATCATGTTTTAATTTTTTTAATATATCATAAGATAAAGGATTACTATAATTCATAGCGTATTTATAATCTTTTGAATTATCCAATTCATTTAGTTTATTAACTAGTTTTTCTGTATATTCATTTATTGGCGATTTTCCTCCTATTGCTTCATAATGTTTTATTACATCAGGCTTAATTTTATTTACTATTTTCTTTGCTATAATGCTTCTCATAAAACTATTTTTTATATTTAATATATGATAATCATTAAACATATTGATTAAAAATGTATTTACTTCTTTTATGCTATTAGCTCCTCCCATATTAAAAAGTATAACTGTTTCTTTTTTACCATTGTTCATAATATATCCTTATTAATAATAATTACTAATTAGTATAATATATATTTAACAATTAGTCAAATTCAAATAAGATTTTTATTAATTATAATTGATAAGATAAAAGATTTTTATAAAGATGATGTAAATACTTATGATTTAAATACATTTATAGATAATTAAGCATATTTTATAAATATAATATTTACTTTTTATTTGATATTAGAAAGTATAATTATTTAATTTTTTTGTATATCAAAAAATAAAAAGTTATTTACAGAGAGTTTTTAAATAATCTGCTGCTTCTTTCTGCTCTTTACGAATAGCAAACTCTAAAGCCCTTTCGCCGTCTTTATTTTTATGTTCTATATCAGCACCATTCTCTATTAAAAGTTTAATAGTATCAATATCTCCAATTCCAGCGGCAAACATTAAAGGCGTTACAAGTTTGAAATTTTTAGCATTAACATCAGCACCAGCATCAATTAATGCTTTTATTATATCATATTCTTTTGTTAGAGCGGCATAAAGAAGAGCTGAAAATAATGGCTTATCTCTCAAATTGACATCAGCACCAGAATCTATTAAATATACAGCAATATCTTTCTGCTTTTCTGCACAGGCAAACATCAATGCAGTTATACCAGTTTTGCTTCTTGCATTGATATTAGCACCTTCTTCTACTAAAATTTTGGCTATATCAAAATAACCTTTTTTAGCACATATCATAAGTAATGTAAACTTAGTCTCTTCGTCTCTTGCATCAGATAAACTGCTGTCAGCTTCCAAACATTTTTTCACATTTTCAAAATCATTATTTTTTACATACTCAACTATATCAGACATTTTGACAAAGCCCTTTTTAATAGATTTATAAAATTACTGCCATTTATATGACTCTACAAACATAGTAGATATTGCTATACAAGCAACAGCCCAAATAAAAAAGAATATTACATTTTGTATATCTATCATACCCTTAGTAAAATCCGAAAAATATGTAGTGATGGAAATAGCATTTAATATTTTGCTAGCTCCAGTAAACATTTCACTAAGCCAATTTATGATGTAGGCAAATACTCCCATAGAAACACCCAAAATAGCTGCAACTAATTGACTTTTAGATATACTTGTAGCAATAAGACCAAGTCCAAGTATTGCAGTACCTAAAAGAAATAATCCCAAATATCCGCTGAATATAACTCCTATATCAGGTTTTCCGAATACCATAAGAAGTATAGGATAAACAAAAGTCATAACAAGAAGAGAAGCATAAACAACTAATACTGATAAATATTTACCCAAAACATACTGCAAAGAAGTAATAGGTGCAGTCATTATGAGCTCAAATGTACCAGAAGCACGTTCTTCAGCTATAAGTTTCATACAAAGAATAGAAAGAAATAGTATTGTAAAAAAACCTATATTATACATAGTGTTTTCCATAACTGCCAATCTGCTATAATAAACTTCTATAGTAAAAAAGTATCCAGTCAAAGCTAAATATATAAATCCTAATATATAATACAAAGGCGATACATAAAAGGACTGAATCTCTCTTGAAAATACAACATATATATTTCTCATCTTAACCCCTTAAACATTAATTATCAGTTTTTTCTTTATTATCATTATAAGAAACTATTTCATCTCTTATATATTTAGATTTATCAAAATCTTCATTTTTCTTTTTATCTGTGAAGTAAATAAATACCTCTTCCAAAGATCTCTCTTTAGCTCTGATTTCTAAAACATCAAAGTTATTATTAACCAAATGTTTAACTATTGCCGCCCTAGAATCATTACCTCTTTCACATTCTATAATTATATCTCCGAAAGCATTAGCCTCAGCCTGTACTACTCCATTAACTTCTCTCACACATAAAAGAGCGTCATTATATCTTCCAGCCACTTTAAGTTCGATATTTCCTCCCAATATCTCTCTATCCATAGCCATTTTTAAACCTTCAATAGTATCTTCAGCGATTAATTCTCCGCTGTCTATAATCAAAGCCCTTTCGCAGGTATCTTCTACTTCGCTTAATATATGAGTAGAAAGTATAACAGTTCTAGTTCCCCCCAAACTCTTGATAAGTGATCTTACCTCTATTAACTGATTAGGGTCAAGTCCGCTTGTAGGCTCATCTAATATTAAAACCTCAGGATCATGAATTATAGCCTGAGCTATTCCAGTACGCTGCTTATACCCTTTTGATAAATGACCTATTATTCTATTTCTATATTTTGTAAGCCCTGTAATTTCTATAGTATTTTCCAAAGCAGTTTTTATATGTTTCCTAGGTATGCCTTTAAGTTTGGCACAAAATCTTAAATAGTCTATTACAGTCATTTCTGTATATAGAGAAACATTTTCTGGCATATATCCTATTCTTTTTTTTATTTCTATAGGGTTATCATATACTTCATAATCATCTAAATAAACGTATCCGCTTGTAGCAGGAAGATAACCAGTAATTATACGCATCATAGTGCTTTTACCAGCTCCGTTAGGTCCTAAAAATCCTACTATTTCTCCCTTATTTATAGAATAAGATACACCTTTAAGAGCAAGATGTTCTCCATAATATTTAACTATATTATCAACTTTTATCATCAATAATCCTTAAAATATTTATTATAAAAATTAATGCGGTATTGTAACAGCTAAATTTTTATTTATCAAGTTATAATTATTATATTATCGCAAAATAATATTTTTCCAATAACAAAAAATTATCAGACTTGTTTCAAAACTAATTCTATTCATTAATTATGAGTACTAGCTTTTAGAAAAATCCTCCAACTTTTTTCGTAACTTAAGGAAGCACCATTTGGTATTGTTGGTACATACAAACTACACCCCGCTTTGGTGACTTAGGCAAACTAAGCATATATTTTTATATACTAAAATAATAAATTGTAAAATATTAGTTTTATAATTTATAAATATAAAAAGCATAAAAAAACCTACCATTTTACTGATAGGCTTTTTTATTAAAATAAAATTAATGTCTTAATTATTGAGCTGCAGCAGTATCATCAGTAGTAGTAGTTGAAGAACCGCCATTATCACCTGAAGCAGGTTTAATGTTTTTTATAGCATCAACAGCAGCCTGTCTAACAACTACAAAGTATTGATCATTTTGAGCTAAATCTATTAAATCGCTTAAAGCAGCCTGATCACCTATTTTACCTAAAGCAACAGTAACTTCATAAACAATAGCCTGAGTTTTAGCTAATCTTAACTGGAAAAGCAAAGCAGGTACGCCTTTAGCACTTCCTATTTCACCTAATGCCTGAGCAGCAGCTATGATATTAGAAGTTTCCTGTTCAGAATACAACATTTGAGAAATATATTCTACAGAAGTTTCTGATTTAGCAGCTTTAGCAGCCTGCAAAGCCTGATAGCGAACCATAGAGTCAGAGTTTTGAGTACTAGGAGCATTCAAACCATAGCTTACATATCTATTGATAGCTTCTAATAAAGCTTCTGAATTAGCACCTTTTTCACTTAAAGCTTTGAAGCATAAAGCCTTAACTTGAGGAGAACCTCCCTCTATAGCAGATATTAAAAGTCTTTCATCTTGACCAGCCAAAGCATCTACAAAGTTTTGAGACAACTCTTCTCTTGGTTTATTACCTTCTGATTCTGTTGTTGTTTCAGTAGTAGTAGTGTCTTGAGCAAAAACAGATGATAAAGAAAATGCAAACATTAATGTTACGATAAATATTTTCTTGAGCATTATACAACCCCTTAATATATTAAGTTCTATTAATAATACTATTATTATCCAATAATTGCAAGCAAATTTAATAAATTTATAAAAAATAATTATTAAGCTTACTGCATACAATATATACAAAATGAAATTACATATTCTTTTTACTTTTTACATTATATTTATAATAAAATCTCTAATAATCTCTTGCAAAAAGATGTTTTACATTTATAATTATTAGTATACATAATATAACATATATGTACAAAATAAAATTCATAAAATATATATGGAGGATATTATGAAAAAAATCATCAATAATATAAACAGCATAATAACAGAAGAACTTGAGGGAATGCAAAAAGCATATAGTAATTTAATAAAAGTAAATTATGACCCTATATTTGTAACAAGAACCTCTAAAAGCAGTAAAGTAGCTTTAATATCAGGAGGAGGTTCTGGTCATGAGCCTTTGCATGCAGGCTTTGTAGGATACGGAATGCTTGACGCTGCATGTCCCGGAGAAATATTTACTTCACCTACACCAGATCAAATGGAAGAAGCTGTTAAGTCTGTAAATTATGAAAAAGGTGTTGTATTTTTGGTAAAAAACTATACTGGAGACGTGATGAACTTCCAAATGGCTGAAGACCTCTGTAAAGCTGAAAATATTGATGTTAGAAGTATTATTATAGATGATGATGTTTCTGTAAAAAATAGTTTGTATACCACTGGAAGACGCGGAGTTGGTGCTACAGTATTTTTTGAAAAGATTTGCGGGGCTTCTTCTGAAAGAGGAGATAATATAGATAAAGTTTTAGAATATGCTAATTACTGCAAAGAAAATGCACGTTCTATGGGTATGGCTTTAACTTCATGCACAGTACCTGCTGTTGGAAAACCTACTTTTGATATATCTGATGATGAAATAGAAATGGGAATAGGAATACATGGAGAGCCTGGAAGAGAAAGAATAAAATTAATAAGCTCTCAAAAAATTGCTGAAACTATGATGGAGGCAATATGTTCTGATATACCATATAAAGACGGAGATGAAGTTATATGTATGGTTAATGGTATGGGAGCTACTCCTTTGATGGAACTTTATATATTATACAATGATGTTCAAAAAATAGCTGAAAAAAAAGGCATAAAAATAGTAAGAAATCTTATTGGAAATTATGTTACTTCTATAGATATGGCAGGAGCTTCTATAAGTTTGATAAAAGTTAATGATGATATACTAAAATTATGGGATTATCCTGTTCATACTGCTGCTTTAAGATGGGGTATGTAAAATAAATAAATCTTAAATGAAAAAGGAGATATTGATGTACAATAGCATAAAAATAAAAGAATGGCTTATTAATCTCTCTAAAGTTTATGATGAAAATAAAGATTATCTCACAAAACTTGATGCTGACATAGGAGATGCTGATCATGGTATAAATATAAGCAGAGGTTTTGGTTTTGTAAGAGAGGCACTTAATAAAGATGATAATGCTTCTATATCATCTATATTTAAGCAAACAGCTGCTATGCTTATAAAAAATGTAGGCGGAGCTTCAGGACCTTTGTATGGTACATTCTTTCTTAATGCTGTAAGTGTATCTTCAAATAAGGAAGAATTATCATTAAATGATATAGCAGAAATATTTAATAAAGGTACAAATGCTATATCTGCACTAGGAAAATCAAAAGCTGGCGAAAAAACTATGCTTGATACTTTATATCCAGCAGCAGAAGCTATGAAAAATAATGCTGATAATTTAGAAAGTTTCAAAAAAGAAGTGCTAATATCTGCGGAAAATGGAATGAAATCTACAATCGATATGATAGCTACTAAAGGAAGAGCTAGTTATTTGGGAGAGAGGAGCAAAGGGCATCAGGATGCAGGTGCTGCTTCCTCTTATATGATGATAAAAGAATTGATAAATATATTATAAAAATATTAACAAAATAAAAATATTAAAAGGAATTAATGTGATTAGTTTAATATTTGTTTCACATAGCTATGATCTTGCTAAAACTACAGCTGAATATATAAAAAAAGTTACAAATACTGATATACCTATAGCTTTTTCTGGAGGAAGCGGAGATGATCATAAAGAGCTTGGTACTGATGCTGTAGAAGTTTTTAATGCTATAGAGAGTGTGTATTCTGATGACGGAGTTATAATATTCTGCGATTTGGGAAGTGCCTTGATAAGTTCTGAACTTGCTTTATCTATGCTTGATGAAGAAAAATCAAAAAATGTAAGAATGACTTCAGCTCCTTTTATAGAAGGCGGCATTAATGCAGCTATACAATCATCTTTGGGTAAAAATATTGATGAGGTTATTAATGAATCGCTTGAAAGTTTAACACCTAAAATATCATATGTAAAAGATAAGTTTGATTACTCCATAAATAATAATGATTTGCTTGATGATATAGAGTTTAAAGATTATGTAAAAGGTGAATACAAAATACTTTTAGAAAACGGTTTTCATGCAAGACCAGTATTTATGTTTATTAATATAATAGCAAACTCAAAAAGTAAAGTATTTATTTCTAATAAAACAAAACATAAACCGCCTGTATCTGCTGACAGTATAACTAAAGTAACATTGCTCAATATAGAATACGGCGATGTAATGGAGATTTATGCTAAGGGTGCTGATGCCGAAGAGGTATTAGAAAGATTTGAATATTTGGTAAACGGAAAATTTGAAACAAAATACAAAACTCAACAGTCAAAAGATAAAGATATAGAAAGTAATTATAAAGTTGTATGCGATGGATTTGTAAGCGGTAAAGCTACATATATGTACTTTGATATAAATGTTAAAAAAGAATATGTAAAAGATATAGAGGCTGAAAAAGAAAAATTTAAATTGGCAATTGAAAATGTAAAAAAGGATCTTCTAGAACAAAAAAGCATCATAGAAAAAAAGAAATTGCAGAACAATGAATATTTAATATTTGAAACATATATATCAATGCTTTTTGATGATTATGCCCTAAAAGAAGTTTACAGCTTAATAGAAGATAAAAAATATTCAGCTGCTTATTCATACAATAAAGTGATGAGAAATATATTCAAAAGTTTTGATTCATTAGATGACGGATATATAAAAGAAAGAAAATATGATGTAGAGGATATACTTTATCAGGTATTAAAATACTTATTGAATATGAAAATAAATTTACCGGAAGAAGATGATGTAATACTTATAGTAGACAATATATATGCTTCTATAGTAACAGAAATAGGCGAAAATATAAAAGGAGTTATATCTATTAACGGAAGTGCAATGTCTCATGCTGCTATATTATTAAAATCATTGAATGTACCTTATATAATATACCCATATGCTATGCAGTTAAAGGGTAAAGAAATAATAATAGATACTAAAAATAAAGAAGGAAAAGTTATTTATTTAAAAAAATAGATAAAAAACCATATTTTACATTAACAAATGTCTATTGTTTATTATATAATATAATAACTGGAATAAAAAATGAATATCAATATTAATACTCTGATTATAGTAATAATAGTAGCTGTTGTTATATTGTGGCCTATTATCAAAAAAATTACCAAAAACATAAAAATAGAAAACTCTGAAAGCATACATATAGCCTGTCTTTACGGGGACTTGTCTAAAATAAAAAGACTTCTTGCCTCTGGAATAAATATTAATTCTAAAGATTTCAGTAATAAAACTCCTTTAATGTATGCTGCAGAAGACGGAGCTATAGATACTATTGACTTTTTAATAAGAAATGGTGCTAATATTAATGATACTGATGTCAGAGGAGACAGTGCATTAATTATAGCTGTTAAAAATAATAATATAAAAGCCTCTCAGTTACTGATAGAAAAGGGGGCAGATTTGAACATAAAAAATGAAGATAATAAAGATGCTTTAAATATAGCCAAAGATTTAGGATATAAAGAAATTACAGATTTTATAGAAAATAAAGCAAAATAAAAGAGGCATTTAAATATAAACACCTCTTTTATTTTTTTAATTATTGTTATTGCTTCTTGTTATATTAGTAGAGCCGCATATAGGACAATGTGATACTGAATCCTCTATTATATCATCAATTTGAGTTATATCATCATCTTCGGATATATTTATTTCTTTATCATCTACTGCCCAGAAATTTGAACAATCTTTACAGTAAAAATGAATTAAATACTCTCTGTATGTAGGGTAATTTCCCTCTATTTTTCTATATCCATCTATAATGTTATGAGCCATACTTCCTCCAATTTTTAATATAAACAGAATTTAAGAATTTTTATAAAAAAGTCAATCAATATATTAATCAAATAATACATAAATACTCATTTTTGTATAAAAAAATCATAAATATCCGTTTATTTTAATTTTTAATTACATAATACAAACAAAATATACACAAAATTGTAAAATATATTATATTTTTTATATACTAATTTTACCTTTTATGTAACTCTATGTTTTATTATTATCAAAAAATAACAAGGAGGTAAAGTATGATAAAAAATACTAAACTTTTCATCTCTATACTATTTCTAACTATTTTGCAAGCTTCAATATTGACAGCAGCAGACATGCCTATACAGGCAAACCAGCTTCCCAAAAAAGCTCAGGATTTTATAAGTGCTAACTTTGCTAATGACAATATTGTATATGCTGAACAAGACAGAAATAGTTTTAAAGCAGAACTACAAAGCGGAATAGAAATTGATTTTGACAGAAACGGTGATTGGACTGATGTAACTTCTGAACGCACTCCTTTGCCTATTAACTTTATACCCGCTAACATCATAAATCCAGTACAAGCAAAATATCCTCAAGTACCTGTACTAGAAATAAGCAAAGAATACAATAGCTATAAACTAAAACTAGGAAACAACAGAGAAGTTTATGTTAATAATAACGGACAAATAGTAGGTGATAAACTAGACTGATAAACTTAACTAAAAACTAATAAAAAGCTGGTATTTTTATACCAGCTTTTTTATTGCCAAAATACATACATATATCTTTACTTAGCACTATATTTATTTACTTTTTATTTACTTTTCATATAAAAAAGTAAATTTTTATTAATTTTAATGTAAAAAATATTGACAAAACTTTATTTTTTTACTATACTGTAGTTATAATAAAAAAACAAAAAAGGAGCGATTTTTTTATGAAAAGAAAATTAAAACAAATTATTTTATTAGCATCTATAATGATGTTATCAATTGCAAGCGTATTTGCGGCAGACATGCCTATACAAGCAAATCAGCTTCCAAAAAAAGCTCAGGACTTTATAAGTGCTAACTTTGCAAATGACGCTATAGTATATGCAGAACAAGACAGAAACAGTTTTAAGGCAGAACTTCAAAGCGGAGTAGAAATTGACTTTGACAGAAACGGCGACTGGACTGATGTAGCTTCTGAACGCACTCCTTTGCCTACAAAATTTATACCTGCCAATATAATGAAAGCTGTTGAAGGAAAATATCAAGGTGTTGTTGTACTAGAAATAAGCAAAGAATATTTAAGCTACAAATTAAAATTAGGAAATAACAGAGAAGTTTATGTTGATAACAGCGGTAAAATAGTAGGCGATAAATTAGACTAATATTTAAATAACAAATAACTAAAAAGGACTTATGATTATTTTCATAAGTCCTTTATTTTTTATATGATTGTATAATTATTTCACATTAGGATCAAAAATAGTATCTTCATTTAATAAATCTTTATATTCTGTAAGATAATAAGCTATAAGTTCATCAACCTGTTTTTTATATTTATCTTTTAAACTTGGCGTAGTCCAGTTTATTGCATCTTTCCATAAGATTCTATTCAAAATATCTCTTACTATACCATCAAGTGTATAAGGAACAGCATATTGTCCTACATGATGAAAACCTATATTATGCATGTGTTCATGAAACATTAAAGCTGCTACATTGGCGTATGCCTGACTTTTCATATATGTATAATAGTCGCCATACAAAGGATCGTCTAAACTGCCCCATTTACCGCTGCTAAATCCTACCCATCCGCCTGTAGGTATTTGACTTTCTGGCTGAAGTCCGTAACGCAAATATCTTGATTTTCCCATTTCACCTGTACCAGCACCTGCGGCAGTATTCATTTTTCTGTATACAAAATCGTATTTGAGAGAACGAACACAGTCTATAACTTTCTGAGCATCATATTTATCTCCTATTTTTAGTACATGCCCGTCATAGCTGTCATTTACAGAAGACCCTAATTGAGAAGCAGCGGCATTTACACCATTTACAAACTCTTCAGTATTAACTGCCAGTCTAATAAGTGCCATACATATTAACATATATTTTTTTTCATCTACTGTAATAGTGGTATATTTTGTCAATCTGCTGTCTATCTCGAAACTATCTATGCCTACCTGCCAGTAAGGATATTTTTTATTTATCTCATCTTCACTGAAATCTTTTGGTTTTAATGCACCATTAGTACAGCCTAAAACAGATAATAATATCAAACTAAATACAAATAATTTTTTTATCATATATTCTCCTATTTCAAATTAGGGTCAAAAACACTGTCTTCTGTTAATAAATCTTTATATGCTGTATAGTAGTAAGCAGTAAGCTCATCTAATTGTTTAGCATATTTATCTTTTAAATCTCCTGCCAATATTCTGTTTAATATAGGCTGCATAACATTAAGCTGAAGTACATATGGAACCTGATTATTTCCAACATGCTGAAAGCCTATATTATGCATATGTTCATGAAAAAGCAATGCTGCCGTACTTGCAAAGCCTCCTATGGTATTTCCGCCCGGCCAAGTTGACCAAGATATCCAGTTGGCATTTACAAACTGTACAAAATCACCAGTTTTTACTGTGGTATATCCGTAACGTACATATCTTATATCTCCTACAGCACCGCTTGCACCTGCAGGATTGGAATTTGATTTTCTATATAAAAAATCATATTTGAGAGTTCTTATTATTTCTATAAGTCGGTCCGGATCATATAATTCACCTTGTTTTATTTTATAAGCACTTGCTGCAAACTGATCTGTTACTGAAGATCTAAGCTGATCCTTATTTTTATATACCTCTTCAACAAACTCTTCAGTATTAACAACTAATCTCATATATGCCATACATAATAATATAAAACGTTTCTCTTCAACTGTTATTGTAGTATAAGTTTTCTCAGAACTAGCAATCTCAAAACGCGATACTCCTACCTGCCAATAAGGATATTTTTTATCAATAGTTTCTTCACTGAAATCTTTTGGTTTTAATGCATTATTAGTACAGCCTAAAACAGATAATAATACCAAACTAAATACAAATAATTTTTTTATCATATATTTCTCCTTAAATTAATTGTTAGGAAGTATTTTAACACCTACCTGAAAGCCTATATCAAAGCTAGATATAGTCTGTTTAGTCATTTTAGCAATAGTCTGATTATTAATTAAAGGACTTTTTAATGACATACCAAAATTTCCGCCTATATATCCGCCCAATACTAAAGCAAATTTTCTGTCAGTATAAATAGAATAATCTACTGAAAATCTTAAATAAGCCATTAAAGGAACATTAAATACTTCTTTCATTTGAGAAACATTATAATGTTCTATATTTCTATCTATAGTTTCTGCTTTATAATCGGTATATGCTGATATTGATTTTGCATATAAAGGAATTTTCATACCTACATTTAATCCAAATGAAAACTTTTTCCAATTAAATTTAGGATATATTCCAATAGCTAAACTTTCAAACATATATGTATATGTATTTTTATAGTTCTTATCCGTGCTTTTTCTATAAAAAACAAATTCATCATGAGAATATCCCAATTCCCCGAGGACACTGACACTCATATCTTTGTTTATTTCAAACCTGTAGCCTATATGAAATAAAGCTCCTGCATCAAAACCTACACCCGAATGTCTGTCTGCCTGTTTTACAGCTGCCTTAAAATCATTTGTCTGCTGCTTAGTTGCTTTTTTATTAGTAAGAGAATAACTATTAATTCCTATTCCCATTCCTAAAGGTACAAATATACCTATTTCTATACCGCTTTTAGCAAAAAGACTGTTTGCTGCAAATAGCAATACTATTATCAATATATAAAATAATCTTTTCATAATTTTCTCTGTTATTATTTTTTACTTATATCCTTTTTTACTTAAAAATTAATTCATAGGTCTTATTTTAGTGCCTATCTGAATTCCTAAATCAACACTAGACATATTTCCTATAGGAACATCTACCTGAGTATTATTAATTTTCCCTACACTACTAGGATATTTTAAAGCAAAGTCATATCCCAAATATGCCCCTACAACAAAATCAAATTTAGCAGATGTATATACCGCGTAATCAATAGTTACTTTTAAATATGGTATTATATTAGAAGAAAAATAATCTTTATAATTTTTCGTATTAATCATTTTAATAGTTTCTGTAGAATAGCCCAAAAGTTTATTATAGCTGGAATCATTAAATGTACCGCCTATAATAATTTTCATACCAAATCCTATACCTATAGAAAATCTCTGATAATTAAATTTAGGCAGCAATCCTATAACAATACTATCAAAATTATAGTATTTATATTTCTGCATCCTTAAAGCAAGAGAATTAGTATTAATATCATTGCCTCTGTAGTTAAGAGTATCTCTGCTATATCCAAACTCACCCATAAAACTAAAACTCATATCACTATTAAGTTCTAATCTGTAGCCTGCCTGAAACAAAACTTCTGCTTCAAAGCCTGCCTGCGAAGTCATTGTATTATTGCTTATATAGTTATTATATGTATTGCTCTGAGCTTTGTTTAAGGTTGAAGGAGGTTTATTATAATAATGAATCCCTACACCTATGCCGAGCGGTACAAAAATACCTAATTCCAATCCGCTTTTTGCAAACGAAACAGAAGTAAAAGCAAATAATACTAGTAATATTTTTAATGCTTTCATCTTTATCCTTTCTTTTAGTATGAAGTTATATTACCATATGTTAACATATTATTCAAGTATTTTTTTACATTTCAAACAAGTATGCATATTATCATATAAACAATTAAGCAAAAATAAACAAAAAATAAATTGTGTAAAAAAAATTATATTATATAATTTAATATATTTTATACTTCGGATAATAATATGAAAATCAATACATTAAAAAATAATAGTTTTTTTATAATATCATTAATATTGATAACAGCAATGTACTATTCTATAACTCAATTAATATTCCCAATGTTCTCTGTAAATAAAATGAATTTCAGCATTATAGATATAATTTATGTATATGTGTTTTCAATAATATCATATATACTTTCAAATAAAAATAAATTAACTTCATACTTGTTTATAATAGTAGCAGTATTTTCTTTTTTCACAATAGAACCATTAGGTATGACAATAGAAGCAAAACCTTTATTTTTTACTGATATGCCGGACATGTATCCATCTCTTATAGAGGTACTTCCGCTATATATGCAAATAATCACTATTACTGCCACAACTCTTTATTTCGGTCTATTACTTGCTTATGCTTTATACTTTATATACGGGCTTTATAAAATGTATAAAACAAATATAAAAAAAGCTATCATAATGACAATAGTAGTTATACTTGTAACTTACATATCATTTTTCAGACCTGTAAAAATTAATTCAATATATGCTGACTATAGTGATATAGCAAATAAATACGGAATTATCAACACTATAAGCTACAGAATATCATACGATAAATCTGTAGAAGCAAGAGCCGATAAAGAAAGTGTTGAAAAGTCTTTAAAATTATTAACAGACATTCAAAATAAAAGAGATGTATCAAACTTAATACTTCCATATGATACCGATAAAAAAAGAGATGTATTTATAATATTTATGGAATCATTTTACGATTATGAACATTTTCTTCCCCTTATGGATAAAGACCCTTTCCCAAAAGAGTATAGAGAATGGGCAAGCAATTCTACAAGAGTGGGACCTAATGATAGTCATGGAAGTTTATTTGCAAGAACATCGGGTCTTATAGCTTCTTCGCCTTTATTTCCTAAAAAACAAAAAACTCCTATATATTCAGCTCTACCCTATATTATGAAAGATAATGGGTATCATACAATAGCATTAGAAGAATCGGGAGTAACTTACTATCTTGATGCATTACTCCCAAATATTGGAATGGAAGAAGTAGTTTTCAGCTTAGGACTTACTAATATAAAAAATTATATAAAAACTAATAATTATAATAACCCTATATTTTTGGCAGGTTTTACATTTATGGGGCATGCTGGAAGCCATGTTGAAAATGATTTAAATGTATATGATAACAATAAAAGATTGATGGATAAAATAAATAAAAAAGATATACCAGTACTTATAGAAACTATGGAAAACTCTGCATTAGCAGCCAAGGATATAATAGATACAAGAGATACTATATTAGAAAAATATCCTGACGCAATTATAATATTTAAACATGATCACTTATATCCGTATTTAAAAACGATAATAGAAAACTCATCTATAGATAACAAAATAAAAGAAGATTTTTTTAATGATAATACAGTATCTCCTATGTTAATATGGAATGGTACAAACGGAGCTTATAGATTTGAAGAAGACGGATTTCCTCCAGAAAATATTCCTATGTTTGCAGCAGTAAACACAAAAGCAAATTATACCAACTCTATAATATCACTTTTATATAAGGATAAAATAGATAATATTATAAGATATTATAATGCTTTTTACACTAATGATAATGGAAGTATAAAAAAAATAGAAGTAAAAAAAGACAGCACTTCATATATAGTTAATCATGCTCAAAAAATATTATCTGAAGATATATTAAGAGGCAAAAAATATATTTATACTTATATAAGTAATGACAAATAATAAATTAATTATCTTGAATTACAGACTTATCGCTGCATAATATCATGGTGATAATGCCTACTATACTGCCAGTTATAAGTGAAAGTATAAATACAGGTACTATCAAAAAACTAATATCTGGCAGACTAAATAAATACTTTGATAAAAATGCCTGCGATAAATTACTAACAAGTGATCCTGCCAAACTTATACCAAAAATAGAAAATACATTTTTAAAATAACTCATAATCTTCATCACTATAATAGAGCTAATACCGCCGCACAATCCAAGATAAAAAGGAGGCGTAAATATATATGCAAATACTAAAGCAACCGATACATTTTTTATAAGTATAAGAAGAATAAGTTCTTTAAAACTAAATACATCTATTACCATTAATATTACAATAAAAGAAAAACCTATTCTAAAATAAGGTATAGGTCTTGGAAACATATTTTCAACAGCTGCTATAAATGATGATATAAAAGCAAAAAATATTATATCATATATTCTTCTTTTTCCGGTATGATTTTTTATATCATTAAAAAATTTCATAAACAATTCCTATTGAACAATAGAATCTATTTCAATGTCATTTTCAACATTTTTTTCAAATCTTATAGATATACCATTAGGCATGCATATTATAGGAGCATTTTTCAAAACACCTGCTTTTACGCATAATTTATCTCTGCAGCAGGAATCTGAAAACCTCACATTACCATTAGTTATAATGATTTTAGACTCTCCAAGCAAGCCTTCAATAATAATTTCTCTGTCTGTATTTAAATCATATCTTAATGATTTGCTGTATGAATCTATTATTATTTTACTGCTTTTATTTTGTATAAGAGTTTTTGCATAAAGAAAAGAAAATAATATTATAAAAATAAATATAATAATATCTCCGAATCTTAAACTTTTCATCAATTACTGTTCTGCCCGTTCAAATTTATTAGTACCTGCTTCTCTGTCAATAATTTCTACATCAAAATATGAAGGCTCTATCTGAACCAATTTTGTATGAATAGGTATATTTGCCTCAACAGATATATTTGAATATATACCTGCATTTGTAATATCTTTCAAATCTATAGAAAGCACAATATCATTCACAGATACATTTGTAAGTAAAATATTATTAGCCTCTAATACCACCTTATTAACAATAAATGCACTGTCGCTGTTAATATTAAGTCTGCTATTTAAATTATCTATATTAACTGCAATATTATTAAACTCCATTCTCTCAACGTCTTTATTAAAAATAACATTAATATTAACCCTAGATACATCAGATTTAATATTTCTAGGTAAATTAAGTCTTGATATTGTTGAATAGTCTAAATATTTATCAGTTAAATCAAGATTATAAGTTTTTATTTCATCTATAGCAGATATTAAACTTTTAGGTCCTGATATAATAGTATTTGAAGGATTAACTATAATATCATCAACACTAAGACCTAGAGAAGCTACACCTATAGTAGGTACTTCTATAGGCACTGTTTTGTATGCTAATTCATCTAAAACTATAGGAAGTTTGCTTGGAGATACTGTAATATTCATTTTACTGTAATCTATATCGCCGGCTAAATAAATTTCATACATATTACTTCCTATTGATGAGTTTGTAAGGTCTATATAGGCACTAAACTCCGTAGGAAGCTCATAAACATTATCTTTAAAACCTTTTAATGTTATAGTAACATTTTCAGGCAGCTGATTTGCTATAAGAAGTCTTGAAGGTATATTTCTAAGTTCTATTTTAGTAATATAGTCTTTAGTGTATTCTTTTTGGTACCTTACAAATAAAAAAAGCAAAAAAGACATAAGAAGACATAATAGCTTTATCCAAAATCTATTTGTTATATAATATAACACCTTTTTATAGCTAAACTTTTTAAACTCTGATTTTCTTTTTTCGCTCATTTTTTTATCTCTAAAAGCTCCCCTATTCTTCTGTCAAGCTCTTCTCTGCTTAAATTATATTCCAGTATTCCGTTATGTACTATAGATACACACTGCGTCTCCTCTGAAACAACTATAACAACTGCATCAGTCTGCTCAGAAACACCAAGTGCTGCTCTATGCCTAGTACCAAGTCTTCTGTTTTTTATCTGAGGCTCTATCTCTGTAAGAGGCAGATATGCACTGGCAGCTGCTATTCTGTTTTCCATTATTATGGCAGCACCATCATGAATAGGATTATTCTTAAAAAATATAGACTCTACAAGCTCCATAGATATATCAGCATTGAGTTTAACTGCTCTGTCTACTAAAGAGTGAAGAGATATATTTCTTTGAAAAACTATTAATGCTCCGTATCCCTTATATGACAAATTAAAAGTAGCACTTAATATTTTTTGAATTTGATCTTCATCATATCTGAAAGACTTTTTTAAAAAAGCCCTTCCTCCTAATATTCTAAGCCCATGTTTAATTTCCGCCTGAAAAAGTACAACTATAGCTATAAGTCCTACCTGAAAGAATTTATCAAATATCCATGATAATGTAGAAAGTCCGAATATTTTTGCTATTATTGTAATGAAAAAAAGTATAATAAAACCTATTGCTATGCTGTATGCCCTAGTATTATACATAAGCATATATATTATATAAAACAGTATCGCAACTAAGATTATATCCAGACCATAAAAGAAATATCGCCAATTTGTTGTTGATATAAAATTACTAACACTGTAAAACATAGCTGTGATATTATAACATAACTATATATATTTGTAAATATAGTTTATAGTTTTATAAAAAAGCTTAACTTTATTAAATAATTATTTCTTTTTTGTATACAAAGTTTTCCCTTCTTTGATAGTTTCAAGCACTTCTATATCCTTTATTGTCATAGGGTCGCATGTTAGAGGATTATCGCTTAATATCACCAAATCTGCCAATTTACCTTCTTCAATAGTTCCTTTTATATCCTCTTCTTTGTTTTGATAAGCAGCATTAATAGTTATAGCCTTTAAAGCCTCATAAGGAGTAACTTTCTGATTTTCTCCTAAAAGTACTCCGTCTCTTGTAATCCTATTAACAGCACACCAAATAGTCTCAAGCATATTAGGTTTTATAACAGGTGTGTCCTGATGATATGTGAAGGCTAAATTATTATTTAATGCTGTTTTTGAAGCACTAATCTGAGAAGCTCTTTCCATACCTAAATTTGCCAAATGAACATCTCCCCAATAATATACATGTGCTACAAATATAGAAGGTATTATATTAAGATTAGACATAGAAGTATACTGTTCTTCTCTTATTATTTGGCTATGTACTAAAACAGCTCTGTAATTATTTGTAGTATTTCTTTTTATCATAACGTTACTGAATGCATTGATATACTGATCTGCTGCTGCATCGCCGTTGCAATGAGCCTGAAGCTGCACTTTATCATGTAATGCAGTTTCTACAAATTTTTCTACATCGCTGTTACTATATATTCCATATCCTCTGTATCTTGCAGGACCGCTTACATAAGGCTGTTCAAGCCATGCTGTTTTTGCTTGAGGAGAACCGTCCAGAAATATTTTATATCCGCCTATCTTAAATCTATTACTATAATTACCTATCATATCGCTATTAGTTTTTGCTAATGAATAAGAATTTTTCAAATCTATAAAACCTATAACATCAATTCTAAATCTGTTATTAGTTATCATATTATTTATAAGAGGAAATTCTGCCGTAGAAATTAATGCATCCTGTGCTGTTGTAATACCGTATCCCAAATAAACATCTTCTGCCTGATTAATAAAGTTCATCAAATCTTTATCTGTAAAAGAAAATTTTATACTCTGAGCATAATGCATAAAGGCTGCCTCTTCCATATATCCAGTAGGTTTTCTGCTATTAGGGTATCTTGCTATTACGCCGCCCGGTATATCCGGAGTATTTTCATTAACTCCAAACTCTTCTAATGCCTTTGAGTTCATAGCTCCGACATGTCCGGAAGCATGAGTTATAAATATTGGGTGAGTAGTAGAAATTTTATCTAAGTCATCTCTGTCAGGATTTTTTTTGCCCGGAAGTAAATTATTATCATATCCGAAACCAACTACCCAAGCATCTGGTTTTAATTTATTAACTTCTATATAATTAGTAATTCTTTGAGCTATTTCAAGCATATTAGTAGAGCCTGTCAAATCTACTGTAGTAAGCGACTGAGCAAATCTCACCATATGACTATGGGCATCTATAAAAGAAGGCATTAAAGTTTTTCCTTTTAAGTCTACTATTTCAGCATAAACATTATTTACTAAACTCTTTTCATCTTCTTCTGTATAGGCTACTTTCATGATAGTATTATCTCTCACTTCAATAGCCCTAGCATAAGAAGGTTCTTCTCCTTTCATAGTGAGTATGTTTCCATTATGATAAACTTTTATTTTATGCGATGTTTTATCATAGCATGAGTTAATAATAAAGCCTATTAGTAAGCAAAAGACAAAGAAGTATATATTTTTCATTTTTATCTCCTTATATTGTTATTTCTATTTTATTATTTTCATTATCAAGTATTACGCTCTCATAATACCCGTCGCCTGTGGTTCTTGGATATGATGAAATTTTAAATCCGTCACTTTCTAATTCTTTTGTGAGGCTGTCAACTTTTTCTTTGCTTCCGACAGACAAAGCAATATGAGCAAAACCGTATATATCATCATTAGTGTTTCTTTCTTTTATATCCTTTCTAGTCATTATTTCCAATCGGCAGTTATCTTCAAATGTAAGAAAATATGATTCAAAACCTTTTTTTTCATTAACATATTTATCATTGCATTTACAATTAAAATACTTAATATAAAAATTTTTAATACTCTCTAAATCTTTAACCCAAACAGCAATATGAGATATTTTCATGTTATAGCCTCATAACAAAATTCTTATATTATTATAACATTAATATCAAAATTAAAAATAGTTATTTTCTTTTTATATGAGTAATTACAGCAAAAATAATGAACTATTGATTAAAAATTATATAGAATTTTTTATTAATAAAAATAATTATAACAAAAATCACTTTTCAAAACTATTGATATAATAAGCATTGCATATATAATCATTATATTATAAATTTAAAATTAGGAAATTATATCAATGAACTATCGCATTTTCATCGAAAAAAAAGACGGCTTTAATTTGGAAGCTAAAAGATTAGAAAATCAATTAAAAGAAAATTTTAAAATAAAATCTAGTGTAAGACTTCTCAATGTTTATGATATATTTAATATAGAAGAAAGTCAGTTACAAAACTCTATTAAAGTAATATTTTCAGAACCCCCTACTGATAAAATAGTTGAAAAAAAAGATTTTGAACACTTAAAACATTTTGCAGTGGAGTATTTACCAGGTCAGTTTGACCAAAGGGCAGATTCAGCAGTTCAATGCCTTAAACTAATATATAACAATATTGAAAATGTTTCTATAGTAAGCGGTAAGGTTATAGTTTTTGAAGGCGATATTGATGAAAGCACTATAGAAAAAATAAAAAAATTCTATATTAACCCAGTTGAAAGCAGAGAAAAAGATTTAAGCAAATTAGAAATAGAAGAATCTCAAAAAGCTGATGATATAAAGGACGTAGAAAACTTTATTAATTTCAACAGTGAAGAATTAGCAGAGTACAGAAATAATCTTGATTTGGCTATGACATATAAAGATATAGAGTTCGTACAAAATTATTTCAAAAATGAAGAGAAAAGAAACCCAACAGAAACAGAAATAAAAGTTCTTGATACATATTGGTCAGATCACTGCCGACACACAACATTTATGACAAAAATTAATGATGTGCAGTTAGAAGACACATTAAAAGAAAATAAAAATAATTTTGCAGAAGTTGTACTTAACGCTATTAATAGATACTATGATATGAGAAAAGAGCTTTACGGTGAAGATGTTGACAGTAAAAGAGATATTAACTTAATGGATATGGCTACAGTATCAGCGAAATATATAAAGAAAAAAGGCAAACTTGAAGATTTAGAGATTTCAGATGAGATAAATGCATGTTCCATATATATAGATGCTGATGCTGTAGATGAAAACGGCAATAATAAAAAAGAAAAATATTTATTAATGTTTAAAAATGAAACCCACAATCACCCAACAGAGATTGAACCTTTCGGAGGAGCTTCTACTTGTTTGGGTGGAGCTATAAGAGATCCTCTCTCTGGAAGAAGCTATGTATATCAGGCTATAAGAGTTACAGGAAGTGCAAACCCGCTTGAAAAATTAGAAGATACTTTGGCTGGAAAACTTCCTCAAAAGAAAATTACAACTACTGCAGCTGCTGGATATTCCTCTTACGGCAACCAAATAGGACTTACAACTTGTTTGGTTAATGAAATATATGATGAAGGATATAAAGCAAAAAGACTCGAAGTAGGTGCAGTTGTAGGAGCTGTTCCAGTAAGCTATGTGAGAAGAGAAAAACCAAAAGCAGGCGATATTGTTATAGTGCTTGGCGGAAGAACAGGAAGAGACGGATGCGGAGGAGCTACAGGTTCATCAAAAAGCCATACTGACACATCTTTAAGGCTTTGCGGTGCTGAAGTACAAAAGGGTAATGCCCCAGAAGAGAGAAAAATACAGAGACTGTTTAGAAATAAAGAAGTTACAAAATTAATAAAAAAATGTAATGATTTTGGTGCAGGCGGTGTTTCCGTTGCTATTGGCGAATTGTCTGATGGAATAGATATTAATCTTGATGTGCTTCCAGTAAAATATTTAGGACTAAATGGTACTGAACTAGCAATATCAGAATCTCAGGAGAGAATGGCTGTTGTAGTTGAAAGTAAAGATGCTGATGAGTTTATAAAATTAGCCAATGATGAAAATATCGAAGCTACAAAGGTTGCTGTTATAACTGACACTAACAGACTGGTAATGTATTTGAAAGGCAAAAAAATTGTAGATATAAGCCGTAAGTTTTTAGACACCAACGGAGCTAAACAGGAAACTAATGCAGTATTAAAAGATATTGACTTTGAAAATAATCCTTTCAGTACAAAAAATGCATGCTCTTTAAAATCGCATTGGTTTAATATGGCAGAAGATTTGAATGTTGCTTCTCAAAAAGGTTTAGTTGAAATGTTTGACTCATCAATAGGAGCTTCCACTGTGTTAATGCCTTTCGGAGGTAAATATCAAATGACTCCAAGTGATGTAAGCATTCAAAAAATACCAATATTTGACAACAATGCAAAAGAAATTAATACGGCTTCTGCTATTACTTGGGGGTACAATCCTTCTATTATGAAATGGTCAGAATTTCATGGAGGAATATACTCTGTAATAGAATCTATGTCAAAACTCGTTTCTGTTGGAGCAGATTATAAAAATATAAGATTATCTTTCCAAGAATATTTTGAAAAGTTAGGCAATGATGCTAAAAAATGGGGAAAGGTTTATTCGGCACTTTTAGGTACAATATATGCTCAGACAGAGTTTGATATACCAGCTATAGGCGGAAAAGATTCTATGAGCGGAACTTTTAATAATATATCTGTGCCTTCTACTTTAATATCATTTGCAGTAGCAGCTATTAACAGCAATGATGTTATATCTCCAGAGTTCAAATCTTCTAATAATTATGTTTACTTAATAAAGCATAATATGAAAGAAAATTATATGCCTAATATAAAAGAGATAAAAGAAAACTTTGATTTTCTACATCAAAATATAAAAGACAAGAAAATATTATCAGCTTATACAATTAAATTCGGAGGTATTGCTGAGGCTTTAACAAAAATGTCTTTCGGCAACAGAATAGGTATTGATATAAAAGATGAGCTTTACTTCTTTAACCTTATGCCTGCTTCATTTATAGCAGAAACTAAAGAAGAGATTAATTATAAAAATGCTATTCTAATAGGAAAAACTATCAATGAATACAAAATAAAAGTATGCGGAGAAATTATAGATTTAGAAGAAATAGAAAAATCATGGCTTGACAAATTATCATCAGTATTCCCATATAAAACTAATGAAGAAATAGAAACTTATCCGCTAGCTATTTATGAGAGGAAAACTCCTTTTATATGCAAAAATAAAAAAGCTAAACCTAATGTTTTAATAGCTTCATTCTTAGGTACAAACTGCGAATATGATACTCAAAAAGCGTTTTCTGATGCAGGAGCTTCAACCGACATCTTTGTATTTAGAAATATAAAACCAGAGTATATAAAAGAATCCATTGAAGATATGTCAAAAAAAATAGATAACTCTCAAATATTTATGATACCGGGAGGATTTAGTGCTGCTGATGAGCCAGACGGTTCTGGAAAGTTTATTTCGGCAATACTGACAAATGAAAAAATAAAAACTTCTATACATAAATTATTAGAAAGAGACGGACTTGTTTTAGGTATATGCAATGGTTTTCAGGCTTTAATAAAATCCGGACTTCTTCCTTATGGAAAAATAGGAAACATTACAGAGAACTCCCCTACTCTTACATTCAATAAAATAGGAAGGCATATTTCTCAAATGGTAACAACAAAGGTAGTATCAAACAATTCTCCTTGGCTTTACAATATACCTGTTGGAAGCGAATTAGTTGTTCCTGTTTCACATGGTGAGGGCAGATTCTTTGCAGATGAAAACATTATAAAAGAGCTAATCAAAAAAGGACAAGTTGCTACTCAGTATGTTAACTTCAAATCAGAACCTACTAATGAGTTTAGATTTAATCCTAATGGTTCAGCCTATGCTATAGAAGGTATAATTTCAGAAGACGGAAAAGTATTAGGTAAAATGGGGCACAGTGAGAGATACGCAAATAATTTATACAAAAACATCATTACAAAAGATATTTATAATATTTTTGAAAATGGTGTAAACTATTTTAAATAAAATTTTTCTAATAAAATAAATAATATTATAAACAAGCATATGTAAATATTTTAACTATGCTTGTTTATATTTTTTAAGGATATATTTATGAACATCTCAAAAGAAAAAATAAAATTAATAGCTGCTGATTTGGACGGAACTCTACTTAACAGCAATAAAGAAATTTCAAAGTACAATCAAAAAATAATTAAGAAACTTATTAATGAATATAATATAGACTTCATATTATCAAGCGGAAGACCTTTTGAGGGGATAAAAAATTATAACAAACTTTTAGAAAATAATAATTTATCCATTATTTTTAACGGAGCTTCTATTGCTGATAATAACGGAAAAATAATATTTCAGCAAACTATTGAAGAAGAGTCTTCTAAACAAATAATAGAATTATCAAAAAAATATGATGTATGTATGCATGTTTATAATAATGGTAAATATATAATATCAAAAGAAAACTTTCCTATAAAATCATATGTACAAATTGAAAAAACTGTTAATGTAATAGTTGGACTTGAAAATACGGACGATTATAATTTTGATAAAATACTTATATTAGGTCAAAGAGATATTTTAGAAAAATTAAAAAAAGAAATTGATTCATTAAACTGCGTTCACACTTGTTTTTCTGGGGACTTATTTTTAGAAGCAGTAAATAAAGCCTCAAATAAAGGCAATGCTTTAAAACGAATATGTGAAATAAAAAAAATAGATATAAAAGATACTATTGCATTTGGAGATAATTTTAACGATATAGAGATGATAAAATATGCTGGTATTGGCGTTGCTATGGGAAATGCTGAAGAGATTGTAAAACAAGAGGCTTATTATATTACGCTTTCTAATGAAGAAGATGGAGTCGGTAAGTTCTTAAGTGATTTATTTTATTGATAAATAACATATTAATTTTATTACTTGTATGGTTAACTATACAAATAATAAAATTAAAAATCTAAAAATGATACAATATCATTGTTTATCTATATACAAAAATTAATTAAACAGATAAACTAAATAATAATCTCTGCTTTATATTCTTACTATCAATAAACATTTTTCCGAATCCTTTTTCTTTCATTGATTATGATAAAAGAATCAGTTACTACAAAAACTAAATTATCTATATCAGAATAAAAAATTACTAGGAGCATTATATTTTTTAATAATTCTTCACTATTATTTACTAAATCTTTAAGATAAGTGCTTATTAATCTTTGACTTTCTGGCTCAAATGTTATAAATATATTATCTTAATCTCTTATATTTTTTGAAAGTCTTTTATATAAATATATTGTCTTATCATCATAATAAAATATATTAAAACTTTTAACTCTTATAGAACTGATATTTTTTCAGATTAAAAAAACAACATCATTTATAATAAAGTCATTATCATTATTTATATATATTCTTCCTTATAGTAAGGTGCATTATATGAAGGTAAATATAAAGAATTATAGCTTTCAATATTATTTAGAAGCATAAACATATACATTGTTTACTTTATCTTTAAGCATAAAAAATAACTTTTCCAAAATCTTACAGTGTTCTTTTTAACATTATTTTTCTGCGTATTAATAACTACTAAAGATATCACTCCCGCTATAATAATTATAATGCCTACAATCTCTTTATTATCATTAAAAAAAATATATTATTAAACTGCTAATATTATTAGCAATAATCCAGCTTCAACTCACTTGTTAGTTGTTATACTCCAGCAATAAAACTCCATTAATAATGTAAAGTTAAAAATCCTGAAAATGATAAAATGAATAAACATTTAAAATTCTATATTTTATATACCTAAATATGGTATACAATTATAAATACATTTTGCAATTATTAAAAATATTTGATGTTATTTATTTTATATAACTAATGAATTATACTTAAACGAAATATATTACTTAATCATACTAAATAATTAGACAAAATGATAAATATAAAATAATACGTATTCAAAAATACTTTAGTTATTTATAATATAATATCTTTTTATCAATCAATAAAATATGTTTTAAGCTGTATAGTAAATTACTTATTTGGTATAATAATAGGTAATAAGCTGCATCATTTGATAAGAATAAAAAATACTATACGGTGGCTTAAAAATTTTCAGTATATATTAAAACAATGATATTTTATAGTTATTTTGAAATTTTAATCTCTAGTAAATAAAAAACCCTTATCTTAATAACAAGGGCTTTTTATTTATAATAATTTATGACTAAAAACTAAAATAATATAAATAATCATCTGAAGTATCTTCTTCCTCTTCTATTTCTGAGGTTAGAATAAACTCTATAATTATTCCTTTTTCTTTTGCTGTTTTAGTATTTAATGCCAAGTCTGCTCTCCCTATTACTTTTGCAGGAGCATCTGTTACAACTATTAACAATTTTTTCTCATTGATATAATCAAACTTTTCCAATGCCTCCTGTATAGCCTCATACATAGGTTCTGCTTTATCACCGCCGCCTGCAGCATAAAAATAATTTACTTCTCTGTTTATAGTATTAATATTATCACTTAATTCTATTCTTTTTGTAAAATACGTATCTTTAACATCTCTGTAAAGTAAAAAGCCTATTCTTGAACCTTTATTATTATCAAATAAATCTCTCACCACACCTCTGATATCTCTTTTAACAGCTTTTAAATACGGATGCATACTTTCAGTTGTATCAAGTACTATAACCAAATCAATACTGCCTTCATATTTGCTTATAACATTTTTTATACTCTTAGTAAGTGCATCTGTATCATCAGCATAATTATTAGGAGTATTAAATGCTTTGCTTGCATTAATTAATGTCTCCATAGCCTCACCGTCATAATAATGATTTTTTTTAGGTTCCTCTTTTTTAATAACGTTTGCAGAAGATAATATTTTTATCTCTTCATCATTACTTATAGGTGCATCTTTTTTTACTATCATTGTATTTGTAGACTGTTCTATAACTCTATTACTGTTATCAGCAGGTCTTATTTGTACAGGTCCCTCCCTTCCTCCGCTAGGCATTTGAGGAGGCAATGTTTCTTTTTTTACATTTGTAGTTTCCAAACAATAGTCTATAGGATAAGTAAAACTTTCTCCTTTAGTATTAAACACATTAAAAGACAAATATCTGTCTTCTGGTAATTGCTTGAAATACGCTTTAATATAAAGTTTTTTTCCTAATTCTCTGTTAAAAGTATCTTCTAATACTACAGCACTATTATCATCATTAACAGTACTTCCAAAAGAAGTATTTATTAATTTATAAGAATTATTAGTTTTTCCTTCTCTTACATAAAAAGCATATTTTCCATTATCTCCGCCTGAATAGTAAAGATAAAATGCATATAAATCACCCTCTTTCTCTACATTTCTTAATGTGATAGTAGCTGAAGATTGATGTTCATCATTTATTCTTAATACTATTTCACTATCTAATAATTTATTATTATTAGCATCATAAGATTCTAATATTACATTAATATTATCTCTTAAAATAAACACAGAATTGGCATTTCTGCTGTTTAAATAAAGCGTATCTGGAATAAATGCCTGAAATACTTTACCAAGTGTATTGTGAAAATCTGTATTTCTTATATTAATTACAGCATTGCTGCTGCCTGTATTATTAATATAAAGATAAGAAGTTTCACCGTTTGGAAGTCTTAAAAGAAGTCTGTACCCAGCTACATTAGGTTTTCTTCTTATATAGATTTGATAGCCGTTTATTAAATGTGTTACAGCTACATCATCTTCTGTAACGCGTAACGCATAACTTTGGCTATATAAATTTTCTAAAGTAGTAATAAATACTACCGATAAAATAACAAATAAATATTTATATCTTATGTTTCTCATAGTTGATACCCTCTATAAATGATTATCGGTTATGGATATCATAAACCTGCATTGTTATGTTAATTGAGTTAGAATATTTTTACTTTAAGTTTACATAACATCTTAATTAATTGCAATATAAAGATATTATTAAAATTCTTATGCTAAAACAATCTAATATGCTTAAAACTAATAATTTTTAATAAATATAATATTTTAATTACTTCATATATAGTTTTTTTATTATCTTCATCTTGTAACAATTTCAAAATTATATCCAAGAAAAGTTTTCCAAGCAGGGTCATTAGGATTAGAGGCATTAGGTATTTTTAGAGTTTTTAACTGAGTGCTTGAAAAAATTTTCCCATCAAAAGTTATATTATTTGGAGATGTACCTAAATATGTAACAGCCTTTAATTGAGAACCGCTTGAACCTGAAAATGCTCCGCTTTTTATCACCATAACAGAAGCTGGTATTGTTAATTCCGTCAATGCCGTAGAATAATGAAATGCATTTTTTTCTATAGTATAAATATTATTTCCTAATGTTAATTTTTCCAATGAGTAGTTCAATGCAAAGGCATTATCATTTATAGTTATAACAGAATCAGGTATTTTTACTTCTTTCAAATTTTTATGAAGTCCATTGAAAGCGAAATCTTCTATAATTGTAATAGTGTTTTATGGAAATACAAAATTAAGAACTATATTTTCAGAAGGCTTTCCCATAAACATAGAACTATTTATAATACCATTTTGAAACTCAATATTTCTTATATCCATAGTTATATCAAATACTCTCATTTTTTCTGCCTCATCAAGAACCAAACAAGATATAGAATTTTTCTGAGAATATATTGACTTAGGCACACCTATAAATATGAGTTTATAATATCCATTATCTTTATAATATTCCTGCAGTCTATCTCTTATCTGACTGCTTATAACAGAATCCTCAAGTCCTATATCTATACCATATTTTATTACCTCTTTATCAAGAATCTCTATAGGGGAATTAAAATCAGAACATGAAATCAGTAATATTAATGAAATAATAATAATTATTATAGTTTTTCTAAGCATATATATTCCTTATTCTATTATAATACCAGTAAGAATACAAAAAATCAACAAATAAGTTTTACATAATAAAAAACTTCTGACTTTAATTTAATAAAAAATAAAGCCAAAAGTTAATATTATAAAATGATATATTACTGTTTTTTTACAGTTGTAAAATTAGCACCCAAAAATGTTTTCCAAGCAGGATCATTAGGATTATCAGCATTAGGTATTATTAAAGTAGTAAGTTTATCACATCCATAAAATATATTTTTACCTACAGTTGTTACATCATTAGGAGTTTTTCCTAAATAAATAAGTGCGGTTAAATTAATAGAACTAACAAATGAATAATCCCCTATTGAAGTTACAGATGCTGGTATAATCAATTCAGTTAATCCGCAATTTCCAAGTGATTCTGCTTCTATTGATTTTACTGTATCTGGTATTATCAATTCTTTTAATTTTTCAGCTACAAGAAATGAACTAGCCCATATTGTTTGTATACCGCTTTCAAATTCTAATCTTTCCAATTGATAGCAGTATGCAAAGCCATATTCTCCTATCATCGTTACAGAATTTGGTATTGTAATTTGTTTTATATTCCCTAAATTCATAAAAGCCATGCTTTCTATAATTTTTATTTGGTTATTTTGAAATATAAAATTTAAAATTATATCATCTGAAATTGTTTCGCCAGAAAACATCATTTCATTTATGCTTCCATTTTTGAAATCAATATTTCGTATATCAACATCTATATTTTTTGCATTATTTATTTTTACAGCTGATTTTACTATTAAAATAGAAATAGATTCCGCCCCGCCCATATAATCTTTAGGAGTTCCTGTAAATATCACTCTATAAGAACCCATCTCTTCATAATAGGATTTTAAATTTTCTTCTATCTTTCGGCTTATTATCGAATCTTCAAGACCTATATCTATGCCATATTTTGCTATTAACTCTTCTTCTGTTGGTACAATGCCGCCGCCGCCATTTATAGAAGAATTGCTGCTTGGCGATATAATTTCCGCTGAACACGATACAAATACTAATACCGACAGCAATATCAATAAAATATTTTTAATCAATGTTTATCCTCAACTTATAATATAAATTAATATCATTTTATAATAATAACAAAAATTAGAAAAAATATACTTTAGTTTAAAAAAATAAAAAAAATATAAATTATGATATTATATATAGTTTTATATTATTTATTCTTTATATTATAAAAAACTACATAAAGTTTTATCATATATACTTTGAATAAACTATATATTTTTTTGTGAAAGAAAATTATGAAAATTGTTAAATAAATAAAAAAACTTATACTGCATTATTTAATTAAAACAGTATAAGTTAATTATTTTTGCCGTATGATAATTATAATATATCTTTTATCTCTGCAGCTTTAATATCATCCATAAATTGATTGATTACTACCAATTTAATGCTGTTTGTTTTAGTTTCTATATTTGAAGCTTGTGCCAAATAATAATAGCTGCAGCCTTTAACTATTTGGTGTCCTAAGTAAAGCTCAGGTTCATAATCAAGACCTAAAACATTATGCATGCCTTTTTTAAATAATTTAAGCATATTATTAGCATCTATAGAATCAATTATTCTTATAGGAGCTTCATCTTCTCTGGAACATATTATACCCCCGATTGGAGAAGCTGAACTTTCTAATATAGTTTCTCTTCTTACAATACAAGTTTTACCTGTTTCATTAATATTTATTATTATTAATTCATAATAAGGTCTGGGATTAAGTACAGAAGGCTCATTTCTGGATATATATGCATGATTTATACCATGAACTACCTGTTTTCCTAGATAAAGCATTAATTCTCTGCGTACTCCTAATAAATTCGTTGCCTTTTTAAAAATATCTTCAATGTCTTCTGGTATGTCATTTTTTTGTTTTACATTTATTTCAAAACTTCCTAGCATCATAAAAAAACTCCTTAAATTTATTCTTAATTAATTATTTAAGATTATAAAGAGTATATATATTATGTAAACTATATATAGTTGGCATTAAAACAAAATATGCAACCGAAAACATAATATGCTTGATTTGTAAAAATAAATTTACTAAATATACGATAAAAATATTGATTTATTAATAATCTCTCTCTATTACTTCTCTTATCATATCATTAGTATAAGGAAGACCAAAGAAATCAACTACTTCTGAAGTTATATTGTCATACACTATTATGTTAACTCCATTAGTGGTTTTTCTTAAATTGCTCCTGCTTATCATTATTCTGTTTCCATTTTCAACTACTAAATCATTATATTTATTAAGCTCTTTATGATAAAGATAATTAGTTTCACCCATTGAAGAAAATACTAACTTATTTTTATCTATAACATAAGAAATATTGTTGGTATACATTTCATTGGTTATATTAAAATTAGAATATAAACTCCTTACAACTTTATCATTGGTATTGTATTCTCCAAGCATATTTATTACTATGGTATAATCATTAAGATTAGTTATTTTTGTTATGTAATTATGAATATTATCTATGTCTCTAAGATTCATATCATAAACTCTATTGTATTCATATAAAGCATTTTTCTCCCAAGTATTATAATTGCTGTCTCCTCTTCTATCCGGCAAATCAAAATTATCTTTTAAATATTTTCCTAAAAACGAAGTATATTTTTCTACTCCCTTATAATTCAAATGTCCAGCATCATTATAATCAGTCCAAAAATCCAAATTATAATCATCATAATAATGATTAAAATTCATAAAAGGAACATCATATTCTTTTGCAATCTCACCTACCATGTTAAAATGTCTAGCCTCATCATCAGTCATAGGAAAAGGTGAAGCTATAACCACTATAGGTATATTATTAGTTTTAGCAAGCTCTAATATTTTTCTGTAATAAGTTTCCTGCTCTTCAAGTAAAGGCAGAGTATCTTTTATATTTCTTATATTAGGCTCTTTAACAGGAAATGTTTTATTATGAAAAGAATAGCCTTTGAAATATTTATAATGATTATAATTATTAGCATAAGGAATAAAGTCTTCATCTTTTAAATCTTTATATCTGTTATGGTATCTATACATTGGGTTAATAAACTCATCAAATCTATCTGCAGCAGTAATTTTTAAAGAGTTTATTCTATTTTGAGACCATCTTAATGCATAAGTAGCTGCTACTATTTGATAATCCACAACATTAGTTCTGCTTGCTGCTATAATATAAGACTCTAATGCTATTAATTTAGGTTTTTGATATTTTAAAGCTTCTATTAAATAATGATAAGTACTCCATATAGGCTGGCTTCCAGATGTAAAATTATAAGCGGCAATTCCATACTCATTATATAAAGCAGCCGGATTAATATTATAGTGTACATGACTGCTTCCAAGAATAAGTAAATCTATGCTGTTAGTTTTCTGTTCATAAAAACTGTCGCCTTGATATATACCATTCTCATTTTTAAATCTTAATACTCTGCTTAAAGTCCAGAGTAATGCAATAAATACAGCTATAAAGCAAATAATTTTTAATGTGTTTTTTATCATATTTTAAATAGCCTATTATTTTTTTATATTTAAACTCAATATATATATAAACAAACATAGTTTATCAAAAATAAAATCATATTTTGTTTTTAATAGTCCCACACGTACGTGTAGAGTTCTTTTATGACGTCTGTCCGCCTGCGACCGTTAGCTATGGCGTGTTATAAAAAGAACCTTATATTCTCTATAAACTCGATACGCTTCGCGAAGAATTGCATTTTACAAAGTCCACCTCTCTCTACGTGCCTTTGGCAAAAAACTTTTTTGCAGCACAAAAAAGTTAATAAAAATGGAATTGATAGAACTTTATATTTTAGATATATGTATTAAATACAGTATATATACTAAATTTAGTCTAAAAATGCAGTTCTTTCACCGAAGGTGTACAGCGTATGGTTCTTTGTGTCAACAAAAGAACTGGGGGTGTGGGGGCTAGTCCCCACAAATAATAAATTTAAAAAATTAATTTTTTGACAAACTGTACTTGTTTATATATATACTAAAAATGTTTAAGTTTATAAATATATCGCAACTTTATATCAAAATTCTATATAAATAATTAATAAAACTCTTATACTATATATAATGCCTCCTAAAACTGAAAATATATAAACTGCTTAGGATCAAAGCCTGCACCATATTTGCCGTATATGATTATAAAAAATAACAAGAAAAATATTACAGCCCATCTGAAATACAAGCATTGATTTTTTAAAAACTCATAAATAGTTTCTTTCTTTATATACTTAATAACATCAGCTAAAAATAACACTATCAAAGATATTATAAGTATATTCATTTCAAAACTGTCTAGTCCCAATTTATATAAAGAGCCGTCAAACAAACGCCATAAATCTATTTTAGTAAACATTCTCTTTATATAATAAAATGCGTCATGTATAGTTTCTGCCCTAAAAAATATCCAAGCTAAATCTACTATTATAAATGTAATAATCACTTCAAGAAGTTTAAAACTGAAACTTTTCACCTTCACTCCAAATTTATTTAAAACATTATTTCTAAACTTTGAAGTAATATCTTCTATTAAATAGCATATACCATGAATAGCACCCCAAGCTATAAATGTAAAATTAGCTCCATGCCATAAACCGCTTACAAGAAAAGTTACTAATATATTAAAACTTCTTCTTAATTTTGAGCATCTGTTTCCGCCTAAAGGTATATAAAGATAATCTCTAAACCAAGTAGATAATGATATATGCCATCTTCCCCAAAACTCTTTTATACTTCTAGCAAAGTAAGGCGTATTAAAGTTCTCCATCAAATCTATTCCCATAACTTTAGCGGTTCCTATTGCTATAAGAGAGTAGCTTGCAAAATCACAGTATATCTGCACGGCGAAAAGTAATGCTGATAATAATAATTCTGATGAGTTATAAATATAATATCTATTAAAAACAGTATCTACTAATATCGATGCCCTATCTGCTATTACCATTTTTTGAAAATAACCGAAAAGCATTAAAATAAGTCCTTCTGTTATTCTTTGATAATCGAATCTTTTTATTTTATCCATGTTTTGAATCTGTCCAAGCAGATGTTTTGAACGCTCTATAGGACCTGCTACCAACTGCGGGAAAAATGATACAAACAATGCATACTTTATAATGTTTTTCTCAGATTTTATCTCGCCTCTGTAAACATCTATAGTATAGCTTAATGCCTGAAATGTATAAAATGATATTCCTACTGGTAAAATTATATCAAAAGGTTTTTCTATTAATTTTATATTAAATGCTGATAAAATCATATTTATATTTAATAGTAAAAAATCAAAATACTTAAAAAATACGAGTATTGCAATATTTATTATAAAGCTGAAAGCTACAACTATTCTTTTATATTTTAATTTTTCTATTAATATACCGCTTAAAAAAGTTACTACAGTAGATGTCCCCATTAACAATGCATATTTAGGATTCCAAAACATATAAAATATATAACTAGCTATAAAAAGACATATATATCTTAATTTTTTTGGAAATATCCAATATAAAATAAGCGTTATAGGAAAAAATATTAAAAAATCTGTAGAATTAAAAAGCATTTATATAACTCATAATAATATACTAAATTATACAATTATAACTATAAAAAATAGTTAATAGTAATATATAATTTATAATATTTTTTATCATAAAATTTTATTTGATTATTTATTTTTATAATTTATAATATGCATATATGAAATGTATTATGAAAAATAAAAAAATATACTTACAATCTCTTGTAATTGTTTTATCTATTTTTTTATTTGCTATTTCATGCAAAAAAATAAATATACTATCTCCAAATACTATTCCTCCGCCAACTGATTTTAGAATACCAGACAAATTAAAACCAATAGAAATATCCATAGAAGAAAATAAATATTCAGATACTTTAGTATTTGGAGGATTTAGAAAGAAGTTTTTTTTCAGAGGAAAATGGTATGTACTAGCTGAACATTCATATAAATATGATACTGTAAATAAGAGTTTAAAAATTAATTCTACTACATTAATACTTGAAATAACTGAAAATGCTGAAATAAAAATAGTAGCAGAAAATTTAGGTAATAATGCTGAAAGTGCATGGAGTTACTTAAATTTAGCAAATGTTATAAATGATAATGAAATAATATATGAACCTTATAACTATGGGGACTATTCTCTTTCAAAATCAAGCTATCAGTATAAAGATAATTATTTAAATAAAGATGTACAAATATATTATTATAATAAAGTAATATATACAGATTTATACTATAGAAGCACAGACATACTCACTTGGGCTAAATATGGAAGATCTGATAATGTATATATGTATTTACCAAAACCTACACAATTAGACGCAAGCAAACCAAAAAGCTGGCAGGGAAGATTTGGGGTAAGCGAAGCTCAAATGGCACTTGTAGACGATTATATATATGTATATGGGCTTGAAGAGATGTTTTACGAAGAAAATCCAGAAGGTATTAGATATTTTAATCAGCCGGATTATTATTTAAGTAAAAATAAATACTATAGAATACATAGATCAAAAGATATGTCTGATGCTAATAATTGGGAAGATTTAGGAGAAACTCCTTGGGGATATTATTCAAAATTGCAGTTAAGAACAAATAAAAGCGGTGAATTTTTTTTGGGAAATGGAAGTCAGGTTACTTTAAAACAAGAAAATAGTTCTTGGGTTGAAAAATATTCTTCTATTCCATATACTTGGGTTACTAAGAATTTTAGAGACTGGTATACTATAGATAAATCTGAATTTGAAAAAAAAGACTTTACATCAACTGATTTTTACGGAGATTTTGGACTTGTAAAAAAAAGAGAAAAAACGCCTACACCTCCTAAATGGGTTAAATCTGATAACAATGTTTACTATAAAACTTATAATGATTACATAATAGATTCTACTATGGTTAAATATTATATACCAATACCTCCTGTAAATGAAATAAAAGAGGCATTTGATAGAGGAGAAAGAACATTTACTATAAAACCAGAACATATAAAAAATGCTGGAAAAAATATATTTATGGTTACTGATAAAAATCCTGATACTGCAAAAGAAGAGGATTGGACATTATTAACACCTGTAAATTATGATGAAAACTCTATGGTTTGGCAGTTTGGAAAAGATGATATGCTTTTTAATGCAAACGGAAAAATAATACAATTAGTAGACTACTCAAATATTAGAGCAAGAACAACACTTCAGCAAGGTGCTGTTGATGAATTAATGTATGAATACAGAAATTATTATTCAATTGGAGATTATTATAATGCTATGTACTGTAAAGCTCAGGCAGACATGCTTAGTATGATGATGTTAAATCCTGATTATTCAATGCCTGATGATGCTATCGCTTATTATACTATTGAGTTTAGATTCTATTAAAACAAAAATATTAATTAAATAATATAAATTTAAATTATTATTAACTTTTTATAAATTTCGGTATGCATAATAATCATTTTTATGAATTACATCTATCTTTTAATTGTGCTATCAATAGCAGTATCTATATATTCCAAATATATATTATCAACTATCTCTTCTGTGAACTTATCATAAATTACCATGTTTATACCATTTTGAGTTTTAATATAATTTACTCTATTAATAGATAATTTTTGCCCATTTTGAACAACCAAATCGGTATAACTTCCCATCTCTTTATGAAATAGATACTGATTAGAGCCTTCCGAAGAGTATATAACTTTATTATTGTCTATAACATAAGAAGCATTTTGTAAGTATATATTATTAATATTAAAATTTTTTGATATAATTTGAACTACAGCATCATTATTTTGATAATTACCAAGCATAGTAATACCTATAACATAGTCATCAGAATTTTTTACTTTTTCTAAATACTCATTTAAATTTGCTGATTGCTTTAATTCAAAATTATAAATCTCTTTATCCTGATATTTAGCATTCATTTCCCAAGAATAATATTTATGGTCGCCTCTTCTATCTGGCAAATCATAATTATCTTTTAAATACTTTCCCAAATATTTTGCAACTTTTTCAGCCCCTAAATAATTTAAATGAACAATATCAGCAAAATCTTTAGAAAAATCTAAATTATAATCATCATAATACAAATTAAAATTAATAAAAGGAATATTATATTCTTTGGCTATCCTTTCTGCCACATTATACTTTTTTTGATCATTTTCATTATAAATAGAATATGGTGCTTTCACAATTAAAATAGGTATATTATTATTTTTTGCCAACTCTATTATCATTCTATAATATTTATCTACCTTCGGATATAAAGCTATTTCATTAGTAATATAAATAACTTTAGGCTTCATATTACTATAAACACTATATGAAATTACACAACCTTTATCATATTTATATTTTTCTTTACCTTTATAATTAAGAAAGTCTTCAAAAGTAAGTGAGGAATATCTATTATGATATTGGTAAAAAGGATTAAGAAATTCATACCATCTATTTTTAGGAGAACTTACCATTATGCTATTTATTTTATCAATAGAACATTTAAGTCCATAATTATTTTTTATAATTCTAGAATCATCTATATAATCATAATTTGCTAAAGTTAAATAAGCCTCTAAAACTATTAATTTAGGTTCTTGAGTATTTAAAGTTTCTTTTAAATAAAAATATGTATTCCACAAAGGCTGAATACTGCCTGCTAAATTAAATGAAGATATGCCATATAATTTATATAAATAAAAAGAATTAATATTCATAAAAGAGTGACTGCTGCCTAATAATAAAACATCTATAGAATTATTTTCTAATTTATAAAAAGAATCTAATTGATGAATACCATCATTATATTTAAATCTTAATACTCTGCTTACAGAATGAAGCAATACGCAAAATATTAATACAAAACAAATTATCTTTATAGCTTTTATTTTCATAAATAACTCTCATATTAGAATTGAAAATATATAAACTGCTTAGGGTCAAATCCTGCTCCGTATTTACCGTAAACAATTATGTAAAAAATCAAAAATAACATCACAAACCATCTGAAATATAAATTCTGTTTATTTAAGAATTCAAATATACTCTCTTTTCTTATATACTTTACTAAATCAAAAGATATAAGTATAAATAACGCTATGATTAAAATATTCATCTCAAATATGTTTAAGCCTAAGCCATATAAAGTACCGTCAAATAATGTCCACAAATCTATTCTTGTAAATATTCGCTGTATATAATGAATGGCATCATGTATAGTCTCTGCCCTGAAAAATATCCAAGCTAAATCTACTATTATGAAAGTAATTATTATTTCTATGAGGGCAAAACTAAAAGCATTTGTTTTTATTTTGAATTTATTTAAATATTTTTCTTTGATAGGTTTTAATTGTTCTTCTATTATGTGAAATATTCCATGAATAGCACCCCAAGCTATGAAGGTAAAATTAGCTCCATGCCAAAGTCCGCTTACTAAAAATGTTACTAATATATTAAAACTTTTTCTTATGTTTGAGCATCTGTTTCCGCCTAATGGAATATAAAGATAATCTCTAAACCAAGTGGATAATGATATATGCCATCTTCCCCAAAATTCTTTTACGCTTCTAGAAAAATACGGGGTATTGAAATTCTCCATCAAATTAATACCCATAACTTTAGCTGTACCTATTGCTATAAGTGAGTAGCTTCCAAAGTCGCAGTATATCTGTACGGCAAAAAATACTGCTGATAAAATCAAAGCCATACTGTTGTATTCATAGTATCCATTAAAAACAGTATCTACTAATATTGCTGCTCTGTCCGCTATTACCATCTTCTGAAAATAACCAAAAAGCATTAAAGTAAATCCTTCTGTTATTCTATCATAATCAAATCGCTTTACTTTTTCTAAATTCTCTATTTGAATAAGCAAATTTTTAGAACGCTCTATAGGACCAGCCACCAATTGCGGAAAGAACGATACAAATAATGCATACTTAATAATATTTTTCTCAGACTTTATTTCACCTCTGTAAACATCTATTGTGTAGCTTAATGCCTGAAATGTATAAAAAGATATTCCCACTGGGAGTATTACATCAAAAGGCTTATTTATTAACTGAATATTTAGTGCTGACAAAACTATATTTATATTCTGAAGCAGAAAATCAAAATATTTGAAGAATATTAGAATTGCTAAATTGATAATAAAACTAAATGCTACAACAGTTCTTTTATATTCTAGTTTTTCTATTAATACACCGCTTAAAAAAGTTACAACAGTAGAAGTACCCATAAGCAGAGCATATTTAGGATTCCAAAACATATAAAATGTATAGCTTGCTATGAATAAACAAATATATCTGTATTTCTTTGGAAATATCCAATACAATATTAATGTTATAGGAAAAAATATCATAAACTCTGTGGAATTAAATAACATTATTTAACTCCCAGAAAA
The DNA here is from genome assembly GCF_000092845.1 of Brachyspira murdochii DSM 12563. NCBI lineage: Bacteria > Pseudomonadati > Spirochaetota > Spirochaetia > Brachyspirales > Brachyspiraceae > Brachyspira > Brachyspira murdochii. Next base: position 2,466,167 of record NC_014150.1, on the reverse strand, counting down.
AAATGCGAAGGTATTCTATTCTATTGGTTTGGTTTGGTTTGGTTTGGTTTGGTTTGGTTTGGTTTGGTTTGGTTTGGTTTAAATAAACAAATACTCATCATGGAAAAGCATTATATAGCATAACAAATAAAAATCAATAATCAATAACATGAAAAATATACAAATATATATAAATCAATTAAAAATACTTGATTTTTTTTATTTATCATGTAAATTATGGTTCAATATCTATAAGGATTTATTTATGAAAAATAAAAAAACTTTCTTTATCTGTATATTTCCTCTAGCTTTTATAGCAGTATTATTAATAATTTTTTCAGTTCTAGGAAGTATTTATAGAACAGGATATTTAAATGAAATAAAATTAATTGAAAATAATACTTATCGTTTTAGAATAAGCTATTATGATAAAGTTTTTAGAAACAGCGATATTTACGATGTATATTTAGATACTAAAAATACTATTAATGATAATAGCTTTATCAAAAATATAAAGATGGATAAAAAAGGAAGTCCTTTCGGTACTTTAACAACTAACAAAGCAATAGACATAAATAAAAAAATCGATAATATAAAATATACTCTAAAAATAAAAAATATAATATATTTTTATGCTTTTATAATATATATTTTAATTTTTATATGTTTATATTTTTTTAAAAACATAAAAAATGTATTTAAAATCTTTATTAACTTTATAAAAATAAATAAAAAAATTTCAATGCCTGTATTAGTAATATCATTTGTATTTATAATCTTATTATTAGCTTTAATTATACTAGGCAGTATTGCTAGAACAGGATATTTAAATGAAATAAAATTAATTGAAAATAATACTTATCATTTTAGAATAAGCTATTATGATAAAGTTTTTAGAAACAGTGATATTTATGATGTATATTTAGATACTAAAAAAACTATTAATGATAATAACTTTATTAAAGATATTAAAATGAATAAAAAAGGAAGTCCTTTTGGTACTTTAATAACTGATAAAGCTATAGATACAGAAAAAATTGATAATATAAAATATACTCTCAAAATAAAAGAAATAATATATTTATACGCACTTATAATATATTTATTTTCTATATTTTTATTTTATGGAATTTGGATAGTAAAAGAAAATAAACTTGTTTTAGTATCAGCATCTTTATTAATCATAATACAAATATTTATATATTTCTCACTATATAATTATTTTAGATTAATTTAATAAATTATTACCCTATAAGTATTGATAAAAAAACAAAAATACTATATCATTTTTAGTATAAAATCGGGGAGCTTGAAAAGGCTGAGAGGAAGTTTGTATTTTTACATCATAAAACTTCGACCCTTATAACCTGTTTGGGTAATGCCAGCGTAGGGAATTATCTCTTTTGTTAATTTTTACTTTTCTAAAATTATTAATAAAATGAGAACTTTTCTAAAGTTGGTCTTGTTTTATTAAAAATATCAAGCAAGACTAAAAATTTCAATAAAACAAAACAAACGGCGTTATAAAAATCTCTATTTTTAATGTAAGGAGCTTTTTATGACTTCAAAAAAAAAATTTATCATTATATTATTAATATTTCTATCATTAATATCTTGTAGAAAACAAACAAAAAATATCAAAGATGAAATCACTGTAAATTTGGGTTATGAACTTAATACTATAGACCCAGCTTTAAATGATGAAACCTACGGATATATTTATATTAATCATGCATTTGAGGGACTTCTTAATAAAGATACAAACGGCAATATTGTAGGAGGCGTTGCTGAAAGATGGGATATAAGTGATGATAAATTAACATATACATTCCATTTAAGAGATAATGCCAAATGGAGCGATGGACAAAAAGTAACAGCTGATGATTTTGTATATTCTTATAGAAGAGCAGCGGATCCAAAAACAGCTTCTCCATTAAGCTATTTAATGGAATATATAAAAAATGCCAAAGACATAATAAGAGGCAAACAAAACGTAGAAAATCTAGGAGTTAAGGCAATAAATGAAAATACATTAGTGATAGAACTTGAAGAGCCTACGATATATTTTACTGATTTACTTGCATCGGGAGGCGTATATATGCCTGTAAGAGAAGATATAATAGGAAAATACGGTGATGATTGGACTTGGAAACCTGAAACATATATTGGAAACGGTGCTTATAAAATGACAGAAAGAAAACCTGATGAAAAAATAGTTTTTGAAATTAATACTAATTATTGGAATTATACAAATCAAGTTGCTAAAAAAATTAATTTTGTTTTGATAGCTGATGAATATATTTCACTTAATGCTGTAAGAACAGGAGATGTTGATTTTTCTATAAATGCTCCCCCTATAGGAGAGATAGAAAATCTTATAAAAGAAAATCTAATGGCAGTAAGCGATATCATAGGCACTTATTATATAGACTTAAATACTAAAGATAAAATACTATCTGATAAAAGAGCGAGAAAAGCATTATCATTAGCAATAGACAGAAACTATATAGTATCAAATATAGGATATGGTAAATTAATAGCAGCAGAAGCATTCGTACCGCCTGCAGTAAGAGGACTTGAAAAATCATTCAGAGAAGAAAGTAGTAATTATATTATAGCTAATAATTATAATCAAAATGTTGAAGAGGCAAGAAAATTATTAGCCGAAGCAGGATACCCAAACGGAGAAAACTTTCCTATTTTAGAGTTAAAAGTATCATCAGGATTTTATACTACAGTAATGGAAGCAGTACAGCAAATGTGGAAAGAATCACTTAATATAGAAGTAGCTGTAAGAACAGAAGAATCAAAAATAACTTTGCCTTTTAGAGAATCTGGAAATTATCAAATGGCTAGAACAAGCTGGACAGGTGATTATAATGATCCTCTTACTATGCTTCAGATTATGACAAGCGATAGCGATATAAATTATGGAGGATTTTCTAATGCAAGATACGATTCTTTAATAGATTTTGCCATTACCGCAACAAATGCCAATAAGCGAATGGAAGCATTAAAAGAAGCGGAATCTATACTTTTTGAAGAAGTACCTATTATACCTTTTATATACAGGACTGACTTTTTGGTAGTTAACCCAAAATTAAAAAATTATATTGATGAGCCTTTGGGCAGATATAAGTTTAACTATGCGTATATAGAAAAATAGCATAATAATAAAATAATACTTGATAAAATAAAAACTAATAATCAAACAAAATAAAAAGGAGAGTAAAATGAAATTTTCAGAAATGGTATGGAAAAAAAATGAAGGGCTATATAAAAAAATAATTGATATGCCATTTAATAAAGAACTTATGGAAGGTACTTTAAATAAAGAAAAATTTGCCTACTATATAGAACAAGACAGCCTATATTTAAAATACTACTCTAAAGTATTAGCAACAATCTCTTCAAAAATAAATAATAATGCAGATTATGCTATTGCTTTTTTAAAATCATCTATGAATGCCTATATAGTAGAAGAAGAAATTGTACATAAATATTTCAGAGACACTTTTAAATTAAAAAATACGAATAAAATTACAACTGCCAATCTAGGTTATACAAGTTTTTTAATAAATACAGCACATACTGAAGCTTTTGAGGCTTCTGCTGCTTCTATACTACCATGTTTTTGGATATATAATGAAATAGGAAAATACATAAAAGAAAATGCGAAAATTGAAAATAATCCATACAAAACTTGGATTGATGCTTATGCAGATGAAGAGTTTTCAAAATCAACAGAGAATATGATTAAAATTATTGATGATTTATATAATAATGCTTCCAATTATGTTAAAGAAAAAATGATAGTTTCTTTTGATATAGCATTTGTTTGGGAGTACAGATTTTGGAATGATGCTTATAATTTAGATGATTTTTATAATGTGTGAAATTTATTTAAATAAATTAAGCTAACTAATTGAAATTTAATTCCCTCTATGATATAATATTATTATACATACAGGGGGTATATAATGAATAATACTTTAACTTTAATAATAGGATTAGTAATAACATTTATAGTATTAAGCTTTGTGAGAAAAATTATATTTAATATAATGAGCAAGGGCAAGTTTAAAAATATAAATATAAATGAAGCAGCATCATTATACAAAAATAACAAAAACATAGGCTTAATAGATGTAAGAAGCTACGCAGAAGTACAGCAAAGCGGATATATAAAAAACAGTGTAAACATACCATTAGATGACAGCAAATTTAATGAAAAAATGTCTAAACTCGATAAAAACAAAGAATATATAGTGTACTGTGCAAGCGGTAGCCGTTCTGGAATGGCTTCTATGCGTATGTATAAATTAGGTTTTACTAATATTAATAATCTTAGAGGGGCAGGATATTTTCAGCTTTCATCAGTTTTAAAATAATTTAAAACAAAATACAATAAAAGAAAATACATTTTTATCTTTATAATAAATTCCTATGATATGAAAGAGTGAAGTTAATTAAAAAATTAACTTCACTCTTATTTTTCTAATCAAATTAAAATTAGACTTGTTTCAAAACTAAATTAATAAATATTTATACTATTTCAATTTTTAGTATTTTTATTTTTATAACTGGGGCTTTGCCCCAGACCCCACTTCTTTTGCCGCCTAGGCACCTACTCGGTGGTGACCCAAAGAAGCAGGCACAGCCCGCAGTCGCGAAAGACTGCATATTTATATACTAAAAAAATAAATTATACAACATATAAAACATTGCTTTGATAACTTATAAATTATTAAAATTTTATATATAATTTTGTCAAGTACTTTTGAAACAAGTCTAATAAAAGAAAATACGTATTTATCTTTATAATAAATTCCTATGATATAAAAGAGTGAAGTTAATTAAAAAATTAACTTCACTCTTATTTTTCTAATCAAATTAACATTATAAAATTAATTAATGTTTAAAATGTCTTATACCAGTAAATACCATAGCAATACCATGTTCATTGCATGCTTCTATTGATTCTTTATCTCTAATAGATCCGCCCGGCTGAATTATAGCCTTAATATTGTATTTAGCACAAGCATCAACAACGTCTCTGAATGGGAAAAATGCATCAGATGCCATTACAACTCCGTCTCCAGCACGTTCCAAAGCATCTTCGCATGCCCATATTCTATTAGTCTGTCCGCTTCCTATACCTTTAGCCATAAAGTCTTTTATTACCACTATAGCATTTGATTTAGCATATTTTACAACCTTCATTCCGAATATTAAATTTTTCATCTCTTCTTCGGTAGGTTTTTTCTCAGTTACAACTTTATAATCTTCTACTAAAACACTATCCTCATCTTGAACAAGTAATCCTCCGTCTACTTTAACAAGATTGATTTTATCACTTGTATTAGTTTTATATTTTATAACTCTTAAATTATTTTTTGTTTTTAATACTTCCAAAGCCTCTTTAGTAAAGTCTTTAGCAATAACAATTTCCAAAAATATTTTAACAAGCTCTTTTGCTGTTGCCTCATCTACTGTAGTATTAAAAGCAACAATACCTCCGAATATAGAAGTAGGATCGCAGTTATAAGTTCTAGTATAAGCCTCAAGCACATTAGAACCTAAAGCAGCACCGCAAGGAGTAGAATGTTTTATTGCAGAACAAGCATATTCATTTTTAGCTTCATCAAATTCAAGCACTATTTTTAAAGCTATATCCATATCTCTAATATTATTAAATGAAAGCTCTTTTCCATTTAATTGTTCAAAACCTTTCATAGAGCCTTTATCTGTAGTTGATACATAGTAGCTTGCTCCCTGATGAGGATTCTCTCCGTATCTTAATTTTTCCTCTAATGCATAAGACATATTTAGATAATTAAGTTTTTTATCTTCTTTATTTTCTAATGAATTAAACATAAACTCAGACACTGCAGCATCATAAGCAGAAGTTAAATTAAATACTTTAGAAGCTAAATATTTTTTAGTTTCAAAACTCACTTCTCCTTTTTCCATCTCATTTTTAACCAAATCGTAATCTTTAACATCGCTTATAACAACAACATCTTTGAAAGATTTAGCAGCAGAACGAAGCATTGTAGGTCCGCCTATATCTATAAACTCTATTTTTTCCTCAAACTTCAAACCGTCATCTTGTACCTTTTCAAAGAAAGGATAAAGATTAACTATTACCATATCTATAGGAGTGATTCCTCTTTCTTTAATAGTTTCCATATGAGTTGGATTATCTCTTATAGCAAGTATTGCTCCATGTATTTTAGGGTCTAAAGTTTTTACTCTGCCGTCAAGCATTTCTTTAGCACCTGTAACTTCAGCAACCTCTATAACATTTATACCATTCTCTTTTAAATATTTATAAGTTCCCCCTGTGGAAACTATTTCCACATTTTTTGAAGCTAAAAACTTAGCAAACTCTAATATTCCGTCTTTATAAAATACGGATATCAATGCTCTTTTAATCATTACAGCAACTCCTAATAATAGTTTTTTAATAGTTTTTATTGTTCCAAAAAAATAAAAACAATAATACATTATAATACAAAATGCGTTATTGTAAAGAGTAATTTTATTTTATACTTGATTTTTGCCAAATTTATTATAAAATGTCATAAAAACTAAAAAAATAAAGGCTGAAATACAATGTTTACTTATGTAAAACTTAAAAATTATAAATCATTAGTTGATTTTGAAGTAGATTTAACATCATCAAAGAATAATCCTAAAAAAATGATTATAATTTATGGAGAAAATGGTGCTGGTAAAAGTAATTTTATAAATGCATTTTTTACATTATTTGAAACATTAAATACAAAAATTAATGTAGATGAATTTAATACCCGAATATCTGATTTTGATAAAATGATAAATAATAATGAAAATAATAAATCTTTAAAAATAATAATTAATTTATTGAAAGAAAAATTTAAAACACTTGATAGTATAATAAAAGAAAATAAAACTATTTGTTCTAAAGACAATATGATTTTAGAATTTGGTTTTAAACTAAATGGCAAAAATGGAGTATATTATATAGAGACTAATAATGAAAGTATTGTTAAAGAAAAATTAGAATATGTTTTAGAAAAAAATAAAACAAAATATTTTGAATTATATCCTAATAGTAAAGATAATTATATAAATCAATCATTATTTAAATCTGATAAATATTTAAATGAAATAAAAGATTTAGTAGATAAATTTTGGGGTAAGCATTCATTTTTATCTATTCTATTATTTGAACAGGAAGACAAAACAAAAAAATATATATCAAAAAATATAAATAATAATATATTTGATATTATTAAATATTTTTTATCAATGTCTATTTATATAAAAAATGGAAGCAATACAGAAAAAAGAAAAATAAGTATAGATAAAAAATTTATTTCTATTATGAATAACGGAGCTATTAAAATAGATGAAGAAGAAAAACTCAATCATACAGAAAACGTATTAAATAACTTTTTTACTTCTATATATAGTGATATAAAAAAAGTATATTACAAAAGAGAGATAAAAGATAATAAAATTAATTATAATTTATTTATAAAAAAACAAATATATGGTAAGATCATAGATATAAAATTTAAATTAGAATCAACAGGTACACAAAAACTGCTTGATTTATTTCAATTAATAATATCATCTACGAAAAAAAATAGTATAGTAGCAATAGATGAATTAGACAGTGGTATACATGATCTTTTAACTGCATCATTATTAGAATCATTATTTAGTAATATTAAAGGACAATTTATATTAACAACACATAATACAACTATTTTAGAGTCAGATATAAAAAAAGAATGTATATATATTTTTAATATAGACAGTGAAGGAAAAAAAATACTAGTTCCTATAACAGATTATGAAAAAGAACACCCAAATATAAACTTTAGAAAAAGGTATTTGAAAGGTATCTACTACGGAATTCCAATTGTTTCTGATATAGATTTCAAAGATATATTGGAGGAATAACTATATGTCCTATAAAGGAAATTATCTTAAAGCTATAGTTATTGTTCATGGAAAATCTGAATTACAAATGTGTGATTTTATAAAAAATAATTTAAAATTAAAAATTGATATTATATCTAAAGATAATGGAAAACATTCTATACAAATTTAAAGTATAATGAAAAGATTAAAAGGCAAAGATATTAATACACTGGATCATTTTAAAAATACATATAAAGATAATTTAGAAATTAAAGATAATAAAACAATAATAGACAAAGATTTTAAAATTTTTATAATAATGGATACAGATGACTGCAAAAATGAGGAAGAAAAAAATAATTTTATCAATAAAAATATGTTTAAGAATTATTGGGCTTATGATTATATAGTCCTATATATAATATTACAAAGCTAGAAGATGTATTGGTTAAATCTAAAGTTATTGATAAAAATACTATAAAAAATAAAAAAGATAAAAAGAATTATATAAAGATATTTCCAACGGATGATAAATATATAAAAAGTGATACTATTCAAATAGAAGAATTTTATGAAAAACTTTTAAAAGTAAAAAATATTTCTAATATGCATGAATTTATTAAATTTTGTTTAGATAATAGATATATCATAAAATAAATATACATTTTTATAGCAAACATCAATACTTAATTCCGTACTCCTAAAATTTTTTCTGCGAAAGCACTTATATATAGTTATCATAATTGTAATTTTATGTTAACTATGATATAATCATTTCTCATATTATTTATGAAAAATCAGAGGCAGCTTATGAAACGTTTTATTTCTTTTAGTTTAGTATCATTTATGATGATATTTTTTAATATATATGCAGAAACAACAGTAGATTTCAGATTATTTACAAGTTCATATGCATATAATGCTGAAAACACCTTATGGCAGGATACAAGAACAACATTAACATATTTTGAAAATTTCACAGAAGGAGCCTTTGATATAAAGTTTAATGATTTTATTAGCTTAAGAGTAGGAGCTTCAATATTTTTCCCATTTACTTTTGAATTTCCTCAGGGTATAAGAGTTTTTCCAATAGTTACTACGCAATTATCTAATGAATATATTTCTCTTAGAATAGGAACTATGACAGGCGGACATAATCTGCCGGCACCTATAAGAGATCCTTTAATGGATATGACGCCGGTTGTACGTTCGACTCCAGATAATACATTAATAGCAAAAGGACCAGAAGAGTACAAATATAATGAACCATTCACTCATGGTTATTATGAATATGGAGCTTCTTTTGAATGGTTTAAAGGCGGTAAAGGCGAAATATATATGAATTGGCAGATACAGCATAATGCCAAACATAGAGAAAGATTTGATGTTGGAGTTACCTATGCTATGGATTTTGCTCATGATATAGCAACTCCTTATATAGGTATACATTATTGGCATAATGGAGGACATGAATACCCATTTGTTCCCGGAAGCCCTGCTATTACTGAAAACTATGTAGGAGCTATAGGTATTAACAGCTATTATGTATCTGTACTTTATATGGCTTCTTATAATTTAGCAGACAGAGATAATGAGCCCGGAGTATTTGGTCATGGGATTTTTTTAAGAGGAACAATACCTGTAAAAACTTGGTTTGAAATAGAGCCTATAATATTTGTTTCAGGCTGGTATATAAATAAAAAACATAAGTTTATAAGTGTAGAAGGAGATCCTTTTTACAGAGTTCCTTTTTATTTTGGGCTTAACATAAGAAAAGACTTTGTATTTGATAATGGTATAGTTTTGGGACTTGGTTTTGTTAATGGTCTGTTCCTTAATGAAAAAAATGAAATAGGGATAAGATATGATCAGACGCTAAAATTTGATTTCACTTATCTTGTACCAGTAAAAAAATAATAAATTGCTTTTATTAAAAAATATAGTAATATATTAGTAGGAGTATTCATATATGAAAGATAAAAAAGAAGTTAATCCTAATACTAATCATAAAAGCGTAAACCATGATGAAGCTAGTTTTTCGCATGTGTATTTTTATAAACTTTTATTTGAAGAAAAGCCAACTCTTCCTAATATAGAACTTGTAAAACAAAAAATAAAAAAGTATTATGAAGATATTGATATTGTATCATCTGATAATGGAATTTACAGTATAGCAATAAATGATTTGAAAGTAAAATATAAAGATGATAAAGAAGTTCCAGCACAGATATTGATGCCTAATGCTATGGAATTTGATTATACTTCAATAAGCGACTATTATTATAGTCAGATGTGGGATATAAAAGAGCCTAAAGAATTAATAAAAAACTGTAATTACGAAATAATGCTTAGCGATTTTCTGGCAGCTGGTCTTGATTATAAAGATAGAGCATCACTTTTAAATAATTGGCTTTATGTATCATTACAGCTTTTTGATAAATGCATAGCTGTATATAATGAACAAAGCGGAAAACTTCTTTTACCAGAACAGATACTTAATAATAATTATCCAAAAGATTTTAGATTTTTACTTTCAGGTGTAAATATAAGGCTTTTTAATGTACAAAACTCTAATGATATTATAGTTGATACTTTAGGAATGTATGCTATAGGACTTCCAGATATACAATATCATTTCCATGATTTAAATGTAAATGAAGTTATATCACATGCTTTAAATATAGCAGCTTATATATTTGATAAGGGAGATATTATAAAAAGCGGCGACACTATACAAAGCATATTTGAAAATGTACAGTGGAAATGCCAATATGAAAAATCTTTACTTAAACCGCACAGAGAGATTTTGGATATCAATACTTTAGAATACGCTTCTGGAAAAAGATAATTTTCTATACTAAATACTTATTAGTACAATATTATCAATTAACACATTATTATTTAATATTATTACAATTATAAAAACCACAAAAGAATAGTATTTAATATAAAATAGTTAATAAATCATACTAAAAACGTCATTAATATACTAAAAAAATGAAAAAAAATATTCTATAGGAAATAATTTTATTGAATTTGAAATTATTTTTTCCTATACTATTTAAGTATAGTTTTAAATTACATTTATATTGTATAATGGAGGTATAATATAATGAGTGAAGATGTATCTTTGTTGACCGAAGAATCCATTGCTGATGAAATAAAGGCTTTAGTTGAAAAATGGAAAGATGCTGAAGGTAATCTTATAATGATTTGTCATGGCATTCAAAAACATTACGGCTATGTTCCTAGAAATGTTGCTAAATATGTATCTGAACAAATAAATATTCCGCTAGCAAGAATCTATGAAATTCTTACATTTTATAACTACTTTACAATGGAACCGCCTGCAGAAAATAATATAGCTGTATGTATGGGTACAGCATGCTATTTAAAAGGGGGCGGACAATTAGTAGAAGAAATCAAAAGAAAATTAAATCTTAAAGGCGATCAAAAATACTCAGCTGATAGAAAATACAAATTAGAAGAAGTTAGATGTATAGGCTGCTGCGGTTTGGCTCCAGTTATTACATTTAATGGAGATGTATCTGGAAGAGTAGTTGTTGATGATATATCAAAGTTTATAGAAGATAAAAAAGATTAATGGAGAAAAAAATGACAGAAAAATTAGACAGAAAAAAGTTAGAAGAACATAGAATTAACAAGGCTAAAGAAATAGCTTTAAGAAAAGGTACAGAATCATCTGAATCTCATAAATATCATATACTTGTATGCGGAGGTACTGCATGCGAGTCTAATAAAAGCGATGAAATAGTAAGACTATTAAAAGAGTATGCAGAAAAAAATGGTATAGAAAATGATGTATTAGTTGTAAAAACAGGATGCTTTGGTTTCTGCAGTCAGGGTCCTGTTGTAAAAATAATGCCGGGAAGAGTTTTTTATACGCATGTAGAACCAGCACATGCAAAAGATATTATAGAAAAACATATAATGAAAGGAGAACTTCTTTTAAGAATACTTTATAAAGAACAAAGAGAACATAGAGATTTCTCAAAAGAGATTAACTTCTATCAGAAACAAAGAAGAATAGTATTAAAAAACTGCGGTATGATAGACCCAGAAAATATAGATGAATATATAGGCAATGACGGTTATAAAGCATTATCCAAAGCACTATTTGAAATGACTCCAGATGAAGTTCTAAAAGAAATGCAGATTTCAGGTCTTAGAGGACGCGGCGGAGCTGGATTTCCTACTTGGAAGAAATGGAGCTTTACTAAAGGTGTAGAAGCAGAGCAGAAATACATAGTATGCAATGCAGATGAAGGAGACCCCGGTGCTTATATGGACAGAAGCATACTTGAAGGAGACCCTCATTCTGTAATAGAAGCTATGACTATAGCAGGATATACCGTAGGAGCAAGCAAAGGATATTTGTATATAAGAGCAGAATACGGACTTGCTGTAGACAGAGTGAAAATAGCATTAGAACAGGCTTATAATTACGGCTTATTAGGTCAAAATATACTAGGAAGTAATTTCTCATTTGATTTGGATATAAGACTTGGAGCAGGTGCTTTTGTATGCGGAGAGGAAACAGCACTTCTTGCTTCTATAGAAGGAAACAGAGGAACTCCAAGACCAAGACCTCCTTTCCCTGCCATAAAAGGTTTGTTTGAATATCCTACTGTAATTAATAATGTAGAAACATTTGCTAATGTTACAGCCATTATTAATAACGGCGGAAACTGGTTTGCATCTATCGGTACAGAAAACTCTAAAGGAACTAAAGTATTTGCTTTAACAGGCAACGTTAATGTATCCGGGCTTGTAGAGGTGCCTATGGGTACTACTATCAGAGAGATAGTATTTGATATAGGAGGCGGAATACCTAATGATAAGTTTGTTAAAGGTGTTCAAACTGGAGGACCTTCCGGAGGAATACTTCCGGAATCATTATTTGGAACTCATATAGATTTTGATAATTTAGTGGAATTAGGTTCTATGATGGGCTCTGGCGGTATGATTGTAATTGATGAAGACAGCAATATGGTTGATTTTGCTAAATTCTATCTTGGCTTCTGTGTTGATGAAAGCTGCGGAAAATGTGTGCCTTGCAGAGTGGGAGGAATGCAGATGCTTAAAATATTAGAAAAGTTTACCAAAAAAAGAGCTAAAGAAGATGATATACAAAAATTAAAAGATATTGCTTTAACTATGAGAAAGGCTTCATTATGTGCATTAGGTTCTACTGCGGCCAATCCTGTAATGTCTACACTTAAGCATTTTGAAGATGAGTACAGAGCTGGTATATTTACTCCGCCTGTTCCTAAAAAGAATTAATGAGAGTAAATTAAAGGAGTGTAAAAATTATGGTTAAAATAAAAATAAACGGAAAACAAATAGAAGTAGAAGAAGGTCTTACTATATTAAAGGCGGCAAAAAAATTGGGAATAAAAATTCCTTCATTATGTTATCACCCTGATATACCGCCTACATCAGCATGCGGGATATGTGTTGTAAAATTAGCAAATCAGGGAAATAAATATGTAAGATCATGCTCTATGATTGTAGAAGAAGGAATGGATATTATCACACATGATGCAGAAATTAATACTGTAAGAAAAGGAGTACTTGAATTAGTATTGTCTGCTCACCCTAATGATTGTTTAAACTGCATAAGAAACGGAGAATGCGAACTTCAAACTGCTGCTGCTGACTTTGGGGTTAGAAACTCTAAATATGATAATATAAAACAAAATCACCCTAGAGATGAATCTGCAGGAAGCATTGTACTTAATCCGGAAAAATGTATTAAATGCGGAAGATGTGTTGTAGTTTGTCAGGAAATGCAGAGAGTACATGCTTTGGGTTTTGTTAATAGAGGATTTGATACTTATTTTGCTCCTAGTGCTGTTTCATTAAAAGATTCTCCTTGCGTAGACTGCGGACAATGTGCTGCTCACTGTCCTGTTGCTGCTATATATGAAAAAGATCAAACTAAAGAAGTTGAAGCGGCTATTGATGATCCTAATACTTATGTTACAGTTCAAATGGCTCCTTCTGTAAGGGTTGCCTTAGGAGAATATTTCGGTCTTAAACCCGGAGATAATATCACTGGAAAAATATATGCTGCTATGCGTTTGATGGGATTCGATGCTATATTCGATACTAATTTCGGGGCGGATATGACTATTATGGAAGAAGCTCATGAGTTTGTAAAAAGATTTACAGAAAGTAATGGAACATCTGCTATGACAACCTCCTGCTGTCCTGCTTGGGTAAAATACGTAGAAGAATATTATCCGGACTTACTTGATAATGTTTCAAGTGCAAAATCACCTCATATGATGTTAGCACCTATGACTAAAACATATTATTCTGAAAAAGCAAATGTAGACCCATTCACTATTTTTAATGTATCTATAATGCCTTGTACTGCTAAGAAAAATGAAATAAGAAAAAATGAAACTATGTATTCAAGCGGATATAAAGATGTTGATGTTGTGCTTACTACAAGAGAGTTTGCAAGAATGATAAAACACTATGGTATAGATGTAGCTGGAATAGAGCCTGAAGAATCTGACAGCATATTAGGAGAATACTCTGGAGCTGGTACTATATTCGGTGCTACTGGCGGAGTTATGGAGGCTGCTTTAAGAACCGCTTATAATATCATATCAGGTACTAATCTTGATAATGTTGATTTTGAAGAGGTTAGAGGACTTGAAGGAGTTAAAAGAGCTGCTGTCAAAGTGCTTGATAAAGATGTAAAAATAGCTGTTGTTAATGGACTTCATAATGTTGATGCTGTAATGCAGGAGATGAGAGAAGCAAAACAAAAAGGTGAAAATCCTCCTTACAACTTTATAGAAGTTATGGCTTGTCAGGGAGGCTGTGTAGGAGGAGGCGGTCAGCCTTATGGAACTACAAATCAAACTAGAACTGATAGAGCTAAAGGTCTGTATGATGAAGATAAAAAGGTTGTTAAACATAGATGCTCTCATGAAAATGAAAATCTTAAAAAACTTTATGACGATTTTCTTGGAAAACCTCTTGGAGAGAGAGCCCATCACTTCTTACATACAGAGTATAAAGCTGACGAAAAATATACAAAATAATTTATAAACAAAAAAGCACTATGATAAGAAAAAATATTATCATAGTGCTTATTTTTATTTATTTATTGAAAAAGTTTTATTAACGGCTATTTTATAGTTTCAAATTTCATTTCTCTGAATCTTTTATATTCTTCTTCTATTTCACTTTTTTGAGACATAAAATTCTCTCTTGTATGAAGTATCTCTTGCAAATGAACTGCCCTTGCTTCATTAATATTTCTGTCTCTTATAAGTCCGTTTTCAGCAATAACAAATTTATATTTTCCGTCTTCATCTTTAACTAAATCTCCCCCAGCACCGCATACAGCACATTCAAAATTAAACTTAACTCCGTCCCAATGCTCATCACCCGGATATATTAAAGAAGAATGACATCTAGGACATAATCCCAAATTAGGATCCCCAAGCCATTTTCTCTCTTCAACTGGAGTGTTTATTGCCTCTACTATATTTTTACCCATTTGATAGGCTCTTTCTAAATAGTCTTTATGTATCAAAACATTACCAGGTCTTCCAACGCTTGTAGCTAAATACATATCAACAACTGTCATAGACTGAGTAAACATTGTAGCAGCAAGCCCTTCCAAACTCATAGTCTGCCAATCATGTTTAGAACCACCAACTCCTATAAGTCCAGCTACTGTATGAGGGTCTTCTTTTACCTGCCCAATCTGTATTCTGAATGATAATTCATAAGCTAAAAATCTCTGAGCAAAAGATAAATATAAAGAAGATGGAAGCAAATCATATGTAGGACAGCCTACTATTATGCCCTGACATTCATTCATAACGCTTACTATTTTATCCATATCATCTTTTTCTTTATAGATACAGCCCTTATATTCACCGCCCTCTTTAAAAATTTTACCCATAGCTATAGTACAAGATTCGCATCCTGAGCAGGGTTTTATATTGTAGTCAAACAAATTAATAAGTACTGCTTCACCGCCTGCATCTTTAACAGCTGTTAAGGCCTGTTTTACTAAAATTTCACTATTACCATTATGTCTTCCGGCAACTATACCTATAACCTTCATAAAATATAATTCTCCTTTTTATAAAAAATGATTATCACTGGACAGGCAGCCAGTCTTCGTTTTTGAATATTAAAAGAGTAAATTATCGAAGTTTATCGGAAATCTTATATTAAAGAACTAATACAAGCCCTACCTTATTTGCACATAGCATACAATATATTTTAATATTTGTCAATATCAATTTATTATACTTGTTTCAAAACTATTAACAAATAATTTTTCACCTTGTTATCTTATTATAAATTATATATAAACAAACGTTTTATATTCTCCATAAGTTATTATTTTGTTATAGAAATATGAGTTTTTTTGCTTTCCTATTTTGTACAGCATCTAAAAGAACTTGGATTGATAAAAATAAAAATCACACTAAACTTTAAAACATTATATATTAAAGTTATTAAACAAATATATTAATAAAAAAGACCGACACTTTAAACAAAGTATCAGTCTTTAATTTTTTCTTATTAATTTTTATTAACCTTTATAAGGAACTTTTACTATAGCTTTTTTAACATGAGTTTTTCCTGTTTTTGGGGGAAGTCCTACTCTATGGGCATCATAAGGAAGAAGTATAAGCATTTCTCCTTGAGATAAAGTTAAACGTACAGTTCCCTCACCTTCCCAATCATGGTAATCTGTTTTTTCATCATAAGTTTTAGGCTTTAATTCAGAAGTATTTGCTATTATAAAATCTTCAGCTCCTTCAAATATAATCTGAACATCAACAAACTTCAAATGTGATTCCCAAGGCGGATTGTCTTTATTATCGTACTCTGTAACATTAACAAAAGCACCTTCGCAAATTTCTTTATCTAAAGAATGTCTGCCGTTAGGAAGTTTTTTTAATTCATTATAATGCTCTCTGATATAGTTTTTTGCTTTCCATATAGTGTCATGAAAATACTGATTAAATTCACTTTTTATTGGTTTTAGTATCATAAATAAATCCTTTTATAATAATTAAAAAATACAGTTATGCACACGCGAACACAAATGTATAAAATAAAATCCAATTATAGTTTAGACAAATATTTCTCAAACATATCCTTTAATAAAGATTTTTCACTGTCGCCAAGAGGTTTTGAACCCATAGGAGCTCTGCAGTAAGAAACGGCAGAAGGATCGTAGAAAGTAATGCACTCTTTAAGAGCCGGATATATGCCTACTTTTAATAAAGTTGATATTACATCATTCATATCATGCTGAATTTTTAAAGCTTCTTCCATATCTTTTTTTTCAACAGCTTCTATAACTTTTTTAGCCAACGGAGCCTGAATATTGTAAGTAGAACCAATACCAGATCTTAAACCATAAGAAGCATAAGCTATTAATAATTCATCAAAACCGGCCCACATCATTTTTGTAGGGAATTTTTGTTTTAATCTTTCAAGTAAAAACAAATCAGATGAAGTGTATTTTATACCCATTACTCTGTCATTTTCAAATAATTTTCCGAAATCGTCTAATGATATACTATTGTTTGAAAGCGTAGGCAAGAAATATATTACAATAGGAGTTTTACTTGTAGAGTTTAATATAGTATTATAATATTTGCTTATATCAGCAAAAGAAAATGGATAATAGTATGGAGTAACAGCAGAAATCAAATCATAACCTAATTCTTCAGCTTTATTTGCCATTTCACATGCTTCATTAAGATTTAACGTACCTACATGAGCAATAAGAGGAATTTTGCCGGCTACCTCTTCTTTTGTTATTTCAAAAACTGCCATTCTTTCTTCTTTAGACATAAGAAGTCCCTCTCCTGTAGAACCTCCTACATATAAACCGTCTACTTTCATGTGGTCTATATTATGTCTTACATACTTCCTTAAAACGTTTTCGTCCAATTTACCTTCTTTGGTAAATGGGGTCATTAGAGCTGATAATATACCTTCACATCTATTCATATTACTTCTCCTTAAAAAAAATTTATTAAGCGTTTATGTATGCTTAATATATCTATATTGTATAAAGTAAGTCTATTTTTTGCAATATCTATACTCTTTATTTTATAAAAAATATTTGCAAACTATAATCTTTTTGTTATAATTCATTATTGTAATATAAAGTTTTGTATATAAACATGAAAGATGAACGTATTTTAATGTTTTTAAAATTTATTTCTGTAGTATTTCTAGTGCTATTTATACTTCTTAATATAGCTTCTATCTCATATTATGAAAATAAATTTATATTTATACTATTATTTATATTATTTCTATTATTTTTGATTCCATCATTTATATTTTACAGACATTTAACAAAAATGTATTTAATTAAAGATTATAAAGAAATACAAGAGAAAACATCAGACGGAAAAATATACAGATTTTCAAAAATAAACAGCTCCACAATAAATGATTATCAAAAAGCAATAATTGACTTAAAAGAAAAAAACAGCTATATTTTAGGAAGATACGATGTACTTGACAATATAAAAAAACAATATAAAAAAGATATGAAAAAAGCAAGAAAGCTTCAGGAATATATGATTCCAAATAAAATGCCTAACAGCAATTATATCACTTCAGCATCATTATACAAACCTTTTGAAGTAATAGGCGGAGATTTTTTTGATTATGTAAATATAGACAATGACAGAATACTGTTTATTATGTCAGATATAAGCGGTCATGGTGTAGAGGCAGCAATTATCACAGCTATGTTTAAGACAGCTTTTAGAAATTTAGCCTCTTCTTTCAAATCTGTAAGTTCTTTTTTGTATGATATAAATAATTATCTGCTGCAGATACTTCCAATCAACTATTATCTTACTATGATTATAGCAGAAATAGACTTAAAAAATAAAAAACTTACATATTCAAATGCTTCTCATACACCAATGCTTTTAGTAAGAGAAAATGGAATAAAAGAATTCACTAAAGGAGGCACTATAATAGGTCTTTTTCCAAAAGCAAAATATGAAGAAGAAACTATTGATATAAAAACAAATGATATATTATTTTTCTATACCGACGGAGTAACAGAGGCTTCAAAATCAAAAAATAAGTATGATTTATACGGTATAGACAGATTAAAAAAAGTGCTTTATGATAATAGAAATGACAAAATAGAAAGAATAATGGAAAGTATTGAAAAAGATTTTTATGAATATCTTTCTTATATGTCCCCTGATGATGATTTTACTATTGCAGCATTCAAATTAAAATAAAAAATTATTATTTAAGTAATATACAATAATATCGATACTATATATAGCATAGTGTATATATTTTTATTTTACAAAGGTATTTGTAAACAGTTTAAATATTATTATTATAAATAGAAGGTTTGCCGTGTATAATTCTACTATTGGATACGCTTCCAAACTTATTAAAGGAAGTATGGTATTTTCTATAGTGATATTTATTTCATTATCACAAATTATGACCATAACTTCAATATTTAGTTTGGTATGGAAATACGAGATTTTATTAAATGAAAATATACCTTTTTTCAGAGAGTTTTCTATATACTCCCTATTTATAGGAATATTTATTGTAGGAGTGCTTTATTCTGCAATAACAAGTTCATACATATTCTCAAAAAACAGCAGAATGTTTTCTACTTTGCGTATATTCGGAGCTACTAAATTAGCTATAAAAAAACTGGCAATGCTTATAAGTTTATTATACCCCCTTATATCTTTTGGTATATGTATAATAGAAGTGGGAATTTTATATTTAAGATACAGTTCTTATATATTAACTTTAATAGAATTTGCTGATGTTATTAACGGAGCTTATATGATGCTTTTAGCCAATGCTGTTTTGATAATAGCCTTTATGATAGGTGCATTTATATCAAATTCAATACTTTTGCATAAAGATCCTTATGAGGATTTAAGAGGAACACTATGAACATAAAAATTATTAGTATATCAAAAGTTTTTCCTTTAGGCGTTGCACAATTTAATGCATGCGAAGATATTAGTTTGGATATAAATCAGGGAGATTTTATCAGCTTTGTAGGGCATACTGGAAGCGGTAAAAGTACATTGCTCAGCATTATAGGTGCTATACTTAAACCTACAAGCGGAACTATATATTATGACTCTTTCAAATTAAACGGTGCCTCAGAAGACGTGCTTGCCAGCTTTAGAAGAGAATATTTTTCGTATATATTTCAGTACCCTGTTATAATACCAACTATAAGTGTTATAGATAATATATTAATGCCTTTAGCTTTTAAACATAAAATAACAGAAGATAAAATTAAGCAGACAAAAGAAAATATAGAACTATTTTCTCTTAAAGATAAAATGAACTCTAAAGCTGCTAATTTATCCGGCGGCGAAATGAAAAAGGTAGCTATATTAAGAGCATTGGCATACGGATGTAAATGCCTAATAGCCGATGAGCCTACAAGCGACTTGGACCCTGCTACTACAAAAACATTAATGGAAATACTTACAGCAATAAATAAACAGGGGACAAGCATCATTATGGTTACTCATGCTCATAATATTGCAGCTTATGCAAATAATGTTTATGAAATGTCTAATGGGAAAATTGTAAGATGCTTAAAATAAGATTATCTGCTGTATATATGCATCTCTAAATAATGATCTAGTATTACTCTATATGAATTAATGATTCGCCTTATCTCATTAATATCTAAATTTTCATTTTTGTATTCTATTTCTAATCTTTTTAATTTATCTACTTTTTCCTTTACTACTTCTGGAATAATATGCTCTGGAAGTCTTTTTTCACTATTTATAGAAAGCCAATTACCATTTTCGTCAAATGTGATAAATATTTCGTTATCAAGTTCTACTTTAAAAATATTATCAGTTTTTTCCAGTTCTACTATTTCTGCTTTAAGAAATTTACTCTTTATAAATATTTCCGCCTTATAAGGTAATTCTAATTTTCTATCCATAATACAACCTCTAATATTATATTAACATTATCTATATTTTTATGTTTTTAATAAGTAATTTTTCTGCATTTACCACGATTAAAGAAAAAGATACAGAAAAAATATAATAATAAAATTGAAGATTAAAAAAATAAAACAACTCTTATCTCAAATATTTCTAAACAACATATCTTTTATATTTTTAATATAACAAAACTTCATAAAAAATATGTAATTTTTTTAATAAAAAAGCCCATATTCTTAATTTGAATACAGGCTTTATTTTTCTTACTTTTTCTCCTCATTATCACAAGGCACAACAGCCAAATCACTAACTCTAGCTCCGTCAGAAATATTAACGATTTTTACACCCTTAGCATTTCTTCCAAGCTCTGGTATAGAATCAGCCTTTATTTTTATAGTCATATCATCAGTAGTAACAACCATTATCTCATCTTTGTCTCCTACTGTTTTTACACTGACAACTTTACCAGTTTTATTATCTGGTTTAATATAAATTTGACCCTTGCCCCCTCTTCCTTTAACATTAAACTGTTTAGAAGAAAGTCTTTTACCTATACCATTTTCTGTAATAACTATTAATGATTCACCCTTATGTATAGCATTTCCAGATACACAAATGTCATCATCATCTAAAGCAATACCTTTAACTCCAGCAGCTGCTCTTCCCATCTTTCTGATTTTCTCTTCAGTTATTCTCAAAGCAAGACCAGTAGCTGTAGTCATAATAAAGTCATCTCCACTCTGAACAGCAGAAACAGCTACAAGCTCATCATTATTTTCTAATGTTAAAGCTAATATTCCTCTTTTTTTAGCATTTTCAAGATGTTTTAATTCCATTTTCTTTATAGTACCCATTTTTGTAACCATAATAATAGACTGTTTAGGATCAAACTCAGATACTGTAAAGTAGCTTGTTATTTTCTCTTCCGGTGCTAAATTAAGAATAAATTTAATACTTTTTCCCTGAGAAATTTTAGTTAAGGCAGGTATTTCATGAACTTTCATCCAGAAAGCCTTACCTCTGTCTGTAAATATAAATAAATAATCTTTGGTAGAAGCAACAAATAAATGCTCTATATAATGCTCGCCCTGAGATTTTCCGCCTTGAACTCCTACTCCGCCTCTGCCCTGTGTACGGTAGCTCGAAGCAGGTACTCTCTTAATAAATCCCTGAGTAGTGATTGATACTGCCACATCTTCATCATGTATCAAATCTTCTTCATCTATCTCTGTATCATTAGTTTTTCCTATTATTTCGCTTCTTCTGTCATCACCGTATTTTTCTGCTATTTTTTTAAGCTCATCTTTAATAACTGCAAGTATCTTTTCTGGGTGTGCAAGTAAGTCTTCACAATAAGCTATAAACTCTCTTAATTGCTGCAATTCCTGTTCTATTTTTAATTTTTCTAAGGCTGTTAATCTTTTAAGAGGCATATCAAGTATAGCCTGAGCTTGTTTTTCTGAAAGTTTGAATCTGTTCATAAGAGTTGTTCTTGCCGCATCAGTATTTTCGCTTTCTCTTATTATTCTTATAACCTCTTCAATATTAGCCTGTGCTATGAGTAAGCCTTCTAATATATGAGCTTTAGCCTTAGCTTGATTCAAATCATATTCTGTTCTTTTAGTAATAACTTCAACTCTATGGTCAACAAAATATTTTATAAGTTCTTTTAAATTTAATACTTTAGGCTCGCCATTAACTAAGGCAAGATTAATTATACCAAAAGTAGTTTCTAAATCGGTATGTTTAAATAACTGATTTAATACTATCTGAGTAGCAACACCTTTTTTAAGTTCTATTATAAGACGAATACCAGCTCTATTACTAGACTCATCTCTAATATCAGCAACACCTTCAATTTTACCTTGTTTTACTAACTCAGCTATCTTCTCATGAAGAGTAGTTTTTACAACCCCGTAAGGAAGTTCTTTTACTACTATAGCCTCTCTATCTTTTTTAGTTTCTTCTATTTCAAGTCTTGCTCTTAATTTGATTCTTCCCTTACCAGTAGTATAAGCCTCTTTAATGCCCTCTTTACCGTATATAATACCAGCAGTAGGGAAGTCTGGACCTTGTATATAACGCATAAGGTCTTTAATTTCAGCGTCCTGATGATCTATATAATAAACAACAGCATTAACTACTTCTCTTAAATTATGAGTAGGCATATTAGTAGCCATACCAATAGCAATACCCATACTTCCATTTACAAGAAGCTGAGGAACTGTAGCTGGAAGTACAGAAGGCTCAGTTCTGGAATCATCAAAGTTAGGAACAAATTTAACAGTTTCTTTTTCTATATCATTGAGCATTTCTTCTGCAAAACGAGTCATTCTTGCTTCAGTATAACGCATAGCGGCAGGCGGGTCATCATCTATAGAACCGAAGTTACCCTGTCCGTCTACAAGTAAATAACGCATAGAAAAATCCTGTGCCATTCTTACCATAGTGCCGTAAACTGCAGCATCTCCGTGCGGGTGATAGCGTGCCAAAACTTCACCTACTGTGGCTGCCGACTTCTTATATGGTTTGTCATGTGTAAGATTAGCATCATACATAGCATATAGTATTCTTCTATGAACGGGCTTTAATCCGTCCCTAACATCAGGTAAAGCCCTTGATACTATAACGCTCATGGCATAAGTTAAATAGGATTCTCTTAATTCATTTTCTATTGAAATATGATCTACTCTTTTTAATATATCTTTTGTCAGTGTGGAATATTGTCTTTCTTCAGAATTATCAGTTTTATTTTTTTTTACTGCCATATATTATTATCCTTAAAAAAATATCGTATATTATAACATTTTAATATATAAAAATCAAACAATAAATAATAGAAGAAAATTATTAAATTATAGAAAAATTAGTCTAAAATGTATTATAAAAAGAAATTATTTTATATAATCTTCTCTTCCTAGTACTTTGGCTAAATGCTCAATAACTGTCTGACGCTGTATAGGCTTTACAACATATCCGTCAACTTTAAGTTTTAAAAATTCCATCAATACGCCCTTATTGGAATAAGATGTTACCACAATTATTTTAGAATCTATATTTAAAGCTCTTATTCTTTTAAGCAAATCTATACCATTCATCTGCGGCATTTCAAAATCTATCATTATTATATCTGGTTTATCTGCTGCATCTCTCAATTTATTTAATGCATCCATTGCACCGTCTGATTCCATTGTTACCTCAAACTGTTCTGATAATAAAATTTTCTTTTCTGCTATACGTATTGTACTAGAATCATCTATAACCATAACTTTGTAGGACTTGCCTGTTTTGGTATTAATCCCTAATGGTGAACTACTCATAATTATATACCCCTAAACATTTAATAATTGTAAATTTATAAAAATTATCAATAATGTCAATAATTTTTTGTAAAAAAAGAAAAAAATTATTATATATTTGATTTTTATATTTTTTTTGTTATCATAGATAAATGAAAATATCTTTAAAACTACATTCTTTAATGAAAGATTTATCAGGCGAACCAGACGCTTCATACAATATAGAAAAAAATAAAGACGGCATTATAACAGCATCAAAAAATTCAAGAGCGGTGCACAGCAAATATAATATTAATAATGAATGTAAAAGAGCTTTGGAAAATATTAATAAAAATAAAAATCTTCTCATAATGTACGGTTACGGCTTGGGATATATATTAAAATATTTAATAGAAAATATTGATAACTACTTCAATAAAAATACTATCAAAACTTTAAAAATTATTGCCGTAGTTGAAGATGCCGTATTATTTAAATATTCGTACTACAATATATATAGTCCAGACAGTGAAAATATATTTTTCATTCATAAAGATGATTCTATAAATTATATTAATGAACTTATAGACTATAAAAATATAAATGGTGTTAATCTTGTAATCTTGCCTTCTCTAACAAAAGAAGAAAAAGATAATGCAAATACTCTATATACTCAAATACTTAATATAATGGAAAAAGAAGTATCTAATATATTCACTAATATGTATTTTGAAAATATATGGACAAAAAATATTATATTTAACAGCGAATATATAAAAGATTCCGCAGATATTGCAATTTTTAAAGATTCATTTAAAGGGTTAAAAGCATTATTAATATGCCCAGGTCCCACATTAAAACATAGCATACAATATATAAAAGAAAATAGAGAAAATCTATTTATAATATGTGTTGATACTAGCTATAGTGTATTATGTAAACATGGTATAATACCTGATTTTGTTATTACTGTTGACGGAGGTTTTTTTAATTCTCTTGATTTTGTTTATGAAAACTCACATTTTCCATATTTAATTATGGATATGTCATGCAATAAAATTATACCTAAAAATACATGCTGCAAAACTAATCTTATAAGATTTACTTCTATAGAAAATTTAGGGCTTATAGAATACATAGAAAACTTCACAAAATTATCATCTCTTAAGGCTTCAAATACTGTGGCTACTGCTATGATAGATTTTGCATACTATATAGGTTTAGATGAAGTGCTTTTAATAGGTTTTGACAATAGCTATCCTTTTTATGAAAGACATATTAAACATGCTCTATCTTATGAATATATGGTCAATAAAATAAATAAATTAAAAACTTATGAATCATATTATTTTAATGCTATAAAAAATAATACCAATATAAATAATTATCCTCCAACTGAGTTTGTATTTGAAAGCCAAATAGAATATTTTAATGAGTTTAAAAATAAATATAACAAAATGAAAATAAAAAGAATAACTAAAGAAGCTGTAAAAATGGAATCCATAGAAGAAGGAAATATAAATGATTTCTATGAAAATAATTTAAGACAAAAAGCATTGAATATAGCTAATAATATATATAAAAAAGATAGTAATGAAAGTATAAAAGAAGCATATGAAAAATTAAAAAATACATTAGAAGACTTTAGAAATATTCTCACAGATACATATAATAATATAAATAATAATTTAGAAAATATAGACAATATATATGATAAAACTATAAATACAATAAAAGAATATCAAAATAAGGTAAGCATATTAAAAACTATATTATCTGCAACTATTATAATGTGCGAAAGAGGCGAAAGAGAAAAAAAAGAAAAATTAATATTTCTTCTTATGGAGAGTTTAAGAAATGTTAATTACTTCTTTACTAGAATATCTCTAATAATAAAAAAACTATAAGCGAAACAAATATGAATATTATTTATGAAGATGATTATTTTATTGCTGTCAATAAAGAGGCTGGAATAGAAGTTGACGATAATTTAATAAAAAAAATAAAAGAAAAACATAATCATATTAATAATCTGTATTTAGTTCATAGAATAGATAAGTTTACTTCTGGAATAGTGATACTTGCAAGAGACGAAAATACAAAAAAATACTTTGAAGAATCTTTTAAAAACAAAACTATAAGTAAAGTTTATCATGCTATATCAGAAGGATACTTAAAAAATAATAGCGGTGTAATAAACATATCCATAGGCATTGATAAAAAAAATCCTAATAAAAGAATACCGCTCTCAGTAAAAGAAGGCGGAGAAAGTGCTGTAACTTATTATAAAGTATTAAAAAAACTTAATGAACACACTTTACTTGAGCTTAAACCAGTAACAGGCAGAACTCATCAGATACGTGTGCATCTTTCATATATAGGGCACCCAATAATAGGTGATAAAATATACTCAAAAAATGCTGGTATTTACAAAATGAAAGGATTTGCATTGATAGCAAAAGAGATTAATTTTGTTCACCCTATCACAAAAAAAAACATTGAAATAAAAATAAAATATAATAAAGAGTTTTTAATTAGGCTAAAACTACTAGAAATACCTAAAAAATAAAATTATTCATTTTTATTATTGACTTTTTTTTTAATAATTATATAGTTTCTTAAATAATAAAAGATTATATTTTATTTTTATTATCAAAGATAAATTAATAATAGAAGGAGTAAAAAATGACAGTTACATTTCAAGGTGCTACACAAACTTTAGAAGGTGCTCAATTATCAGTTGGAGCAAAAGCATTAGACTTTACAGTATTAAAAACAGATTTAAGCCCATGGTCTTTAAAAGATGCTGGTGATACAGTAAAAATCATTTCATCTGTACCATCTTTAGATACACCAGTATGCGATGTACAAACTAGAAGATTTAACAAAGAAGCTGCTAACCTTAAAGGAGTAACAGTTGTAACAATTTCTGTTGACTTACCATTTGCTCAGGCTAGATGGTGCGGTGCTGCTAATGTTTCTTCTCATATCGTAGCTTCTGACTACAATCAAAAAGATTTCGGAAGAAAATTCGGTACTTTATTAAAAGAATTACAGCTTTTAACTCGTGCTGTATTTGTTCTTGATAAAGACAATGTTGTTAAATATGTACAATATGTTCCAGAAATTACTAATGAACCAGATTATGATGCCGCTTTAAATGCTGCTAAAGCTCTTTTATAATTTATAATTAGAGTATTTCAAGGCATATTCTTATATAGGGTATGCCTTTTTATTTGCATATATAGAAAAATAATTTATAATTTTTATAATATATAATTAATAAATGGAGGAAATTATGAGCATTTATGATTACACAGTAAAAGATGCTGAAGGTAAAGATATAAGCCTAAAAGAATATGAAGGTAAAGTTTTACTAATAGTTAATACCGCAACTAAATGAGGATTTACCAAACAATATTCTGAGTTGCAGAATTTATACACTAAATATCAAAAAGAAGGTTTTGAAATATTAGACTTTCCTTGCAATCAATTCGGAGGTCAGGCAAAAGAACCTATAGAAGAGATTGCCGAGTTTAGAAAAGAAAAATACGGCATAACATTCAAACTATTTGACAAAGTAAAAGTTAATAGTAAAAATGCTGATCCTTTATTTACTTATTTAAGAACTGAAAAACCAACTGAAGAAGGCGTTGAAAAGATAAGATGGAACTTCGGTAAGTTCTTAATAGACAGACAAGGAAATATAGTTGGACGTTATGATCCTAGAGTAAAACCTGAAGAGCTTGATGAGATAGTAGGCGAACTTCTTAAAAAATAATAAATAAAAATTAAGAGCTTTTATATATTGTTGTATATAGAAGCTCTTTTTATTTTTTTAATAAATTCAGATCTATATTTATTATCGTTTTTCTATTTCTTTATTTATATATAAAAAATTTGTTCACTAAAAGTATCTGACAAGTAAGCTTGCCAGATGTTCACAAATTTTTTATTTCTTTATTTTATATATAAAAAATTTGTTCACTAAAAGTATCTGACAAGTAAACTTGCCAGATGTTCACAAATTTTTTATTTCTTTATTTATATATAAAAAATTTATTCACTAACAGTATCTGACAAGTAAACTTGCCAGATGTTCACAAATTTTTTATTTCTTTATTTATATATAAAAAATTTGTTCACTAACAGTATCTGACAAGTAAACTTGCCAGATGTTCACAAATTTTTTATTTCTTTATTTATATATAAAAAATTTGTTCACTAAAAGTATCTGACAAGTAAACTTGCCAGATGTTCACAAATTTTTTATTTCTTTATTTATATATAAAAAATTTATTCACTAACAGTATCTGACAAGTAAACTTGCCAGATGTTCACAAATTTTTTATTTCTTTATTTATATATAAAAAATTTATTCACTAACAGTATCTGACAAGTAAACTTGCCAGATGTTCACAAATTTTTTATTTCTTCTATACTTAATCCTGTATTTTCACTTATAATTTTTATATCTATTCCTGCATTTTTGAAGTTTTTAGCTATAGATATTTGCTGCTGCCTTTTACCTTGTTCTATACCTTCTTCTATTCCTAATCTTCTTTCTTCTTCAAGCATTATTTGATTACCATATAAATATGCCTGTCTTTTATCATATTCGTTCATCATCAGTCTGTCTTTAACAAAGTTATTGTATCTTTTTTGTACTTCTTCCATTATAGTTTTTTCTTTTACTAATTCTGACATAATAACCTCCTTATTATCTTTTTCTTTCATTGTAAAAAATTTAAGCCAACAGTTTAAATCTGATTGTAATAAATTATATTTAAATTTTTTGAGTTCAATTATATGAATTTGCAAATGATCAGTGAGTAATCTTTTATTATTGGTATCATAAATCATATAGCATGAATGAATATTATTTGAATCATCTAAATTAAAATTGAGTAAATTTATACTAATTACTGGAGTTAAAGCATCATACTTTTCTCCGTGTTTTAATAATTTGCTATAATTAGAAGCCCAATAATATAATATGCGTTCTGGAAATCTTGAATTGCCTTGAAGCTGAATCTCTATTATAACAACAGTACCATTTTGAGTTATACACTTTACATCTGCTATTGTTTCCTTATCTTCATAATTTTCTTTATAATTAAATGGAGTAAGTATCTCTACTGATCTAAAAGTTTTCATGTTAGAGTCAAGCATTATTGAATTGATAAAATCAAGCAGTATAGGATTACTGTCTGGTGATGAAAATAAATACCTCACAAAATAATCATTTAAAACATTAATATCTCTTCTGCTCATAATACTATTATACAAAAAATAACTATAAAAGTAAAGTTTTGATTATTTATTATTAAAATAGCAATAATAATCAGTAAATATTATTTTTTAAATAAGGCTTTAATTTTTCAAAAGATATTTTAAAATCATCAAGTGCTCTAACAGCATGAGAAAGTTCAAATCTTATATGTAAACTAATACCTTCAAAATATCTACTAATTGAAATATTTCTTGACATTAAATTTTCTGCATAATAACTATCAGATTTATTTATCACATCAACAGTAAAATCATCTTCTCCAATTTCTTTATAATATTTATCTATTTCGCTTTGCAAAGCTTTTCTAAATTTATCGCTGTCATTTACGAAATCTGATAAAGTTAATATTTTTATTTCTAATTTATTAATATCTAATGTAAAATGTGATATTGCAGTATCAGGATATGCTCCTCCATAATAGTATTCTGTACTGCTTGTAAAACATAAAATATTATCATTAAAAAAATTGTTATAAAAATTATAAAAATTAACTTCGTAAAAAATTTCTTCATCATTAAGATTTACTTTAGCAATATCATCATTAATTTTTTTTATCATTTCATTGGTATTGTTTATTTTGTTTATGATTTTACCTTCATATATAGATGATTTTAAATTTTCTATATAAAGTGCAGATAAACCATAAGTATTATCTTTAAATTCTTTAGAAACAGATATATCATAAACAGTATGTATTTTATCTCCTAAAGGTTTTACAGTTTCTATATTACAGCTTAATTTTTTATTGTTATTTTGCCAGCTTCCTTTTAAATTAATATTCTTTTTGCCGTTTCCTAAATTAATAATATTATTTAACTGACTACTATTTATTTTAAAGCTGAATTCTTCTTTTTTATTAGAATTATCATAATCAAAGGCAGTAAATTTAATAGTATTTTTATCCATTTCTCCGATTATAGGTATTGGAGTATTAACATTATTGTATTTATAATATCCGTATATATTAGACTTTTTATTTTCTGTAATATTATCAGGATTTGTAATATGTATATTTATTGTAATAGGATATTTATCAATGCTTCCTTCAAGAGTAAAAAATAAATGCTTTGTTATATTAGTGGTATCAGCAAAAGCAGATATGTATATTATATTAAGTAATAACATTATAAATATTTTTTTCATAAACCTAATCCTTATTATAAAATAGATGTGGGGTATTATATAATATATTTTGACAATTAGCAAATTTCTAGTATAATCTATATGTTTTAATTAATTTATAAAGAGCATTATTATGAATACCAAAATAGAAATATGCGTCGATTCTGTAGAGTCATGTATAAATGCTGAAAAAGGAGGGGCTAATAGACTTGAGCTTTGCGTAAATATGTTTGAAGGAGGCACAACTCCTAGTTATGGTGTTTTGGAATTAGCAAGAGAAAAAGTAAATATACCAATATATGCAATGGTGCGTCCTAGAGGCGGAGATTTCTGCTATGATGATACAGAGTTTGAAATAATGAAAAGAGAAATAAAACTCATAAAAGAATTAAAAATTGACGGCATAGTATTCGGCATACTTACAAAAGAAGGAAATGTTGATAAAGAAAGATGCTCTAAATTATTAGAGTTATGGGGAAGCGGTAAAGCTACTTTTCATAGGGCAATAGATGTAAGCTGTGATTTAAATAAATCATGTGAAGATATAATATCCATTGGTTTTGAGAGAATACTCACTTCTGGAGGTGAGGCTAATGTTATGAGCGGTATAATCAAATTAAAAGAATTAATTTCAAAATATAATGATAAAATAATAATAATGCCCGGAAGCGGAATAAATGAAAGAAATATTGAATATATAAAAGACACTCTAAAAGCTAATGAATATCATATGACAGCAAATAAAACAGCAGCAAGTATTATGCAGTATAGGAACGAAAATGTATTTATGGGTACTCCTTTAAGGGCTTCAGAGTTTAGTATAAAATATACAGATGAAGAAAAGGTAAAAAATATAAAATCAAAATTATAAAAATAATATTGACATAAATATTTTTTTTATTATCCTATTATTTTTTTGATATAACATAAAATACTAAGACTATAAAAAATATGAATACTAAAAAACATAATTTAATTTCAGCATTAAAATACGCATTTCCAATAACAATACCTGTACTTATAGGATATATATTTTTAGGTATGGCTTATGGAATACTTATGAAGTCAAAGGGATTTGATACTTCTCTTGCTGTATTTTTAAGTTTGTTTGCATATTGCGGAAGTATGCAGTATACGGCTATTAATTATCTATTTTTAGCACCATTTAATCCATTATATGCATTAGTGCTAACATTAATGGTTAATTCAAGAGTGGCGTTCTACGGCATATCTATGGCTTCTAAATATAAATCTATAGGAATATTAAAGCCGTTTCTAATATTTTCATTAAGCGATGAAACTTTTTCTATAGTTTGCTCGCATAATATACCTGAAAACATTAATAAAAAAGCATTTTTCTTTTTTGTATCATTTATGAATTACTGTTACTGGAATATAGGAACATTGCTTGGCTGTTTGATAGGATCATTTATAACTTTCAATACTAAAGGGTTTGATTTTGTTTTGACTGCTTTATTTGTTGTAATATTTACAGAACAATGGCTTGAAAGTAAAGATCATAGAGGTGCTTTGGTTGGACTTTTATGTTCTGTACCTATTTTAATATTTAAAACTAATATATTTATAATACTTGCTATGATATTAATATTTATCGCTATAAGTATTATTTACAAATATAATGAAGACGGAAATAATATATGAATAATAAAGAAATATTTATAACAGCTTTGATGATTGTAATAGGAACCGCTTCTTTAAGGTTTCTTCCCTTTATTATAATAAATAAATCATTATCTGAAAGTAAATATATAAAGTTCTTAGGAAAGATGCTGCCCTACTCTATGATATCACTTCTTGTAATATATTGTTTGAAAGAAATAAATATTATAAAATTTCCTTATGCCTTACCAGAATTAATATCAATAACAATTATAATAATTTTGCATATAATAAAGAGAAATGTGCTGATAAGTATAGGAGCAGGTACTATAATTTATATGTTCTTGGTTCAGGTAGTATTTGTATAATTGCCAAAAAAGTATCAAGTTATTAGAATGACTTTATTATATAAATATTATAGTATCACTCATTATATTTATGGAATATATTACTGAATAATTGAAATCTGCTTTTAGGGCTGAATATTAATATAACCTGACCTTTTATAGTATTTTCA
This sequence comes from Brachyspira murdochii DSM 12563, assembly GCF_000092845.1. NCBI lineage: Bacteria > Pseudomonadati > Spirochaetota > Spirochaetia > Brachyspirales > Brachyspiraceae > Brachyspira > Brachyspira murdochii. The sequence goes on along the minus strand of NC_014150.1, from coordinate 2,433,428 downwards.
TCTATAAAACCAAAATATCTGCTGTCTTCACTTAATTTAATATTATCCCCCAAAACAAAATACTGATTACTTCCTACAATATAAAGCCCGTCATCATCATCTGAAAATATATAATATTCATGCTCTATAAGATTATCATTCAAATAAAGCCCTCCGTCTCTAATTTCTACCTTATCTCCTTCTTTTCCTATAACTCTTTTTACCAAATTGCTGTTATTATATTCAAATACAATTACATCAAAATTTTTCACTTTATTAAATATAAAATTCTTTTTTAAAAGCAGTATCTGATCCCCTTCAAAAAAAGTAGGCTCCATAGATTTATTTGTAACTATATAAGTATCAAAAAAAAATATTCTAATAAATGCCGCCAAAAAAACAGCTGTAAATGAAGCAAGTATTAATTCTAAAATCTGTTTCTTATTTATCATATTTTTATAATATTAATCAATTCTTATAATCAAAACTATTTTTTAAATATTTAATAATTTTTTATATAATAGAGTAAAGCCTCTTTAGCCGATTCAAATGCTATCTTTTTCATGTCAATATCTTCTCTTTTAATAAATGCAACATTAACAGCATCATCATTAGCCATAACTTCAGGCACATAATCTAATTTTGAATAAAAAAATAAATCAGAAGTAACATACATAATCCCTTCGTATATATATTCATTTGAGCCGCTCATAAGAAAATGTATATTATCTAATTTAATACTAGTCTCTTCAAATATTTCTCTAATGGCAGTATCTTCCACTCTTTCATAAGGCTCGCAGAATCCGCCCGGCATATCTATATAACCTTTTTTAGGTTCAATTCCTCTTTCAACAAACACTATGCCTATAGGAGTTTCTATTATAACCCCTACAGCAGATGCAGGATTAACAAAGTAAGTTCTTTGGCATTTTGAGCATTTAAAAATCTTTATATCATTAAAAATAAAAGAATCTTTTGCTCCACAGTAAGGGCAATATTTAAATTGATATTTAATATGTTCTTTCAATTTTAACGCTTTTTGAAAATTATTATCAATATGTTCTTGCATAATTCTTATTAATATAATATGATGCTATATTTTTTACCTTACATATAAATACATCAGACTGAGCCCATATTCCAAACGGAGCTTTCTCAAAAGATATATTATGTATATTTGTAACATTCACACTTTCATAATTATAATTTTTAGGATCAACATTATAAAAATCATAAATATAATAATAATCCACATTTATATCTTTCATCTTTTCATCTATTAAAGTTTCCATCTCTTCTATTGTATTTGCAACTATATAATATGTAGATATAAAAGTTCTTTTCTGACATTTACCAAGTCCCTTAACAGTAACATTCCACCATTTAGGAGCTTTAATTATCTTATCATTCTCATTTAAGTTAATAGTTGTAAAGCCATATATTGATTTAAGATTATTTATAATATCATAGTAATCAAATATATATTCATCAGTTTCAGAACAGCCGTAATCTGCTGCTATAGAAGATAATGAATAATGAAGATGCTCATAATCGCTCATAAATGAAACATCGTCATTAAGAAGTTTATAAGAATCAAGTATGCGGTTAATCTTTCTCATGTTTTTATATGTAGTGTTAATCTCTATTTCTTTATCCAAATTTATAAAAATCTCAAATTCGGTAAGCTCATCTATAACACCAAACCCTACAAAACCGCATTCAACCCAAAGCTCATTATACTTTTTAAATACTTTTCTTATCTCATTTAATGAAATATCAGGATCGCTCATAAGAACATCAAAATTTCTGTTTATATCCTCGCTTATACGTTCTATAACAATAGTTCCATATGACGGAAAAAGTTTCAGAAGCTTTAAATAAAGAGAATAGATTTTCTCTGCTGATACTGATATTCTATATGTATAGATATCTCCATTATTAGTATTTTTTAATTCTATCTTTGTCCCTTCCATGGGGTAAGCATATTCACTTGGAACTATGCCAAGAGGTATATGAAATTTATCTATAATAATCCTCTTTGATTTTATATTGTTTAAGATCCTTCTTCTTCTCTCGCTCTTTTCAAAATAATTAATCACAATATTTCCCCAAAAAAGATGTTCTCATTATAATAATAAAAAAAATAATTTTGTCAAGCAATAAATATGTAAAATAAATTGAATTGTAATTACATTTTTTTTATTTTTTTAAAGTATAATTGCTTGACTTTTTTTAAAATATTTTTATATTTGTCTATATTTATTTATGGGTATAACATGTATTTTTTAATATCTATATCCGATTAATATATAGATAATATTTTGAGTTTATGTGCTGTGGATAATTTATTTATAGGAAAATTAAATAATTTATTGTCTAGGGTATCTCTTATTGATATTTTGAGAGATAAATATAAAGTAGTTTCAAGAGGCGGAAACAAATATACAGTTCAATGTCCTTTTCATAAAGACGGACAGGAAACTAATCCTTCTATGTCTGTTGATGATGATAAAGGTGTGTATAAATGTTTCACCTGCGGAGCTAAGGGCAATGTTATAACATACCTAAAAGAAAAAGAAAATATGTCTTTTAAAGAGGCTATAGAGTATCTTGGAAAGAGGTTCTCTGTAGATGTTACCGATTTCTTCTCGGCTAAATCCTCAAAAAAGGACAAAATATACTTAGAAAGCAGAAGAATTAACAGAATAGCCTGCAATTTTTTCGGTAAAACTCTGCTTTTAAAAGATAAAAACGGCAATTATTTTTATAAAGAAGCTGAAAAATACCTTAAAAAAAGAAAAATACCATTCAGCATTATAAAAGAGTTTAAAATAGGATATGCCCCTCCAAGCTGGAATGCCCTTATTGATGCATTATCTGAAAATAAAATTACTATTAACAATATGCATATATTAGGTCTTGCTAGTGTAAGCAAAAATAATCCTAATCACTATTATGATACATTTGTTAATAGAATAATGTTCCCTATTATTAATGAAAGAGAAGAAGTAATAGGTTTTGGAGGAAGAAGTATAGATGGAAAAGAACCAAAATATCTAAACTCAAAGGAAAGTTTAATATTCAAAAAGAAATCCTCTCTGTACGGTATAAATATAGCAAAATCCTATATAATGAAGCAGGACGAAATTATGCTTGTAGAGGGGTATATGGATACTATAGCCTGCCACAAAATGGGTATAAAAAATGTAGTTGGTACTCTTGGAACAGCTATAACAGAAGAGCATGCCAAAGAAATAAAAAGATATACTAGTAATGTAGTACTAGCTTTGGACAGTGATGAGGCTGGTATAAAGGCGGCCAAAGCGGCTATACTTACACTATTGAAGTTTGATTTAAAATTGACTATACTTTCTATAAAAGAAACCAAAGATTTAGATGAATTTTTTACAGTTTATGATAAAAAGCGGTTTGATATACTATATAATAATAGATTGCATTGGTACGATTATATTATAGAAACAGAAGTAAAAAAAGAAATCTCTTCTCTTTCTATAGAAGAAAAGCTAATGATTATTAACAGCTTTTATAGATATTTGGACGTTGTAAAAAGCGAAACAGAGAAGCAGATGATAATTTCTCATATAGCTTCTAAACTTTCTGTAGATAGGGAGGCTCTTAACAAGGATTATTTACGCACGCAGAAAACAAATCATAATGTTTCCTATAATGATAACAGAAAAATAATAAAAAATAATACAGACAATAAATTTTACTATGAAAATAGTTTAATATACTTACTTGCTTTGAATCCTTCTTTAATTAAAGAGGCTGAAAGAGAAATTAGTGTAGATCTTATTAAGAAAGATATAACAAGGGAATTTTATATAAGACTCTTAACTCTTAATAAAGAAGCAAGCGTAGAAGATGCTCTTAATATACTTGGAAATGAGCATATAGCCAATCAGATTTTAAGCAGGAAGAAACTATACAGCGAAAACATATATGAAAAATTGGAGGAGCTTATTATTAAAATTAAAAGCGGCGATATAGACTCTAAGAGAATGGAAATAATAAATAATCATTCATTAAATGATGGGTTTGAGGCTATTTGTGAAAAAGCACGCGAAATACATTTACTTAATAAGCAAAAAGAAAAATTACATCAAGGAAGTGATTTATGATGACAGAAGAAGATTGCGATCTTTTGATTAAAAACAATGAAAAGATTAGAAAATTACTTGAAAAAGGTAATGCCAACAAATATCTTACCTTCAAAGAGATTAATGGTGCCATAGACAATATGGATACTGATGTAATGGATATACTTTTTCAATTATTAAATGCAAGAAAGATTGTAATTGTTGAAGACAAAAGGGAGTTTGAAAGCCTTTCCAAAAATCAGAATAAAATTGATGATACTGCTAAGTTTATACATGTAGAAGATAAAGTCGGAAATAATGATGATCCTATAAGACTTTATCTTAAAGAAATAGGAAAGGTAAGCCTTCTTACTCATGATGATGAAGTAGATTACTCCAAAAAAATCGAATCCGGAGAATCTGAAATTGAAAATATTATACTTAATACTCATCTTGTTGTAGGAGAAGTGCTTAATACCATTAAAAATGTTCAGACGGGAAAGGTTTCTATACATGAAATATTAGAGCCGCCTAGAATTTACAATGTTTCTACTCAGGAAAAAAGAAAATTAGAAAGAAAATACAAAAACTTTGAAAAAGAGTATACAGCATTAGCTGAAAAGTATCTTGCTTTGGATAAGAGAATTAAAAAGATTACTACTCAGAAAACCATTAAAGCTCTTACCAAAGAACAGGAAGAGGTTAAAGAAAATATTGTTAAACTTCTAACAAAAGTAAGATTAAACAGAATGGAAATAGACAGAATAGCCGAAAAGCTAAAGTTCTATCTTCATAGAATAAATCAAATAGAAGAATATTTTGAAAAACTTAAAAAAAGATACTATAAAGAAATATCTGACTTTGAAAACTACTATAAAGAAATAGAATCTGGAAATAAGGATATATATATAAGGCTTGTAGATGAGTTTAATATTACTCCGGAAGCTATAGAAGCTGTTATAACAAGTTTTCATAAAGCTCAAGTACGTATGGCCGATATTTATGATGAAGTACGTATTGATAAAGAAACTTTGGTGGAATGGGTACGTAAAATAGATTCTGCTAGAAGAAAGATAGCTCAGGCTAAAGATCATATAGTTAAAGCTAATTTAAGACTTGTTATCGCTATAGCCAAAAAATATGTTAATAGAGGTCTTCATTTCTTTGATTTGGTTCAGGAAGGAAATATTGGTCTTATAAAGGCTGTAGATAAATTTGAATATAAAAAAGGATATAAATTTTCTACATATGCCACTTGGTGGATACGTCAGGCTATTACACGTTCTATAAGCGATCAGGCTAGAACTATAAGAGTACCTGTTCATATGATAGAGCAGATTAATAAAGTTCAAAGAGTATTAAGACAGTATATGCAGCAGCATGGAAGAGAGCCTTCTATTCAGGAGATAGCAAAGGCATTAGGCTGGCCTGAAAGCAGAGTAAAAAGCGTAAGAAATGTAGCTAAAGACCCTGTATCTTTAAATGCTCCTATAGGCGATGAAGAGGACACTATATTAGGAGAACTTATAGAAGACAAAGAATTTGAAAGTCCTCAAAATATCACTACTTTCAAAATCTTAAGAAAGCAAATTGACTCCATACTAGATAGTCTTCCAGATAGAGAGCAAAAAGTTATAAGAATGCGTTTCGGACTTGTTGACGGATATTCTCATACTCTTGAAGAGGTGGGATATGTATTTAAGGTTACAAGAGAGCGTATTCGTCAGATAGAGGCTAAAGCTATAAGGCGTTTAAGAGCTCAGTCAAAGAAAAAAGAGTTAAAAGATTTTCTTGATTCTTAATATAATAAATAAAAAAATTTCAAAGGAGGCATTTTTATGTCTCCTTTTTTCATGTATAAATCCATAAATTTAAAAGAGCTTGGGCGGGTATGCTTTTTATATATTAGTATCAAATATAAATAAAATTGAAAATTTAAATTAAACAAGAAGGTATAAAGGGCGGGGAATGTAAAAAATATAGTTGTTTTTTTATTGCTTTTATATTAAAATTAAAATAAATAGTGATTCTATAAAAAATTATACAATATATTGTTTATCATTAATTTTTTACTAAAAATTATTTAGGAGTTTTTATATGAAAAAAGGAAAATTTACTTACTTACTTAATGATACTTTTAGTATTATTTAATTTTTATTCATGCTCTAAAGCAAGTATTACATCTCCAACATCTCAAAAAATAGATGAATTACAAATCTCTTATTTGGATACCTCTAATAATATAGTAGAAGAAAAAACAGATTCTATAGTTATGAAATTGAAGGATAATGCAGAAGGATTCTATATGTATTCAAAAAAAACAGCTGAAAATGAATACACTTCTTATCTAACAGAAAATGAAAATGGTTCTGTTATTTCTATGGTATACAAAAATGGCTCCATGTTTCCAAGTGAGATAAGGGTTTTTAAAGACGGACAACTTGCTGTTGGAACTATTACTCCATATAGAGAAAAAACTCAGACTTATGATATAATATGGTATATGGATAATCAAGTAGAAACTTTTTCAGATATTAGTTTATCAAAAGATATAAATACATCTAATAACTTTTCAAATTTAGATACAAAGTTAAAATATCAAGTAGACACAATAAAAAATAGTTTATTAATATGGCAATCTATAGATAAATATAATAGTTCATCTTCACCAAATACATATAGTATAATGACAAGAGGATGGCTAGATAAATTAATAGGGGCATTTATAGGAATTGTTGCAATAGCTATAGCAGTATTTATACCGGTAGTTATACCTGCTGTTGCTGCTATTGGAGGAGCTGCAGCTGTATCAGTTGTTGGTATTGGTATGGCTGGAACAGCTGCAGCAGCAGTAACTGTAGCGAATGAACTAATTTATCACACCGATCAAAAAATAGAAGAAAAAAAAGATGAAAATACTCAATTAATAAATCAGCAATCAATTATTAATATAGTTAATAATGATAATAACAATTTAATTCAATATGATGATTTTATTAAATTAGATGCTGATACTTCATATAATATATTAAATTTAAATATACAAGCTATACAAAATTCTATATGCAATGGATTAATATCAATTGAAGTTAATGATAAAAATAATAACTATTATGCAAGTATAAGAAAATATTTTGTATTTGATCATGATGGTTCAGAAAATGTAGTAAATAGTAACTATGGTATATGCAATATAAATATAGATGAAAAATCATCTAAATTATTCACTATAAGAAAATTGAACAACATAACAGAAGAAAGAGATGATAAAGAAATATATCTTGTATTTACATTTAGTGATAATAATATTAAAATAAATAATAGAGCTGGAAATAAATTCAGAATAAGACTAAATTAAAGGAGTTTATATGAAAAAAATAGTGTTATCAGTTTTAATATTTATTTCACTATTTACTAAATCCGCATTTACAGAATTTGAAGCTAGTATATATGTACCTATAGGCATTACTTCTACATTTCCTAATATAGTAGATCCTAAACGGAACTTTGTAAGAAATATTTGTATAGACACAACAAAATCAGATATGAGTTTTAATATTGGAGTTACAGGTAATTTCGGATACAGATTTAATATAAATGAAAATAATGGTATAAGTATATTAACTGAAATAGGATATTCAAGACTTGATTTTGCTTCTACATTTAAAGCAAAAACAGGTTATGATTATGGTAATAAAATATATAATGCAAGTCAGAACTTAGTTTTTCACACATTAAATATAGGATTAATGCCCAAATATGCTGTTAATCTTACATCTTTACTAAAAAATATTAATCCAAACTATAAAGGTAAAATGGAGCTTAATATAGGCATAGGTTTTGGAATGAAAATAGCATTAGCTGGGGAATATTATAATACAATAAATAATAATGCTGATGAAAATTATAAAAGTCATTTAGCTGAAAAATATTCATTCAAAGATATAAAAAGAAAATTTGATTATCCGTTTATACCATATATAAAACTTCAGATAGATGATTATTTTTATTTTAATGAAAAAATAGCATTTTTATTTGGCATAAGTTTAATATATAATTTTGATATATTCTATGATATTGCCAATATGTCTTATGAAGATTATAAAAAAATATATAGCGAATATCCAAGTGTTGGAGGCGGTCCTGTTGGTTATTATGACAATTATAATATTAAAAAATATGGTTTTTCTAGTTTTGAAATAGCTTTTAATTTAGGAATGAAATTCGGAAATTAATATAATACATTTTTAAAAACTATATTATTTCTTATTCTCTATAAAAGTATATGCTCAAATAAATTATTTTTAAATATACTATTGTATAAAGTTTAAAAATTCTAACAAGTCAATTATATTATAATGTATTTTATATATGATTTAAATTGAATTAGTAATTTAACTATATTTTTTATTTCTATTTGCATGCGTAGATAAGATTTTGAAATATTTATTAATATCATTAAAAATCAATCTTTATGTTTATTATAATTCCTGAAAATATACTATTTTTATAGATAATTTTAAATTTTTTATAAAAAATTTAAAATTATTATTGACAACCGGCAATATATTACTTATAATAGTATTATTATTAATAGTAATATAAAGGTTTAATGTATGTACACCTCAATAGATGATGTAAAAAAGATAGATAATTTATTTAGTTATAAGAGAGCAGCAATATCAAAAGAAATTTACTCTGACTTTATAACGCCAATAGAGTTAATGAGAATATTAAGAAATAATAGCGATAAAGTATTTTTACTTGAAAGCATTAATGATAAATATAATTGGGGCAGATATACATTTTTAGGTTATGAGCCAATACTTAATATAACATGTAAAAGATATGATGTGTATATAAACGGAGAGTTCTATAAAAGAGAAAATCCAAAAGTGATTATAAGAGAGATTTTAAAAGATTATAAAAGTCCGAAACTAGAAAATATGCCGCCTTTTACAGGAGGTTTAGTAGGATATTTTTCTTATGATTATGTCAGATATAGTGAAAAAAGGCTTGATTTTGAAAGTAAGAAAGAAGATATAATTGATTTAGATTTAATGCTTTTTGAAAGTATTATATGCTTCGATAATTTTAAGCAGAAGATAATTTTAATAACTAATGTAAAAGTTGATGATTTAGATGCTTCGTATAAAGAGGCATTAAATAAATTAGATGAGATGGAGAGTATAATAAGAAGTGATAAAAAGCATAATTTTGAAGATTTAAAAATAGAGTCTTATTTTGAATATGAGTTTGATGAATATGCTTATTCTAATATAGTCAATAAAGCAAAGGGATATATTAAAGATGGTGATATATTTCAAGTTGTGCTTTCAAATACTTTAAGAGCCAAAGCAAGCGGAAGTTTATTTAATGTTTACAGAGTATTAAGAACTATAAATGCTTCTCCTTATATGTTTTATATTTTAAATAATAATATAGAAATAGCAGGTGCTTCTCCAGAGACTTTAGTAAAATTAGAAAATGATAAACTTTATACCTATCCACTGGCTGGAAGCAGACCTAGAGGTAAAACTCAAAAAGAAGATTTAAATAATGAAAAAGATTTGCTATCAGATGAGAAAGAATTAGCAGAACATAATATGCTTGTAGATTTAGCCAGAAATGATATAGGAAAGATAAGTAAAATAGGCACTGTAAATGTAGAAGATTATATGAGTGTAGAACGTTATTCTCATATTATGCATATAAGTTCCACTGTTACAGGAATTATCAGAGATGATAAAGATGCTATAGATGCTATAGACAGTATATTACCTGCAGGTACTTTATCAGGTGCTCCTAAAATCAGAGCTTTAGAGATAATAAATGAATTAGAAACTATTGACAGAGAGCTTTACGGAGGTGCTATAGGTTATATAGATTTTTCTGGTAATATGGACGTATGTATTGCCATAAGGCTTGTATATAAAAAAAAGGATAATATTTGCATAAGGTCCGGTGCGGGAATAGTTTATGATAGTAATCCTAAAAAAGAGTTTTTAGAATGCATAAATAAAGCTAAAGCAGTTGTAAAGGCAATAGAAATATCAAAGGAGGTTTTTTAATGATACTTTTAATAGATAATTATGACAGCTTTTCTTATAATCTTTATCAATTGATTGGAAAGTTTTGCAGCAATATAGAAGATATAAAAGTTGTAAAAAATGATGAATTAACTTTAGAAGAAATAGAACATTTAAATCCAAAATTAATAGTAATATCTCCCGGACCCGGTAAGCCAAGCGATGCTGGTTTATGTATTGATATTATAAAAAACTTCTATAATAAAATACCAATATTCGGAGTATGTCTTGGACATCAGGCTATATGCGAGGCATTCGGAGTTAAAGTTGTACATGCTTCTAAAGTTATGCATGGTAAAACTTCTATTATAAATATAGATAGTAATTCTTTAATATTTAGAGATTTGCCAAACAATATTAAAGTTGCTAGATATCATTCTTTATCAGCAAAAAAAGATACAGTTTCAGATTGTTTAAAGATTTCTGCTTTATCAGATGATGATGAGATTATGGCTATAGAGCATAAAGATTATCCTGTATTTGGAGTGCAGTTTCACCCTGAGTCTGTTATGACAGAAAATGGTATTGATATTATTAGAAATTTATTTAGGTGTATAGAAAAATGAAATCGTTTAATCTTATATCATATTATATAGAATTCATAAATAATAAAACTTCTTTTTGGGGTTAATCCCCGTCTGTTAAATATTATCAAAAAATAATTAATTCAATAAATAAAACCCAATAAAATAAAAATAAAAAACAATAAATAAAAAAGGAATATAAAAAATGATTAAGAAATCTATTTTAAAATTATCAAAAAAAGAAAATTTATCTTATGATGAAGCAGAATATTCAATGAAGCAAATAATGTCCGGCAATGCAAGTTCAGTACAAATATCATCATATCTAACAGCCCTCACATTAAAAGGAGAAACTATAGATGAGATAACAGCATCAGCTTATGTAATGAGAGAGCATTCTAAAAAATTATTAAATGACATGGATATACTTGAAATAGTAGGAACTGGCGGAGATTTTTCTAATTCTTTTAATATATCAACAGCCTCTGCTATTATAATATCATCTGCCGGCGTGTCGGTAGCAAAGCATGGAAATAGGGCTGCATCTTCAAAGTGCGGATGTGCAGATGTTCTTGAGGCTTTGGGGGTTAATATCAATCTGACGCCTGAAGAGAGCAAAAAACTTTTAGACGATATTAATATATGTTTTTTATTTGCTCAAAATTATCATTCGGCTATGAAGTATGTTGCTCCTGTTAGAAAAGAATTGGGCATAAAAACAATATTTAATATATTAGGTCCTTTATCAAATCCAGCTGGTGCAAATATGGAGCTTATGGGGGTTTATGATGAAAGTTTAGTTGAGCCTTTGGCTGAGGTTATGAGGAATTTAGGTGTAAAAAGGGGAATGGTTGTTTATGGAATGGATAAGCTAGATGAAATATCTATAAGTTCAAAAACAAAGGTTTGCGAAATATCAGATAATGGCAAATTAAGCACTTATTATATTTCTCCAGAGGATTTTGGGTACTCATTTTATGATAAAAATGAAATAGTAGGAGGAGATGCATCTTACAATGCTAATATTATTAAAGATATATTATCTTCAAAACTTAAAGGTGCTAAAAGAAATATAGTATGTTTAAATGCTGGGGCTTCTATATATATAGCTGGTAAAACTGAAAGTATTTATGATGGTATAAAAATGGCTGAAGAGATTATAGACAGCGGTAAAGCTATGGAAAAACTTAATATGTTTATAGAAAAAAGCAATGCTAAATTGGCATAAATATCATCGGGGTTTTATATTATGAAAATACTTGACAATATAGTAGAAAAAACAAAAGAAAGAGTTGAAATTAATAAAAAAAATATCTCTTTACAGAGAATAAGAGAGTTAGCAGAAAATAAATCTAATAATAATAATTTTTTATTTGAAAACTCAATCAAAAAAAGTGTTAGTTTTATATGCGAAGTAAAAAAGGCTTCTCCTTCAAAAGGTATTATATCTAATGACTTTGATTATATTAATATAGCAAAAGATTATGAGAGAGCTGGTGCTAGTGCTTTATCATGTTTAACCGAGCCTTATTATTTTTTAGGAAGTAATGAATATTTAGAGAATATTAAAAAAAATATAAGTATTCCTGTTTTAAGAAAAGATTTTACAATAGATGAATATATGATATATGAGGCTAAAGCTATTAATGCAGATGCTGTTTTACTTATAGCTGCCATACTTGATAAAAATCAATTAGCTGATTATTTTTCACTTGCTGATAGTTTGGGGCTTTCTGTTATAGTAGAAGTGCATGATGAAGATGATTTAAATAAGGCACTTTCTTCCAACACAAGAATAATAGGTATTAATAATAGAAATTTAAAAACTTTTGAAACCAGCATAAAAAATACATTTGATCTTATAAAACTTATTCCAGAAAATATAATATCAATTTCTGAAAGCGGTATAAAAAGCAGAGAAGATATAAAACTTTTAGAAGAAAATAAAGTAAATGCAGTTCTCATAGGAGAGCAATTAATGAGGCAAAAAGATAAAATAAAAGAAATAAAAACACTTATGGGATATTAATTATGAGAAGTTCACTTATAAAAACCTGCGGGCTTTTTAGAGAAGAGGATATAGACTATGCTAATAAACTTGATGCTGATTATATAGGTTTTGTTTTTGCCTCTGGAAGTAAAAGAAAGGTTGATTTTTCTTTGGCTTATAAATTAAAAAGAAAATTAAAAAATACTATAAAAGCAGTAGGAGTGTTTCGTGATAACAGCATTGATTTTATAACTTATTTATTTAATGAAAATATAATAGATTTAGTTCAGCTTCATGGTAAAGAGGATAATGATTTTTTGGATAATTTAAAATCAAAAATTAATGCTGATATTATCAAGGCTATTTCTATAAAAGATGAATATTCTTTTAATCATTCTTTTATATCTGATTTTATTCTTCTTGACAGCAGTAATGCAGGTTCTGGAAATAGTTTTGATTGGAAGTTTTTAAAAAACAAATTAGATAATGATAAAAATTTTAAAAAAGAGTTTAATACAAAATATTTTTTGGCAGGAGGAATAAATATTAATAATATAAAAGAAGCATTGGAATTAAATCCTTATTGCATAGATTTATCAAGCGGATTGGAAGTTAATGGAGTTAAGGATTTTAACAAAATGAAAAGTATTATAGATGAAGTAAACATAATTAAAGGAGCTTATAATGGGAAATAAATATTTTGGTATGCATGGAGGAATGTTTATACCTGAAACTTTAATGAATGCCGTATTAGAATTGGAAGAGGCTTATAATTATTATAAAGATGATAAAGATTTTAATGCTGAATTAAAAGACTTATTAAATAATTATGCCAACAGACCTTCAAGGCTATATTTTGCAAAAAGAATGACTGATAATTTAAAGGGAGCAAAAATATATTTAAAGAGAGAGGATTTAAATCATACAGGCTCTCATAAAATAAATAATGTAATAGGTCAGATACTTCTTGCAAAGAAAATGGGAAAAAAAAGAGTAATAGCAGAAACAGGAGCAGGACAGCATGGAGTAGCGACAGCAACAGTTGCCGCATTAATGGATATGGAATGCGAAATATTTATGGGCGAAGAGGATATACAAAGGCAGTCTTTGAATGTTTATAGAATGCGTTTACTCGGCTCTAAAGTGCATTCTGTGAAAACAGGAACTGCAACTTTAAAAGATGCCGTATCTGAAACTTTAAGGGAATGGACTTCAAGAATAGATGATACGCATTATGTATTAGGTTCTGTTATGGGACCTCATCCTTTTCCTACTATTGTAAGAGATTTTCAAGCTGTTATTTCAAAGGAGATAAAAGAACAGATTTATGAGTATGAAAATAAATTACCTAGTATGATAATAGCCTGCGTAGGAGGAGGCTCTAATGCTATGGGGGCTTTTTATAATTTTATTGAAGATAAAGATGTTAAACTTATAGGCTGTGAGGCTGCAGGAAGAGGAATTGACACATTGGAAACAGCTGCTACTATTTCTACAGGTAAAATAGGTATATTTCATGGCATGCGTTCATATTTTTGTCAGGACAGTCAAGGACAGATAGCTCCTGTTTATTCGATATCTGCTGGGCTTGATTACCCCGGTGTAGGTCCTGAGCATAGTTTTTTGCATGATACTAAAAGAGCTGAATATGTTGCTGTTACAGATGATGAAGCTATAGAAGCATTTGAATATTTATCTCGTATAGAGGGTATAATACCTGCTATAGAAAGTGCCCATGCAGTTTATTATGCCATGAAAAAAGCTCCTTCTATGAATAAAGATGATATTATAGTTATTAATCTTTCTGGAAGGGGGGATAAGGATTGTTCATCAGTAGCTAAATACAGAGGAGAAAATATTTATGAGTAATATATACAAAGCATTTGAAAATAAAAAAGCATTTATACCTTTTATAACCTGCGGATATCCTTCTTTAGAATTAACAGAGGATATTATATATTCTATGATTGAAAATGGGGCTGATTTGATAGAGCTTGGAATACCTTTTTCGGATCCTACTGCAGAGGGTCTTGTTATACAAAATGCCAATGAAAAAGCTTTAAAAAATCATGTAACCAGAGAGAAAATTTTTGATATGGTTAGAAGAATAAGAAAAAACAGCGATATACCTTTAGTTTTTATGACTTATGCTAATGTTGTTTATTCTTATGATATAGAAAATTTTTTATCCATATCAAAAGAAATAAATATTGACGGATTAATACTTCCAGACGTACCATTCGAAGAGAAAAATATATTTGAGCCATTTTGCAAAAAATATGATATTGATTTAATTTCTTTAATAGCTCCTACTTCAGAAAACAGAATACATAAAATTTCAAAAGAGGCATCAGGTTTTGTGTACTGCGTATCATCGCTTGGAGTTACAGGAGTTCGTCAAAAAATAGAAACAGATATTGCTAAAATTGTAGACTTAATAAAGAAAAATACAAATATACCTGCGGCAGTTGGATTTGGTATATCAACAACAGAACAGGCTAAAAATATAAGTAAGTATTCTGATGGTGTCATAGTTGGAAGTGCAATAATAAAACTTTGCGATAAATATGAAAATAATTCGCCAAAATATATAGGAGAGTATGTGAGAGATATGAAAAATGCTATGAATGAATAAATTAAATATTAATAATTAAAAATAAATTATCATGATTTTTTTATATATATTAATAATTTTGTTAATATTTAATTTATTATTAATAATATAAAAAAATCAGATATTTTATTATAAACTATTTACCAAGTCTTTTTTATCTCTTTTAATATAGCTTCTGTTAATTTGATAGTATTAACATCATCTTCTATAGAAACAAATCTTTTATCCTTACCTAATATACAATTAGCAAAATGCTCGTCTTCTAATTTTAAAGGATTATCTCTGTGAATAAATACTCTTTCTATAATAGATTCCTGTTTATAGTTTATACCTATAGAAGTTTTTATATTGCTCTGACTTGCTGCCTGTCTATGTATAGTTATATCCTGAGTAGCATAGTCTAATAAAAAGTATGCTTCTTCTGTACTTATAGCCAATGTTCTGATTTTTTCCTGAGTAACCCTGCTTGCACTTACTGTAGCTATAGTTTCATCTTCAAACTCTAATAATGCACTGGCTATATCTTCATTTTTTGTTCTTATTCTCTTTCCGCTTGCAGAAAATTTTATAACCGGCTTTTTTACTAATGAAGTTACAATATCCAAATCATGTATCATAATATCAAATACAACACCTACATCTGTAATACGAGGAGTAAAAGGAGCCAATCTTCTAGCCTCTATTAAATAAGGATTTTCTATTATATGATGAAGTTCTTGAACAGCACCATTAAATCTCTCTACATGTCCTACCTGAAGTATAACATTTTTTTGTTTTACAATCTCTTCCAATTCTAAAGCCTGAGCATAAGTTTCTGTCATAGGTTTTTCTACCAAAACATGTTTTCCTTTTTCTACGGCTTTTTTAGCTATTTCAAAATGAAAAGTTGTAGGGCTTGCTATTATTACAGCATCTGCATTATCTATAGCTTCATCGATACTATTAAATTTTTTTATATTATACTTTTGAGATATTTCATTAAGATGATTTTCATCGGCATCATATATTCCAGATAAATTTATATGATTTATTTGGCTTATAACATTTAAATGAAACTGCCCCATTCTTCCTACACCTATGAGACTAATATTAACTTTATCCATTAAACAAATCCTTTATTAAAAATTAAGAAGTAATTTTCTATAATAAAAAATAAATATACTTAAACCTCTTTTACAAAATTATAATAATAATTATACAAAATTCAATAGTATTTTTTAAAGTAATTTAAGTAATTAATGAAAAAAATACTATCAAATAATTAAAAAATGCTGTATATTTCTATTATTAAAATCAATAATAAAAATCATAAAATATTACAAATATCTATTGGAGACATTATGAAAACAGATATAGAAATAGCACAAGAATGCAAATTAAAAAGAATAAATGAAATAGCTGAAATGCTTAATCTTACAGATGATGATTATGAAGCATATGGCAAATATAAGGCTAAAATAGAATTATCATTACTAAATAACTTAAAAGACAAAAAAAACGGAAAATTGGTTTTGGTAACTGCTATCACTCCAACACCTGCAGGAGAAGGAAAATCCACTGTTACAATAGGATTAACACAGGGATTAAATAAAATAGGTAAAAATGCAGTAGCAGCTTTGAGAGAACCGTCTTTAGGTCCTGTATTTGGAATAAAAGGCGGGGCATGCGGAGGCGGATATGCTCAAATAGTTCCTATGGAAGATATTAATTTACACTTCAACGGAGATTTTCATGCTATAGGTTCTGCTCATAATCTAATATCAGCCTGTATTGATAATCATATAAAACAGGGAAATGAATTAAAAATAGATACAAATAAAATAGTATTCAAAAGAGTTGTCGATATGAATGACAGGGCATTACGTGATATAGTTATAGGTTTAGGAGGAAGTGAAAATGGTGTTACTAGACAGTCATCATTTCAAATAACTGTTGCTTCTGAGATTATGGCTATACTTTGTCTTTCAAACTCTTTAATGGATTTGAAAGAGAGAATAGGAAATATTGTATTTGCTTATGATGTTAATGATAATCCTTTAAAAGTAAAAGATTTAAAAGTTGAAGGTGCTGCCTGTGCTTTGCTTAAAGATGCAATAAAACCTAATTTGGTACAGACATTAGAAAATACTCCTGCTATAGTTCATGGAGGACCTTTTGCCAATATTGCACATGGCTGTAATTCTATACTTGCTACAAAATTAGCTTTAAAACTTTCTGATTATACTATCACAGAGGCTGGATTTGCTGCCGATTTGGGAGCTGAAAAGTTTCTTGATATTAAATGCCGTGCTGCTGATTTAAAGCCAAACTGCATAGTTTTGGTTGCCACTATAAGGGCATTAAAGCATCATGGAGGAGCTTTGGAGCTTAATAAAGAAGATTTGAATGCTTTAAATAAAGGTTTTGAGAATTTGGATAAGCATATAGAAAACATGAGAAAGTACAATGTTCCAGTTGTTGTTGCTATTAATAAATTCTCTTCTGATACTCAAAAAGAAATAGAATGCATAACAAAACACTGCCAAGATATTGGAGCAGATATATCATTATGCGAGGTATGGGAAAAAGGAGGAGAAGGCGGAAAAGATTTGGCTCAAAAAGTTGTAAAAGCCGCTTCTGAAGAATCTAATTATAAACCTTTATATGATTTAGAAAAAAGCATCAAAGAAAAAATAGAACTTATATGCAAAGAAATATACGGTGCAGGCGACATTAAATTCTCAGCTAAAGCAAATAAAATGATAAAAAAAATAGAGACTATAGGATTTGGAAATCTGCCTATATGTATGTCAAAAACTCAAAAATCAATATCCGATAATCCGGCACTTCTTAATGCCCCTAAAGGATATACTCTAAATATCGATGAAGTAAAACTTGCTTCAGGTGCAGGATTTATTATTGCTATGGCTGGCGGTATAATAGATATGCCGGGACTACCTAAAATACCCGCTGCATGCAATATAGATATAGATGAAAATGGAAAAATAAGCGGATTATTCTAATAGATATTGAAGAAAATAGCTGTTTTCAATATATAAAAATTAAAAATTGAAGACAGCTATTTTTTATTTAAACATTAATTTTTTATAAATCTGAATAAAAATATATTATTTAAATCTAACTAAACAATTATAATTTGTAAAAAATAAAATTGTTCAAGTATTATACTATATGTTATTTTATGTGCTTTATTGCTCTTATATTTTATTTATTTTATCTCTTGTTTCTGATTTACTTTTTATTATTCTTTTTATTTTTTTATATAAAAAATAAATATTACTTTTTGATAAAAAAGAGAGAGCAAGCTCTTCCGTTAAAGTGTTGTTATAAGTAATATATCATTAATCATCAAATTTCTGTCCCATTAGCTGTCCGTCAGGGGTTATAAATAATTCCATAAAGTTATTTAGTTTAACTTTGTAATTGCCCCATTCTTTTTCTATTTCTATTATTACAGCATTAGAATAAGTATTTTTTATAGTGTTTGCTAGAGACTGAGGTAAAGCACTGAAAGGAACTGTGTTGTACTCACCGTCTATACTGTTCCACTCTCCGTTATACAAAAAGTCTATTTTAGAACCGTTTGATAATTTTACTTCAAATTTTCCGTCATCTCTCTCTGCCTTCCATATCTTAACATTAGGATAAACTTTCTGTATAAAGTTTCTAGCATTCTGTGGAAGTGAAGAACAATCAGCAAAAGCACTTGAAGTAGAAATAATAGTCAAAGTGATTAATAAAGCAAATAATTTTTTAGTCATAGTAAATCTCCTTTTAATTTTTCTCATATGTTATTGTAAATTATCTTTACAATTATAAATATAGCCTAAAAGCATATTTTGTCAATATATTTTACAAAAAATTTACTTAAAATATCATAATTTTATAATAAAACAATACATTTAATACATAAAAAATTTTATTAGCTAAAACAAATATAAAATGTAAATATTTTTTACTTTAAATAAGTTAATTTAGTAAAATATTTAAATTACAAACGCTAATTCTATTGCAATTATTTTATTATAATATTAAAGTATTAAAAGAAAATCTATATAACTGGATAATCTATGAATAATAAAAATATAAAATTAATAACTGATAAATTAGATGAGCTTATTAAGTATTTAGAAAATAATAACTTAGACGAATTTTTTAAAAATAAAAATGAGTTTTGCTCTATGATAATGAATGAAAACAGCAAAGATTTTAATGACGATATAAAAGGAGATATAAAAATAATTGTTCCTGAAAATTTAATTGAAAGTTTTAAAAACTTTATAAAATATTTAAGTGTATTAAGAGCAATGAAATCTGATGATAATGACTATACACAATATACTTTAGATAATATAAAATATATAAGAAAAGAAATATTTAAAGATTATTAATTAAATATATTATGAGCAGTAAAAAAAGATTTATATTAAGAGAATTAAAAAAATGGAATAAAGATAATATAATAACAGATGAGCAATTTAAAATATTATCAAATAAATATGATAATGATTATATAGATTTTCAGCCTATAATAAGAGCCATAATGATAACAGGTATTATAATGGTTTCTATAGGATTTATATCTTTTATAAGTTTTTATATATTTTCCATTTACTTTATAGCAATTTTATTCGCTCTGCTTTTTTTATCCGGATTTATAGCTGATGAGATTCTTAAAAGAAAAGAAATATATTTACCAAAAACTTCTTCTGCTATAATAGCAGTATCTTCAATATTTTTATCAGCATTTATTTTTACAGTATCGTATATAATAACTAATAATAAAGATAATTTTATTCTTCTGTCTCTCATAAGTATTATAATATTTTTTATAATAGCATATATAAAGAAAAACTATGCAGTACTTTCAATAGCAGTAATAGGATTAATAACTTGGTATGGACTTGAAGGTTTTGATATATCTTCAATAGATTTAATGCTTAATAATTATATAAGGTTTATAACAACAAGTATATTGATATTTTTAATAGGTATAACAGATATAAATAAAAAACTTGGAGATAAATATTTAAAATTTTCACCTATTTATTATACAATAGGATTATTATATTTAAATATCATACTTTCTATAATGTCAGTATTCGGTAAATCAAGTGAGCCTATAATATTTCAATCTTCATCAGGGGAGCTATTAATATATAGTATTTTATTTTTAATTTCAGATATTATAAGTCTTATAATAGGATACAAACTAAAAATCTATTCTATAGTAAAATTTTCAATATTCTTTATTATACTCAATATGTATATAAGATACTTTGAATATTTTTATTTAAAGATGAACACTTGGATATTTTTTATAATGTTAGGAATATCCACTATTTTAATAGGTGTAATAATAGAGCGTATTATAAAATATAGATAATAATAATCTTTCTATTTTATCTTCATAGTGTTCAATAGCATATTCTAAAGGCTTCTTTAAAAATCTATCATAAAACTCATTATCTATATATTTTTTGTCATTATCAAAATACTTTTTTCCAAAATCTATATGCGTATTGTACATAAAAAAATCTTCTTCTTTGGTAAATTTAGTATATTTTCCCATTTTAGTCTGCTTACATCTGATACTTTAATATTATCGTTATTTTGTAATACTCTTTTTCTTTTTAACTCCCCAAGATGCACCCAAAGAAACCCGAGCATACATTTATTATCTGGTGTATTTATACTTTCCAATCCATTAGGAAGAAGATAATATTTATTTATTGATTTTGCAATAAAAATGAAATGATATCCTACATATCCATTAAATATGATGTCAGTATTAAATAATAATTGATTATTATTTAATATAATATTAATTCCTCCTAGTTCAAAAGAACAATTATCTTTATGTAAATATCTATTATAAATAATGAAATCTCTAAAACTTAAAATATTTTATATGCCGTCATAATGATAATCTTATTTTTTATTAAATACTTTTTTAATAAAATATGTTCTAAAATTATTTCTTAATTTTTTATAGGTATATACAATGATATTTTTGAAATTATTAATATCTTTTTAATATATCAGATAATTCTATATCTGAAATCAAAGCCTCTCTTATTTCAAATAATTTTTCTTTGAAATAAATTTGATCGTCATCTATTTTTATATTTTATTTTCAAATAACCAAAATTACTATAATAATAGAAATAATGAAGTTCAGAATATTTAATTTTATATTCATCTTTGTTGTAATTTACAATATTAGGGCATAAAAATAAAGTCTTATTTTATTCAGATATTTTTTATTATCAGTTGATTTATTCATCTAAAGCATCGATACAATAATCATCACTCATAGCTTGATATTTCACTCTTAAATGCCCTGATATACCTAAAGGTCTCTTTTATCTAAAATTTTAAAATTATCTTCTATAAATAGTCTTATGGATTAAACTCACAGCGGTATTTCATCTAATACCCCAATAAATGTTTTTAAACGATATGAAGCTGCCACTATTATAGAATATAGAACGTAAGAACGATAAATATGATAAATATACTATTGCTTGCTTTTAATAAAAATATATTATAAAACTAAAAAACACATATAAAACTAAAATATTATTTTTTATAATTTCATAATAATGATAAAGTAAAACAATTAAATTAGAATATTAAATAAAAGCCAGACTATTTTTTATAATAAATAATCTGACTTTATTTTTTAGGAATATTAATTAATCACCATTTTCTATTAATAACTTCATTATAATTTGGTATAGAATCTATAGCTCCTTTCCTAGTAACAGTAATATTCGATACCTTCACAGCAAAAATGATAGCCTCTTCCATAGTTTTATCATCAGCAAGCATTCTTATAACTCCTCCCAAAAAACTATCTCCTGCCGCAGTGGTATCAACAACCTGAACATTATATGCATCAAAATGTTTTCTTTTTTCTTTAGTTATTAAATCGCAGCCTTCAGCTCCTAAAGTTAATATAATATTTTTAACTCCGCATTCAAGTATATAATCTACACCGCCTACAATATCTATTTCAGTTTCATTCGGTATTACTATATCAATACAGCTTAAAAACTCTCTATCAAGTTTAACTGCAGGAGATGGATTTAAAACAACTGTTTTACCCAGCTTCTTAGCCATACATGCTGCATATTTTGCTATATCTAAAGGTATCTCAAGCTGCATAACTATTATATCATACATAGATATAAGTTCTTCTTTAATATCATCTTTTGTTATTAAGGCATTAGCTCCCTGTGCCACAACTATATTATTAGCACCGCTTTGAGTAACTGTAATTATAGCTATTCCAGTGGCTACATTATCTTTAATTATCAGATTATCTATATTGACATTATTTGAAGATAAAGCATTTGATAAATCCTTTCCGAAGCTGTCATTTCCCACTGCTCCAAGCATGCTTACATTACCGCCCAATTTTCCTATAGCACATGCCTGATTGGCACCTTTTCCTCCATTGCTTGTAGTAAAACTATTTCCAAGTATAGTTTCTCCCTCTTTAGGGAAACGAGGTGTATTAACAACCAAATCTTTATTTATACTTCCTATCACCAAAATACTTTTACTCACATTCTACCCCTGATTATATATTTTTACTTATCCATTTTACAATATTAGTCCAAAGAGTTTCATAATGTTTCCATTGCATAAACTCATGAGAGCCCCAATGAGGTGCACAGTCAGAAGCAAATACAGCAGATCTTCCTTTATGATAATCCCAAGCAGCTATAAAAGGATGCTCATTAACTTTTGCAACTAGACTTGCTCCGTTTTTTAATATGCTTCTGTTATAGCCTAAAAAATAAGGGAAATCAGTATCTATTCCTTTTAATATTGGGTGATTTGAATCCACTGCCACAGGATTAACACCCTCAGGACATTCCTCTCTATCATCAAATACTTCAAAATCTATAGGAAGCAGCTTTTCTACAGCAGTATTTTTCCAATGACCTTTTCCGTCTATTCCTTGAAAAGTTAAATACCCTCCAACCATACATAAACCGCCTCCGTTTTTAACATACTCTTCCATAAGTTTTATACGGTTTGGAGTTCTTAATCCTTTTGAGAAGGTATCAGGATGCAGATAAAAACTATTAGCACCTATATCGCTTATAATAATAGCTTTGTATTCATTTAATTTTTCCATTGTATTTGGAGCTTTTGTAGGAACTTCATGACCTGTTATATAATCAACATCAAAATTCTTTCTTAAAACATTTAAAAGAATATCAGCACCTTCTTCATAAACAGAATTTGTAAACATATCAAATCCCTTCTGATGTGTCATATATATAACCCAAGATTCTCCCATAAATAATATTTTATCTTTAGACATTTTATTACTCCTTATATTTTATTATGTTTTATCATTTTGCAAAATTTAATATTATATTAGAATATAAAAGTATTGATTCCAAATATTCATCAATATTCAAATATTCATTAACAGTATGACATTGTTTAATTGAACCCGGACCATACTGCAGCGTAGGGCATTTAGCTATATTTCTCCAAGTTCTAGCATCGCATCCTGCAGGAGAGCCAACTATTTCGGCATCTTTTTTATATACATCTTTATAAGATTTTTTAAATACATCTACAAAAGGATCATTTAAATCCATTTCAAATCCGCCTCCAGACTGATATATGCTTATTTTAGGCATATTATCTCTAAGCCAAGAATCTCCCATAGCACACATATTCACTGTTTCAGTAAACTCTTTTACAACCTGCTCATGAGTCATCATATTAGGAAGATAATGCACGCAAGTTTCAATCTTACAATAGTCTGGAACTGTAGAACCTGCTTTACCTCCGCTTATAACTCCTACATTTAAATTCGGAGAAGGAAGAAGAGGGTGTTTATATTTCATAAGCCAATTATGCTCTAATTCATTAATAGCATTTATAATCTTTATAGTTTTATCTATTGCACTTACTCCATTCCATTTTGATCCGGAATGCACAGAAACACCTTTTACTTCAACTCTAAAAAATATAAATCCCATATGAGCGGCTATTATCTCTCTATCGCTAGGCTCGCACACTATAACGGCATCAGCTTTTTTACCGCCCATAGCAGCCATTATAGAACCATTTCCTCCGCCTTCTTCATCAGCTACAGCGGTAATGATAACATCTATAGGAAGCTCTATGCCTGAATCTTTTAATAATTGAACTGACATAATTCCAGCCATTAAGCCGCCTTTCATGTCGCATGCACCTAATCCGTATATCTTTCCATCTCTGATATCAGCACTATGAGGATCGCTCTCCCATAAAGAAGCATCTCCTGAAGGCATAGTATCAACATGACCGTTAAACATTATAGATTTATTTGATTTTCCCTTAAAAGATGCATACACATTATATCTATTATCATAATTATGATTTGGGTTTCCTTCATTATGTTCTTTAATAGATTTTTCAATTATACTTTCATTCATATCTTCTTTTTCTATACTGTCAGCATTCATATCTTTGAATAAATCCATTAAATATTTCTGCCCTGCATCTTCAAGACCGCCGTCTATTCCATGACCTAATACATGAGTATCTATTTTAACAAAATCTGTTAATTTTTTTATATAAATATCTTTATTTTTATTTAAAGTATTTTTTAATGTTTCAAGCATAATTATTATTTCCTAATTATTTATTATATAGTTTTATACATTCTTCTACTATATTCCAGAACTTTTCTATATCCAATTTAATTGAAACTTTGGAATTAGGTTTATTTTTAGTAACGCCAAAATAATCGCATAAAGTTCTTCCATAGCATTTTTCACTTCTTATTTCAACTTCGCTGTACATATCTTTAGTCTCTATGCAGCTTTCATCTATAAGATAAGCTATGCAGGTAGGATCATGCAAAGGACCTCCCTCCCAACCGAATACTTGTTTTTGAGTTTTACAGAAAAATCCCATAAGATCAACAAAAAGTTTTGAAGCATTTCCGCCTATTTTACCCATTCTCTCTACAATACTAGGATAGCATAAAGCCTGTCTTGTAAGATCAAGTCCCATCATTACAAGAGGTACTCCAGAATTAAATACAACATAAGCAGCCTCAGCATCAGCAAATATATTAAACTCAGCAGCAGGAGTTACATTTCCAAGCTGATAGCTTCCTCCCATCAATATTATCCTTTTAACTTTTTCAATTATAGAAGGATCCATTCTGAAAGCCATAGCAACATTTGTCATAGGTCCTGTAATAACAAGTGTAATTTTTTCATTGCTATTTTTTAAAGTCTCTATTATAAAATTCACAGCATGTCTTTTATCTAGCTCTTTAGTAAGTTTATCAAAAACAGGACCGTCCAAACCGCTTTCGCCATGAATATCATCAGCAATAGTCTGAACCTTTCTCACCATAGGAAGGCTCATACCAGAACATACTGGAACATCTATATTTAAATACTGACATACATTAAGAGCATTTATTGTAGTTTTATTCAAAGTCTGATTTCCAGCAACAGTTGTTATACCAAGCAGTTCTATGCTAGGGTGTATTCCAGCCATCAAAATAGCAACAGCATCATCGTGTCCGGGATCGCAGTCAAGTATTATCTTTTCCATTGTTTTTTCTCCTTAAAAAATTTATTTTATAATTTTTATTTATATATAATTTAGTTTATTCTTTAGTTTTATTTAATGAGCTTTTTATTTTTATTTCTCTTCTTTTCTTATGAATCATAGATATAGTAAGTACTAATATTGTTATAACGTATGGAAGCATAAGAACAAACTGAGAAGGCCAGCCGTATGACTGAAGTCTTGCACCTATAGAATCTATAAGTCCGAATAAAGTGCAGCCTATCCAAGAGAATATAGGATTTGCATTTCCAAAGAACATAGCAGCTACTCCCATAAATCCTCTTCCATTAGTCATATTTTCAGTAAAAAGCTGAGAATAACCTATAGATAAATGAGCACCTGCAAGTCCGCCTAAAACTCCTGATATTATCATAACCTGATACTTCATAGCAACAATATTTATTCCAGCTGTTTCTGTAGCTAAAGAAAATTTACCAGTAGCTCTTAATCTAAGTCCCCATACAGTTCTGTAAAGAAGAAAAGCAAATATTATAACAGCTATTATACCAAATATTTCTAATATAGAATAATCATTAAACAAACTGTTTAAATATTTATTAGAAGTCAAAAAATCAAAATGAACTTTAGGTATTCCTACAATTTTAGGATCATGAAATGTACCAGAGGCACCTAAAAATTGTTTTAATAAAAATCTAGTTAAAGCTACAGCCAATAAATTAATAGCAGTACCAATAGCACAAATATCAGCATTATATTTGATATGTGCTACAGCCATTATTAAAGAAAATACAACTCCAGCAATCATAGCGGCAAATATAGCTACAAGCCAACTTCCAGTAAAGAAACTCACGCATACTGCTACAAATGCTCCCATAAGCATTATACCTTCAGTACCTATATTTATTATATCAGCCTGCTGAGTAATTACAGCAGCAAGAGCGGCAAAAAGTATAGGTGTAGTAGCTCTTATAGTGGCATGTACAAGTGTATAATCAAAAATATTCATTAAATCCATAATCTTATTACCTCTCTAATTTTTAAGCTTCTAATTTTTTTGCTTTTTTATTTTTTATTTTATCAGCAAATGATACAAGTATTTCCATAGTAGCAAATATTATAAAAACGGCTATTATTGTATCTACTAATGATTTAGGAATACCAGTATATCTTTCCATACCCAAAGCCCCTGATTTCAAAGCAGCAAGAAATATAGATATAAAAGGAAGCATTTTCAAATCATTCTTTACTATAAGAGCAGCAAGCATTCCGTCAAATGCCAAACTAGCAGAAAAATTATCCAAAAAATATCCGTATACACCTAATACTTCAATCAAACCAGCTATACCTCCTATAGCACCGCTGAACATCATAGTGAATACTATAGTCTTTTTTGAATCTATGCCTACATAGTCAGCATGCATTTCATTTAATCCTACAGTTTTTATTCTGTATCCTAATGTAGTTTTATTAAGTATAAAGAATATTAAAATTGCTATTAATATAGCTATTATAATACCTAAATTAGCACGGCTTGGTCTCATAAACTGAAATAGTGTAATATCTTTAGCAACATCAAGAGTTCTTGCAACACCTGTTTTAGCACTAAGCGGACCATTAACCAAATATGAAGTGATATATATAGCAACATAATTCATCAAAATAGTAACACATATCTCATTAACCTTCCAATATGCTTTTAATATAGCAGGTATAGAAGCCCAAGCACTGCCAACTATTACAGCTAATATAACACATACTAAAAAATGCAAAGGAAAAGGTAAAAAAGAAAAATAAACACCAGCCCAAGCTGTTACTATAGCTCCCAAATAAAGTTCACCTTCAACTCCTACATTGAATATACCCACTTTAGATGATACAGCAAAAGCTAATGCAGTTAAAAATAGTGGTACAAATTTTTCTAATGTTGTTCCCAAATTTAATTTACCTATAAATGATGCCCTAAATAACTGTATATATGCGTTTATAGGATTATGTCCCATCATAAGAATTATAACAGCACCTATAAACATAGATATGATTATAGTAAATAATACATTTATATACTTATTAGAAAGCAGCTTAATATATTTGTTATTCATATGTTCACTCCAATAATACAATGATATTTATAAAAAACTTATTGATGAGGATTTTCACCAACCATAAGAAGAGACAAATTCTCATCATTAGCCTCTTCTGGACTAAGCATTCCAGTTATTGAACCTTCATACATTACTATTATTCTGTCAGATAAAGATAATATCTCTTCCAAATCGGCAGAAACTAATAATATAGCCTTTCCTTTTTCTTTTTCTTCATTTAATATTTTTCTTATAGACTCTATTGCTCCTATATCAACACCCCTAGAAGGCTGAGAAGCTATTAACAATTTAGCATTAGCATCTACTTCTCTTGCAACTACTACTTTCTGAGCATTACCTCCTGATAGATGCGTAGCAGCAACTAAAGCCTCAGCAGGTCTTATATCAAATTTGGATATTAATTCATTTGTTTTATCTATAATTTCTTTATCATTCATAATCATATTATTGGCATATGGTTTTTTATTAAACTTTAATGCTATAATATTTTCTGCTATATTCAAACTTCTATTAAGTCCTCTTAAATTTCTATCTTCAGGTATATGTGCTAATCCTGAATTTCTTATTTTTAATGGAGATTTGTTTGTAATATTAACATTATCTAAATACACATCTCCCTTTTCTACTTTTCTAAGTCCGCATATAGCTTCGATTAATTCACTTTGTCCGTTACCATCTATTCCAGCAATTCCTACTATTTCTCCAGCTTTAACATCAAAACTTATTCCTCTTATTTTTGAAAGCTCTTTTTCACCGCTTGTCCATAAATCATCAACTTTCAAAACAACATCATATACATTTGATTTTTTCTTCTCTACATTTAAGAAAATATCCCTTCCAACCATCATTTTAGCTAATTCTTTTACATTTGTTTCAGTTTTATTAACAGTGTCTATATACTGTCCCTGTCTCATTATTGTAATTCTATCTGATATCTCCATAACCTCATTAAGTTTATGAGATATAAATACTATAGACTCTCCGCTTTCTCTTAAAATATTTAAAATCTTAAAAAATTCCTTAGTTTCCTGAGGTGTAAGTACCGCTGTAGGCTCATCAAATATTAATATCTCAGCACCTCTGTATAAAGTTTTTATTATTTCTACTCTTTGTGCCTCTCCTACAGATATTTGATCAATTCTTTTATTTATCTGAATATCCATTTTATAAGTATCAATATATCTGTTAATTTCTTTTTTAGAAGATTCAAAATCTATAGCTATACCCTTTCTTTTTTCAAATCCTAATATAATATTCTCAAGAACTGTTAATTCTTTTACTAACATAAACTCCTGATGCACCATTCCTATACCTATATCAATAGCTTTTTTAGGATTTAATGATTCATATTTTTCTCCTTTTATAAGAATATCCCCTTCATCTGGAGCATATAGTCCATAAGCTATTTTCATCATAGTAGATTTACCAGCACCATTTTCCCCTATAAGTGAATGTATTTCACCTTTTTTTAGATTGAAATTACCATTTTGTATGGCTTTAATATTTCCAAAACTTTTTTTAATATTGCTCATTTCCAAACAATAACTATTGGACATATTTAACCTCCATTATATGAACTGAATTATTAATTTTATTTAAATAGGTAGGAAGCATAACCTTAAAATAAAGTATATAATTTAAGGTTATGCCTAAAAACTGTATTTTATTTTTTTGGATTACCGAAACCTTGATAATAATTAACAACTATTTCGCCGTTTTTTACTTTTTCTTCTAAGTTTTTAACTTCGTCTAGTATATATGATGGGAATTTATCTGCTAAAGATTCTTTTAATACGCTCATATCTGTTAAACCTACTCCTCCGTTAGCAATATCAAGATATATTACTTCTCCGCCGTTAAAAGTATTATTTACAACTGATTCTATAGCAAGATATGTAGCTCTGTCAACTCTTTTAAGCATTGAAGTAACTATATGTCCGGGATATGTAGAATCCTGATCCAAGTCTACACCTATAGCATATCTGTTTTGTTCTTTAGATGCTTCTAAAACTCCGTTTCCAGTACCTGAAGCAACATTCATTACTATATCAGCACCCTGACTGTACTGAGCTATAGTTAATTCTTTACCTTTAAGCGGATCATTAAATGTACCTGCAAAAGACTGTAAAATTTTAGTTTGAGGATCTATATATTCAACACCTTGTTTAAATCCAGTATAAAAATCAGCTAATACAGGTATATCCATTCCTCCTACCCAGCCTACTATTTTTTCAGCATTAACATTAGGGATAGAAGTATTAGTAGTAAACATAGCAGCTACAGCACCAGCTAAAAAAGAACCTTCATTTTGAGCAAATATTGAAGAGATAACATTAGTAAGACCTTCATCAGCAACGCCGTCTATTAAAGCAAATTTAATATTTGGAAAAGATGAAGCATGTTTATTTATAATATCCTGTAATTGTGTAGAAACGCCTAATACCAAATCATAATTATCAGAAGCCATTGCAAGCAAATTTGATTCCCATTCTGCTGGAACTTTTGATTCCATAACTTTTACTTCTACACCAAAATCTTTTTGTGCCTGCTGAGCTCCTATATATGAAGAGTCATTAAATGATTTATCGCCCAAAAAACCAGCTAACACCAAAGCAACTCTTATTTTTTTACCATCTCCTGAAGCAGCTTTGTCGCCGCTGTTAGAATTAGAACATGACAATAATGTCATAACTGAAATAAGAAACAATACATTTAATTTTTTTAGCATCTTAATCTCCTATTTTTAAATAAATATGTTTTATATAGTTTAGTATAGAAATAATATAATACTTGTCAATTTTTTTTCAGAAATTTTTCAGAAATTTTTCAGAAATAAATTATTTTAATAATACAATATTGACAAATAATACCTGATATATTATATTTTTAAATATAGAAATTATGAGATTAAAAATTATGAACGACAAAAAAATCACTTTAAACTATATAGCTAAAAAAGCAAATGTTTCTGTTGCAACTGTTTCAAGAGTATTAAACGGAAACAGCAGCGTAGATGAAAAAATTCAAAACAAAATAAAAAAAATTATCAAAACTGACGGCTATAATCTAAAAAAAACTTCTAAAGCAAAACAAATAATATCAGTAATTATACCAGATATTACAAATCCTTTTTTTGCAAATATCATTGAAGGAATAGAAAATACTGCAAATCTTTACGGATATCATATAATACTCTCTCAATTTAAAGAAAATAAAGATATATTAAATAAATATTTTAAAGATATAACAAATATTGGAGTATCCGGATACATAATAGTACCTTCCATAGGAAGCACAGAATATTTTAATGACATACTGAAAAAATCAAATGCACCTATAGTATTTTTAGATAGAAAAGTTGATATTGAAAATATAAACTATGTAGGATCTGATAATGAAATTGGGGCTTATAATGCTGCTAAATATTTAATAGATTTGGGGCATAAAAATATTATATATATGGCAGGGCCTGAAGATATAAGCACAGAAAAAGAGAGATTTAACGGATTTATGAAGGCATTAAATGATAATAATATAGATTTTGACTGCTGTAAATATAAAAAAATAGCTAATTTTAATTTTGATGAAAGCTATATGCAGATGAAAGAGATATTAAAATCTAAATTACAATATACGGCAATATTTTCAGCATGCGATGTTATGTGCTTTGGTATAAAAAAAGCTGCTGAAGAATTTAATATATCAATACCAAATGACATATCATTAATAGGTTATGACAATATACCTTTTTCTTCAATAATAGGATTAACAACCGTATCGTCTCAGGCATATGAAATGGGTAAAAATGCTGTACTTTCAATACTTAATATTATAAGCGAAAGAATAAACGATAATGTCAACATAATATTACAGCCTAATATAGTAATCAGAAACTCATGCAAAAAAATATAAAAAATATCAATAATAAAGATTAATAGTTTTACGATAATTTTATTCAAAATTAATACTATTTTTTAAAGAGTTTATATGATTAAAAAAATATCTTTCATTTCTGTAACAGTAATACAAGTATTATTTGTAATATCAGCATTTGCATTACAATTTTTATCAAAAAAGAAAATGGGGGTTATGAGGCATTTTGTTTATTACAACAAAAAATTTGAAACTATTTATAACATTCCTTTTTTAATAAATGCTGCCTCATTTTTAATATTAATTATAATTATAATTGCTGCTATTGTATTTTTTTATTTTTTTAAATCAAAAATATATAGTAATAAATATATGATGCTCTTCAATATTTCTCTAATTATTTTAGGAATACTTTTTATTATTTTTTTAAGAATGTTTTCAAGAGAAAGTTTATTAGCATATTATTACATGACTTTAATATTTTTTATAGTTTATATATCAGAGTTTATAAAAACTTCTTTGTACTATTTATTTATAAAAAAATCAAAAAATATTAAAAAATAAAAAGCGGGCATATAAAAAATAATGTCCGCTTTAATTAGAATCTATACTATAAATTAATTATTAGTATTTTCTCTAGGGTCTCCTAACTGAACAGGAAGTTCAGGATTCATCTGCCATACATACCAGCCGCCGTCAAATAAAGTTACATTAGTCCAGCCTTCCTGATAAGCTATTAAAAATGGTATAGCAGCTCTCCAGCCAGTGCCGCAGTAGAATGATATTTCATTATCTTTAGTTACGCCCCATTCATTCCATATTTTTTGAGCTTCATCTATACTTATGATTTTACCATTATCATCAACATAATCAAATTCATCTCTTCCCCAAACAGCTCCTTTAGGCTCCCCTACTCTTTCTATATAACTATATCCGCTTACCTTTCCAGTAAACTCGTCCCAACTTCTTATACTTACAAGTTTGAAATTAGGATCTTTTTGTTTTTCTATTATCTGCTCTGGCAATGATATAATATATTCTGGGTGAGCTGGAACTATAACTCCAACATCATCTATAGGCTTAGCTTTTTCAGTATTGCTTGAAGCAGCATAACCCATATCAGTCCATGCTTTCAAATTACCATCTAATA
Source organism: Brachyspira murdochii DSM 12563 (assembly GCF_000092845.1). Classification (NCBI taxonomy): domain Bacteria; kingdom Pseudomonadati; phylum Spirochaetota; class Spirochaetia; order Brachyspirales; family Brachyspiraceae; genus Brachyspira; species Brachyspira murdochii. The sequence goes on along the minus strand of NC_014150.1, from coordinate 2,400,438 downwards.
CATGCACTTCATCAACACCAGCCCAAAGAAGAGTTGTTGCAACTCTTGCTGCAGGAGAAGGCTCTCCATATACTATAACGGCAGTATCTTTTGATATGCCAAAATCTTTCATAACCTGTTCTATTTCTTTAGGTGTTCTTACATTCCAATACTCAGGCTCTTCTATCAAATCGGTATTTATATGCAATGCACCCGGTATATGGGCTTTTTTATAATCAGCACTTGCATCTCCCCAAGAAGCTTCTAAAATAACATAATTAGATGACTGAGGCTGATTGCCGTCTATAACGCTTTTCACCCAATCAGCATTTACATATACTCTTGTCTTTTCAACAGGGGAAGCATTTACTGATGACTGATTAGTATTTGAATTAGTTTCTGTTTTAGAACAGGAAGCTAATACAGACAATATTAGAATTAATAAAAATAAAAACTTTT